>NZ_JASHIF010000004.1:0-588662 GCF_030056595.1 Flectobacillus roseus
TTTATGGAGCCGATAGGACTGGTGTTCACCTCTTCCCATCTCGAACAGAGCAGTTAAGCCCAGTACCGTTGATGATACTGCAATCAAATGCGGGAAAGTAAAAAAGCTCCAAAATATTATAACAAACACAAGCCACTCCGAAAGAGTGGCTTTTTTGTTTTTCAAGGCTCAGTCCCGTTGATGATATTGCAGGCTGCGCGCCCCGATCAATGCGGGAAAGTAAAAAAGCTCCAAAATATTACAAAGACAGAAGCCACTCCAAAAGAGTGGCTTTTTTGTTTTACAAGGCTCAGTCCCGTTGAAGATATTGCAGGCTGCGCGCCCCGATCAATACTGAAAAGTAAAAAAGCTCCAAAATATTAACAAATACATAAGCCACTCCGAAAGAGTGGCTTATGTATTTTGCTAGAAATCAGCAGATTATATATTCTTATGCTCTAACAGGTTGGAATAAGGCTAGAAATCATGTTGTTCTTTATGATTGATAATACTTTAAAGCACGATTTAATCTACCTTGAATTACCTTTCTTAGCTTTAGAGGAGCTAAAACTTCAACTCCATCACCGAATCCTAAAATTTCTTTTTCTAACTCAAAATTGATTTGTAATGCTAATTCAATGGTGAGTCCTCTTTCATTTTCCTCGATAACTTTTTGTGAATGATGTAAAGGTTTCGTAATTACATAAGGGGCATGCAAAGGGGTAAACGTTAATACTATTTGTTGTGGACGAAGATTATTTACCGTAACTCCAATGGTATTTTTATAGAATTCTTCTTGAACAATGACATCATTTGGTAGGTAAGGAATGTCTTCAGAGACGTGAACTTCTTGTATTCTGTCCAAAGCAAGGTGTAAAACGCTTTCCTGTTCCTTCCTTTTTCCTACTAGAAACCAACGGTTTTTAAATTCTTTTAACCACCATCCGTGGAATACAAAAACTCCTTCTTGCCGTGCTTTGAATGATTTGTAAGTTATGATAAGTGCTTTTTTGGCTAAAATAGCATGATAAAGATAGTCTAAATAAGAAAGTCCCTTCAGGTTTTCATTTTTTTCAAAATCAATAATTGAACTTCGCTTTTCTTGTGCACTATAAACATGTTCTTCTAACTTATTGACTACCTCGCTCAATTGATCAAAATGCGAAAAACCTTTGAATTGCTTTAATAATGATAACGCCTCATTCATTTGAATAAGGTCTGTTTGGGTAATTGGTGATTTTGTAATACTAAAATTGGGGTCAGCATAGGTATAATATTTTTTATCAACAACGATTATCGGTGCTTCATATCCTAATTTGTCACTGCGCATGACTTGAATATCTGCTTGAATAGTACGCAAGCTGATTCCTTTATCTATTCCTTCATACTCATAGAGTGCATCAGATACCTTTTCTATTAAATCTTCTAAAGTCCATTTTCGCTGACGATTCTGTAAACAAGCATCGATTGTTTTGTAGCGAATGAGAGCATTTCTATTAGTTGGCATATTTAAAGCACACTTTTTATGAGTTTTTGAAATATTTTTTACAAAAAAGTAAAAATAAATAGAACTACGCAAAAAGACTGCGTAGATACACTGCAATTTTGTATTAGAAATTTAAAACAACCTAATGTCATGAAATTCAATTTCTTAAAGAAGCCCAATACTATTCTCAAAAATTATGAAGGAGCACCTTCGTATCAGTTGAGTCCAGAAATGGAATTATATAGTGCTACGGTGACAAGCCTGCTTCATGACAGTTTCTATGAAAAAGCAGAAGAAAGATTAATACGCCTACAGCAATTGATTGAAAAAGTGTCACCAGAATATTGTGCTAAACTGGCAGTGTATGCTCGTCGCTCGATGAACTTGCGTTCTGTGCCAATTGTGCTTTCGGTAGAGTTAGCCAAAAAAGCGGATGCAGGAGCTTGGGTTGGAAAAGCTATTGAGCAAATAGTTTTGCGACCAGATGAGATCACTGAGACTCTGGCTTATTATCAGCAAACCAACAAAAGGACAGGAACAAAGCGACTCAATCGACTTTCAAAACAGATTCAAAAAGGTTTGGCAAAAGCATTTAATCGTTTTGATGAATACCAGTTTGCCAAGTATAATCAAAATACGGAGGTAAAATTAAGAGATGCCTTGTTTTTGGTGCATCCGAAACCTAAGGACTTAGCTCAACAAGTTGTTTTTGATAAAATCACTCAGAATACCTTGTCTACAGCATATACTTGGGAGACAGAACTTTCTGCACTTGGACAGCTTCATTTTGGAAGTGAAAAGGCAAAAAATAAAGCCTTCAGAGCTAAATGGGAAGAGCTGATTCTGAGCAAGAAAGTAGGGTATATGGCTTTGCTGAGAAATCTTAGAAATATGCTGGAAAGTAATATTTCGGATGAATGTTTGGATATGGTTTTATCTTATTTATCTGAAGAAAATGCCGTCAGAACTGCCAAACAGCTACCTTTTCGATATTGGTCTGCCTATCGAGAATTGAGTAATATAACCGATGGTAGAGTGACTAGGGTTATTGATGCTTTAGAAAAAGCGATGCTATTAAGCGCTCAAAACATCAAGGGTTTTGATAACGATACCAAAGTTGTTTTGGCTTGTGATGTGTCAGGCTCGATGCAACAAAAATTATCTGCAAAAAGTAGTCTGATGTATTATGATATAGGTTTGTTATTGGCAATGCTCTTGCAAAACCGTTGTAAAAATGTAGTTATGGGGATGTTTGGAGATACTTGGAAAGTGATTCAAATGCCGAGTAAAAGTATTTTATCGAATGTCGCAGCATTTCATCAACGTGAAGGAGAGGTGGGATATTCAACAAATGCACATTTGGTGATTGAAGATTTGTTAAAGCGTGAATATCAAGCTGATAAAGTGATGATTTTTACGGATACACAGTTATGGAATAGCCAAAATAGAGATGCGAACAGCATTAAAACGGCTTGGCAAAACTATAAAAGGAAATTTCCGAAAGCAAAGTTATATCTTTTTGATTTAGCTGGTTATGGTCAAAGTCCCATGAGAGTAGAATCAGGAGATGTGTATTTGTTGGCGGGCTGGTCAGATAAAATTTTTGAAGTACTCGATGCCCTAGAAAATGGACAAGGTATTGTAGATTTTATTCAAGGAATAGATTTGTAAAGTACCTATGTATTAAGTTCTAAGAATAAGGATATCATACTGAAGATTTTGTAAAATGCCGTAAGGTTGAGATACTTCGCTCCAATATAGGGGAGGAATGGTGTGATTGAGTAATACAATGAGGTCATCTGGTTCGACTCCAGCTTGCAATGCCCCGTTCTCGACCTGCCTATTGCTTTTACAAAAAAAACCAGAGTGCCGTAAAAGAGCGATACTTCGAATGTAATCGACTCCTTTTATCATCGTTCTTTGCTCATTGCCTCTGGTTTTTTAAGATTTTAAAGAGTGTCGTAAAAAAGCGTTACTTCGTTGGCAGTGTGCTGAGGTTCGAATCCTTCATTTCAATAACTTATGTTGAATGATAGCACAAATCGCTTTTTGCTTGTTACCTCTTTATTTCCCTTTAAATAGTTCTACATCTCTTACAAAACAATTATACAAATTCTAAAAAAATGGAAACAGTAATCATTACCCAAGAAGACTTACAACAATTGGGTGTACATCATGAAGAAGCCTACCCAAAATTCTTGAGGGTAGCCAATGGTTTGTTAAATAATGGGGTTTATCCCAAATCTCATATATTGTTATTGTTTGCTCAAATGATAGATTCGCCAAAGAAGTTTAGTTTTTCTAAAAACAAACTGACCAATTTGGCGCTCTACACCAAGCATTTGAAAGAAATAGGTCAAGAGCTTGTTTTATCAGAATACGGACAATCCTTGTTGGAGGCAGAAAAAAACAAACCTAAATATGAATTACCTAAAACGGGTCGTCAGTCAGAAAACTATTTTGACCTAAGAGAAGAAGCATTATCCTACCGAATTTACGGAGGAAATTACATAGAGCAAGGCGCCTTGGACCAAATGCAAACAGCGATGAAATTACCAATTTCAATAGCTGGAGCACTGATGCCCGATGCACATCAAGGATATGGATTGCCTATTGGCGGAGTTTTGGCAACGACAGCAAATACCGTGATTCCGTATGCTGTAGGGGTGGATATTGCCTGCCGTATGTGTATGAGCGTATTTGATTTACCTGTGTCGATGATTCAACGAGAAGATAAATTGTTGAAAAAAATGCTTGAATACCATAGCTTCTTTGGGATGGGTTCAGAGTCGAAGCAAAAATATGATGATACACTTTTTGACCGCTCGGAATGGACTGCAACAAAGTTAATTCGAGACTTAAAAGATAAAGCTTATCGACAATTAGGAACTTCAGGAACGGGTAATCATTTTGTTGAATGGGGTGTTTTAGAGGTTTTAGAGCAAGACGAATTAATGGATTTGCCTGTAGGAAAATACCTTACCTTATTGTCACATTCGGGGTCAAGAGGATTTGGTGGTGCTATTGCCAATCATTATTCAAAAATAGCGATGGAAAAAACTAGACTTCCTAAGGAGGCTAAACATTTGGCATGGTTAGATATGAATAGCGAAGAAGGGCAAGAATATTGGTTATCTATGAATTTAGCGGGAGATTATGCCTCAGCCAATCACCATGAGATTCATCATAAAATTGCTGCTGCCCTCAATCAAAACCCACTGAAGCGAATCGAGAACCACCATAATTTTGCATGGGAAGAGCGTCTTGCTGATGGAACTCCAGTAATTGTGCACCGAAAAGGAGCTACGCCCGCTGGTAGCCAAGATTTAGGGATTATTCCTGCCTCGATGACTCAGCCTGGCTATGTGATTCGAGGAAAAGGTACATCAGAGGGATTAAATTCTGCTTCGCATGGCGCAGGTCGTAAAATGTCAAGAACCAAAGCATTGGGTATGCTGACAAAAGATGATTTGCAGGCAGAATTAAAAAAAGCACAAGTCCAGCTCATTGGTGCCGACTTAGATGAAGCTCCACAAGCGTATAAGGATATTCGAAAAGTAATGGATGCTCAAACTGATTTAGTACAAGTACTAGCGCAGTTTAGTCCCAAAATTGTACGAATGGCCGACGGTCGTGAAAAGGCAGAAGATTAGTATCTTTTGAACAATAAGCCTTCTATTCTCAGGAGTTTTTCTGAAAATAGGAGGCTTTGTTATGAATAAATTCTATTTTTGACCGAAAATTTTAACATAATATCTATGGCAAATACCTATTTATCATTTATTAGCGACGAGCACTTATTGAATTGTGTTGCTAATCTTTATCAATCCTATCAAAAGGCAAAAAATGATATTAATAAAAAGAAATTCTACAGTAATAAAATTGATGCCTTTAAAATGGTTTTTGATGTGAAATTCAATAATATGGATGAGGAAGCATTAATTCAGGCTGAGATTTTACGTCAAGTAGACAAATCAATTAATAATTCAATTGGAACCTTTCATGAGGAAATATTAGGAGGAATAGTAGGCTATGAAAAAGGCAATTTGAGTGGTTTTGATATTAAAGCTATAGACAATACACTATTTGCAGATATTAAAAATAAGCACAATACGATGAATAGTAGTGCTGCTGAAAGTCTATTTCAAAAGTTGAAACGATATGCTGATGACAATAAACAAGCCAAGTGTTATTGGGTACAAATACTAGCTACACAAAGTTTTTGTGAAAAGTGGGTTAGTATCATTAATGGTAAAGAATATAGTCATAGTAGGGTTTATAAAATATCAGGAGACCAATTTTATCGACTACTTACTGGAGTTGATAATGCACTATTTCAATTGTATAGCGTTTTACCAAAAGTGATAGAGGATTATCTGAAAAGTATTCGGGTTGAAGAGTCAGAGAAAAAGCAAAACTCTGCATTAAATGAAATTAAGGATGGTTCAGACAAATCTGGTCGAACCATCCTTAATGAAATTACTTATGAAAATTACCAGTATTATTTAGGTTTTGATAAACTGTAATACTGATTTAAAAACTTCACAATTGAATACCCTACCTCTCGACCAAGATTGACAGGTACAGCGTTACCTATTTGCTTGTACTGTTGAGAGGTAGAACCTGCAAATTTCCAGTCGTCTGGAAATGTCTGGATTCTAGCATATTCACGTACGGTGAATGGACGAGTTTCTTCTGGATGACAGCGCTCTGTTTGTTTTTGAGCAGGAGAGCAAGTCAGTGTGAGACTAGGTTCGTCCCAGCCAATTCTACGAGCCATTCCTGTTTTACCACCACCCAAATAAAAACTTTTACCCATATAACTCTTTTGAACATCCAAAGGCAAATCACGCCAATAGCCTTTAGGAGGCACAAGGTCTAAGACAACTTTTTTAGATTTTGGATATTTTGCACCATCTGATTCAGGTACATCAGTGTCAAAAAGCTCACCCTTTTTTAAAGCATCTGAAAGGTTGTATATTTTTTTATAAGGTTTGGGATATTCAAATGGAATATCTATATCCTTTCTGATTCCAACTAATATAAGTCGCTCACGTTTTTGAGGAACTTTATAATTGACAGCTTTTAATACTTGGATAGGAACGACATTGTAGCCAATTTCATTCAAAATGGAAATCATGCCTTGAAGCGTTTTTCCATTCTCATGGCTTAGCAACCCTCGTACATTTTCACCTACACAAATCAATGGATTGATTTCTTGTACAGCTCTGGCAAACTCGTAGAACAATGTTCCTCTGGCATCATCAAGACCCAGTTTCTTGCCTGCATAACTGAAAGCTTGACAGGGAAATCCTCCTGTGACCAAATCGACTTGGTTGTGATATTCTGAAAAATTAAAGCTTTTTATATCTCCTTCTAGCACGTTCCAGTGCGGTCTGTTACGTCTTAATGTTTCACAAGCCCATTTATCAATTTCATTCAAAGCAGTACACTCTATACCAGCCTGTTCGAGGCCAATAGCTAATCCACCTGCACCCGCAAAAAGCTCTATTACAGAATAGGGATATAAAGGTTTTTCGTAGTTGGAAATTTCTTTATCTTCTTTTGATTTGATAAAATCATTAAAAATATTTAATTGCTCTCGAGAATACACACGATAGTTGCTCATTGGTTCGCGTACGGCTTGAAGTTTACCTTCTCTATCCCATCTTCTCAAAGTTTCTTTACTTTTGCCTAATATTTCAGCCGCCTCATTTAGTGTTAAAAAATCATCCATAACCACCTTGTTTAACCTTATACAATGGTTACAAAATTAGGCTATTTTTTTTGATAAACAATTTGTTTTGGATTTATTTTGAAGCTGAGAATGTTTTATTTGAATAAAAAAGATAGAAATCATGCAACCATTAGCCGAAAGGATGCGTCCGCAGACGCTTGATGATTATGTGGGTCAAGACCATTTGGTTGGAGAAAAAGCTGTTTTGCGCAGAGCTGTTGAGGCTGGTCGTATTCCTTCCTTTATTTTGTGGGGACCTCCTGGGGTTGGCAAAACTACTTTGGCTAGTATCATTGCCAAAACGTTGAAACGCCCTTTTCATACACTTTCTGCCATTAGTGCGGGGGTAAAGGATATTCGCGAAACTATAGATTCTGCCAAAAAACAGAAGTTTTTTGATACGCCTTCGCCAATTTTATTTATCGATGAGATTCACCGTTTTTCAAAATCACAGCAGGATTCCTTACTGGGGGCAGTTGAGCAAGGAGTGGTAACGCTGATTGGTGCTACCACCGAAAATCCATCTTTTGAGGTAATTTCGGCTTTGTTATCTCGTTGTCAGGTATATGTACTAAAATCTTTGGAAAAAGATGATTTGATTTTGATGTTAAATCAGGCTTTGTTGAAAGATAGTTTTTTGAAAAATAGAGATATAGAAATCGTAGAGTATGATGCTATCTTGCAGTTTTCAGGAGGCGATGGTCGAAAGTTATATAATATCCTTGAATTGGTGACAAATTTCCAGCAGGCTGGAGAATCGCTGAAGATTACCAATGAAATGGTAGTAGATAAGTTGCAACAAAACATTGCGATGTATGACAAAGATGGCGAGCAACATTATGATATTATCTCGGCATTTATTAAGTCTATTCGTGGGTCAGACCCTAATGCGGCTGTGTATTGGTTGGCTCGCATGTTGGAGGGAGGCGAAGATATAGAATTCATAGCAAGACGCTTGGTTATTTTGGCTGCTGAAGATATTGGATTAGCTAACCCCAATGCTCTTCTGATGGCTAACACATGCTTTCAGGCGATTCGCGTGGTTGGTATGCCCGAATCTAGGATTATCTTGTCGGAGGCGGTCATTTATTTGGCAACCTCTCCTAAAAGTAATTCGGCTTATTTGGCTATTGGTGAGGCTCAAGAATTGGTTAGACAAACGGGTAATCTTCCGGTACCACTGCATTTGCGAAATGCTCCAACAAAACTCATGAAGTCACTAGATTATGGAAAAGGATACAAATATGCCCATGACTATAAAGGGAATTTTGCTGAGCAAGAGTTTTTTCCTAAAGAAATAGAAAAAACAAAGCTTTTTGAACCTCAGCAGAATTCAGCAGAAGAAAAAATCCGTCAAAAACTGCGGAATGATTGGGGAGAGTGGTATCAGTATTAAAAGGGCTTTGGGATTTCGGCTATCAGCTTTGGGCAAATGAAAAATCTTGTTTCGTTTGCCCAAAGCTGATAGCCGACTGGTAAGCAGTTAGTATAAGATACTATTATTTACAACTTACTATTTACGGCAACAACAGCGATGAGTCGCCGTAACTTAAAAAGCGATAGTCTTTATCCATAGCTTCTTGATATACTTTACGCCAATCTTCGCCGATAAGGGCAGCGATAAGTAATACCAAAGTACTTTCAGGTTGATGATAATTGGTAACAATTCCTCTACAAACCTTGAAATGATAACCAGGGAAAATAAATATTTCGGTTTCTCCTGTAAGCTCTTCAATATCATTGCTTTCCATAAAATTGAGGATTGTGGCAAATGATTCTTGTCGACTAGGAAGTGTTTTAGTATGATGATATGGATAGAGTTTTTCTATCAAAAAATCAGAGTCACCTTTCCCTAATTTTACCCCAAACCAATACAAACTTTCGAGCGCACGCATCGAAGTGGTACCTACTGGAATAATCGGTCCTTCATGTTGGAGTAAATTCTGAAGATTTTTTCTAGAAAAAACAATCTGCTCATTATGCATGCGGTGCTCTACAATATTTTCGACTTTGATAGGTTGGAAAGTTCCCGCACCAACGTGAAGTGTCAAAAAATCTTGTTTAAAACCAGCTTGCTGAAGTTTTTGTAAAACTTGTTCTGTAAAATGCAATCCTGCGGTTGGTGCAGCTACAGCTCCTTTTTTCTCGCTATAAACAGTCTGATAAGTTTCATAATCAGATGATTCTGTTTCGCGATTCAAGTAAGGAGGCAAAGGGATTTCACCCAATGATTGAATCAAATCTACGAATAGAATAGGAGTATCATTACTCAAATTTTGCCAAGAGAGCTCGACATGATTTTGCTCCTCATCGGCTAATTTGGCTGATACAACTACTTCATTACCATTGACTTGTAGAGTACGCTGAAGAATATCGTTTTTCTTAAAACGTTTTTTGTTACCAATCATACATTCCCAAATACAGCTATCACTTACCTCCATTGCCAAGTTAATAACCGCAGTAGGGGCAATGGGATGTAATAAGAAAATTTGAATGGTAGCTCCCGTAGGTTTCTGAAAGTGTATTCTTGCTGGAATAACTTTGGTATTATTAAAAACCAACAGACTACCTTCTGGAAGATAGTCTGCGATTTGATAAAACTGAGTATGCGTGATTTCACCTTGATTATATACCTGTAGCTTAGACTGGTCTCTTTCAGACAAGGGAAATTTAGCAATTCTTTCATCAGGAAGCTCATAAGTATAATCAGATAATTTAATATCTGTTATAGAAAGCTCGTTCATGGTATTGTTAATTAAGTATTTGTACCGATACTTTTAATGTCGGAATTTGAGCGATTAGCTTTGTCAAATTAATCTTCTTCTATTACACTTGGATTGGTATATAACAATTTGATAGGCAAATAAAATAACCAAGCTAATGTAAGTGCTACGCCAACCACTAGCAAATAAGTATAACTAGTATTAAAACTGCGATCGTCGTTGAGAGTCAAAATAGCACGGAGTACTAAAATCAAAAAAGTATTGATAAAAGCAGGTAGAAAGTTCAACCAGTTGCCAATGGCAGCATTCAAGTCTTTACGATTGGCTAACCATTTTTTATTAGGAATCCAAGAAAAAGAAGTATCTGGTAATTTAAGGATCATTTTTGCCAAGGTAATAGGCAAAATATTGACAACCAGTGAAATGGCTAAGAAGAGATAGAAGATTTCGTCTTTGGGTAAGAAGCCATCACCTCTACCATTTGGCCCGAAGTGAACTGCTGTATAATCTGGCAGGCCACGATAGGTAAACAACAATATTAGCGCAAAGGCTAACATAGAGGCATAACGCCACGTTCTCGAGATAAATAATTCTATACTCATTTTTTCAGACTGTCTCTTATCGTTGGTAGGGTTGTGATTTAGTCAGATTTACGTTTTATGAACCAATGACATGAGACTGAGCGACCAAATCCCCATTTTTCAGACCGCAAAATTACTTCAGAAAGCTTAGGTTTTCTAATTTTGTGAAAACAATTCTCGATTGACTTTTTTCAGTTCTTGACTAATCACATTAGGATGTTTGGTGACGAATAGGAATAGGGTAGAGTTTGAAGGATTTATGCCAAATAAAATTTTGTTGTTATAACAATTATTTTTTGCAATTTTATAAGCAAAAATCCTCAAAAAAAACATAGCTTTGTATTATTAAGCATTTGGGCTAATTGATTGGCTATGAATTAGCTTCGAGAGGTAAAAATTTAGGTTAGTTGTAAAACTTTGACGGTTAAGTTCTTCATGAAAATTTATACAAAAAGTGGTGACCGAGGGACAACTTCGTTGGTAGGAGGCACAAGAATTTCGAAAGCTGAATTACGAATAGAAGCTTACGGAACAGTTGATGAACTGAATGCTTACATTGGGTTATTGGGCGATTTTGAAGTAAATACCGACAAAAAAGCTCTTTTAAAGGAAATCCAAGATAGATTATTTACCATTGGTTCGATATTGGCTTCAGAACCAGAGCAAACAAAGAAACAAATTCCTGATTTGCACGAGAGTGATATCGAAGCTTTGGAAAAAGCAATGGATGTCATGAATGAAGACTTAGAACCTATGCGATTCTTTATTTTGCCAGGTGGGCATCAACATGTATCGTTTGGGCATGTTGCCAGAACCGTATGCCGAAGAGCCGAACGTCAAGTAGTACGATTAGCAGAAGAAAACGATACCGATTACTTGGTTATCCGATATTTGAATAGGCTATCCGATTATTTATTTATACTTTGCCGTTTTATGGCCAAACAACTCGGTGTGGCAGAAGTGGCTTGGAAAGCCAGAGTTTAGTTGAGAAAATAGCATAACGCAATATTAATATGACAGATACAGTGCAAATCGAAATTCATCAGATTGAGAAATCGAGAATTGATGCGGTTGATTTCGACAACCTAGTTTTTGGACGCTCGTTTGCTGACCACATGTTGGTGGTTGATTACAAAGATGGTGCTTGGCAAACGCCTCAGATTGTACCTTATGGTCCTATTTCTTATACGCCAGCGATGATGTCGCTACATTATGGTCAAGCAATTTTTGAAGGTATGAAAGCCTACAAAAATGCTGAAGGTGAAATCCTCGTGTTTAGACCGCACGATAACTGGGCTCGTTTGAACAAGTCAGCTGTACGTATGTGCATGCCAGAAATTCCAGAGGATATCTTCATGGAAGGTCTTTCTGCATTGTTGAAACTAGATTCTGCATGGATCCCTGCTAAGCCTGGATGTTCAATGTATATTCGTCCATTTATGTTCTCGACAGACGAATACGTAGGCGTTACTCCTTCAAAAACGTATAAGTTTATGATTTTCAATTGTCCAGTAGGGGCTTATTACAGCAAGCCTTTGCGTGTGAAAGTTGAAACGCAATATATTCGTTCTGCTCACGGTGGTGTTGGTTTCTCGAAAAATGCAGGTAACTACGGTGGCTCATTGTACCCAACTCAGTTGGCAGCACAAGAAGGCTATGACCAAATCATTTGGACCGATGCAGCTACACACCAATATGTAGAAGAAGCAGGAACAATGAATTTATTGTTTGTGATTGATAACAAATTAGTTACAGCACCAACAGGCGATACTATTTTGGACGGTGTTACTCGTAAATCTGTCTTACAAATCGCTCGTGACTGGGGTATGGAAGTTGAAGAACGCCAATTGTCAGTTGCTGAGTTAGTAGAAGGAATTAAAGCAGGTAAGGTACAAGAAGCATTTGGTGCTGGTACAGCAGCTGTTATTGCTCCAATTTCAACGATTGGTTTTGAAGGACAAGACTACGAATTACCTGAGCGCCCAGCAGATGCATTCTCGAAAAGAGTTTATGAAGAAATTAACTCAATTCGTTTGGGCGTGAAAGAAGATTCAAGAGGTTGGGTATATAAAGTGTAATGATTGGAAAATCATTTTCTGACCAAACAAAAAGGAGTCCTGTGAAATTTCACAGGACTCCTTTTTGTTTGTTATGACTTATTGAACTTCTTTGTCCGATTTATTAGCAAATACAATTTTAAAGCCTGGGTCTTTTTGCGTACTTACATTTTGAAGTACTAGCATTTGCTTTCCGTTGGCAATTTCCCAAGAGGTAGCTTTGGGTTTGTCTGTTCCTGCACCATACTTCTTATTAAAGTACGATTTGAATTCCTGAAAAAGACTGTCTACCGTAGGTTGTTTTTCTATGTAAACATCAATCGCAATTTCACTTACTTTGTTGGCATTATCTTTACTGTATAGGATATCCGCAAAATTAAGATCAGTATTATCAAAATACTCTGTATAGCTACGACCATTGTCTGGTTGCGTTTCAGAAGGAAGCGTACTTTCTTTGATACCATCAAAAGTATCACCTAGCGATACCCCTCTAGCCATTCCAGCATCTGATTTTAGAATTGACTGAAAAATAGGAGAGTAGTTATTCAAATCAGCGCCTTTGTTATTGGTAGTAGCATCGAGACTATTGACTTGAATTTGGTCGTTACTTTTCTTTTCTTGGCAAGCTTGTAATCCACCTAAAAGAAAAATAGAACAGAAGAGAAGTATTTGTTTTTTCACAATAAATGAATGATTGAGTAACACTATGTATGGTTAACAAATATGCAGTAAAAGTATTGTGACAAAGGTAAGAAAACTTTCTGAGTCGTTTGTTAGGTTTCTATTAATACTCCACAAATGAGAGTCTTGCCGAATGAATCTGTGATTAATCGTATTAATAACAGAAAAAAAATAGCTTATGAGCTTTTGTGCTCATGGCAAATATACACATATCACATGATGATGTGGCGTTAACTCATTTTATCCTCTGATTGAAGGCTATCTCTAGCTTTTCTTTGTATATTTATGACGCTTATCACGGGTTTTATTCGCCATTGAAAGCAAAAACATCTATTACTACTTGGAATTAATCAATAAAGGAAAATTAAACATGGATACAGCACCCATCAAAATAGTAGTGTATGAAGATAATCCAGACCTTCGAGAGAGCCTTTCGGTACTCTTGAGAGGCTCTATGGGTTTTGAATTAGTCGGAGCTTTTGTGAATTGCGAAAATGTAGAGTCACAAGTAAACTTATACAAACCCGACGTGGTATTGATGGATATTGACATGCCCGTTGCCAATGGTATAAATGGTCTGAAGACGATCAAAAGAATAGCACCACAGGTTAACGTATTGATGTTCACGGTATTTGACGATAACGAAAATATTTTTGAGGCCATTTGTTCAGGAGCGGTTGGGTATATGCTCAAGCGAACTCCTCCGACCAAATTGCTTGAAGCAATCATTGATGCGCATCACGGTGGAGCACCTATGACCTCTAGTATAGCTAGAAAAGTGCTACAAATGTTACCTCAACAGCAACCTCGTGTAGCAGATAACGTATCATATAAGCTTACCGAACGCGAAACCGAAATCCTTAATTTATTGGTCAAAGGGAATAGCTACAAGATGATTGCTGACAAATGTGGTATAACCATGGACACTGTACGTTCGCACATCAAAAAGATTTACGATAAGTTACATGTTCACTCGCAAACAGAGGCCGTAGCAAAGGCAATTCATGAAAGAATTGTTTAGAAATTGGAAACCATAGATAGTGTTAAATACTGAAAGTAGTATTTTACGAAGAGAAAATATATTGATTTAGTGATTGTTAGAGGCGTTGGGGGATAGGTATCACATCATGATGTGATTGACAGGTACCATAAAAATGAAGAATTTTGTGATACCAATTTACCTAACCATGACATAGTCCTTTAAAATTATATATTTTCCGAACGTAACTTATAACTATCATGGTAACATCAAGAATTTCTAACTTGCCCTCTATTGCTGTATCTGTACCATCAACAGAATACAATGCCTACTCACTGGAGACACTTCGTCTACCAAAAATTTCTGACGTTGTAAAACGTGAGAATATCAAAGAAGGTTTTATTTCTTTGCCCGTTTGCTGCAAAAAAAGCATTTCTGTGGCTTGGAAAGACATCACTCATCTCGAAGCAACGAGCAATTATACTAAGTTTTACTTCAGTAATGGAAAAAACTTACTAGTTTCTCGTACAATGAAAGATTTTTTGAGTAAATTAGATGCCGAAATGTTTGTGAGAGTTCACAAGTCATTTGCGGTTAACCTGAACTACATTGTTCAATACGACGTAAAAGAGGATATGTTTGTGGAGTTGAAAAGTGGAGCAAAGATTAGCGTATCTCGTCGTAAGAAAAAAGACTTCTTGGAAAAAAGACGTCAATATTTTGAAAACTAATTCATAGTAAAAAATATTAGTGGTTAGGTATTTAGGAAACAAGGGCGACCCTTGTCGCCCCATGTTTTTAATAATAGCTAATCCAGCTAGAAAATATTTAAGATAATAGGTGTAGAACTATTAATTTGCACAGGGAGATGTTCTTAACGTCTCCTTTTGTCTTTTATATGGGTCAAGAATATTGAATGAATATGCTGAGTTAGTAGTGTACGAAGGAATTCTAACAATTGCGGATTTTGGATTTCTGATTTCGGAAATAAAGAAAAATACCTGTATTTTTTACAAAATATAGAAGTTTACACTTCCGAAATCCACCATCCGATATCCGAAATAAATGGTTTTATTATCCTTCGTACGTACCTAATGCGGAGTTGTGAATTATTTTTTATGATTGTAGAGAAGTAATACTTGCGTCTTCCCAAGTATTTAAAGTAGCCTGTAAAATATTTGTCAAAAAGGAGTAGATAATACCTAATACGATTTTTTCTGCTGCCCACTGCCCACTGCCCACTGCCTTTTCACTAGAATTCTCGAGTAATATTGAAAATAATTCCAGATTTTCCTTCTCTATTGATAGCCCAATGCAATTTTACAACAAGATTGTAATAGGTTACGGCATCCACTCCCAAGCCTGTGGAATATAATGGTCTATTGGCTAATGAACTAAGGTTCTTGTTTGTATATTCGTTTTGTACATATCCCCAGTCAACAAAGTAATTTGGATAGACTTGGATAGGAATTCGATTAAACTGAGAGGACTTAATCCATCTAATTGTTAGGGTTTTATCCAAAAGTTTGGTTCTTAAATTCATTCTTGCCCAAGCATACTTCTGCCCATCAATCACATATAGCTCATAACCTCGAACTAAGTCTGTGCCATAACCCAATCCTCTCGTGTTGAAGAAGGGTTGTCTATTGGGAAAAGATATTTTGCCCTCAGCTCCAACATTCAAAAATAGATTATTGGCTAATGCCCAGTATTTATTGGCGGTAAGTGTAAAATCTAGTTGATTAATATTATCGGAAGGTAATAGTCCGAGCTTGTTGAGATATAGCTCAAGTCGGTAGCCTCGTAAAGGAAAAACGACATTGTCTCTAAAATCGTAATTGAAATAATAGCTCAATTGAAGATAGCGTTGGGTATTAGCTCCTTCCAAAAAGTAATTAGGATTAGCTTTTCTGATAGTATCAGCTACCCAGTTTTGATTATACCGAAGTTCAAGGGTGTGATTGTCGTAAAAATGATAGCGTTTTTTGAGTTGAGCAAAAGCATAAATTCTCTGGCGTAGGCTATTTTCTGACTTGATATAGCTCAAGGTGTCGTGCAAAGTGCCAAAGGCCACATTTTTATTGGTAGAATAAGAAATGCCTAATCCTAAACCTGTTTTTTGAGCTTTGTCGATATAGGGAATTCGATAAAAAAGCTCTAGTTTTTGTGTGAAGCCTACTTCTGCATTCAAGATTAACTTTTCGGCACGACCTCTAAAATTGGCGTGTGTAACATTTGCCCCAAATATTAATCGATCTAGTCTGCCACCACGACTCCACCATTCATTATAGTTTCGGTCAGCAATTTGGATATTTGGATAACCCAAGATATACCACTGTTCTTGAACTTTAATCAACATGTCCAAATCCTGAGAGAGGCTATCCTTTTTATATTTAATTTCAACAAAATTGAATAGGCTTGTGTTGAAGATCTTTCTTCTATTTAATTCAACTCTTTTTGCTAAATCATTTAGATGAATTGTATCGCCTTCATGAAAGTCTAGCTCTCGTCGAATGATATATGCCTTGGTACGTTGATTTCCTTGTAGAGAAATATGACGAATAACAAGGGTTGAATCACTTTCGACAGGCTGTAAAAAATGAAGAAGATTGCAAAATAGAGTTACTAAAAACATATTATTAAAAGTAAGCGATCGAGCAAATTTGGGGCTTAGGTTTAGTAAACTTAAATAATTAAAAAAGTTTCTTAAATAAAGCTAATTTATTCTTATTATTGTTTTCTATTTCCACAAATTAGCCATTTTTATGAAATCCTTAAAATCTTCACTTACCTTCTCACAAATCATTAATATGAATGTGGGATTTTTTGGCATACAATATAGTTTCGGACTCCAACAAAGTGCCGTAAATCCTATCTATGACTTTTTGGGGGCAAGTCCCGACGAAATACCACTTTTGAATCTAGCAGGTCCAGTGACAGGTTTATTAATTCAACCACTTATTGGGGCTTTGAGTGATAAGACTTGGCATCCTCGTTGGGGGCGTCGCAAGCCTTTCTTTTTTATCGGAGCACTCCTTTGTAGTTTGACACTCTTTATCTATCCTTTTAGTAGTTCATTGTGGATGGCAGCAGGCTTGTTATGGGTATTGGATGCAGGAAATAATACCGCTATGGAGCCATATCGTGCATTTATTGCGGATATTTTACCAGAAGAACAACAAGCAACAGGTTTCTTGACACAAAGTTTCTTTACGGGTTTAGGTATTACTTTAGCAAACGTATCTCTTTTTGTTTTCCAAAAAAATATTACAGGCTCTTACGGGCAAATTCCATATTGGGTATTTGGTTCATTCTTTTTAGGTTCTTTATGCTCGATAGGTTCGGTACTGTGGTCGATGTCAAAAACGGAAGAAATACCCCCAAGCGATGAAGAATTAGCTAAAATACGAGCGCACAAAGGTGGTTTATTAGAACCTATTATTGAGATTTTAGCAGCAATTAAAGATATGCCGAAAGTAATGTGGCAATTGGCTTTGGTGTATTTGTTCCAATGGTATGCCCTGTTTTGTTATTGGCAAAATGCTTCCAAAAGTATCGCACTATCAGTTTGGAAAACAACTCCAAAAGAAAACCCAGATTTGTATCAAGAGGCTGTAGGTTGGACTGGTTTGGTAAATGGTTGGTATAATGTTGCCACGTTTATGTCGGCTTTTGGTTTGGTGTGGTTGGCCAAAAAAAGTAGTCCAAAACTCGTTCATGTATTATGTTTGATTATGGCAGGAGTAGGTCTATTGATTTTTCCACATATTGAGAATAAATATATGCTATTTGCTCCTATGACAGGTTTTGGTATAGCTTGGGCAAGTATGATGGGAATACCTTATTTGATGGTTGTATCCGAAATTCCAAAGGAGCGCTATGGTGTATATATGGGAATTATTAACATGATGATTGTAATTCCGATGATTATCCAAAACTTAACTTTTGGGTATGTTCTTGAACATTTTTTAGATAATGATTCTGGGAAAGCGGTAACTTTTGCAGGAATATTTTTGCTGATAGCAGCAGCAGCTACAATGTTGATTAAATCCAAAAAAATGGATGCAGGTCAAGTTGTGAGTATGAGCTCAGGGCATTAAGATTGGACAATCAGGTGTCGGCTTTCAGCTTTGAGAAATTAACATTTATATTTTTCAAAACTGAAAGCCGATCTCTGATGACTATAATTATTTTTCGAAAATAACTTCCTCTGGACTTTCAAACCACTTTTCTAATTGTCCATTATACTGTTTTTCAATGACATTACGCTTGATTTTAAGAGTTGGAGTAAGCATATTATTTTCGACTGACCACGGCTCTTTCACAATGACTATTTTTCGCAAATGTTCATAGTTTTTGAAATGAGGATTAACTCTCTTGATCATTTCTTGAAAAACTTCCCGTAGTTGTCCCTCTTCCGTATTTTTTCCAATCTCAGATAAAACTACCAATGCAATAGGCTGAGGCAAGCCTGTACCCACCACGCAAACTTGCTCGATAATTGGGTTTACGGCCAACATTCCTTCGATGGGGGTAGGTACAATATATTCACCTTTTGCGGATTTGAACATATCTTTTACTCTCCCAATAATAGAAATATAACCTTCTTCGTCGATAGAAGCCATATCTCCTGTAGCCAGCCAACCATCCTTAAATAGCTCTTGGGTCATAATGGGTTCTTTGTAATACCCAACAGTATTCCATTGAGCCTTCATCAGTAGCTCTTGAGTATTGGGGTCTATTTTGATGGTAACGCCATTATGTGGTTTGCCAACGGTTCCTTTTTTATATTTGGTTGGCATAATCGTAGCTACGCCCATATTTTCTGTCATGCCATAGGCTTCTCGGATTTGAATATCTAGCTTATGAAACCACTCGAGCAAGCTACTTGGCATAGGTGCGGCGCCAGTCAAAATTAATTCTGCCTTAGCTAGCCCTAATCCCTTTTTTACTTTATTTCGGATAAGCCCTTTTACGATGGGTACTTTGAGTAAAAGGTCAAGTTTACTTTGTGGTAATTTTGATAAAATACCCAACTGAAACTTTGTCCAAATGCGAGGCACAGCCAAGAAATGAGTAGGATTAGCTGTCTGAAGATTGGACGCAAAAGTGTCTAAACTTTCTGCAAAATAGATTGTTCCCCCAGAGGCTATCCCTGCTGATTCCACAAGAGTGCGCTCTGCGATATGACAAAGTGGCAAATACGAAAAAAAGCGAGCGTTCGAGATGTCCAGTAGTCCCACTTCTCTGGTGTGTTCTAATGCCGAAATCAGTCCTTGATGTGTGAGCATAACACCTTTGGGTACACCTGTTGTGCCCGAAGTATATACAATTGAGCTTACCTCTTCATAACTTGCCAAAGCGAATGAAGCCAAAGAAGGGGTTGTTTGTGTGATGGATTCCCAATTTTCGAATTCACTCGGAGCACCTTCGTAATAACTCGGAAAAGAGACACAATGAATACTTGTCGGAATACCATTTTTCATTGATTCCCAAGAATCCAACTTTCCAACAAACAAAATCTGACAGTCTGAGTGAACCAGTACCTGTCGAAGTTGCTCGTCGGTAAGAGTAGGATAAAATGGAACAGACACATGGCCAGCCATACTAATGGCCAAATCTGTCATAATCCAATGGGCGCAGTTTTTGGACAAAATTCCGATGTTACTTCGAGGAGGTAAGTTTTGTAACAGAAGCCATTGGGCTATTTTTCGAATTTGTTGACCCGCTTCATGATAGCTAAAATCCCTAAATTCACTTCCATGTGGTTGTTTTAGGAAAATGCTGTGTGGCGTATGAGTTTCCCAATGGCAGAAATTTTCAACCATTGACTTAAATTGTCTTTTCATATCAAATCAGCTATTGTGGCTAAACAGATATTATTGATTCATTTTTTCAACAATATCTGTTTCACAGTTTCTTTAGAAATATTGAAGACAATTTAAGAATAAAATTGAATTTTGATTATATTTGTTTGAATTTTTTGGTGAGAGTGGTGGCATAATACAAACTAGTATCTAACCCCAATGTCATGAATAGGCAGGCTATCGTAAGAGTTCTTTTGATGTGTTTTCTAACGATGTTGTTAGGATATATCTTTTTCCAGAGTTTTGCGTCGTTTATACCACGACATTAACTTAAGGGTTAATGACAAATTGTACTTCTTTGAAGTCAAAATACAACAATTCTTCCTCTTCAGTTTCAATCGCTAATTTACCAGTTTGGTCAATTCCGATAATTTGTCCTAAAAAAAGTTCGTCATTTTTTCTGAAGTAATGCCATTCTTGGTATCGGTACATTACTCTGAGGTATTGTATTTTGAGGGATTCATAATATCCCTGTTTTATTTGTAAATAATATTTTTCAATTTTTTCTGCTAATTGACCAAGCATCGTATTTAAGTCATAGCTTTGTGTTGCATTTGCAGCTAAGCTCAACGACGAGGCTGTAGCAACGCCAAACTGAGTTTGGTTAATATTGAGTCCGATTCCAATAACAGAGTAACCAATATTATATCCTTGGAGCGTATTTTCGATTAAGATACCACCTAGTTTTTTGTCATAATGATAAATATCATTTGACCATTTTATCGTTAAACCCTCTGGCAGGTATTGACTCAAAAATTCATGAACACCCAAAGACACCGCTACATTGAGCTGAAATTGGTCTGAAGCACGAAGAAATGTAGGCTTGAGGATCAACGACAAAGTAAGATTCTGGCCTATTGCAGCTTCCCACGAATTTCCTCGTTGTCCACGACCCGTAGTTTGGTGGTCTGTAATAATAATCGTTCCTTCAAAAACCTCTTGCGATTGAATCATTTCAGCCGCAATGTCGTTAGTAGAATGACAAGTTGGCAGATATTTAATAATTTTGCCAGTAAATAAGGTGTTGGGTTGAATTTTGTACAAGGTTATTTCGTAATTTTAGGTTTCTAAATACAAGAAAAACAGGGCAAACATAGCCATATTTCAGAATTATTTGTACAAATATACTAGCCCTACTCCACAAGAGAATAACACATAAAGAATTTAGCATGGTAGATATCACAGCAGAAAAAGAAACAAGTTCAGAAGAACTTTGCAATTTAGTAGTAAAAGGAATGCAAGAAAAGAAAGCATTGGACATCGTAGTGATGGATTTGAGAGGGGTAAAAAATGCCTTTGCTGATTTTTTTGTAGTGTGTGCAGGTACGTCAGATACTCAAATTGATGCTATAGCCGATTCAGTTGATAAAGAAGTATGGGAAGCTACTCGTACAAACCCTAAAAGTATCGAAGGAAAGTCAAATCGTGAGTGGATTTTATTGGATTATTACGATGTAATTGTTCACGTATTCAAGAAAGACAAAAGAGAGTTTTATAAACTTGAAGAACTTTGGGGAGACGCTCAGTTTACCTATATCGACGACGAAGCCGCTTAATCAGCAGTTGTAACCTCTCATAAATGTATTTTACCACTTCTCACGATTCAGCAGCTTAAGAAACAATCTACTTCAACTAGACGTTGATATGTGTAGAGTGGTAAAATTTCAGGATTATGACTATTGCCTAACCTTGTAAAATCAGGGCTACATCTTTTGGGTCATTATCCTAAACCAGAATTATGAATTTAAAGTGTAATTAAAAAAACAATGGCAGAAAATAATAGCGGAGATAACAGACAATCAGACTTCCCAAAAAATTCTCGTCGTCCCAATGTTCCAAGTGGAGGATTTCAGGGTTGGTTAGTAGTAGCTTTAATTATTGCTTTGGTGAGTATTTACTTCCTAAGTAAGACACGTGTGTTAAAAACCATCGAGCCGCTACAATTTGAACAAATGGTATTGCATAAAGAAATTGCAAAATTGACCATTATCAAAAATAAAGACATCGCAGAGATTACGCTTAAAAAAGAGGCTTTACCAAAATATAAATCTGAATTAGGTGACCAACAAGGAAATGGAGTAATGAGCCAGAATTCTGGACCTCACTTTGAATTACCAATCAACTCCGCTTTCTCATTCGAAACTGAACTCAACGATTTACAAAAAGACATTCCTCGCGAGCAACGTATCCACGCTACTTCTGAAGAAAGAACAGGAATTTTTGAATTCTTGATGGGACCAGGATTGCTAATCTTGATGTTTGTCGGAATTTATTTTATGTTCTTCCGTATGGGAGGAGCAGGTGGTCCTGGTGGACAAATCTTCAACATTGGTCGCTCTCGTGCAACATTGTTTGATGGTGAGGCTAAAGTGAAGATCACGTTCAACGATGTGGCTGGTTTGGATGAAGCAAAAGAGGAAATTCAAGAAATTGTAGAGTTCTTGAAAAACCCTAAGAAATTTACTGACCTAGGGGGTAAGATTCCTAAAGGTGCATTGCTTGTAGGCCCTCCAGGAACTGGTAAAACTTTATTAGCAAAAGCAGTAGCTGGTGAAGCAGGTGTTCCATTTTTCTCACTTTCGGGTTCTGACTTTGTCGAGATGTTTGTGGGGGTAGGTGCAGCACGAGTACGTGACTTATTTAAGCAAGCAAAAGAAAAAGCACCTTGTATCATCTTTATCGATGAGATTGATGCTGTAGGTCGTTCTCGTGGTCGTGGTGCAATGCCAGGAGCTAATGACGAGCGTGAAAATACCTTGAACTCTTTGTTGGTTGAAATGGATGGTTTTGCAACTGACTCAGGTATTATCATCATGGCGGCTACCAACCGTCCCGATGTACTCGACTCAGCTCTGTTACGTCCAGGTCGTTTTGACCGTCAAATTTCGGTTGATAAGCCAGACATCGTAGGTCGTGAAGCTATCTTCAAAGTACACTTAAAGCCTTTGAAATTAGCTGCTGATGTAGATCCTAAAGAGCTTTCAGCACAAACGCCAGGTTTTGCTGGTGCCGAAATTGCGAACGTTTGTAATGAGGCTGCTCTTATCGCTGCTCGTCGTAACAAGACCGCGGTAGATATGAAAGATTTCCAAGAAGCAATGGACCGTGTGATTGGTGGTTTGGAGAAAAAGAATAAATTGATTTCTCCTGAAGAAAAGAAAATCGTTGCTTATCATGAGGCTGGGCACGCTATTGCAGGATGGTTCCTAGAACATGCTAACCCATTAGTAAAAGTAACTATTGTACCTCGTGGTATTGCTGCATTGGGTTATGCTCAATATTTGCCAAAAGAACAATTTTTGTATCGTACTGAGCAGTTAATCGACGAAATGTGTGTTACCTTGGGCGGTCGTGCTGCAGAGGACATTATCTTCGGTAAAATCTCAACTGGCGCACAAAATGACCTTGAGCGTATTACCAAGTTAGCCTACAGTATGGTGACTATCTATGGTATGAATGACAAGTTGGGTAATATTTCTTACTACGATTCTAAAGGTTCTGAGTACAACTTCAATAAGCCTTACTCTGAAACAACTGCTCGCGAAATCGATGTGGAAGTTCGCCAGATTATTCAGGCAGCTTATCAACGTACGGTTGATTTGTTGACAGAAAAGCGAGAGAAGTTAGAGATTTTGGCTCAAGAGTTATTGAAAAAAGAAGTTCTTTTCCAAAGCGATCTGGAAAGACTAGTAGGTTCTCGTCCTTTCGAACAGTTAACAACTTACCAAGAGTTTATTAAAGGTGAGGAAGAAAAAGAGAAAGCCCTAGAGCGTCAAAAAGAACAAGACACGGCGCAGGAGCAGCCTTCAGCATCAGAAACAACAAATGTTGATTCTACAGATACAGAAGACACACTTGCTTAAGAAATATTGTACAAAAAGCCCTTCGCCATCGGTGAAGGGCTTTTTGTATTTTTAGGCTTTCTACTTAAATCATCTTTGGTTACAATTACTTTCTTTATCTTCGCACAAAGAAAACTCCGTATTTGATATTTATAAGCATGATTTCTATCCAACTTCATTCCAATAAAAAAATATATTTCGCTTCAGATTTTCACCTCGGTTATCCTACTCCAGAAGAAAGCCTTGCTCGTGAGAGAAAAATAGTTCGTTGGCTTGATCAAATCAGTGCTGATGCGCAAGTGATTTTTTTGGTAGGAGATATTTTTGACTTTTGGTTTGAATACAAAAATGCCATTCCTAAAGGATTCATTCGTTTGCAAGGAAAATTAGCCGAATTATCTGATCGTGGTATCGAACTAATACTTTTTACAGGAAATCATGATATTTGGATATTCGATTATTTTACGAAAGAGATGGGTATCAAAGTGTATCGTGACCCTCAGCAATATAGCATACAAACATCTGGACAAATAAATCCAATGAAGCTTTATATCGCTCATGGAGATGGTTTGGGACCTGGCGACAATGGATACAAAGTGCTAAAGCGTGTTTTTGAAAATAAGGTTTGTCAATGGGCATTTAGTTGGTTACATCCTCATGTAGGTATATCGTTAGCGCATTGGTGGTCAGGTAGCCGCAAAGACCCTGAACGTATCAAAAAGGAGCTAGTTTTTAAAGGGAAAGATGAGTGGTTGTTAAACCATGCACTTGAAATAGAGCAACAACAGCATTTTGATTACTATATTTTTGGACATCGTCACCTACTGCTTGATTTAGCGGTCGGCGAAACGGGTGCTAGATATATCAATCTTGGTGAATGGTGCTATGATTCAGCCGAAACGAGTTATCATTATGCGGTTTGGGATGGTTCAACGATGAAAATAGAATCGGCACTAAACGTATAACTTAAACTGAATCTCCCAAGTGGTGACATTTTTGCCTCACTTGGGATTTTTTATTTAAACAAAAGAGAATCTCTTGAATGTAGATTTTAATACGAAGTTCGCTACTCTTAAATAAAAAATCCGTTATTGATAATCAGTAAATAATTACCTATTTTGCCTTTTTTTGAAACAATTGGACCGATAGAATACCTTCGGTCTAGTTTATTGTTTTACAATTTTCTATAATATCTACAATTTATCCCATCCCCAGTTTATCTATGAAAAACTTTTTGAAAAATGTATTGCTATGTTCTATTGGCAGTTTACCACTGCTAAGTTTTGGGCAAAAGAAAGAACAAGAAACCAACCATTTACGACCTTTCATTCATTTTACACCTCAAAAAAATTGGATGAATGACCCCAATGGTTTGCTGTTTTACCAAGGGAAATATCACCTTTATTTCCAGCATAATCCTTTTGGTAATCAATGGGGGCACATGAGTTGGGGGCATGCCACAAGCTCTGATTTGTTGCATTGGACCGAACATCCTGTGGCTATTCCAGAAGATACTACGATGATATTTTCGGGAAGTTTAGTGCATGATAAACATAATACTTCTGGCTTTTCGACTTCCCCTGAAGGTAGTTTAGTGGCGATTTACACAGCACATATTGATAACAAAAAGCAATCACAGTACATCGCCTACTCCAATGATGGTGGTATGACCTTTACTAAATATGCCAAGAATCCAGTAATTGATTTGGGAAAAAAGGACTTTCGTGATCCCAATGTATTTTGGCACGATGGTTCTGCTCAATGGGTCATGACGGTGGTTTTACCGCTCGAATACAAAGTGCTATTTTATGGCTCGAAAAATCTTAAAGATTGGTCTTTATTGAGCGAATTTGCCAATCAAGGCGATAAACGTAAGCCTTGGGAGTGTCCATCGCTTACAGAATTGCCCGTAGAAGGCTCAAATACCTCTAAATGGGTTCTTATGTTATCCTCAAATGGTTCGACCGAAGGATATACAGGAATGCAATATTTTGTGGGTGATTTTGATGGGAAAAACTTCACAAACCTTAATGCACCCGAACAAGCTTTGTATGTGGACTATGGAAAAGATGTATATGCGGGGATTCCGTATAATGGATTACCCAAAGAGCAAGCAACCTTGGTGGCATGGATGACTAACCTAAATTATACGGGAGATAACCCTACGTTTCCGTGGCGAGGGCAAATGACGATTCCAAGAAAGTTGTCATTGAAAAATACTTCAAATGGTTTGAGACTAGTTCAAGCACCAGCGATTTCTTCAGATTTTTTGGAAAAGAAGGATTCTTTCGAAAAAGAAAATTTCAAGATTAAAAATTCAATAGAATTGAGTGGAGGAACCTTATTTGCAGACAACGCTTATTTGATTGAGGCTGAAATAGAAGTAAAGTCTGCGAATAAAGTAGGATTTAAAATTGCTCAAGAAGCAGACTCATTGAACAATAAAAATAATAAGTTTGAGACAAAGGTATATTACGATACCAAAAAGAAGAGCCTGATTCTAGACAGACTCAAATCTTCTGTAAAAAACCACGCTCAGTTTCCAAGTATCGAAGAAGCTAATTATGAATTGAAAGACGGAATTTTGAAATTACAAATATTGGTAGATAGAATGTCTGTTGAGGTATTTGCGAATGATGGGTTGACAACAATTACCGATTTGATTTTTCCATCAGAGAAGGCAAAAACACTTTCGATTTTTACTGAAAATGGTAAATCTAAAGTGCGAAAATTAAAGATTTGGAATTTGAAAGACAAGTCGAAGTAAGTTAGAGGTTAGGCATTATGCCGTAAGCTAAAAGTTTAAAAATGTTTTATTGAAAATATGAATACGCTTTATTTAAGCAAAAAATGAGTGAAATCAATAGGAGTGAAGGCACAAAGTAATAAAGGCAGAAATGCCTTTACTTCTTTTGATAAAGACAATAAAAAAGCCCTCAAACTTTCGTAAGAGGGCTTTTTGTGGTCCCACTAGGATTCGAACCTAGGACCCCCTGCTTGTAAGGCAGGTGCTCTGAACCAGCTGAGCTATGAAACCTAAAATGAAAATAAAGTGGTGGTCCCACTAGGATTCGAACCTAGGACCCCCTGCTTGTAAGGCAGGTGCTCTGAACCAGCTGAGCTATGAAACCATTTTATTTTGTTGTTGTCGTTGCGTTTAACGTGGTGCAAAATTACGCGGTTGAAATGTATTATGCAAGTCCTTTTCTGAAAAAAAATCATATTTTTTTGAAAGTTTTTAGTAACGTTTTTGTTATCAGATAGTTAAATGATGAAAAATTTTTGCATTTTTTTTAAAAAAACTGCTCGACTTTTCTGAAATTCACCATTTTTAAAGAAAATTCGTATTTATTCCTCTTTTTTAACACTCAAATAGGAGAAAGAAAAATGAAAAATTTCCCAAAAAAACTTCCGAATCCATTTAACAAACGATTTTTACCAATAAACCAATAAAATGAAAGGCTTGTAAGCAAAACTTTCCTTCTATAGAAAAGAAGATTTTTTTAATTCATAAAACCTGATAGATTTGTAACTACAAGAACAGACAATCACTCCTTGTTTTGTTCGAGGAGAATTTAAAACAATAATTTCTTAAACCAACTTTTTAAAAATGATACAACAACTATTAAGTCCAGATGCTATCATCAGTTTAATTACACTTACATTTCTTGAAATTGTATTAGGGATCGACAACATTATCTTTATTTCGATTGCGGCTAACAAATTAGCAGTAAAAGATCAGCCTAAAGCTCGTAATATTGGTTTGTTATTAGCCATGATTTTCCGTGTGGTATTATTGTTTGGCTTGTCGATTATTATTTCCCTACAAGAACCTTTTGTTCACATCGATTGGGGTTGGTTTAAAGCAGGTATTTCAGGTCAAAGTTTGATTCTATTTGTGGGTGGTTTGTTTTTGCTTTACAAAGCTACCTCTGAGATTCACCACAAATTGGAAGGTGATCCTTCTGAAGATCATGTAGACCGTCCGAAAGGAAGTGCAGCAGATAAGTTGACGGCTGTAGTTTTACAAATTGCCTTAATCAATATCGTGTTCTCTATCGACTCGATTTTGACAGCTATCGGTTTGACTCACAACTTACCTGTTATGATTCTTTCAGTTGTGCTATCTATCTTGATTATGATGGGCTTCTCTGGTCCTGTAGGCAAATTTGTTAATGATCACCCATCAATTCAAATGCTAGGGTTAGCCTTTTTGATTATGATTGGCTTTATGTTAATTGCAGAAAGTGCTCATGGCTCGCATGTGTCAATTTTTGCATCAGAAATTGGTACAGTACCGAAAGGATATTTATACTTTGCAATTGCCTTCTCATTGTTAGTAGAATTCTTGAATATGAAGACTCAAAAAGCAAAACCTGTACAGTTGCATGATTACAAAGTGCAAGCTAAAAAAGAAGGTTTGTTGGAAGATGAAGATGAGAAATAAGTCGAAAATAAGGTAGATTGGTCAATTACGACTTGAAACTTTTCAACGAAGCTGTTTAAACTAGGGAAAGAATGCTTGAGTTAAAGTCAATAATATGACTTGTTCTTGATCAATAATTTCACTTAGCAGGTGGATAAATCCACCTGCTAAGTGAACGTTTAAACAGCTTCAATCTCAACAAAAAAGCGAATAGAATACTCTATTCGCTTTTTTGTTGTATAAATACTTAAAGATGGTTCCTAAAAAACAAAAGCCAGCGCTTTTGGGAAGGCTGACTTTTGACAATTGTTATTGGATAATATTATTTTACTTTTTGAGCTGTTTGAAGGATTTCTTTTGCTCCTCCTTGTGGCACACCAAGTAATGTTTTCTTTACTTTTCCGTTGCTATCCATAAAGAATAAAGTTGGGTAGCCTTCTACTGGATACATTTGCGCTACAGCTTCGCCCTCTGCACTTTCATAATCAACTGCTACACTGATGAATTTGCTATTCATAAAATCACCAAGCGCTTTGTCTGTAAAAACTTTAGTCTTCAAATATTTACAAGGACCGCACCAAGTAGTGTAGCAGTCAACAAGTACTAATTTCTTTTCTTGTTTCGCTTTAGCTAAAGCTTGCTTAAAAGTACCGCTGAAAAATTGAATACCAGTAGTACCTTCAGACTTTGATTTAGAAGTAGGGTTATTTTCGGCAAAAGAGTGGATTGTAAATAAAGTAAGTACAATCGCGAAAAATCTTGATTTGAGCATCGTAATGAAATTTAAAGCGTTTGTTAATCTAACGTGAAAATCGACCTTTTTAGTTTCTGATGCAAGAATTTTATCTCAAGTACCTAAAAAAAGCTACAAACGAACCTTATTTGAATATTCTTGGCAAAAATTTGTACAAAACATGGGCTTGTCAAACTTCTGAGCACTGAAATTGTTTAACTTGTAGATGTGTTATTGACTGATTAATTAGGCTAAAATGTGCATAATTGTTCGTCACTTGCTATTCTTTTTTTAAACAATCAACAATCTTACGATGCTTCTGAAATTTGACTTAAATGGTAAAACCCAAAGTGTGGATGTTCCAGAGGATATGCCATTGCTTTGGGTACTGCGAGATACTCTTCAACAAAAGGGAACTAAGTTTGGGTGTGGAAAAGGCTTGTGTGGCGCCTGCACAGTCCATCTCGATGGCAATGCTATTCGCTCGTGCTCAGTACCTGTTTCTCAAGTTCAAAATAAACAAATAACAACTATCGAAGGACTTGGTAAAGGGCAATTACATGCTGTACAGCAAGCATGGATAGAAGAAGGTGTGCCCCAATGCGGCTATTGTCAACCAGGATTTATGATGGCTACGGCAGAGTTGCTTCAAAGAATTCCAAATCCAACAGATACCGATATCGACGATAATATCACTAACATTTGTCGTTGTGGTACATATTATCGTATGCGAAAGGCTATTCATAAAGCTGCTCAATTAAATCAAAAAAGCTAAGAGACCATGTGGAAAGCAACGAGAAGAAATTTTTTGATAAAAACAGGAGCAGGTCTAGGACTTGCCTTAGGTTTGGGTTGGGTAGGTAAAAAAGCTATTCGAGGTTTTTTTGTAGAACAGGCAGATAAGGGCGCTTTAGTGCAATTTAGTACCGATACCGAGCCTCAATATTGGTTTGAGGTACAAAAAGATAATACCATTTTGTTTCATTCTCCTAAAATCGAAATGGGACAAGGAGTGTTTTCGGCCTTGGCACAGATTGTAGCTGAGGAGTTGGAAGTTTCTATAAATCAAATCAAGGTGGTTCATAGTGCAACTTCACATGGCCCTATAGACCCCAATACGACGGGCGGGAGCGACTCTATTTCGAGTACCTTTTCACAATTGTCGATGCTTGCTGCTTCGATGCGCGAAATGCTGCGCGAGCGTGCGGTTACTTTATTGGGAATATCGCTCTCGAACCTTAGTGCTCAGAATGGCTACGTAATAGGTCAAGGCAAAAAGCTGTCTTATGCGCAGATCGTTGCGCAAACTTCAGAATGGTCATTGCCAGATACAGAGCCTACACTGAAAAAGCCTGAAAAGTACCAAGTAATCGGGAAGGCATTGCCAAGAGTAGATTTGGTAGCAAAGGTAAAAGCGGAACCTATTTTTGGGATAGATGCTACTTTTCACGGTATGGTATATGCTGCTGTGGTACGTTCTCCCTATTTTGGTGCTGTTAGAGGTGTCGTAAATGCTCAGGAAGCCTCAAAATCATTAGGAGTAATCAGAGTGGTTGAGCAACCTGAGTTTGTGGCTGTATTGGCAAAAAGCCGATACGAGGCATTAATGGCAAAAGAGAAACTCCAAATTGCTTGGACTAGTCCTACGCCCTTGCTTCAACAAAAAGAAGTAAATGAGATTGTCCAAATCGGTAAAGGCGATCTTACCATTGTACAGGAAAATGGTGATGTGACGGGTCTTGAGGAAGGCAAAGATAATATAAAATTAGAATTCCATACGCCTTTGGGAGCGCATGCCCAGATGGAACCTAATGGCGTGGCAGCGTATTATAAAGATGGAAAAGTAGTGGTCAAAATGAGCACACAGTCTGTCAAAAATACTAGAAATGAAATTGCAGAGGCTACGGGTATTCGAGCAGAAGATATTGACATTCAGCCAACCTTTATGGGAGGAGGATTTGGTCGTAGGCTTTACACCCCACATGCTTATGAAGCGGTAGTTTTATCACAAGAAATAGGGTTGCCTGTTCATGTATTGTTCGAACGAGAGCAAGAGTTTCAGAATGGATATTTGCGTCCACCAACGCATCATAAATTGAGTGCTAAGCTTAATAATGGCAAAATAGAAGCCATAGAGCATCAAATTGCTAGTGGAGATGTTGCCTTTGGTTCGAGCTTAGTGCCAAGTTTTGCACCAACGGTTTTAGGAGCTGATTTTGGTGCGTGGCGAGGAGGCTTATTTCATTATGAGAATATTGCTAATTCAAGTGTCAAATATTGGCGTTGTCAGTTGCCTTTTTTTACAAGCTGGTGGCGTGGCTTGGGACTAATGGCCAATTCTTTTGCGATTGAATCATTTGTGGATGAACTAGCTAAAAAGGCAAAGCAAGATCCTATTAGTTTTAGAATTGCACATATCAAACCAGATGAACGTGGTCAGCGACTTATTGGTGTTTTAAAAGAAGTACAGAAAATTAGTGGCTTTGGTCAAAAAGTACTTCCTGAAGGTCACGCAATGGGTGTAGCTTGTGCAACAGATGTAAATACACCCGTAGCTCAAGTGGCAGAAGTAAGACTTGAAAACGGAGCTATTAAAGTCCTCAAAGTCTATTGTGTCATAGACCCAGGCTTGGTCATCAATCCAGATGGGGTAAAAGCCCAATGTGAGGGAGCCATTTCGATGGGGCTTAGTGCTAGTATGTTTGAGGAACTAAATATTGAAGATGGTAAAGTAACACCGAATCAATATTTACAATATCAGATGGCTCAAATACGAGATATTCCTGACATTGAAGTGTCAATTTTGTCTACTGGTGATGCACCACGAGGAGTAGGAGAGCCTCCTATGGGACCAATAGCCCCTGCTATTGCCAATGCCGTAGCGACTCTTACTGGAACTCGAATGACTAAGATGCCCTTTAAGCAATATCAGTTTAGTTAGGTGTAATATTGAGTGAATGGTGATTGAGAGAATGAGTGATTGTTTTTAATATGAATTTTACTAGTAGAGACGCAATGCTTTGCGTCTAAAGTATAGTATCAAAAAAGGCGTTCGAAACTAGTTTTCGAACACCTTTTAAGTGACTGTCAATATATTTCCTTTATTATTGAATAATGCTATTATGCAATATGTAAAGTGATTGAGATTCAATTAAAAATAATCACTCATTCACTAAATCACAATTCACTAAATAACTATGCGTAGCTATTCAACATTACTGGCATAACTAGCATCAAAATATTTTCATTTTCCTTCGTTTCGGCAGGAATGATAAGACCTGCACGATTAGGAGCTGACATTTCAATTGAAATCATGTTTGAACTCAAGTTGTTCAACATTTCGATTAAGAATTTTGCATTGAAACCGATTTCCATTGGTTCTCCTTCATAATCGCACATCAACTTTTCGTTTGCTTCATTTGAATAATCTAAATCTTCAGCCGAAATCACTAAGTCATTATGACCTAATTTCAAGCGAATTTGATGTGTAGTCTTATTTGAGTAAATAGAAATACGTTTCAAAGAACCCAACAACTCCTGACGATTGATGGTCAATACATTTGGATTGTTTTGAGGAATCGCATTTTCATAATCAGGAAAACGTTCGTCAATCAAACGACAAATCATTTTGATATTATTGAAACTAAAAAATGCATTCGACGAGCTAAAATCAGCTGTTACAACAGTATCATCAGAAGGCAATGATGATTTTAACAAGTTCAAAGCCTTGCGAGGAATAATCATGCTTGATTCTTGCTCAGACTGAATATCGCTACGACGATAACGAATCAAACGGTGACCGTCTGTTGCTACGAAATTGGTGTATTGTGAGTTCAATTGCACATATACCCCTGTCATAGCTGGACGTAAATCATCGCTAGAAACGGCAAAAATGGTGTTTGCAATAGCCGAACCCAATGTATCAGCTCCAATTTCTACAGATAAGCTTTTGCTTACTTGCGGAACCTTAGGGAAGTCAATAGGGTTTTCGCCTGAAAGTTTGTAACGACCATTTTCGGTAATAATTTCAGTTCCAAAAGTCTCAGTATCTACTTTGAAAGTGATAGGCTGGTCTGGTAAGCCTCTCAAGGTATCGAGTAACAAGCGTGCAGGAACAGCGATTGCACCAGTATCTTGAGATTCTACTTCTAGCGTAGTAATCATCACTGTTTGCAAATCTGAAGCTGTTACAGTTAGCTGACTGTGTTCGAGTTGGAATAAAAAGTTCTCTAAAATTGGTACAATTGGGTTGTTTGTAATAACGCCATTTACCGTAGAGAGTTGCTTTAATAGAACTGATGAAGATACGACGAATTTCATTAGTGCTGATTGATTTATTTGGAGTCTTTAGGTAAAAAACATTCAAAAGAATGTGTATTTACAAGGTCAAAAGACATGTTTAGTTATGCTACAAAAGTACGAATAAGCCTTGAAATAAACTTGGATTAGGCGAATTTTCTCTTACGGGTATAGTTACGGAGAAGTCCTATCAAAACCAAGATTATCATTGGAACAACCAAGTTAACGACTTGCCAATACTGGCGTTCATTTTGAAGAGCTGACTTGTCGAGCGGACGAAGTGTAATTACTTTATTTCGAGCCGAAATAACACCGTTATCATCCAATAAATAGTCGAAGGTATTCAATACAAAATCTCTATTGGCAAAGGTATTTCCAGAAAAACGATCGAAGCCCAAAGGCAGTGGAGCGTTGTTCTTTTGGTCAAAATCATTTACAGGAATATCTCCATCAGAGCATACAACAATTTTGGTGGCAGCACTATTAGCTTTAAAAGTAGCAGCACGTGGGTCACTTGGTAAAATACGATTTTTGTACAGTGACTCAAATTTGCCTTCCAATAGCATTCCAACGGTCTGAACGCCTCCTTTGTACTGAGTCGCGTCTAAATCTTTACTAGCAAAATTATAAGTTAAAATTGCTGGTGCACTCAATAACTGAGTGTACTGTGAAGTCATAAGTAGAGGTGTCTTGTTGATACCATCTGCACGAACTGTATCTAGGCTACCAACATACTTGGTATAAACGGCATCAAGATTTTTAACAATAGGCGATTTTCCAAAAGTATTAATCAATGGAAAGTATTGCCAAGGCACCAACTGAATATTAGATTTATCTCCAAAATTACCAATGTCCATCGGGATAGCTGCACACATCTGAGCATCTTTGATCAGATTGTGATTGAGACGAATCCCATACTTGAAAAGTAAATCGTCGAGGTTAAGATTATTAATGGTGGATAAGTTACCTTCTCGCGCTGCAGAATCTACTTTTACTGCATCTACAAAGAAAACAGCCTTTCCTCCATTCATGATAAATTGGTCAATCTTGTATTTATCTTCTTCGTTAAAAGCTTGGTCTGGTTTCAAGACGCAGATTGCATCAAGTCCATCCAAGGTTGGAGAATTACGTAGGTCGACAGGGTAGAGGTCGTAAAACTTCTTTAATGCTCCAATCATGCTCAATTGGTTGACCGCAGGCAAAGATGTGTAGTTGGTAAAGAAACCAATTTTTTTCTTTTCCTGTAAAGTCAAAGCCTTAATAGCAGAAGCTAATTGATATTCAACACCTTCATAAGACTGATTGAGAATCTCCTGAGGAGAGGACATTTTGTTCCCCTTCAACAAAAGTGTTGCTATTTCTTTGTCTTGATAAGTAATAATAGCACCTGGCAAAAGTAATGTTTGAGTACGTTTTCCATCTTCAGAATTGACAACGTTGGTTGGAGGAATCCCTTTCTGGGCAAGTTCCAGAATTTTCTGGTTACGCAATTTGGTATCCTTTATTTCAGCATTTAGGTCAACAAAGCGATAGTTGATATGTGTCTCTCCATAAATTTTAAATTCATCTAGGGTTTCTTTTACAGCACTTTCCAAACGCTTAAATCCCGCAGGAATATCATTGCCAGTGAGATATACTTTGATATTAATATCTCCATCAAGATTTTCGAGTAAATTTCTTGTGGCAGGTGCAATGGTATATCGTCCTTCCTCTGTAAGGTCGAGTCGAAAGAAATAATAGTTAGCTAGTATGTTGAGGCCGATAATGAAGCCTAATGCGAGTGCAAATTGAATGATTTTGTTTTTCATATTTTCCTTAACGATGCCAAGGCGATTTTCTTGCAAAGCTACTAATAAAACAAGAAAAGCACCTCGTTTGAGGTGCTTTTCAGAATATTTTCAAAAGAAAAAATCCTAATAGAATCTTGCTCTGTTATCTACAACTTTAGCATTTTCTTTGATTGCCTCGTTGATATAGAAAGAAGCTCTTTGAGTAGCCATCATGCGAGCAGAGTTTTTGTACATAGTCAAGTCAGCGATTGCTGGTGCAGGAGTTGATTTAACCGCTTGAACGATAAATACACCTTGTTCACCTTTGAATGGCTTTGATTTTTGACCAACTTTCAAACCGAATGCTTTACCTAATGCAGTTGGATCTGCACCAGCGCTTGACAATACGCCTTGAGCCAATGTAATATCAGTAGCAGTTTCAACTAAAGCACCAGCACCATATTTTTGTGCTACTTGCTCCAAGCTTCCTGAAATACCACCCAATTTGTTGATAATTTGTTCAGCTTTCAATTCAGCTCTAACACGTGCTGTTAATTCGTCACGGTAGTCCGCAACTTTCACTTCGTCTTTTGAAGTTTTACCTGTCAAAATAGCAACAATATATTGGTTGTCGTTTTGGAATACATCCGAAACTGTTCCAACTTTAGTATCATCATTAAATGCCCAACGAACAATGTCACGAGCATTAGTCAAGTTGTTTACATTGCTAGAACCTTCCAACATTCTTTCAGCACGAAGCATCAAAATGTTTTTATCTTTCTTCACAGCTGCGTCAAATGCTTCAGCACTTGTGTTTGCTGCCGCAAAGTTATCTGCCTTACGTAAAACTTCGTCCATTGTTGCTTGGCTAGGAGCGATAGTGCGATTGATAGCAGCTAATTTGTAACGAGTGTTAGACTTTGGTTCAGTTACTTTTACGATATGATAACCGAAATCTGTTTCAATCAAACCAGGAATCAAACCAGCACCGCTAAATCCAAATACAGCTTTTTCAAATGGTTTTACCATTGAGCCGTTGTTTTTGAAGAAACCTAAGTCACCACCTTGCTGAGCAGTACCATCCATACCATTCAAACGAGCAAGTGCTTCAAAGTTGGCACCACCTTTGATTTGCGCCATGATACCTTCTGCACGTTTACGAGCTGCTGCTTTTGACGAGTCGCTTGTGTTTTCTGGGCGAATCAAGATATGGCTAGCACGTACTGTAAACAAAGAATCTTTTTGGATACCACCATATTTGTAGATAGAGTAAACGTTATTTTCTTTGAATGGACCGTAGATACCACCTGCAATCATTGAACCTAACTGTGTTTTTACTGCTGCAGGAACTTCTGCTAATGAAACCAAATATGGAGTCTTAACATCTGAGTTCATCATAGCAAAAGCAGAGTCATTTTTAGCCACTGCCAAATCCTTCGCCAAACGCTTGATATCGTTGTAGAAAGAAGCAGTATCTTGTTTTGAAGGAATCACAGGGAACGTTACATATTGAATAGAACGAGTGTTTTCTCCTTTGAACAAGTCTTTGTGTTTTGCTAAGTATTCTTCCAATTGGCTATCTGTCACTTTTACAGTAGAGTCAGCGATAGAATAGAAAGGAACGTACAAGTACTGAACATCAGCTTTAGCTGTTTGAGCTTGGTAATCTTTTTGAGCTTCGATGTTTGTTGTGTAAGTCGATAATCTCAATAAGCTTTCATACTTTGATCTCAAACGGTCTTGACTCAATGATTTCTCAAAGTTAGCCCATGCTTGTTGCTGAGCAGCTGGCATAGACTTCAAGTTTTTAAGAAACTGAATAACGTAGTTTTTGTCAAACTGACCAGTTTGTGGGTTAGTAAACTGTTGTCTAACTGAAGGGTGGATGTTGTTTCCTTGAACCATATCAACTAGTTCTTCAGGAGAAACTGAAAGTCCAAGCGCTTCATATTCTTTACCGTAAGCAAAATCCAAAAGGTATTGGTTCCATACTTGCTCACGCATCATCGCTAATTCTTGCTCGCTTGGTCCACGACCTGTTTGAGCTGAATAGGCTTGAGATGCCTCTTCTACTTTTTTCTGAAAATCTTGAAATTTGATAGACTCTCCAGCGATTTCCCCTACCTCGTCGCTACTCCCACCGAAGAAGCGAGACTTGCCTTGGAAAATGTCGCTCCCTAATAGGAATAGAATTAAACTCACGGCAATGGCTGCCGCTGCAATTCCCGATTTTTCTCTGATTTTGGTAATTAATGCCATATTTAGTACTTTAAAACGTTATGCTTTAATGGGTGAAACGAGACTCGTAGGCTGGTGGTAAAAAGGGACAGTTGTTCTTCACCAATTACGAGATACAATATTCTGCACAAAAGAACCGCAAAATAATCATAATACTTTGTAATATCAAAATAGCTGTATGGCATCTTAAATAAGATAGAAGAGTTTTTCTTTTTTTTGTTCAATTTTCCTACCTAAACTATTTGAAAAATACTTAGCTTTACTTGAATAATACGCAAAACTTAATCGTTTGATTGTCAAAGTTTTGTTTGATAGATTGATTAAATATAGCACATCTGGGGTTTTATGCTGATTTATGTCAGATTAACTAAAGAATAATAAAATAATTATGAATTAATTTTAGTTTATAATGTTACTTCTGAACTGTTTTTCAGTCTTTTATAATGAAACGTGTAGTCGCCATCTACACAGGTATCATTATTATATAGAACTTATTTATTAAACTCCTTAAGATAGCTAGTTGTAAAAGTTAGTAATTTCTCTCTGTCTAATTTTTGGCTTCGACTATCCCGCACTACATGTTAAGAGTCAAATATATACTTTTAGTCAAACACTTTGAAGGTCGAGCCTCCAAAGATGAAGAACAAGAAATAGAACTCTGGCGGAATGAAAATATAATTAATAATCTGACGTATTTACGACTCAAGCGCGTTTGGGAAGAAAGTTCAAAACGTGAATTACTGGTGAATAAATCACAAAAAGAGGAGAAAATGTGGAAGAATATTATCGATAAGATTATTTCCGAAGAAGAGCCTGTTCAAACAGGAAGCAAGTAGCTTATACTACTCACTTCCAGTAACTGTATATCTATTTTAGAACGCTTTGAAGTGCTTCTAAAAATCTATCACACTCGGTTTGTCCCAAAGCTAAGCTTGGTAATAAACGTAAAGTGTGTTTTCCTGCATAGCCACAGAATATGTGGTGTTTAAATAAAAGCGTATCCCTGATTTCATCTACAGGTTGCTCAAACTCAATACCAATCATGAGTCCTCTACCTCTAAGCTCCTTGATACCTTGAATTTGTTGGAGATTACTCATTAAATAATCGCCCATCTTTGACGCATTTTCAATTAGATTTTCTTGTTTCATAACGTCCAAAACAGCAACTCCTGCCGCACAAGCCAGATGGTTGCCGCCGAAGGTTGTACCCAACATCCCAAATTTTGCTTGAAACTTCGGAGAAATCAATACGCCACCAATAGGAAATCCATTACCCATTCCTTTTGCTGTAGTGATAAGGTCAGGGTGCACATCAGCATATTGATGTGAGAAAAATTTACCTGAGCGACCGTAGCCACATTGTACCGAATCAAGAATTAAAGCAGCGCCAGTCTTATCACAAATCGCTCTAGCAGCTTTTAAAAAAGCCTCTGATGCTACTTGAATACCTCCGACTCCTTGAATACCTTCAACGATAACTGCACAAGTTTCTTCTGTTACACTTTGCTCTAACGCTTCAATGTCATTAAATGGTAAGAAAGTCACATGCTCAGAATAATTAACTGGAGCGACAATTGCTTTGTTGTCTGTTACAGCTACAGCACCAGCAGTACGTCCGTGGAATGCTTTGGTAAATGCAACTACTTTTTTACGACCATTAAAAAAAGAAGCCGTTTTCAGCGCATTCTCATTAGCCTCAGCACCTGAGTTACATAAGAATAGTGCATAATCTTCGTAACCAGATAGTTCACCTAATTTAGTCGCTAATTCTTCTTGAATAGGAATTTTTACAGAATTAGAGTAAAAACCGATATTATTCAATTGAGTTGTAAGTTTCTCAACATAGTACGGGTGCGAGTGACCAATAGAAATCACGGCGTGACCTCCGTACAAATCAAGATATTCTTGACCATTTTTATCCCATAAATAACTGCCTTTTGCTTTTACAGGCTCGATATCATATAGTGGATAAACATTGAATAGATTCATTTCTTTGTGAGTTTTGAGATAGTGAAAATGGCTCCCAAAAGTAAAGAAGAGAATAGACTGGGTCTATTTTTACTACTTCTTCATTTTGCCAATAGTGAAGCCTAAAACAAAATAATCTTCTAAATACCAAATGCTTTGCTTAGCGTAATCGCCGTCACGACCTGTGGTTCTAATATCGTTTAGACGAGAAAAACCTCCTTTGATATCGTTGCGTAAGAAAACGTGTTTGGTGATATCAAATTGTAAGCCTGCTTTTAATGCAAATCCATAACCAGCAACATTCCAGTAATTGTTTTTGCCTACTGTAAATAAGCGAACGTCACTTCTTGGAACAAAGGCTCCTACACTACCACCTACAATCCAGTCTAGCCCTTGAACGCCATTTTTTGCCTTCCATAGTCTGTCATAACGGTCTAAGTCAACACTGGCAAAGTTGAAGCCATCGGTATGCTCAAAGGTTAAAAAATCTTTTGAGTTAACTGTGATAGGCTTATGATCAAAAGTACCTACATAAGCAGGATTTACCGTAATGGCTGGATTAGATACCTGTGCCGAAATAGTTCCCGTAATGGTGCTCTGTTGGTCGTTGACCATCACATATTTCATGTGGTCCCAACCGATAGATACTGCCCAGTGGTCGCTAAAGAAATATCCCCCACGAATATTGAATTGAGGAATTGAGAAAAGCGCTGGGTCATAATATTCGCGACCAAGTGGTGAAGGCGCATCTTTTGCGACTACATCATGTAAAGTAAAGTTGTATCCTTGACCAATAAACGTAATGTCAGATTTGGTATAAGTGGAGCGATTGTATCCCCAATAAACAAATCCTTGTCCTTTGCGACTGTATGGTTGTTTTTCTTGAGCGATGCTCAGGGTTGGTAAAATCAGTCCTAATAATAGTACTAGCTTTTTCATTTTTGAGAGAGTGATTGTTTAAATTGTTGGTAAAGAGAATGTGACTCAATCGTTGAAATTTTTGATGAGTCACCTCCAAATTCAAAATTAAGCATTCACTCGACTTGGAAAGATGATATAAATCAGTCTGAATATAACCTACACCATAATTTCTGAGTCAGAGCAAAGCATATTCTTAGAATCCAACACTTTTTAACGCCAAACCAGTTCGTTCTGGTAACCCAAAAATTAGATTCATATTTTGTACTGCCTGACCTGATGCTCCTTTTGTAAGATTGTCGATGATACTAGAGATTAATAAATTGCCATTGTGTAATTCTAAGTGAATCAGACATTTATTGGTATTTACCACTTGTTTTACATCTATTGCCGCATCGCTTACTGTGGTGAAAGGATGATTGGCGTAGTAGTTTTTATACAATTCTTTCGCTTCAGCTAAAGTACCCTCAAACTTTGTATAAACGTTTGCCATGATACCTCTAGTAAAGTTGCCACGGTACGGAATAAAATTAATAGGCTGATCAAAATCAGCTTGAAGTTCATTGAGCGTCATGCCAATTTCAGTCAAGTGCTGATGGGTGAAAGCCTTGTAAATAGAAATATTGTTGTTACGCCAAGAAAAATGGCTTGTTGCCGACAACGACTGTCCTGCACCTGTAGAGCCAGTTACTGCTGAGATATGAATGGCATCTTGAATTAATCCTGCTGAAGCCAATGGCAATAACGCTAATTCAATAGAAGTCGCAAAGCATCCTGGGTTGGCGATATGCTTGGCGCCTTTAATTTTGTCTCTTTGTAATTCTGCCAAACCATAAACAAATCCCTCTGATTGGTCACGGTAGTCTGTGCTTAGGTCTATAATACTGATTTCCTTAAAAGCAGGATTAGCTTCTAAAAACTTTTTCGATTCGCCGTGCCCTGAGCAAAGAAATGCTACATCGATATTAGTATGCAATTCGTCTGTAAATACCAATTCGGTATCGCCCAACAAATCTGTATGCGTAGCATAAACAGGTTTTCCAGCTTGTGACTTTGAGTTCACAAAGGTAATTTCTACTTCTGGGTGATTGATTAAAATTCTGAGTAACTCTCCACCTGTATATCCTGCACCACCGATAATTCCTACTTTAATCATGTTTTTTATATGATAAAAAAATGCGACAAATTTTCGTGCGTAGCCCAAGCTAAACACGAAAATTTGTCGCATGAAGTAAAACAAATATTCTTATTGCTGTTGGGCTAAGTCTGTAACTTTACGGTGAATCATCGTTTGATTCGACACAATTTTAGAGAATCCTCGGACATCATCTCCCGACCAAGCATTGTTCATTTCACCATAAGAACCAAATACAGATGACATAAGGTCATACTGTGATTCGATACCTACTACAAAATAGCGGTATGGCGCCAAATGAATTTCTACAATACCCGATACATTCTCTTGGGTATCTGCCAAGAAAGTTTCGAAGTTACGCATTACTGGTTCCAAGAATTGTCCTTCGTGTAGCATAGTGCCATACATTTCAGCAATGTTTTGTTTCCAGTAAAGTTGTTGTTTCGTTAATGTATGTTTTTCAAGCAAGTGGTGAGCCTTGATAATCAACAATGGTGCTGCTGCCTCAAAACCTACACGACCCTTAATACCAATGATTGTATCTCCCACGTGGATATCACGACCAATACCATAAGGTGCTGCGATTTCATTAAGCTTAACTATGGCGTCAACTGGTGATAAAGCTTCACCATTAAGACCTGCTAATTCACCTTTTTCGAAATGTAATTTTACTGTTTCTTCGCCTGACTTAGTCACTTGTGTTGGCCAAGCTTCTTCTGGCAAATATCCATTAGAAGTAAGTGTTTCTTTCCCTCCAACTGATGTTCCCCACAATCCTTTGTTGATTGAGTAAGCCGCTTTATGCCATTCTCTTACCACGCCTTTTTCTTTAAGGTATTCGATTTCGGCTTCGCGCGACAATTTAAGATCACGAATAGGAGTGATGATTTCTACCTCTGGAGATAAAATTCTGAATACAACGTCAAAACGTACTTGGTCGTTGCCTGCTCCTGTGCTTCCGTGAGCAATGGCTTTAGCACCAATTTGGTTAGCATACTCTGCCACGGCAGTAGCTTGGAAAACACGTTCGGCAGATACTGATAATGGATAGGTATTGTTTTTCAATACATTACCAAATACCATATAGCGAATACAATCGTTGTAGTATTTTTCAACTACATCCAATGTTACGTGTGATACCACGCCCAATCCGTAGGCTTTTTCTTCAATGTCTTTCAATTCTTCTGCCGAAAAACCTCCTGTGTTTACCAAGGCAGAATGTACTTCATAGCCACGGTCTTCTGAAAGATATTTCACGCAAAAAGAGGTATCAAGGCCTCCTGAAAATGCTAATAATACTTTTGGTTTACTCATTTTTTTATTTCGAAAGAATGGCTTAACAGTACCTTACTTTCTGGTTGTTTATATGATCAAGATACACTTCAATTAATGCTTGATTTTGGCTTTTTACTTATGCAATACCTCTTCTCAACTTACGTTCTTTGCTTCTTTCGGCCATTTTCAAGAACATTTTTTCTTTAATAGAAAGTAAACGTTCTAGTACTTTTACATCTTTCAAGAAATCCCAATTGCCACGTGCAGGTTCGGATTCACTTGTAACAAGGGCTTCGGCTTCACGTTGTTTGGCTTTTTTCTCCCACTCTGGGTCAAAAATCATCCCTGTACACAAGCAGTGCTTGCGGTCGGTACGTGAAAGTACATCGTAGTTGACACATGACTGACAACCTTTCCAGAAGGCATCGTCAACAGGTAGTTCGCTGAAAGTGGTAGGCTCATAACCCAATTCTGAGTTAATCTTCATCACTGCCAATGAAGTAGTAATACCAATGATTTTGGCATCAGGATATTTGCTACGAGACAATTCAAATGCTTTGGCTTTTACAGCCTTTGCAACACCGTATTTACGCCATTCGGGCTTTACAATCAAACCTGAGTTAGCCACGAATTTACCGTGTTCCCAAGTTTCGATATAGCAAAAGCCAACAAAAGCACCGTTATCATCGATAGCGATGATAGCCTTTCCTTCGTTGATTTTATCACGTAAATATTGTGGAGAACGCTTAGCGATTCCTGTTCCGCGTGCTTTAGCGGATTCTTCCATTTCAAGGCAAATAGCCTCAGCCAGATGTAAGTGTTCAGCGGATGCGACCTGAACTTTATATTGATTCATTGAATGATAGCGATAGCGTTAACCTGCTACGGTTCAAGGAGTTAATTCGATAAAAACAGAAAATAAATTAGATAATGAGATAACCTGCCACATAGGCAAGCAAAGGAAGAGTTAGGGTCAAACCCTAAAAAAGAATGGTCGCCTGCGTGGTAACGCAGTAGGCTCAACGATGATATGTAAAAAAAGGTTTTTCACTATGGTATTGTAAGGTTGTGTGAAAATTGCTTGAAAGCTCAAGTGTTTTTTTACTTAATTTAAGACGACCTGTTGTTTTTTGTAAGTATTAAAACTAAAAATCGTGCAAAGTTTACCAAAACAAAATGTAAGATGCAAGGTTTTTTTTTAATAGTTTGAAAATTTAACATCATATATCGCTATAATGTTTCATTTATTGGACTTATTAAATGTTTTTTGGGAGTATTTATACTTAAACATGCCCAATAATAGCTTAATGAGGCTGCGTTTGGAAATTTGCTAATAATTCCCTAAAATTGATTTGAGAGGCACCAATAAACTGGAAGCATTTGAGTGACAGAGCTGAAGAATTTTAGATATTTAGACATTTTTTTAGCCCTAATAAAACGTAGAATTGCCAATTGATAGATATTAAAAATGGATGAATTAACAGCGGAAGATTTGATGTATGGATACATGAATGGTATATTCCCAATGGCCGATACCGATGGCTCTTTGTATTGGTATTCGCCAGACCCACGTGCCATTATTCCTATCGACACCTATAAACCCGCAAAGTCTTTACGACCAATATTGAATAAAAATTTGTTTGATATTCATATCAACCGAGATTTTGAAGCGGTGATGCGACATTGTGCATTGCCCCGAAATGGCGAGCCTGAAACATGGATTTCGGAGGAAATAATACAAGCCTATTGTGATTTGCATCAAATGGGCATGGCTCATTCTGTAGAGGCTTATGTAGGTGACAGACTTGTGGGAGGACTCTACGGTGTGGCAATAGGAGGGGTATATTTTGGCGAATCTATGTTTTATTTAGAACCCAATTCTTCGAAAGTGGCTTTTCATTATTTAATCGAAAATCTGCGAAAACAGCAATATGAGTTACTCGATACACAGTTTATTAATGACAATGTGAAAAGATATGGTGCTATCGAAATTCCTCGTGAAGATTATTTAATCTTATTACGTAAAGCAATTCAGCAGCCTAGAAGTTTTGTCCCTAATACTCCTAGTATTTATTTTGATCCTAATCAAACAGAGGGATTGTGAGTTGATTGATATGAAAATCAATGCTTATCATTCTTTTGTTTTTTCATTCCTCTATCTTTGTGGTATAACTTTCAACAGTTATTGTAAGAACACATTGTTCTGTTAACCCCAGTATGATAGAATTTATATAAAATGTCAAAACCAGTTTTAGTTATCAAATTTGGAACGGCCTCAATTACGCATAAAAGTGGAGAATTGAACGAGGCTGTTTTGCAAGAAATTGCTCGACAAGTAGCAATTCTGCATCAGGATTATCATGTCGTATTGGTATCGTCGGGTGCAGTAGGAGCGGGAAAAGGCTTTATCAAAGAATACAAAGGAACAATCACCGAGCGTAAAGCTGCGGCAGCGATCGGTAACCCTTTATTGTTGGCCAAATACACCAATTATTTTTCTCAATATGACATTGCCATTGCTCAAAGCCTCTGCGAGCGACAACACTTTGCTAATCGCAATCAGTTTTTGCAACTGAAAGAAACCTACCAAGAGTTGTGGGATAACGGCATTATTCCGATTGCCAATGAAAATGACGTAGTAAGTAATTTAGAGTTGAAGTTTTCGGATAATGATGAATTGGCTACGCTAATTGCTACGGGGTTTGGAGCATCAGCCTTGTTGCTTTGTACATCTGTAGGAGGCTTGCTCGATGACCAAAAACAGATTATTCCTTTTGTTGAACAAATTGATGAGAAAATCTTAGGGTTTGTAGATACCGATAAATCAGCTTTAGGATTGGGCGGCATGGTTTCCAAACTGAATTATACACGCTTGGCTACCCGAATGGGAATTAAAGTGGTAATTTTTGGCATGAACAAGCCTGATGGCATTATCGAGGCAGTTGCCGAAAAGATAGGAACAGTGTTTGCGCCTCAGGAAGCCAGCTTAACTGCTCGTCAGAAATGGCTCGGTAGCGGAAGTATTATTGCTGGTAATGTTGTGGTAGACGCTGGCGCAGTGGAGGCGCTCAACAAACGAAAAAGTTTACTAGCGGTTGGAATTACCGCAGTTGATGGAGAATTTGAAAGAGGAGAGGTTTTTGAAATTCTAGACCAATCAACTCACGTGATAGCAATAGCAAGAGCCAGAGAATCTTCTGTAGTGATAGCGCAAAATCTCAAAACCCAAAATTTTGAGGTAGCCAACGCCGACGAAATAGTATTATTATAAAGTTGAAAGGGCCAAAAAGGCCCTTTTCTTTGCCTCATTTACCTGATTATGAACTTGATTCGAACCTTAAAGTACGCTTCTCTTATTTATCTTCTTATTCCATCTATCTTGTTTTTACTAACGTGGGTCAACCTTGCTGTGGGGCTGAGTGCCAGTATCTTGATAATTGCGTACTTCATTTGGTATGCAAAAAGAGATGCGGCTAACAGCGTTCGGGAAGTGTCTTCTCAATATCGTGGTTGGGTACATATTTTTGGAATGCTAGCCTTGGCAATAGGCGTGAATGTACTTTTGGGAATAGGTGAATTTAAAAGACAAGAATCAGACTTTATTGCGAATAATTTCAAGTATCATGACTTGATTCAGCATGACTGGCCTTTGTACTATACTCACTACAAAGTACACATGTGCTATTACCTAGGATATTATCTGCCTGTGGCGCAACTCGCAAAATGGTTTTCTTTGGAGAGTGCCCGTTATTTTGCGTTAGGATGGAGTGTCATAGGTTTATTTTTTGTGTTATTGTGGATCAGCACCTTCGTGAAAAAAAATGGAGGCTTATTGGTTATACTGGTCATTATATTTCCTAACGCTTGGATTATATATGCGCTGATTGATTTTATTGGCTGGCATCGAGAGGTTTTTCCACATTATTTTATTCTTATCAATGACTTTTATCTTGTACTGTCCAAATTTGAAGATAATTGGGCTTGGGCACCTCAACATACTTTGCCAGCGGTATTGGGTGCTTGTTTCGTTCTGGAGGCGTTTGTAAGCAAAAAAGTTAATCGACTAGAACTTTTGTTAATGCTACTGTCAACTATGTATTGGAGTCCTTTAGCGAGTATTGGTCTATTCCCTTTTGTATTGATATTGTTCTTAAAAGACTTTCCAACACTTTTCCAGCAAGAAAAACTTCCTGAATTATTGGGGATGACGAGCTTAGTGATGGCTTTCCTACCTCTTATGATTTACTTTATCAGCACCGAGGGGGTCAATAGTGGCAATACTGGATTTATTTGGCAGACTGGAACTTCTTTGTGGGGGGGATATTACGCCATATATGTGCTGGCAAACGTTGGTATTTGGTATTGTTTTATCCAAACAGAGTTATTTGAGTGGAGTCCATTGATTTATGGAAGTATGTGCTTTATTATAATCTTGGGGATTTATAGGATTGGGCTGTATAATGACCTCAATGTAAGAGGAGTAATTCCTGCCTACACCATTATGTCCACAGGTATATGCATTTGGGTGATGAAGGGGTGGAAAAAACGCCGTGTCGGAGCGTATATACTGTCATGTTATTTGTTGTTAGGTGGACTACAGTCTGTCCGAAGCTTTGTGGTACAAGGAATGTCATCGAATACTCCGCAAACTACGATTGAAAAACCTTTTATTGGACACTATAACTCAATGCTTTCCTTTCAAGAAAATGCTTATGGTGACTCTACGGCAATTAAAGAGTATTGTCTAAAAAAGGACGGATTTTTTGATAAATACCTTTTGAAAAAATAGTTACTTCTTGATAGTCAGGAAAACGGAGCTACCAAATGGCGTTGAACTAAATAGCTTTCGCTCTATCCTCGAACACTGATAAAAAAATTGATTGATGCCTGCATTGGGAAGAGATACATCCGAAACAATTTGTGTTTTATCAATCAAATTTAATTTAAGTTGTAGTTGTTGTAACTGACGTACCGCCAAAATAAGAGGAGATAAGAAAAAAGGCCAATAAGTATGCTTTTCTATAGTCAACGTAGTTGGCAAATACTGCGCATAAGTCGATTTGGTAAAACGATGTTTGCCACCTACTGCAATATCATGAGTGCCAAAAAACATATTAAAGGCGTTGTTATTGGTTAAAAAAACACCTTTAGAGCGAAGTAACTTTGCAATACCAGCTAGAGTGCTTTTAATAGCCTCTGATTCAAGGCAATATACAACATCATTACAAATGATCACATCAAAAAAATCACTTGGAAAATGATTGCCTATTTCGGCTGCATTCATTTTCTGAACTTTTAATCCACGCTGTTGACAAAAACTCAGCGACGATTCAGAATAGTCTATACCTTGAATATTAGTATATCCTTGTCGTTGAAGAAAAGTTAATAAACCTCCTGTACCAGCACCAACATCCAATATTTGAATTTCTTTATTTTGCCCAAAATTCTCAACAATACCTTCCAAAACCCTTTGATGTAGCGTTTGATACCACCATAGTTTTTCTTCTACCTCAAACATCATTTTATATTCTTCGTGGCTACTATTCAGCATGGTTGATATGTTTTGATTTGATGACAAATTGTGGATGATTATTTTGGGTCAAAAAGTCTTTGGCAACGTATTCTCCAATGATTCCTAGTCCAATTACCTGAATACTTCCTAAGATACAAATGGCATAAAAAGTAGCACTAAAGTCTACAAAACCAAGAAGTTGTATTAAAAGAAATACGAAGCTAATACCCAATGAAATAAGTCCAGTACTTAGGATGATTCTAACAGGTAGAAGTGAATATCCAAAAAGAATGGAAAGGAACAAAGCAATCAATTTTTGAACAGTATAGCTGGATTGACCTTCGGTTCGTGCGTGGTGTTCGACCAAAACACGACCAACGTTTTTGGTTACTCGAAAAATTAAGGCATCGATGTAAGGGTAAGGGCCAGTGTATTTGCAGATTTCGGTTACAACTTCCTTTTTGATGAGTTTAAAACTAGACAAGTACAAATCTTTGGGTTTGCCGAAAAGGTATGTTGTCATTTGATTAACGAGCCAGCTTCCAACATTGCGAACATAATGGTGTTTTTTGTCTTCGTAATAACTATAAACTACATCTAAATTATCAGATTGAGCTTTGTTCAAAAGCTTTAGTATTTCACTGGGAGGATTCTGAAAATCATCATCGATGATTACCGTAAAATGTCCTTTCGTATGATTAAGGCCGCAGATTACAGCATTGAATTCTCCAAAATTTCTACGTAAAGAGATAAAGCTTACTCGTGGATAACGGAGTGCCAATGCAGCGCAAACTTCCTCGGAATTGTCAGGACTTCCATCGTTTACAAGAACAATTTCGAAAGAAATACCTTGTAAGGTTTCATGTAATTTACTCACCAATGAACCAATAGATTGCGCTCCTTTATAGACAGGAATTACAACTGATAATAGCATATCTCAAATGAAAGGATGTTAACTTTTGAAAAAGATTTCCAAAGAAGATTCTCTAACCGTTAAAATAATTGATTTTTTCGATAATATACTCAACTTCTAATTCTTGCAAAGTGGGGTTTAATGGAATACTGAGTACTTCTTGATGAATCTTTTCTGTAATCGGAAAACTCAGATGGTTGAATTCCGAAAGCGCTTTTTGTTTGTGTGGAGGAATGGGATAATGAATGTCTGTTCCGATACCATTCTCTGCTAAATAGGAACGTAATTTATCTCTATTATCGGTTCTAATCACAAATAAATGCCACGCATCTTCATCGATTGTATTGGATGGAGGAAGAATGATGGAAGGATTTTGAATTTGCTCCAAATAGCTTCTAGCAATTTTTTGACGATACTGATTTTCTACATCCAAATATTCTAGTTTTAGAGATAAAAAAGCAGCCTGTATCTCATCTAAACGACTATTGAGGCCAACTTCATCAAAGACATATTTTTGAGATGAACCATAATTTCGAAGTTGTCGATACGCTTGAGCAAGCGATTCACTATTGCAAGTAATAGCACCACCATCACCCAATGCTCCAAGGTTTTTGGAAGGATAAAAGCTAAAACCTGCTGCATCACCTAAATTGCCTGCTTTTACGCCTAAATAGGTCGCTCCATGAGCTTGCGCTGCATCTTCAAAGATGTGTAATTGATATTTTTCTGCAATAGCTTGAATAGCTGTCATCTCACAACATTTTCCATACAAATGCGTAAGCATGATAGCCCTAGTATTGGTTGTAATAGCTAGTTCTATTTGATTGGGGGCAATCAGATAAGTCTCTTGTGATGGTTCTACTAATACAGGCTTTAGACCAGCATTGATTACAGCCAAAATCGTAGCAATGTAAGTATTAGCAGGTACAATTATTTCGGATTGTGGAGGATATTTACAGGCTTTGAGGATAATGGTAAGAGCATCTAAACCATTGGCTACCCCTAAGCAGAAATTAGTTTCACAGTAGCTAGCAAAGCGATTCTCAAATGTGACTAACTCTTGCCCTAAGATAAACCAACCTTTTTCAAGTGTTTCGGTAAAAATTCTTTTTAAATCATCATGATAAGGCTTATTGGTATTTTGAAGGCTCAAAAAGGGGATAATCATACGGTTGTAATAGTCGATTGAGGGTAAGGTTCATAAATGTAGTCTTCTTTATCATAAAACTGATTGGCCAAGACCAATAGAATAGCATCACTAGAAAACTGGTCCATTACGTGCCAATCCTCTGGTGCTAAGACTAAACATTTTTGAGGCGTATCTAGTATGAATTCTTCCTGTTTGAAGCCATTATCATTGAGAACACGACAACTTCCAGAAATACATACTAAGGCCTGCCAAGTTTCTTTGTGACGATGCCCACCTCGAACCGAATCCTCTTTTCCCTGAATATAAAACACACGTCTTATATGCCCGGGGAGTATTTTTTCAAATACTGTTAAATCGCCCGCATCCGAACTGAAAGTATCCAATAATAACAATTGACTCACTAGTATTAACGAAGGTTTAAAAAGCCCTGTGGTTGTATAAAGTATATTAGCTGGCTTTTCACTCTATTATAAAAATAAAGCCTTAGCTATGTAATGATTAATGTAATTGATTGGAAGAGATATATGCCTATATGTATAATAGACTTCAAAAATAATAAAATTAATTTAATACTTCGGAGAAGTAGTGTTATAAATTATAGAAAGGCGTTATTGTGTAGATAAAAGAGTAATATCATTCGAAAAGCTATATTATGATTGAATCGTTTAGAGAAAAAATATACCTTTGTAAAATATTTGTGACTTCAAAACCCCAATGACGGGAAATTTAGATATAGAACTTAATATAAAAATGGTTAATTTACAAAAAAACGCCCGTTTTGCGGGCGTTTTTTGTTTTTGTTATGCAATCACTACTGCTATGCCTTTCTCTACATCTTGCTCAACAGTTTTGTATTTTACATTTTCCTTGATAGAACCATCTTGATACTGAACAGTTACTCTTTGGTTACGATCAGCAATTTTGATGGCTTGTCTTGGAGCAACTTTCTCAGTATGCTGACCTGCGCTTGGGTCGATATAATCAAGACCTGAATCTAATGTACCAGCCAAACCACCTACCAAAGATGAAATAGCTTCATCTTTTTGTGTTTGTAGTTTTGGTTGTGGTGCAGGTGCTTGTTGTACAACTGGTTGTTCTACTGCTTGCTGAAAATCAGGCATATCTGCCTTCATCAAGAAGCTAACAGTATCTACGTTGATACGGCTCAAGAAACGTTCGAACAATTTAACAGCTTCGAATTTGTAAATCAACAATGGATCTTTTTGTTCAAATACTGCATTCTGTACCGATTGTTTCAAGTCATCCATATCACGAAGGTGCTCTTTCCACTCCTGATCAATAAGGCTCAATGCAATGAATTTCTCCATTTCAGAAATTACCTTTTTGCCATTTGTTGCAAGCGTTTCGTTGGCATCTGCAAATACGCCTGTTACTAATACGCCATTAGTAATAGGTACTTGGATACCTTGATAACCTTGAGATAAAGCTTCTTGTGCAAAGTCAATTACTTTTTCTGCCAAAGCCTTATTCTTAGCGCTATAGTGTTTCTCAGCAGCATCGTACAAGCGATTTGTACGTTGTTGTGTATTTAATTTGGCAAATTCCTCACGGTCAAATGGAGGCTCCATGCCCAAGATATCAATAACACGAAGCTCTACCTCTTCATAAGAAACATTGTTTTGGATAATATCCGAACAAACATCAAATGTGGTGTTGGCAATATCCAATGATAAACGTTCTCCAAACAAAGCATTCTGACGACGTTTGTAGATGGCATTACGTTGGTAGTTCATTACGTCATCATATTCCAACAAACGCTTACGAATACCAAAGTTATTTTCTTCTACTTTTTTCTGAGCACGTTCTACCGACGAAGTAATCATAGAGTGTTGGATTACTTCACCTTCTTCCATACCCATACGGTCCATAACTTTTGCGATACGGTCTGAACCGAATTTACGCATTAAGTCATCGTCCAACGATAAGAAGAATTGAGATGAACCTACGTCGCCCTGACGACCCGCACGACCTCTCAACTGACGGTCGACACGGCGAGACTCGTGGCGTTCTGTACCAATGATAGCCAAACCTCCAGAAGTCTTAGCTTCTGGCGATAACTTAATGTCTGTACCACGACCAGCCATGTTGGTTGCAATTGTAACTTTACCTGCTTGACCAGCTTCTGCTACAATGTCCGCTTCACGTGCGTGGTGTTTCGCGTTGAGTACGTTGTGCTGAATCTTACGGATTGTAAGCATACGGCTCAATAACTCAGAGTTTTCGACAGAAGTAGTACCCACAAGTACAGGGCGACCAGCTTCTACCATTTCTTGAATTTCTTGAGCTACTGCATTGTATTTCTCTCGAACAGTTTTGTAAACTTTATCTTCGTGGTCATTACGAGAGATTTTTCTGTTCGTAGGAATTGTTACAACGTCCAATTTATAGATTGTCCAAAACTCACCTGCTTCAGTTTCGGCAGTACCCGTCATACCACAAAGTTTGTGATACATACGGAAGTAGTTTTGAAGGGTAATAGTAGCATAAGTTTGCGTAGCATCTTCGATGTTTACATTTTCCTTAGCTTCAATAGCTTGGTGTAAACCGTCAGAATAACGACGACCATCCATGATACGACCTGTTTGCTCATCTACGATTTTTACTTTACCTTCATCGATGATATATTCAGCATCTTTTTCGAATAAAGTATAAGCTTTGAGCAATTGGTTTACGGTGTGAATACGTTGCGTTTTGGCTGAATAATCACGAATCAAAGCCTCTTTCTTCACCAAGCGATCGTGTTCGTTCAATTCTGCATCTTTTTCGATGGTATTCAAATCAACCGACAAATCAGGAATAACGAAGAAATTGGCATCGTCAATCAATCTTGCCATGAATTCAAGACCTTTTTCCGTAAGTTCTACCTGATTGTTTTTCTCTTCTATGGTAAACATCAAAGGAGCATCTGCTTCAGGCATTAACTTTTGATTTTCGGCAAGGTAGATAGATTCTGTTTCTTGCATGATTTGCTTCACACCAACCTCTCCCAAGAATTTAATCAATGGACGGCTTTTTGGCAAACCACGGAAAGCACGGAATAATGACAAACCACCTTCTTTTTTCTTTCCTGCTGCAATTAACTTTTTAGATTCTACTAAAAGCTCCTGAACGATACGTTTTTGTTGATCTACCAAACGAGCTACTAGCGGATTGAAAATTTCGAAATCTTGTTCATCTCCACGAGCCATTGGTCCACTGATAATTAATGGAGTACGAGCATCATCAATCAAAACGGAGTCAACCTCATCGACCATGGCATAGTGGTGCTTGCGTTGAACTTGTTCTTCTGGGCTACGAGCCATGTTGTCACGTAGATAGTCAAAACCAAATTCATTGTTTGTACCATATGTAATATCTGCCAAATAGGCTTTACGACGAGCGTCTGTGTTTGGTTCGTGCTTGTCAATACAGTCAACCGTAATTTGATGGAATTCAAATAATGGCGCATTCCACTCAGAGTCACGTTTAGCAAGGTAGTCGTTAACGGTTACAAGGTGTACGCCACGTCCAGCCAAAGCATTCAAGAATGAAGGTAGGGTAGAAACCAACGTTTTACCTTCCCCAGTTGCCATTTCTGCAATTTTACCTTGGTGCAATACGATACCACCGATCAACTGTACATCGTAGTGAATCATATTCCACTCGATTTCGTTACCAGCTGCCATCCATTTGTTATGCCAAATGGCGGTGTCTCCAACAATCTCAACGTTTTTCTTTCGGCTAGCCATCTCAATATCATAAGGAGTTGCTGTAACCTCAAGTTTTTTGTTTTCCGTATATCTTCTAGCCGTTTCTTTTACAATCGCAAATGCCTGAGGAAGAATTTCCATCAAAACTACTTCTAACGATTTGTTACGATCAACTTCCAACTTGTCAATTTGATTAAAGATATTTTCTTTAACATCAACCGACATTTCAGGATTACCTTCAATTTCCAATTTGAAATCAGAAATTTCAGCATCATATTTGGCTAAGCGCTCTTGAATAAGAGCTTTAAGGTCAACTGTTTTTTGACGAAGTTGATTGTCTGTCAAGCTAGAAAGTTTGGCGAATTCAACTTTGACGTTTTCTACAATTGGCATTAATTCTTTGATGTCACGCTCTGACTTAGTACCAAAGAATTTTGTAACTGCCTTGGTTAAATAATTTATCATTTTGTTCGTATTCGTTAATCTTTAGAGATTATTAAATGAGGTTTTAAAATAGGGTATTTTTTCAAACACAAAGCCTGTAAATTCCTATTGGTATTCCTACAGAAAATTAATTACTTACAAATTTAGTTCATTAGAACCTTTTAAAAACAATTTCGTTATAATTAATATTGCATAATAAAACGATTTGTCATATTTTAGAAATCACTTAAAACGCCTTTTTGATTAGGTAAGTTATTGAATATCATGGAACAAACTCCTCAACGCCGTCGTCCACCTCGTCAAAAGTTAAAAATGCCTTTCTTTGGAGATTTGATGGGCGGATCAGGCAATAGTTCGGCTGGTCAAGAGAAAAATCCTCTAAATGGCAAAATCACACCTTTGATTTTTCTAGTTGTGCTGGTGGTTTATGGCATTGATTATTTAACAAGCAGTGGCAAAAATAGGCCTGTTACAGGAGCTGGCGATATTAAACAGATGGCTTGGAATGGTAAAATTACCAAAAAATGGGCCAACGTAATTGATTCGGCACGAATCCATTATTTACTCGAAATAACCGAAGTAGTTAATGATAGCACCAAGGAAAAAAAGGTAATAGATTTGTTTGAAGAGAAAGGTGACTTTTGGGATAAAGTGAGTCCCAAAAATACCCTAATCAAAAAAGAAGGAAGCTTAGATGTTACGATACAACGCTATTTTAAAAAGGATACAGTGATAAAATTACAATATCCTTGATAATGAGTTAAGTAAAGATTTGAGTACGATTTAAGGGTGAAGCTTGCTTCACCTTTTTTATTTCATAAACCTTATAGTCGAATGGCATAAAATTTGTACGTATAGATGTATTACCCACACGTTAAGACTATTTATTAAAAAATGAAAAGAAAGTATCTCTTAGTCCTAAGTATTTTAAGCATTTATACCGCCAATACATTTGCTCAATCCTCAAAGAAAAACAGTAGTAAGTTTACATTGAAGCTACCCGCCAATCAAGCTTTTGTGTTACCTGCCAATCCTTATACGAGTATAAGTGATGTACCTGTTTTATTATCAGTTTCTTCTTTGTTATCATCTTTTGCTTTAGTCGAATCGGTAAAAACCGAAGCTCCAGATTTGAAGCTTAGCTCCTCTAATCGTGATTACATCATTACAAATGTATCGTACGATGATGAAAATGATGAGGATGACGAGGCTGCATTACGTTCGATTATGGACAAAAAAGCAAAGGTCAAAGAAACAATTGTGCTGCAAAAGCCTGCTCCAAAAGTCGAAGAATCAAAATCTGCGGCAGTAGGCGGCGCTAAATCCGAAGGTGGATTGTACGAATATGTCGTAAAAGAGGCTGTTCCTGAGGTAACATTAACGGAGGAAGAGAAAAAACAATATAATTCAAGAGGAATGCGAGTGCTCTCTTTGCTTGAAGAAGAAGCTTACAGTGATTCAGTATTTTCCAAACCAGATCAAGTAGCTGTATTTCCTGGAGGGTCAAAGTCATTATTAAAATACTTAGACAAGACACTGAAAACCTCTAAAAAGTTGTCTGATGCAGAAAAGCAGGATAAGGTGATAGTGCAGTTTGTTGTGCGTAAAGATGGACGTACCGAGCGCTTCAAGCTCATGAAAGCCTCTGACATCAATTCTACAGGATTAGTATTGGACGCTTTGAGCAAGATGCCTAATTGGGAGCCAGCCATCACGAAGGGAGCTACAGTTAGTTCATTAGTACAGGTAGAAGTTCCTGTTATTAGTCCTAAATAACAGCATAAATATAAAGATTAGTCATCCCTAATTTTAGGGTTGGAACTATTCTCCAAGTTTTTATCAAAAAGCGGTTGAAAATATTTTTTCGACCGCTTTTTTGATGCTACTATGCTATATATGATTTGGCTTAAGACGTAAATATTGTGTCTCTACTGTTAAAATGCAGATTTAAGGAATAATCACCCATTCTCTTAATCTCAATTTACTCAATAAGGAAATATATACATTTTCTAAACCATTAATCACAGTAAATAGGTAACCCTGGATTGTCGTAGTATTCAAACATTTTAGTGATTTGACTTTCAACTATGCGATCCACCGAAAGAGGAGGAATATTATCTCTATCAAAAAAGTCTACTGCTGATGTTTCCTGAGTATGTGCGTTTAATTCTCCACCAATGATGTCACATAAAATAAAAAGCTTGTACACATACCAAGCCTGCGGAGGATGGGCATGATTTCGTTTGTCAAAAACTCCTAATAGCTTCACGGCTTTTACCTTAAGACCTGTTTCTTCCCAAGCTTCTTTCTCAGCTACTTCAAATGGAGTATATCCTACATCGCCCCAGCCGCCGGGCAAAGACCATTTACCGTCTACTGTTTCTTTGGCCATCAAGATTTGCCCCTTTTCATTAAAAACGACAGCCCGAATATCTACTTTTGGAGTTTGATAACCATCTCGTTCGCTTGCAAATAGGTTAATGATTTTTTCAACAGGTTCATCCGTTAGTTTCTCTAGGATTTTTACGCTTAAATCAGAAATTTCTTGGTATCGTTCAAGGTCATATGGCTTGTCGGCCGCATAGAAAATACCCGCTTGGGCAATTGATTGAAGTTTCTGAGCTATTGATAGCCAATCTAGGTTATTCATTTGAAAAGGAGGTAAATGATTAGATTCTGAATCGTTGAAATTAAAGAAAATAGCAATACTTTTTGTACAAATGCCTTAAAAATGAGAAAAGGGTATCCATAAAAAAGGGGAAACAACATGGTGTTGCTCCCCCTTTTTTATGGATAGATAGGATGATTATGTATTTCCTAATTTGGTTTTTGAGCCTTTACGTTCAAAGGTCTCCAAACGTTATTTTTAGAGTTGAAATCAGGAAGAGCATGGTCTGGATCAATACTCACAGACTTCAAAGGCAAGGTGGTGGAAGTTTTGAAAGTCCAAGAGTTTCCTCTTTGCCAGATTTCAACAGGAAGTTTGATACGTTCTTTAGTGCCACCAACCATTTCCAGCTCAACCTCGACAGGCATGGCTAGCTTTTCAAGATTTTCAATGGTAATAACGGCTCCATTTTTAGGGTCTTGTTCGATATACTGAACATCTTTGACAGCTTGATCAAGTTTCCAAGTTTCGTAAAACCAACCTCTCCAAAACCAGCTCAAATCTTCACCTGAGGCATCTTCTATCGTTTTGAAAAAGTCATAAGGTGTTGGATGTTTAAACGCCCAACGTTTGATATACTCCTTGAAGGCATAATCAAATCTATCTTTTCCTAAAACTTGTTCTCTCAAAATCTTTAAGCCAATTGCGGGTTTGTAATAGGCTTCATAGCCCAAATTGCTCGATTGTAATACATCGGGAATATTCATGATAGGCTCTGCACTTTCACGGAATAGCTGTTTCGCCATTTGGTGCATATCCATCTTATAACCTTTGTACTCGCCATTATTAAAATCGTCGGTCGAGTAAAAGTTGATGAAAGTATTAAAACCTTCGTCCATCCATGCAAATTTGCGTTCGTTTGAACCTACAATCATTGGGAACCAGTTATGTCCAAATTCGTGGTCTGTTACGCCCCAAAGACCTTGTGTTGTGCTTGTACTACCACAAAAAACAATTCCGGGATATTCCATACCGCTGATTGAACCTGCCACATTGGTAGCCACAGGATAGGTGTATTCATACAACCATTTTGAATAAAACTCCAAGCATGATTTTACATACTCGGTAGAGCGGCCCCAGCCTTTTTCTCCACCTGATTCTGCGGGATAGGCAGACATAGCCAATGATTTTTTACCACTTGGTAAATTAATTCTAGCAGCATCAATAACAAATGCTTTCGAAGAAGCAAAGGCTACATCGCGTGCGGTACTACATTTAAACTTCCACGTAATTTTGCCTTCAGATTTAGGTCTTGAATTAGCTTCTATAACCTCTGCCGCACTTCTGATCATGACAGTCTTATCGCTATTGCTCGCTTGTGCTAATCTTTTAAGTTGTTCACTTGTCCAGCATTCAGATGGATTGGTAAGTTCGCCCGAACCTACAATGATATGAGATGCAGGAGCGGTGATGGCATATTCAAAATTACCGTATTCGAGGTAAAATTCGCCTGCACCCAGATAAGGCAGAACGTTCCAGCCCTCAACATCATCATATACGCACATACGAGGATACCACTGAGCAATTTCATAAACGGTTCCTTGTTGTGCTTCGTGCATTCCCACTCGGTCTGAGCCATATTTAGGAATCTGGAAAGAATATACAATTTTGATTTTCGCTGAGCCGATTTTCTCAGCCATTGGACTTGCCAAACGAATTTGCATACGAGTATCTTCTACCACAAATTCCGCAGGCTTACCATCGACTGTCACAGACTTGATGGTATATCCTCCGTTGAAATTCACATTGCCAAAGCGTCCGCCAGAAATAGGCGTAGTGGCTGAGCCACGAGATGTGTTACTAAATTGGTTTTGATCAAGTTGTAACCAAAGAAAATTAAGCTTGTCGGGCGAGGCATTTTTGTAGGTAATTTCTACGTCGCCATCCAAAACATTTTTTTGATCATCGAGTGAGACATTGATTTTATAATCTGCTTGGTTTTGCCAATATGTAGCTCCAGGGGATCCTGTTCCACTGCGAGTAGGCGTTGACAAAGTGTAATTAAAAAGTGGGTTAAAAAGGTCGTATTGACTGTAATTAGATTTTTGTTGTGCCTGACTGCTCCAATGCAAGGCAAGCAATGAACCTAAGGCAATTAATTTTTTCATCATCTGTTGTTGAATGTTTAAAAGTAGATTTGGCAGAGACTATAAAACTGAATCCAATGCAATTTAGATGTTTTCCTACAAAGACAATGTTTTATCTTTGTAGCTTTGAGCCAACGGGTATCATTTATAGTTAAAATAAAAGTATTCTGAAACGATAAACGATTGAAAGAACAACAATAATGAGTCAAGATACAAGAAAAATTAGACCGCAAGAGCGAGCATTGGTAGAGCATCTTTTAGGATTGATTGGCTTTACTACTGCACAATATCCCATTCGTGAAGATGTTGTAGAATATGAAGGGGGTAAAATGGGAAGTATAAGTATGGGTGACGACCCTAATCTTTATGATGGTGATTTGGTGCAGGTAGAGTATGTAGATTCTGATGGAACACCTGTGGTGATTACGCTCACAAAAGATTCAAATGGCAAGTTGTTGGATTTAGATTTTTGGAAAGTAGACTTTTCTAAATTAATCACCTATCCTCAACCTCATCAGGTGAGTGTTAGACCATTGGATGCAGGAGTTTAAAATTAAAAAATACATGAGTCATCCCAAATTGAGCGATTGAGTGATTTAGCGAATGAGCGATTATTTTTAGTATAAATATTACTGGTAGAGACAGAATGATTGCGTCTAAAGCCGAGTCATATCTAGCATGGTAGTATCAAAAAAGGCGGTCGAAAAACAATTTCCGACCGCTTTTTTGATGAAACTTGGAGAATAATCCTAATCTTAAAATTCGGGATGACTCATGTTTATATGAAAAAATACACTTGCCTTATTTCAAGGCAGCGTACAAAATCTCAACTGCATGCAAAGCTGTACGACCAGTACCATCATGGATTTGGTGACGGCAACTTGTACCCGAAGCTGCAATGATTACCTCATCTGGTTGCTGGCGAATTGTTGGGAACAACACTAATTCACCTACTTGATTAGAAAGCTCGAAGTGTTCTTTTTCGTAGCCAAACGAACCAGCCATGCCACAACAACCACTTGGAATCAATTGAACTTCATAGTTGCTCGGTAATGAAAGCGCTTTTTTAGCAGGAACTAAGCTAGAAAGTGATTTTTGTTGACAGTGACCGTGTAATTTTATCAAACGTTTTTCACTTGTAAACAAAGACTTATCAATACGTTTAGCATCAATTTCTTTCGCCAAAAACTCTTCTACCATAAAGGTGTTTTTCGCTAATTTTCTAGCATCTTCTAGGAGATTATCATCAACCAAATCAGGATATTCATCACGGAAAGTTAGAATTGCTGATGGTTCAATACCTACTAAAGGCGTATTTTCTGAAATAACATCTTTTAGTAAGGTTACGTTTTTCGTTGCCAATGCTTTTGCATCGTCCAACAAACCTTTTGATAGCTGCGGACGTCCAGATTCTACATGGTTTGGAATAACGACTTCATATCCCAGTTTTTCTAATAACTCAACTGCTTTTTTACCGATTTCTACGTCGTTGTAATTCGTAAATTCATCAGCAAATAGATATACTTTTTTCCTTAATCCCGTCGATTTTGAACGCTTTTTATTCCAATTTAAGAAAGTTTCTTTTGCCAAAAGAGGCATAGTACGCTCTGGGTGAAATCCGACGATATTATTAGCAATTTTACGAAGTGCAGGCGTGTCAAATACCAAATTATAAGCCCAAGGCACATAAGAAGCAACTTTTGAAAGCTTAGAGAAATTGGCAATCATTTTACTACGAAGAGGTACTCCATTATCCTTGTAATATTGGTGCAAGAATTCCATCTTCAATTTTGCCATATCTACGTTCGATGGACAATCAGATTTACAGCCTTTACATGCCAAGCATAAATCCATCACTTCCTTGATTTCCTCATGATCAAAACGATTGGCTTTGTCCGAACGAGTCAAAAACTCTCTTAATATGTTGGCACGAGCACGAGTAGTTTCTTTCTCGTTGCGAGTAGCCATATAAGAAGGGCACATAGTTCCGCCAGACAAATGCGTTTTGCGACAGTCGCCCGAACCGTTACATTGTTCGGCATGTTGCAAGATATCTTGGTCGTAAAAACGGAAAGTAGTTTTGAATTCTGGGGTAGTTTGTCCCGGCGTATAGCGTAGGAACGTATCCATTGGAGGAGTATCTACAATTTTATTTGGATTGAAGATATTCTTAGGATCCCATACCTTTTTGATTTCTTTCATCAATTGATAGTTGTGGTCACCAACCATCTGTTTGATAAATTCACCTCTCAAACGACCATCACCATGTTCTCCAGAAAGAGAACCTTTGAATTTTTTTACCAAAGTAGCAATCTCTTCTGCAATCAATCTAAATTGTTTATTGCCTTCCTCTGTCTTTAAATTGATGATAGGGCGGAGGTGAAGTTCGCCAGAGCCTGCGTGTGCATAATGCACGCAATACATATTATTGGCTGCAAGAATTTCATTAAATTCTTTGATAAACTCAGGGAGGTCATTGACATCCACAGCGGTGTCTTCGATAACAGCTACTGCTTTTTCGTCACCCGGAAGGTTTGATAGTAGTCCTAAACCAGCCTTGCGCAAATCCCAAACACGCTTGGTATCAGCACCATAAACACGAGGGAAATGATAGCCAAAGCCTGCAGCACGCATTTCAGCCTCAATGGCAGCAGCTTGCTTTTCAATTTCTGAAACATCATTATCACGTAACTCAACTACCAAAAGAGCACCAGGGTCGCCTTCTACAAAGAAACGATTTTGACGATGTTCAGGATTAGCTTTTGTACATTCTAAGATATAGTGATCCATCAGTTCCGAAGCAGATGGCTTGTATTTCATCGCAATAAGATTGGCTCTAAGAGCTTCGTCTATAGTATTGAAATGAACACATAATAAACCAATTTCTTTTGGAGGTAAATCGTTTACATGGATTTTGATTTCGGTGATGAAACAAAGTGTACCCTCTGATCCAGCAATCAGTTCACACATATTAAACGGTTTTCCATTCGGTGTAAATGGCTCACAGTTCAAAAGCATATCTAATGCATATCCTGTATTTCTACGTTCGATGGTAGGCTTAGGAAATTCTGCACGGATTTCATCTTGATTTTTTGAATCGCTGAGTATATCGTTAGTTTTGAGATAAATCTTGTCTAACAGGGTTGCAGAGCCATTTTTTTGCTGTGCTGTAGCTACCAAAGAGCTAAAGTTAGCTTTGTCAGTTGACTTAAAAACTGTTTCTGAACCATCTGCTAAAATAGCGTGCACTTCCAATAGGTGGTCTCTGGTAGACCCATAAACTACTGAATTGGAGCCACATGAGTTGTTTCCGACCATCCCGCCAATCATAGCACGGTTGGCAGTAGAGGTTTCAGGTCCGAAGAATAAGCCATGTTTTTTGAGCTCCATGTTGAGCACATCGCGTACCACCCCTGGTTGTACTCTCACCCAGTGTTCTTCTTTATTAATTTCGAGGATTTTCGTAAAGTTTTTAGAAACATCCACCACAATACCGTCACCAACAACCTGTCCAGCAAGCGATGTTCCAGCGGTACGAGGAATAATGGAGGAACCATTATTGGCAGCAAAAGCAATAAGTTTTTTGATGTCTTCTACCGATTTTGGGATAGCAACAGCGGTAGGCATTTCACGATAGGCCGAAGCGTCGGTCGCATACAAGGTACGCATTACGGTATCGTAATGGAAATCACCTTCAAGCGTACCAGCAAGTTGTGCTAAGAGCTGATTACTTACTTTTTGACTCATTTTTGATAAGGGATTAATCTATCAATAGTATGATTGCTATTCAGATTAATGCAAAATTAGTACGAATTATGAAAGAGTTTTTGGGTTTATCAATACAGAATTGAATGCTCAAAGATACGAAATTAAAGGCATAACAGCCTAAGTAAAATTGCGGTAATAAAAGATTAGAAAGAATGAAGTAGAATAACCAATAGTATCACATTTCAATACAACAGAAGAGTGATGGGAAAGTGTAGATAACTCGGCTATATGGAGCGATAAATAGCAAGGAAATTAGTTATCTAGTTAAAAGCAAATTCGTGCAAAAATATACTTATCTGTCTCATGAAAATGTATAGCAAAAGCCAAAAATAGAGAAGTTGTCAATTCATAATGTGCAGATTATTTAGGATATATAGAGCAATGATTATGCTGAAATATTTTGCAAACGATTGCAAATATTATGCAAACTTATTCAAACTATTGCATTGGGATACCCATGAGACAAACGGTGAAATTAAGGGATTTTGGAATAGGTATTTAATAATGTTTGTATGAAGTAAAATACCAAAACGATTTTAAATAAAGTCAAATAAATAATTGTACTTTTTTGTGATGATAGGCTTAAATGTAGAAATTTTCCTGTTTTAATGTATTAATAAAAGAATGTTAGACTGTTCTAAAGAGTACAAAATTCATTATTTTATTTATTGGAAAAGTACAATGTTTTTTTATTGTGTTATTGAAGACGTTTTTAACATTTATTAACAAAAAACGTGAATACGCAAAGTTTTACAAAGTTTTGCAAATCTGTCCTACACTGTGCTAAGTTTGCAAGGTATCGTTTTAGTGCAATTTTGGTAAAAATAAGTATTTTTTTGAAATAAAATTTTTTCCAAAAAAAATTGAATTATAGAAACTTTATCGCCTACTTTGTTGTGTGAAATCACAGCAAATTCATACTTTTTAGTAAGAAAATTCCATAACTAGACTAACTACTAATTCCCAAAACAATCTTTCTAGTATGATGGTTTTTACTCAAAAATGCTGTGAAGAGCGTTCTCAAATTTCATTAACCATTTTTCCCAATCTTAATATTACCTATGAAAAATCATTTTTACCGATGGTTTGGTCGCCCAATGCGACAAGGTGCAGTATCAACGGGACTTCTTAAGTTCGCGGCGATAGCTGTAGCTATGCTTTTGTCTATTGGGGCTTATGCTCAAGACAAAACTGTTACCGGAAAAGTTACTGACAGTGGCGATGGCTCTGGACTACCAGGTGTATCTGTAAGTGTAAAAGGAACAAACAAAGGTACACAAACAGATGCTACGGGTTCATTCAAATTGAGCAATGTATCAGACAATGCTGTTTTGGTTTTCTCATTTGTAGGTTATGCAAAACAAGAAGTTTCAGTAGGTGGTCGTTCGCAAGTGAACGTATCATTGGCATCTGAAACGAAAGCATTGGAAGAAGTTGTAGTAGTAGGTTATGGTACTACAACGAAGAAAGATGCAACAGGTGGTGTTGTAGCGTTGACTGCTAAGGATTTTAACAAAGGTGTGATTGCTTCTCCAGAACAATTATTACAAGGTCGTGCGGCGGGTGTTCAAATGACTCCTAACTCTGGTGAGCCAGGTGCAGGTATCAACATCCGTATTCGTGGTACCACTTCAATTCGTTCAGGTAATGGTCCGTTGTATGTTGTAGATGGTATTCCTTTGGATGGTGGTAACACTTCTGACGGTACAGATGGTAGCGCTGGGGTTGGTACAACAGCTGCAAGAAACCCATTGAACTTCTTGAACCCAAGTGATATCGAAAATATCTCTGTATTGAAAGATGCTTCTGCTGCTGCAATTTACGGTTCTCGTGGTGCAAATGGTGTTGTATTAATCACTACTAAAAAAGGTAAATCAGGTCAAAGTAACTTGAACTTCTCAGCAAACACTGCGATTTCAAACAACTACAAAAATTATGATGTATTGTCTACTGCAGATTTCTTGAAACAAGCTACTGCTGCTGGTTTGGATGCAAGTAACAAATTGATTAACGCTGGTTCTAGTACAAACTGGCAAGACCAAGTATACCGTACTGCGGTTGCTCAAAACTATAACTTGAGCTACGGTGGTGGTAACGATAACACAAACTACTTCTTCTCTTTGGGTTACAACGACCAACAAGGTACTATCAAAAACTCAGGAATGAAGAAAGTTACAGCTCGTGTAAATGCTACTCACAAATTGTTTGACAACAAAGTTGTATTAGCAGTAGCAATGACTACTTCTAAAGTAACTGACCAATTGTCTGCAACAGGTGGTGACATCGGTTTTGAAGGTAACGTTATCTCAACAGCCATCAAAACTAACCCTACTTACCCAGTTTATGCTGCTGACGGTTCTTATTTTACAAGTGGTACTCCATCTTTCCGTAACCCAGTATCTTTATTGAACCAATACAAAGGTGGTGCTGTAACGAACAGAACATTGATGAACATCAGTGGTACTTGGAATATCCTTCCAAACTTGTCTTACAAAGCTAACTTTGGTTATGACAATTCTGATGGTGTAACAAGAACAAGTGTAGATCCTAACACTCCTGGTTTTGCAACAAACATTCCTGGTAACCAAGGTTATGCTCGTATTGCAAACCGTTACTTGACTACAACAACTTTGGAACACACGTTGAACTACAAGTTGGATTTGGGTAAAAACAAAATCGACGCATTGGCTGGTTTCTCTTACCAAAAGTTCGAAAACCAAGGAAATTATATCCAAGCTAACTACTTTGTATCGCCTGCAGGATTTGATTTGGCAAACAATATCAACTTTGTGGACAATTCAGGAACAAACAAAGCTTACTCTGGTGGTTCTAGCAAAGGTGTTAGTGAATTGCAATCATATTTTGGTCGTGTAAACTATAACTATTCAGACAAGTACTTATTAACAGCTACTTTGCGTGTGGATGGTTCATCAAAATTTGGTGCTAACAACAAATATGGTTACTTCCCATCATTTGCGGGTGCATGGAGATTATCTAACGAGACTTTCGTTCCAAAAGAAGTATTTACTGATTTGAAATTGAGAGCTGGTTGGGGTGTTACAGGTAACCAAGAGTTCCCTACAAATACTTCTTTGGCTACTTATGCTCCTAACTCTGCATCAGGTGGTTTGCAAAAAGAAAACGTACCTAACCCTGACATTAAATGGGAAACTACAACTGCTTCTAACATCGGTTTAGACTTCTCATTGTTGAAAGGAAGATTGTCAGGTACTGTTGACTACTTCAACAAATCTACTAACAACTTGTTGTTCCCATTTGCTGCACCACAACCAGACGTAGCTACTACAAGATGGAGCAACATTCCTGCTGACATTAGAAACAAAGGGGTTGAAGTTTCTTTAACTTACCAAGTATTAGCAGGTAAAAAATTGGATTGGGAAGTTTCTGGTAACGCAACATTCTTGAAAAACGAAGTAGCTCGTTTAGATGTAGCAACTATCCAAACTGGTAACTTGTACGGTCAAGGTTTGTCAGGTGCATTTATCCAACCAATCACTCAAGGCTATCCATTATATGGTTTCTTCTTGTCTGATTTCTTAGGATATGACTCAAATGGTAATACTAAATTGTCTGCTGATAAATCATACAAAGGTAGTCCATTCCCTACAATGACTTGGGGTTTGAACAACAGTTTCTCATTGGGTAACTGGAACGCTAGTTTGTTTATCAATGGCCAACAAGGTGGATACGTTTACAACAACACTGCTAACGCTGTATTGAACAGAGCATCGGTGAAACAAGGTAACAACGTTACTTATTACACAATCTCTAGTACTACAGGTCAAGCATTCGGTGACGCTCCAGTACCGTCATCATTCTACCTTGAGAAATCTGATTTCATTCGTGTATCTAACTTCTCATTGGGTTATACATTCAAGTTACCTGCTAACAGTTTTGCTAAGTCTCTTAACATCTCTTTGACAGGTCAGAACTTATTGTTGATCTCTAATTACTCAGGTCTAGATCCAGAAGTGACTAACACTGCTGCTACTAGAAATGGTGTTCCTTCATTAGGTATTGATTACATCTCATATCCTAAAGCTAGAACATTCTCATTGGGTATCAACGCTAACTTCTAACAACTTGTATAGTTCAGTTTTGACATAGCTTAAGACTTTACTTTAATCCACATTATCCGAAATAAAAGAAATGAAAAATTTTAAAAATATATTGTATCCTTCGTTGTTAACATTAGCAATGGGAGGCGCGATCGGATGTACGAATTTGGATGATGCTGTGCTAGATCGTTTGACGAACGCCTCATCTATTTCGCCTGATTTAACATTGAAGTCTGCATATCAAAGTTTGGGTACTTTTACTGATCAAGCTGCTATCTATGCTTTGACAGAACACCCTTCTGATGAGATGCAAGGCCCAACTCGTGGTGCTGACTGGGATGATAATGGTCGTTGGAGAAACCTTCACACGCACACATGGACAAACCAAAGTGACGATGTATTGGCAGCTTGGAATAACCTAAACCGCGGTCATGCACTCGCTAATGAGGTTATTAACAACGCAAAATCAACAGCAAAGCAAAAAGCTGAAGCTACTTACCTTCGCGCATTCTACATGTTTTATACAACTGACTTATTTGGTCAGGTAGCATTTAGAGATCCAGCGAATCCGGGTGCATTGCCAAAAGCTTTGAGTCGTAAAGATGCTGCTGCTCAAATCATCTCCGATTTGAATGCTATTATTCCTTCTTTGGATAATGCTACTGGTGCTAATGCTGGTACTGCTACGAAAGAGGCTGCTCGTTTCTTGTTGGCAAAAGTTTATTTGAACAAAGCTGTTTACGATCAAGATCCAGCTAGTCCAGCAGGTCCGTTTACTTTTGCAAAAGCTGATATGGATCAAGTAGTATCTTTAGCAGATGCTATTACTGGTTCAGGTAAATTCAGTTTGACTGCAAGTTATTTCGATAACTTCCACTTCGAAAACTCATCTCGTTCAAAAGAATTAATTTTTGTAATTCAGAACGAAAAAGGTGCTAGTAACAACAATGGTTCTTCTGTAAGAAACCGTTACTATATGACAACGCACTACAACCAAGTTCCAAGTGGTTGGAATGGTTTTACTACTTTGTCTGATTTCTACAATAGCTTTGAGAAAACTGATAGCCGTTTGGGAGCAGCTGTTCCAGGATTGACAGACAAGTCAGGTTTGCGTGCAGGTTTCTTGGCAGGACAACAGTTAGATCAAAACGGTGCAGCATTGAATGACCGTTCTGGTAAACCACTTAGCTTTACTGCAAAGTATGACTTCAAAGTGGCAAGTGAAGCAGATGGTATCCGTGTTATCAAATACATTCCAGATTTGTCAGACATCGATTCTCCTGCAAATGACTATGTATTCTTCCGTTATGCTGACGTATTGTTGATGAAAGCTGAGGCTTTATTCAGAGGTGGTAACACAGCTGGTGCTTTAACAATCATCAATGACTTGAGAAAAACTCGTGGTGTAGCTGCTTTGGCTGCATTAACAGCAAACGATATCTTGGCTGAACGTGGTCGTGAATTGTACTGGGAAGGTTGGAGAAGAAATGACCAAATTCGTTTTGGTACTTTCGCAAACCCTGTTGATAACAGAACAACAGCGTCTCCTGCTTACCGCGTTGTATTCCCAATCCCTCAAAGAGAATTGGAAATCAACTCAAACTTGAAACAAAACGTTGGATACTAATCATCTGATAGTTTTATAATACCGGAAAATGCTCGATTTATCGAGCATTTTCCTTTTAAGGATGTTGTTATATGCCTTTTTCAGCAATCGGCTTTCGGCAACAATAATCCCAATAAATTCAAACAAGCTTTTTGGCTTATAGCCTAATGCGTAATAATGCAATTTTATTTTACATTATTACTTAATTACTACATAAACATTAATAAGCTCTCAAAATAATGGTACGTCAATTCTTTTTTATTATTGGAATTTTATTGTTGGTTTCGGGTTGTACAATTTCAGATAAATTCAAGGCTGATGAAATTTATAATCAGCTGAAAGACGACCAAGCAAAAATTATTCTACATGTCAAAGGTAGCAACTTCTATAAGGAGGAAAGTATCTTTCATGGTCACCTCGAAATCGTAGAAAAATCTTTTACTATTAACTATTTCGATCAGTTCGATAGCAATGTAATGATTCATTTTGGCGCTGATAAATGGTATGAAGAAAAACCTATTAAAGCTCCTATCCGAATGTTTAATTCATATACATCTACAGTGATGTTTGGCAAAATCAAGGACAAAGCCAAAAGAAGAGGTGAAGGGTACTTGATGAGTCAGGGTCTTCTTACCTTCAAATCTCTCAATAAAGATAAAATTGTTATTGAGGTTGTGGGCAAAGCAAAAAAATACCCAAATGTTGGCGAAACAGACCCAGCTTTTGAAGTAGAAGGTATTATTGTGTGTAAAAAACCAAAAATTGCTTTTCTGGATGTAAATGAGGCCAATACGCTTTACTAAACAACTGAATCGTTTGAACCTATGAATAAATGAAAAACAATAAACCTATTAATAGCCTTATGCTTCCTCTATTCAGCCTTTTGTTGGGTGTTTTGGGAGCTAATTATTTTTCTGAAGCACAAACGCAGAGGAGTTCAAATACTTTACTTGCTAGGTTGAATACCTCAGTTGAGGGTGATAAAGCCTTTTTACGAACCTTTGCGCTAGTTGGCAATGTGGTTGATGTAGAAAGTCAAAAGCCTATCCCCAATGCTAGTGTTTCGATTGACTATGTGAAGTCTGGTGTGATTACAGATTCTACAGGTAATTTTTATATGAGATTGACCCAAGGTGAATATATTTTGAAAATCTCAGCCGTAGGATATAAGATCTTTAGAAAGTATATCAAATTAGATAAAGATACAAAAATGAAGATAGAGCTTCAATCTGTATCTAATATGCTAGAAGAGGTGATTGTGTCGAGTGTGGCAACTCGTAAGGATATTCAAACGCCTTCATTAGGAGTTTCTTTGTTGAGCCTAAAAGGCATTAAAAAGATTCCTGCCATGATGGGAGAGGTGGATATTCTGAGAAGTTTGCAGACACTTCCCGGTGTAAGTTCTGTGGGCGAGGGCAGCAATGGTATCAATGTACGTGGTGGTGCGGTCGATCAAAATTTGATTTATGTTGACGATACGCCCATTTTTAATCCAACGCATTTGTTTGGTTTATTTTCCATTTTTCCATCTGATGCGATTCGGGAAGTTGAACTATACAAAGGTGGTGTTCCTGCTCGTTTTGGAGGACGAACTGCTTCTGTTTTGGATATTAAAATGAGCGAGCCTAGTCTCGAAAAAGGAAGTGTACAGGGTGGAATCGGCGCAATTTCAAATCGTTTGACTTTTGAAACGCCTTTAATCAAAGAAAAACTTTCGTTAATGACTTCTGCGAGAGTATCCTTTAATGATTTTTGGTTTAAATGGTTTGGTACTCCTGAGGTAAAAAATACTAGAGCTAACTTTTACGATTTGGCATCCAAAGTGTTTTTTAAGCCAGACAAGAAAAATACGATTTCACTGACTGCCTATATTAATCATGATTTTTATCGAGTAGATTCCTTATTTAGCCTCGAAAATGTGGTGGCAAATCAAACGGATTTTACCTATGGACATCAAAATTTGGCATTACGTTGGAATCACTTTTTTTCAAGTAAAAGTAGTTTAGAAATTTCAGCTATTTCTAGTTTATACAAAAGCCAGACGGTAGCCCCAGACACAGCCAATAAAATCGACCTTCGTAATTCGATTCGTTATTATAATTTCAAAGCTCAATTTTCCTATTATCCTAACGATAAGCATAAAATCAATGCGGGTATATCGGGTATTCGATATGAGTTAGAGCCTGGCGTTTTGAATAAAGATATTGTGTCAAATATTGCAAAAGTTATTTTAGATAAAGAGCAGGGGTATGAACTAGCAACTTATGTTGATGATGAATATAAACTAAGTGAAAAACTAAAAGTGCAATTGGGTCTGCGTTATGTGCAATACTTAAGTATGGGGCCAGCTCCCAAACGAGTATATATATCTGGTGAGCCTCTTTCGGGCGAAACGCTTATACAAAATACTTGGACATCAGGCCTGATCGTGAATTATGGCGGTTTAGAACCTCGCTTAACTGCACTCTATACCATCGACGCAAACTCTTCTTTGAAACTTGGTTATAACCGAATGCACCAGTTTTTGCAATTGGTTTCCAATAATACGACGCCTTTGCCAACGGCTAGATGGAAATTGTCAGACAATAATATCAAGCCTCAAAGCAGTGACTTAGTGTCATTGGGATATTTCAAAAATTTGAAAGAAAGTATTTGGGAATTGTCTGTTGAGACATACTATCGTAGAACCCAAGATATGATTGATTATATTTCGGGGGCAAACTTACAGCTAAACCCTACGATAGAAACACAATTATTGAATGGAAAAGGCTTGGCTTATGGCGCGGAGTTGATGCTTACCAAGAAAAAGGGAGAGGTTACAGGCTCTATTGGATATACTTTCGCACGTTCGTTTTCAAAAGTTGATGGTCAATATCCAGAACAGCGTATTAATAATGGCAACTGGTATCCGACCAATTATGATAAGCCTCATACGCTCAACTTGATGTTCAATGCTCAGCCAGATAAACACAATAGCTTTTCTTTCAATTTTGTTTATAGCACAGGGCGCCCGCTGACTGCGCCTGTAGGAACTTATACGCTTGATGACCAAAAAATTTTGGTATATACTAGTCGAAATAATGACCGCATTCCTGACTACTACCGACTAGACTTTTCTTGGATTATCTCTAATCCGAGTATGAAAACCAAGCGTTGGGAAGGAAGTTGGGCATTTACGGTATATAATCTTTTGGGGCGCTCAAATGCCTATTCGGTATTTTTCAAAACACAAAACGATGTAATTAGAGCCTACCGATTGAGTGTTTTTGCCTCCCCGATTGTTTCCTTAGGTTATAATTTTAAGTTCAAATAAGTTTTACCGACCTTTAGCATTCATAGCGTATGAAAACCTATTTAAAATTTTTAACTCTGAGCTTGATACTGGGATTAAGTTCTTGTATCGACGAGCTTAGAGATTATACCCAAGTAACAGGAGAACGATATTTGTCGGTAGAAGCCTCCCTTTCTGACTTGAAAGGACCTCATAGAGTATACCTTTCTTTTTCTTCTCCCAACATCAATATCAATACCGAAAGTACACCCATCACTGGTGCGACGGTATTTTTTGAGGATGATTTAGGAAAACAGGAAAGACTCTCTGAGCTTTCAGGAGGAGTTTATGAGTCTTCAGCCACTTTTCAAGGCGTTGTAGGTAGAAGTTATACTTTAAATATTACCTTGCAAAACGGTAAAAAATATAAATCAACCCCTGAGCAAATAATGGCTTCGCCAGCCATTGATAGTGTTTATACACAATTTAAAATCGATACGGATTACCCGACCAACGATGCTCGTAGATATGCTTTTCAGGTATTTGCTGATTTTAAAGACCCTGCAAGTCCACAACAATATTATGAATGGAAATGGACACATTATGAGCGTACCCTTTACTGTGCAAGCTGTGAACGTGGTTATGATTATATTCAAAATAAATGTAGTCTTGAGAATAATTTCCCGCTAGGACAAACGGTGCCAGAGCTGATAAATTACAAATGTTCGGAGACTTGTTTTGATATAGAATATTCAACTTTAATTAATATTCTTTCTGATAATTTGTTGAATGGACAAACCATTAGAGGTATAAAGGTAGCGAGTGTTCCTTACACGGATAAATCTTTGTATTATTTGAAGATTGAACAAAGAGCTATTCCAACTAAACTTTATCAGTATTTGAGAACAATCAAAAATGTATCTCAAAGTTCAGGAACGTTATTTGACGTACCTGCCGAAACACAGTTTAGCCCCAATATTATCTCTGTGGATTTTCCTGAGGAAAAAATTTTAGGGGTATTTGAAGTATTCGGTGCCAAACAAAAAATAGTATATATCGACCGCTCGATTGGCTCTGATGGATATACTGCTATTCCAAAAGTATATCAAGGTAGAAGCATTCCACCGCCACCAGGGGCAATAAGTGGTCCCTTAGCCCCTTGTATTGAAGCTAAATTTCGAACTAAAAAAGAACCTGAAGCTTGGCGTGAATAAGCAATAAGGAATAAAAGCATGACAAAGCATTTGATAGTGATAAAACATATTTTTAAAAATATATGCTACCTAGGATTTTTGGGTGTGGTGAGTATTTCTTGTAAAAATCAAGATACACTTTTTACACTCAAAACATCAGAAGAAACGGGTATTCAGTTTGCTAATATCGTGACAGAATCTGAACAAGAAAATATTCTTAATTATGAATATTTCTATAATGGTGGAGGTGTGGCTGCTGCCGATTTCAACAACGATGGTTTAACTGATTTGTATTTTACAGGCAATCAAGTGCTTAATGCTTTGTACCTGAACAAAGGCGAAATGCAATTTGAAGATATAACCTCCAAAGCAGGTGTGGCTGGTCGACAGGGTGCTTGGAAAACAGGTGTTTCGGTGGTCGATATTAATGCCGATGGGTGGTTGGATATTTATGTTTGTTATTCGGGTTTAAGATCAGAAGATTTACGTAAGAACCAGCTTTTTATCAATAATCATAATCTGACATTCACCGAAAAAGCCAAAGAATATGGACTGGATGATTCAGGGTATTCTACACAAGCTAGCTTTGTTGATTATGACCTCGATGGTGATTTAGATTGCTTTTTGATTAACCACAACCTAGCTGGATATCAACGCAAAGAGGCCGCCGTTATGCGCGCCGCACGTGACTATAATGCAGGAGATAAGCTATTTAGAAATGATAATGGGCATTTTACCGAGGTATCCGAACAAGCTGGTATCAAAGGTAATCCATTGGGTTTTGGCTTAGGAGTGATGGTTTCGGATGTCAATCAGGATGGTTTTCCCGACATTTATGTAACCAACGACTACGTGGAGGATGACTATTTGTACATCAACCAGAAAAATGGAACTTTCAAAGATGAACTTCGTGAGCGTATTGGACATACCTCTTACTCGTCGATGGGAGTTGATATTGCGGATATCAATAACGATGATTTACCCGATATTTTTACGCTCGATATGTTGCCGGAGGATAATGCTCGTCAAAAATTGTTGCTTTGGCCAGACAACTGGAATACTTATCAGGCACAGTTGCAAAATGGTTTTTGGCATGCCAATATGCGCAATATGTTGCAGGTAAATCAAGGAAATGGACAGTTCGCAGAGATAGGGCAATTGGCTGGTGTATCTAATACCGATTGGAGTTGGGGAACACTCATGGCAGATTTTGACTTGGATGGTTACAAAGATATTTTTGTGAGTAATGGATTAGGAAAAGACTATACCAATGCCGACTTTATCAAATATTACAATGACGAGGAGGCTTATGGTTCTAAAAAGCCATTGTTGGAGCATTTGAAGCAAATGCCGACGAGTCAAACCAAGAATTATATTTTTAGAAATAACCACCAGTTAGGTTTTGTCAACGAGCAAGTAAATTGGGGCTTTGACCGCGCTACCGTGGCAAGTGGTGCAGTGTATGCCGACTTGGATAATGATGGAGATATTGAGATTATTACGAACAACCTAAATGATAAGGCTCATGTGTATGAAAATCAAAGTCAAAAAATCCAGCCAGATTATCATGCGGTAAAAGTAAAACTGACGGGTTCTTCTCAAAACCCTTTTGCCATTGGTGCTAAAGTGCAGGTTCGTGTACAAGGAAAAGATTCCGCAATGACTTTAACCCAAGAAATAGCCAATAGTCGTGGTTTCCAATCGAGTAGCCTTGAGCCTTTGACTTTTGGAATTGGGAATGGAAAAGTTATTTCTGTAAAAGTATTTTGGCCTGATGCGCAAGGTTCTATTACAGAATTGTGTCAACCTAAAGCTGATAATAAATACGATATCATTTATCAGAAAACACCAACTTGTAATGCCCTACAAGCGGAGCAAAAAGTAAATCCTATTTTCACCAAAACAATCATTCCTTCGGCGGCTTCTGAGATAGCTCTTACCAATAACTTTGACCGTCAGGTAATGTTGCCGATGCACTATTCTTACACAGGTCCGAAAATGTTGGCGGGTGATTTTAATAAAGATGGACAAATGGATGTTTGGGTATGTGGAAATGCTTCATCATCGCCAGTAATCTATCTGGCAAAAGGAGAAAGTTTTACGCAACAAAAACTTTCAGCACCGCCTGTTTTTCAACAAGACGCTGTAGTTGGCGACTTTAATGGTGACCAATGGCCAGATGTATATGTGACAGTTGGAAATTATGCTAATGCACAATTGAGCGAACAGCAAGATCAGCTATGGTTGAACGATGGAAAGGGAAATTTAAAACTTGCTCAAGCTATCGAAGACGGTTTGAATACCCAAACTGTAAAAGCCTCAGATTTTGATAAAGACGGCGATTTGGATGTTTTTATAGGTGGACATATTCAACCTAATCGTTTTCCAGTAGCAGAAAAGAGTGCTATCTTATGGAATGATGGTAAAGGGCATTTTACCAAACAAGAATTAGATGCGTTTGGCTTGGTGACAGACGCAGCGATTGATGATTTTGACCAAAATGGAAGCCCTGATATATTTATAGTAGGAGAGTGGATGAGTCCGATGATTCTAAAAAATAAAGGTAATAAAAAGTTCGAAACGCAACCTACAGATATTCCTTCGGGTTGGTACACAAGCCTTGCTCAAACTGATTTGGACGGAGATAAAGACCTTGATATTGTATTGGGGAATTTGGGTTTAAACACCCAAATTCGTGCTTCAAAAGCTGAGCCTGCTAGTTTAGTTTTTGACGATTTTGATATGAACGGAACTGTTGACTTTTTCCTCAACTACTACATTCAAGGAAAATCTTATCCAGCTTGTACCAGAGACGAAATGGCAGAGCAAATGCCAATTTTGAAAAAGAAATTTCCAGATTATGCCACTTTTGCCAAGGCAACGATAGAGGATGTTTTTGACCAAGCAGCTTTAGAAAAGGCACATCGAATGGAAATTACCAATTTGAAGACTTTGGTATTAGAAAACCAAAAAGGAAAATTTGTGACACATCAGTTACCTATGCAAGCCCAATACGCCCCTGTATATGCGATAGCTTTGCAAGATTTTGACAAGGATGGAAAGACCGATATTTTGTTGGCAGGGAATAATAGTAAATTGCGTTTAAGAATTGGCAAGGTTGACGCCAATTATGGTATTTTGTTGAAAAATAAAGGAAAGTTTGCCTTCAAAAGTTTGTCTGTCGCTCAAACAGGTCTATTTTTCAAAGGAGATATAAAATCAGTCCTAGCTCTACCAAAACATCTATTCGTTGGAAAAAATAACGAAGGAGTGGAAGGGTATGTGTGGTGAAGAGGGGAGGCGCAATAGTGAACAGGCACAAAGGCACAGAGGCACAGAGTGTTTTTAGGGGATAGGGGACAGGCAAAGAGGAGTTGTGTTTTAGTGGGCTATTAAAATTTTACATTAATCACTCACAACTCATCATTCAAAATTCTCCCTTTGTGCCTTTGTTACTTATGTCTTATCCCTCAAAAAAAAGAACCATTTTTATTTAAACAATATTATATCAATCTATGAAATTCACTGGCTTATTATTGGGGCTTTTGCTGTTGTCAGCAGAGGTTTTTTCTCAAAAGGCATACCATCTTGCCTCTCCGAATGCACGTGTTAATTTGACTGTCAATGTCAGTAAGGAAGGTAAACTTCTATATGCCTTGAATTTGGCTCAAACTTCGGTTGTAAAGCCTTCTTCTTTAGGTTTTAAACTTCAAAAACCTGCTATTTCTCTCACAAATTTCACCCTGATTTCTGCTGATTCTAGTGAGTTTTCTGAAACTTGGAATCCTGTTTGGGGAGAGGTAAAAAGTATCGAAAACCATTACAAGCAACTCAAGCTTCGTCTGAAAGCTATTCCTGCGAATGTATTGGTAGATGTTGTTTTTAGGGTTTTTAACGATGGTATTGGATTTCGCTATGAGTTTCCCGAACAAGAAGGATTTAAGCATTTTATTGTTGCTGATGAGCTAACACAATTTAATCTAGCGACTAATAACAAAACTTTCTGGATTCCTGGGGATTATGATACAAATGAATATCTGTACAATACAACCTTGTTCTCAGAAATTCACGCTTTAGCCGCTGCTAAAAAGGAAAAAGATATAGCCCTACAATCCTTGATTGCAGATAATGCCATTCAAACGCCTTTGATGATGAAAACGCCCCAAGGAATATATTTGAATATCCATGAGGCGGCTTTGGTCAATTATCCTGTTATGCATTTGATGGCAAATACCAAGACTTTTGGTATAACTTCACATCTTACGCCTGATGCAGTTGGTAATAAAGCCTATTTGCAAACGCCTTTTAATACTCCTTGGAGAACTATCGTTTTGAGTAATAAAGCTGAAGATATTTTGGCATCTAAACTCATTCTTAATCTCAACGAACCATCTAAAATTGAAAAGACCGATTGGATAAAACCACAAAAATTTATCGGTATGTGGTGGGAAATGCACGTGGGTAAAGCTACTTGGGAAAAAGTAGGAGGAAAACACGGCGCTAATACCGAAAATGTTAAGAAATATATAGACTTCGCCTCAGAACATGGCTTCGATGGCGTACTGGTAGAAGGCTGGAACGAAGGTTGGGAAGATTGGTTTGGTAACTGGAAAGAGGAAGTTTTCGATTTTGTTACTCCATATTCAGACTATGATGTAGATGCTTTACTAGCTTATGCCAAAAAGAAAAATGTCAAATTGATTATGCACCACGAAACCTCGGGTTCGGTGACCAACTACGAGCGTCGTATGGATAAGGCATTTCAATTTATGAAAAATAAAGGTTTTGAAACTGCCAAAACGGGTTATGTGGGTCGTATTATTCCTCGTGGCGAGCATCATGATAGTCAATGGATGGTAAATCACTTCAATCGTGTGGCGGCAAAAGCAGCAGAATATAACATCATGATTGAAGCGCATGAGTCATCTCGTCCAACGGGATTGCATCGTACGTATCCAAACTGGTTAGCCAACGAAGCGGCGCGTGGAAATGAGTTCAACAACGCTCCAACGTTGGGATTGGTACCAGAGCATGAAACCATCTTGCCATTCACTCGCTTGATGGGTGGTCCGATGGATTATACGCCAGGTTTCTTCAAAATGCATCTCAATCAGTTTATTCCATCTCGCACTACTCGTGTACGCACGACCTTGGCAAAACAATTGGCGTTATATGTGACCATGTACAGTCCTTTGCAGATGGTGGGCGATTTGCCAGAAAATCTAAAGGTTTACCCCGATGCTTTGCAATTTATTAAAGATGTTCCTGTAGATTGGGACGATACTAAAATCCTTTCTGCCGAGCCAGGAGAATTTATCATGATTGCACGTAAGCAAAAAGGACAAAATCAGTGGTTTGTGGGCGCTGTTAGTGATGAAAACTCAAGAGAGCTTTTGGTGAATTTTGATTTTCTGCCTGCTGGTAAAACTTATACAGCCACCATTTACCAAGATGCAAGCAATGCAGATTGGGAGAAAAATCCAGAGGCATATCAAATCCAAAAGGTTTCGGTAGATTCCCAAACCAAACGTACCATCAAAATCGCTAAAGGTGGTGGATTTGCCATCAGCATAAAATAGGATAATGAATGTTGGGTTGAAAAATGGAAAACATCGTTTTTTAACAACCATAACTAACCTTATATAAACAAAAGAATGAAAGTATTACAAAAATTGTCGCTAATAGCCCTGATGGGAATTGGATTGGGATGTTCGAGTAAAAGCGACACCGTGTTTGAGCTTATGGATAGCAAGGATACGGGGATTGATTTTGTGAATAAAGTCGAAAACTCAAAAGACTTCAACATATTCAATTACCGCAATTTCTACAATGGCGGAGGTGTTGCCATTGGTGATATTAATAACGACGGTTTGCCCGATATTTTCTTGACTTCCAACATGGGCGCCAATAAATTATATCTTAACAAAGGCGACTGGAAATTTGAAGATATTTCTAAAAAAGCTGGCGTCGAAGAGATTGGTAAATGGAATACAGGTGTGGTCATGGTCGATATTAACCACGATGGTTTGTTGGATATTTATGTTTGCAACGCAGGGATCAATAAGTTTACTCAAAAACAAAAAAATGCTCTTTTTATCAACAATGGTAACTCAACTTTTACCGAATCAGCTGCCAAATATGGCTTAGATGAAGGAGGTTATACTACTCATGCGGCATTTTTTGATTATGATTTAGATGGCGATTTGGATTGTTATATTCTCAACAACAGCTTTATCCCTGTCAATACGCTCAACTATGCCAACAACCGTGAATTACGTGCTGAAGATTGGCCAGTGAAGGATTTCTTGAAAGGCGGAGGCGACAAATTGATGCGCAACGATAACGGCTTTTTCCATGATGTATCCAAAGATGCAGGTATTTACAGCTCATTGATTGGTTTTGGCTTGGGTGTAACCATTGGCGATGCCAACAACGATAACTATCCAGACATCTACGTTTCTAATGACTTTTACGAAAAAGACTATCTCTATATCAACCAAAAAGATGGGACTTTCAAAGAAGAAATCGAGCAACGTATGAAGCATATCAGCCTTGCCTCAATGGGAGCAGACATGGCGGATATTAACAATGATGGTTATCAGGAAATTATTACAACAGATATGCTTCCACGAGATGAATATCGTTTGAAGACTACTTCTTCTTTCGACAATCATTATGTTTTTAAACTGAAAAAAGAACGTGGTTTTTATAACCAATTCCAGCAAAATAGCCTTCAGTTAAATAACCAAGATGGTACTTTTTCGGAAATCGGTAATTATGCTGGCGTAGCAGCGAGTGACTGGAGTTGGGGTGCTTTGATGTTTGATGCTGATAACGACGGATACAATGATATTTATGTTTGTAATGGTATTTACAACGACGTAATCGACCAAGATTTTATTGACTTTTTTGCCAATGAACTGGTGCAGGATATGCGTATGACGGGTGTAAAACAGGATTTTAATAAAATCATTGAAAAAATGCCTTCAACGCCAATTCCTAACAACTTTTTCCATAATACTAAATCATTGAAGTTCGAAGAAAAGGCTAAGGATTTTGGTTTTGATGCGCCGTCGTTCTCGAATGGCGCTATGTATGCTGATTTGGATAACGATGGAGATGAAGATTTGGTGGTAAACAATGTGAATGCTCAGTGTTTTGTATATCGCAACAATTCTGACAAACAGGCCGAAAAGCCTCATTTCTTAAAAGTAAAACTTCAAGGCGAAGGTCAGAATACCTATGCAGTAGGAGCCAAAGTAGATGTTTTTACAGGAAAAGAAACACAAACTCGTTCACTGATTCCTTCTCGTGGATTTCAGTCGAGTGCGGAGTATGTTTTGAATTTTGGTTTAGGGAAAAATACCAAAATAGATTCCCTCATAATTACTTGGCCTGACCAACGTATTAGTATTTACAAAAATCCTAAAATTGATGGCTTGGTTTCGTACCAAATGAAGGATGGTAAAAAAATGTCTTATCCAAAGGCAAAGCTAGTAGATGGATATTTTCAATGGGTAAATCAGCCGTTTGAAAAACACCAAGAAGATCCTTATGAGGATTTTTACCAAGAAAAAAACCTGCCTGCTATGCTTTCGAAAGAAGGGCCAAAGGCTGCTGTTGGCGATGTCAATGGCGATGGGTTAGAGGATATTTATATTGCAGGTGCCAAAGATCAAGCGGGTATGTTGTATTTGCAAACAGCCGCTGGGTTCAAATTATCCAAACAAGAATCATTTGAAAGAACAGCCTTTTTTGAAGATACTGCGGTGCTATTTTTCGATGCTGATAAAGATGGCGATTTGGATTTGTTCGTAGGTAGCGGAGGTAACGAGGTTTCGGAAGGTACGAACGACTTGTTGGATCGATTGTACCTAAACGACGGTAAAGGCAAATTTACGTATTCGTCAGGCGCTATTCCGATGAATACCTTGAACACCTCAGTGGTTTTGCCACTCGATTATGATGCGGATGGCGATATAGATTTGTTTGTGGGAAGTCGTAGTGTACCGATGCAATACGGTTTGAATCCGAATAGCTTTATTTACCAAAATGATGGAAAAGGAGCTTTCAAAGATGTGACGGCTAGTGTTGCGCCACAGTTAAAAGAGCTCGGTATGGTGCGTGATGCCTCTTTGTCGGATGTTAACAAAGATGGTACGAAGGATTTGGTCATCGTGGGCGACTGGATGGCACCTGTTACTTTGTTGGCTAAAGGCGCCAAATTCGAAAAAGCAGATAATGGACTGGAAGAATATACAGGTTTCTGGGGAGCAATCAAGGTATTGGATGTTGACGGCGATGGAGATAACGACATGGTATTGGGCAATATGGGCGAAAACTTTACGCTACATACCCAGTTGGATGCGCCACTGAAGATATGGGTAAAAGATTTTGACAAAAATGGAAGTATCGATAAAATCTTGACCAAGACGATTAATGAAAAGGATTCTCCTGTTTTCCTAAAAAGAGAAATGGCAGAGCAATTCCCAGCCTTGAAAAAGCAGATTCTTCAGCATGCTGAGTATGCTAAAAAGTCATTGCAAGATTTGTTTCCGTCGGATGTGTTAGAAGGAGGTTTGACCAAAACGGTGGGGTACTGCAAATCTATCGTGGCGATCAACGACGGTAAGGGTAAATTTACAGTTGCAGCCCTACCTGAAGTGGCACAATTATCCTGTATCAATGCTATCGAACAAGCTGACGTAAACCACGACGGCAAACCAGATTTGATTATTGGGGGCAACTACACAGGCTTTATTCCGCAGTTGGCGATGATTGATGCAAGTCGTGGAAATGTATTGATTAATAAGGGGAAAGGACAGTTTGAAGTACTTACCAATCAAGAAAGTGGTTTTGTACTGAATGGTGAAATCAAGCAAATTTTGCCTGTTAAAGTAAAAACCCAAACCGAATATTTGGCACTCATTAATAACGAAGTGCCAAGGTTATTTGCGCTCAAAAAATAGTTTTGTTTCCCCTTATGTTGGTAAATCCTTCATAAGGGGAATTTTTCGATATACACATCATTCAAGCTGATTCGATGAAAAGATTTTCATTTCTTATATACCTCCCTGTTGCCCTATTCCTTCTTTTTACACAAAGCTGTCAGAAGAAAACACCTCCTGCCTTTGAGTTGTTAGATGGCGAAACTACAGGTATTGATTTTTCGAACGACCTCAATCCAACCAAAGATTTTAATATTTTTCGTTATATGTATTTCTACAATGGTGGAGGTATTGGCGCAGGAGATTTAAACAATGATGGTTGGGTAGATTTGGTCTTTACTGCCAACATGAGCGACAACAAAATCTTTTTGAACAAGGGTAATATGAAGTTTGAAAATGTTACAGAAAAATCAAACTTCAAAGGAGGAAAAGGTTGGTCAAACGGCGTATCGATTGTCGATATAAATCAAGATGGCTTATTGGATATTTATGTCAATCAAGTTGGTGATTTTGAGGTGTTAAAAGGGCATAATTTATTATTTGTTTGCCAGAAAATAGGCGCTGATGGCGTACCTGTGTATGAGGAGCAATCTCAAAAATATGGACTTGATTTGATTGGATTTGGTACACAAGCTGCCTTTTTTGATTATGATTTAGACGGTGATTTGGATATGTTCCAGCTCAATCACTCGGTGCATCAAAACGGAACTTTCGGTTCAAGAGATAATTTTAAAGGAACTATTCACCCTTTGGCTGGCGATAGATTTTACGTAAATAATAATGGCAAATTTGAAGAAATAACGCAGCAGGCAGGTATTGCTGCCGATGCTTTGGGCTATGGATTAGGTATTGGTTTGGGCGATTTCAATTTTGATGGATACCCAGATATGTATATTGGCAATGATTTCCATGAAAATGATTATTTGTACATCAATCAAAAAAATGGAAGTTTTGCTGATCAACTTACAAGTCAAATTGGTCATACCAGCCAGTTTTCGATGGGAGTCGATGTCGCTGATTTGAACAATGATTTTTTGGATGATATTGTGTCAATGGATATGCTTCCTTATGACCGTGAAATCCTCAAACGATCGGAAGGAGAAGATTCCTATTCTACCTTTTTCTACAAAATTCAAGCAGGTTATGGGTATCAGTTTTCACGCAATAACTTACAGCTCAACCGCGGCGATAATACTTTTAGCGAAATAGGTTTATATGCCAATATGTTTGCCACAGACTGGTCGTGGTCGCCATTGATTTTTGATTTTGATAATGACGGTCGAAAAGATTTATTTGTATCCAACGGTATCCCGAAACGAGTAAATGATATGGATTATATCAATTTTATTTCTTCGGAAGAAGTACAAAATAAGCTCGACCAAAAGCAAATGGATGAAAAAGATATTTCTTTGGATGGAAAACTTCCTGAAATCAAAATTCCGAATCAGTTCTTTAAGAATAATCCTAATTTAGCCTTTGAGGAAATCGCTTCGCAAATCGCCAATAATCAAAATTCCTATTCCAATGGCGCTATTTATGCCGATTTGGACAATGATGGCGATTTGGATATTGTGACCAATAATATCAATGAAAAAGCTTATGTCTACAAAAACTTAGCAGATGCTTACGTACCAGAGCAAGGACATACAAGATTGTATTTAAAAGGCAAAGCCCAAAATCTTAATGCAATAGGAGCGAAGGTGTTGATTTTTAAGAAAAATGAAACCCTTTATTTTGAAAAATTCCCTGTAAGAGCATTCCAAGCGAGTATGGAGATTCCGATGGTGATGGGATTAGGCAATCGTGCCGAGGTGGATTCTGCGTATTTGATTTGGCCAGACCGAACTTTTCAGAAAATTAGAAAAGAGGACTTAAAAGATTCGTTAACGATTTCTTACAAGGCTAATCTTCCTGTATTTGATTTTGAAGGTTTCAAAAATAAATATCGTCCGAAAACATATTTCAAAGACGTTTCAGAAATTCTCGGAGTAACAGTAAAACATGAAGAAAATCTTTTCCATGAGTTCGAAAGAGAAGCGTTAATTCCTCATAAAATGTCCTCGGAAGGACCAGCGCTAGCGGTTGCTGACATCAATCATGATGGTTTGGAAGATTTCTTTATTGGTTCATCGCAAACTAGTTTGGCAAAAGTGTATCTTCAGCAAAGTAATGGGAAGTTTAAAGAAATCGCTCAACCCGATTTGCAAAAAGATCTGAATTATGAGGAGGTAGATGCGCAATGGGTAGACATCAATGGCGATTCACATGTAGATTTGCTAGTGGCAGAAGGTGGAAATCAATATGCTGTCGGCTCCGAATATATCCAGCCTCGTTTGTATCTCAATGATGGGAAAGGCCTTTTAAAAGCTCTAGGAGGTGCTTTTCCAGCAGTTGCAATGACCGAAGCTTGTATCAAAGCACAAGATATAGATGGCGATGGTCGTCCAGAAGTTTTTGTGGGTGGGCGCTCGGTTCCTTTTGCTTATGGTAAAATTCCTCATTCGTATTTGTTCAAATACAATGGAAAACAATTTGTGGATATTACAGCCAAAACAGCTCCAGAATTATCCGAAGTAGGTTTGGTCAAAAATGCTGAAAGTGTAGATTTAGATAAAGATGGCGACATGGATTTACTGTTGTCTTTGGAATGGGATGGACTTTGTTTATTCGAAAATCAAAAAGGAAAGTTGGTGAAAAAAATGCTAACTCAAGAAAGAGGTTGGTGGAATTTTACCTACACTACTGACATTGATGCTGACGGTGATTTGGATATTGTGGCAGGGAACTTAGGCTTAAATAGTCGATTAAAAGCCTCTCCTGAGCAACCTGTGCGTTTGTATGTGAATGATTTTGATAAAAATGGCTCAACCGATGGCTTATTGACCTATTATTTAGGTGGACAAGAAATTCTATTTGCCAATAAGACTGAGACGCAAAAGCAGTTTCCTTTTATGAAAAAGAAATTTTTGTTAGCCAAGGATTTTGCTAAAGCCGAAATCAAAGACTTGGTAGGAAGCACTGAACTAGAAGCAGCCAAAACCTTAGAAGCCAACTATTTTTCAAATGCTGTGCTTCTGAATGATGGAAAAGGAAACTTTAGTATCAAAGCCTTGCCATATCAGGCGCAATTTGCCCCATACTTTGCAGCACAAGCCATCAATGCCAATAGCGATAATCTGCCTGATTTTCTCCTTATGGGTAATTTTTATGATTGTAATGTTCAAATGGGACGCTACGATGCCGATTATGGAACCTTGTTGGTCAACAAAGGAAAAGGAGATTTTGAGGTGAAGCCTTTAGGTATTTCTATCAAAGGACAAGTCAAACGATTGAAAGCAATCAAAATACAAGGAAAGACCTATATTTTGGTCGTAAGAAACAATGATACACTGGTGGTATTGTCGCAAGTCTAATACTTTTTCCAAATGGTCGAATAAATGCTAAAATACAAACCTCACTATGCGTAAAAGCGTGGTGAGGTTTGTATTTTTGTAAGGAAAAGTTGTAGATAGAGGGAACAGGGGCAAAGGTGCAGATGCACAAAGTGAAAATCGGAGTAGCCTAATGCGTTTGTCTCTTTTTAACCCAATATACCCATACAAAAAATGACCTTGAAAATGCCTAAAGCTTTGGCTCATAGCATTCTGTTTATATGAAAAAAATAGTTGGATTACTAGTATCAATATTATGTTTCTGGAGTTGTTCTACATCGCCCAAGGATACGCTTTTTGAAGAGCTATCTGCTAGCCACACTGGTGTAGATTTTACCAATCATATCCTCGATCGACCAGATTTTAACATTTTTAACTACCGCAATTTTTATAATGGCGGCGGTGTAGCCCTTGGCGACCTCAATAACGATGGTTTGCCTGACCTTTTTTTGACTTCTAATTTTGAACAAAACCGTTTGTATCTCAACAAAGGCAATTTACAGTTTGAGGATATTACCGAAAAAGCAGGGATTTCTGGGAAAAAGTTTTGGAGTACAGGCGTAACCATGGCAGATGTCAATGGCGATGGTTTGCTGGATATTTATGTTTGTAATTCAGGAAATAAAGATAACCGTGGGAATCAGCTCTACATAAATCAAGGAATAAAAGCTGGAATGCCGTCTTTCAAAGAACAAGCTCAAGAGTATGGCTTGACCAATGGTGGTTTTACGACTCATGCCGCATTTTTTGATTATGACCGCGATGGCGACCTCGATATGTATTGTCTCAACAACAGCTTCACGCCAATGGATAGGCTGGGATATGCCAATCTCAGAGCAAAAAGAGATGCGTTAGGAGGCGATAAACTCTATCGTAATGATAATAACCATTTTGTGGATGTCAGCGAACAGGTAGGTATTTATGGTAGTTTGATTGGTTTTGGATTGGGAGTAACCATCGGTGACGTTAACAACGACAACTGGCCTGATATTTATGTTTCTAATGATTTTTATGAAAGAGATTACCTCTATATCAATCAGCGAAATGGTACTTTCAAAGAATCTATTGAAGAACAAATAGGTCATACACCTTTATCCTCAATGGGATCCGATATTGCCGATTTGAATAACGACGGTTGGCAGGATATTATCGTAACCGAAATGTTCCCCGAAAGTGAGGAGCGTGTCAAGCGTACTGCCACGTATGAGAGTTATGATTTCTTCCAATTCAAGCTCAAGCAGGACTACTATTACCAATATATGCGCAATATGGTGCATATCAACAATGGCGATGGGACTTTTTCGGAAATGGGTCAGCAATTGGGATTGCACGCCACCGACTGGAGTTGGGGTGGTTTGATGTTTGATATGGATAACGATGGTTTAAAAGACTTTTTTGTGGCAACTGGTATCATGAAAGACCTCACCGACCAAGATTATATTGCCTTCTTGGGCGACGAAAATACCATGCAACAAATGTTGAATGGTAAGAAATTTGATTATCATGAGTTTGTCGATAAAATGACCTCTACGCCAGTCCCCAATTATGCTTTCAAGAATTTGGGGAGTCTTAAATTCGAAAACCACGCAGAAGATTTTGGACTTGAAGGACCAGGGTTTTCGAATGGCGCTGCTTATGCTGATTTAGACAACGATGGTGATTTGGATTTAGTGGTAAATAACAATGACTCTCCTGTTTCGATTTATAAAAATAAAACAAACGAAAAACTTCAAGCTAATTATCTGAAAGTTCGTTTGAAAGGATATGAGAAAAATGCTTTTGGAGTAGGAGCAAAGGTTTCAATTTTTCAAAAGGGAGAACAACAGGTTTTACAACAACTACCAAATCGAGGCTTTCAGTCGTCGATGGATTTGTCTTTAAATTTTGGTTTAGGAAAAAGCACAAAAATTGATTCCTTGGTAATTGTATGGAGCGATGATGCCAAACAGACCTTGCGAAACGTCAAAGCGAATCAAACCCTTACGCTAGACCACGCCCAAGCCCCAGAGAAATTTGTGTATAAAGCGCCAATTAATCCTAAACCATTGTTAGTTAACCATACCGAACAGTCAGGTTGGAAATATACCCATGTCGAAAATGACTTTGTAGATTATAACCGAGATGGTTTGCTCAAACAAAAATATTCTACCCAAGGACCAGCTTTGGCGGTAGGCGACATCAATGGCGATGGTATCGAAGATGTGTTTATTGGAGGCTCGGCTACACAACCCAAACAAATATATCTTCAAACAGCTTCTGGACAGTTATCCTTGAAAAATATGCCTTCTTTTGAACCATATAAGGGTTTTGAGGTGGTAGATGCCCTATTTTTTGATGCCGATGGTGATAAAGATTTGGACTTATATTGGGTAACAGGAAGTAACGAATTTTTACCCAATGACCCACAATTGGCGGATTGTCTTTTCTTGAATGATGGCAAAGGAAACTTTACCTATAGTCCAGCGCTACCTACTAATCGCACGAGTGGTGCTTGTGTCAAAGCCTTAGATTATGACCTAGATGGCGATTTGGATTTGTTTGTGGGCACTCGTATGACCCCCGCACGCTATGGACAGAATCCAAATAGTTTTATCCTTCAAAATGATGGTAAAGGAAGTTTCAAAGATGTTTCAAGCCAGCTTCTCGGAAATAGTCAAGCCTTGGGAATGATTACCGATGTGACTATTCAAGATTTGAATGGCGACCGTTACCCCGAAATTATTGCTGTGGGCGACTGGATGCCTGTGGTTATTTTACAAAATAATAAAGGGAAAAACTTTACAAAAACAGATCTCGGAAATCAAGCATTGAACGGTTGGTGGAATGCCATCCAAGCTGCAGATTTGGATAATGATGGCGATTTAGATTTTGTGTTGGGTAATTTAGGCAATAACCATCACTTCAAAGTATCTGCCACCGAGCCAGCAGAATTATATGTAAATGATTTTGATAAAAATGGTTCTTATGAGCAAATCATGACCTGCTATCGACAAGGAAAGCCTTGGCCAATGGTTTTGAAAGCCGATTTGCAAAAGCAGTTACCAGAAATAAAACAAAAGTTTTTGAAGTTCTCGGATTATGCTTCAGCACAAATGGGAGATCTTTTTGAAGATAGTCAATTGGAATCTGCCTCGGTGCAAAAGGTGGATAATAGCGAGTCTGGTGTTTTATGGAATTTGGGTAAAGGACAATTTAAGTTTACGCCATTTCCTATGATGGCGCAAACCTCGCCTATAACCAGTATTCAGTGTATTGACCTGAATAAAGATGGCGTCTTGGAAATTATCATGAATGGCAACTTCTTTGATGTTTTACCAGAAATCGGCAGATTTGATGCCAACTACGGCGTAATTCTTCAAAATGATGGGAAAGGTAATTTTAGAAAAATGACCTCTTTAGAAACAGGGTTTTTAGTAAAAGGACAAGTGCGCAAAACAAGAATTCTCAAAAAAGCCAATGGCAAAAAAGCCCTACTCATCGCCAAAAATAATGATATAGCAGAGGTTTGGGATATAGTGAAGTAGTATGAGTTGTGAGTTTTGAATGATGACTTTTGAGCTAAAATAGGTTGCTTTTTAGATTTAGCGTATTGCTTAAAAAAGCTCCTACAGAGCTGAGGTAAATGCTTGAAACGTTCCTTCCAATTTTCCTAATAAACCGAAGGATTTCAGACTATTGCAGATTTGGGATTTCTGATTTCGGAAATAAAGTAAAATACCTATGTTTTTTACAAAATATAGAAGGTTATACTTCTGAAATCCAACATCCGATATCCGAAATAGACACATGGTAGCATCAAAAAAGCGGTCGAAAAGTGCTTTTCAACCGCTTTTTTGATGAATTATCCAATAACGAATAACTATTAACAAGTAACCTTTACTCAAACATCAAATACAAAGTAACTGAGTGAGAGTTCAGTTTTTGTATAGCGTTAGAATATGAAAATGGATTAGTCGGTGCTACGTACATATTGACTAAGCCATGTGAGAATCGTAGTTCTGGGGTGAATTTGAAGTATTTGAAAAACTGTTCAAATCCAATACCATATTCAATTGAAAAATCTCCAGTTTTGGTATTCAATCGAGTAGTTGTTGCCGCATTTTTACGAACATTTGCTTCAAGACCAAGCTTAAATCCTGCATCGACAAACATCCTCGAATTACCTCGTCTTTGAGATTTTAGCTTTAATAGCACAGGTATTTCAAGCCACGTTGACTCTCGCAATTCGGGTGGATAATTGGGAGAGTTGTTGAAACGATAATCAATTTCACGACCATAAAGCGCAATATTAATGCCCGTTTTGAGATCAAAGTGCTTGCTTAGCGTAAAATTGGCAATACCTCCAACAAGGAAGGCAAAATTGCCTGGCGAAACAATCGACCTTGATGTATCAGAGGTAGACGCTACTTGAGGTCCATGATACAAGTTGAATCGAGCATCTCCAAAACCAAAAAGAAACCCAAAATGCACAAGTTTTTCATCATAAAACTCGTCATAAATTCTTTTGTATTTGTAGCGTTGAGCCTGAGATTTTTGCGAAAACCCTAGCACCAATATGCCTGTAACAGCAGCAAAAATTATTTTTTGCCAATGTAAATCGTACTTATTCCGAACGTAAGTGGTAAGCATTGCGTCTGAGTAAAACCTGCTTTGTGATATACCTTCAAAAAGTCTTCACCATCAGGAAATGCTTGTACAGACTCTGGAAGATATGTATAAGCCGATGAATCTTTTGAAACCATATTACCAATAGTAGGCAAAATGTATTTGAAATAGAAATTATAAATCTGTTTGAAAGGGAATGATTTTGGCTTTGAAAACTCCAAAACAATACATGTACCTCCTGGCTTCATTACACGACACATATCGGTAAGCCCTTTCTCCAAATTTTCGAAGTTTCTTACGCCAAAACTAACGATGACAGCATCAAAAGTATTGTCTTCGAAAAGTAATCTTTCCGAATCGCCCAATTGCATTTCGATGATATTATCAACACCTAATTTCTTGATTTTCTCTTTTCCCACATTCAACATTCCTTCCGAAATATCCACTCCGACAATTTTTTCAGGCTTTAGAGCCAATGCCTCAATAGCAAAATCACCCGTTCCTGTAGCAATATCCAAAATATTTTTTGGCTGGGCAGCTTTCAATAGTTTGATGGCTTTTTTACGCCATAAAATATCAATACCACCGCTCAAAAGGTGATTCAAAAAGTCGTATTTATGTGAAATATTATTAAACATTTGAGCTACTTGCTCCTTTTTGCTAGCCTCTTGCTCTTTGTATGGAAGTACTGTCATTGTACAAAATATTTTGATGAAAAAAATGCCTTGGAAGTCTAACCGCTCTTCTGTAATTTGTAGAATCCAAAACAGACCACAAAGTTACACTTCCTATTTGAGATAACAGCCTGTAAAATAAGAATGTTTTAGGATACCTAAATTATCCCTACCTTAGTGTATCTGGAGTGTGGAGCTATCAGAAGGATTTGGGATTTTAGATTTCGGGTTTCAGATTCGTAAATATCTAATGGTTTTAACTTAAAAACCTACCAGAATTCCAAATCCACAATCAAAAATCTCTTATCCCAAATATTCCTAACCTTTCAAATCCGTAGCTATGATGTACTTATTGAGTTTACTAATGATATTGGCTGGTATTTTGCACTTTGTGAAGCCCAAGTTTTTTCTAGCAATCATGCCGCCATATATTCCTGCTCATCAATTAATGGTGGCATTGAGTGGTGTTGCTGAAGTTATTTTTGGGACAGGACTCTTATTTGACAATACTCGTTCGTGGGCTGCGTGGGGATTAATCGTACTTTTTGTGGCGGTTTTTCCAGCCAATATTTACATGGCGACTTCCGATAAATTTAAACAATTTCCTAAATGGATTTTGTATGCTCGTTTGCCACTTCAATTTGCCCTCATGGCATGGGCACATAGCTATGTGTGATGGCTGTCGGCTGTCGGCTTTCAGCTATCGGCGGTTTGTGGCTATTGGTTTTCGGCTTTCAGTAGTTAGTGACTATCGGCTATTGAAAGGGTATACTTCCAATAGCCGATAGCCGACAGCTGACCGCCGATAGCCAACATCTGACCACCATCCACTCTTTCTAACTCATAAAATAATCTATGAAAACACGTTTACTATTAGTGGGAATATGCTTGTTTTGGGGCTTTTCCTCATTTTCTCAAAATGCTTATTATGATGCGCTCACCTTGCGTGTGTACAAGGATTCTTTGGACAAAATTTATCCAAATGCAAGCCGAGGTGGTGCCAAGCGGACTTTCTTTGGCTATTTGGATACCAAGAGAGTCATGAATGCTAAAGATTATGAGGCGATTAAAAGTTTTGTAAAAAAGCCTTTTTCTAAAGTCAATAATGAGCTGAATACGATTAATCAGTTGCCTAATGCCTTTAAATTGTTTCATGAATTTGATGGCGCGCAAGCGGTGATTAACGACAAAGCTCGTGTAACAGCTAAGGCAATAGATACGCTTATGAGCAAACTCAAACTACGTATTGATTCGCTCAATACACGCTATAAAGTCAATGTGGTATATAAAACGACCAACTTTGCGGGTTCTGAACGTTTGCCTATTTCGAGCCGTAATTTGTATGTAAAGTTTGAGCCAATGCCTGATTCTGTCCGACAAAAATATCAAGAGTCGATTCAAATAACTCAGTTTAAGGTGGGTGAAATAGCGTCTGATTTGGATTCGACCTTAAGCGAAATGGCGGGCGCTCGCATAGCGATTATGGATTCGGTTATTAACAAAAATCTTATCAAGAAAAAAGAAAAAGAGATTCTCGAAACGCAATCTTTTGTGACTACAGATGCCCTTAACAATACGCGTAAACCTCAGTTGCAAAGTACTTCAACCTCTGGTTCGGGCTTGTCGCTCGACATGACTACTCGCATGGTGGACGCCACCGCCAGATGGTTGGTAAAACGTACTAAACAAGAATTGACTTTAGCTTTTTTTGATAAACTCCGAAATCGTCTCGATACGATTCCTGAGCTGAGGGCTTTCTTTCCTGCTACTTACTTGATGTTACAAAACGATGAAAATATCTATCGTTTGCCTTCTCTTGGAAATACTTGGTTGGCGGCTTTTCATTCGGATGTAACCAAAATTCCACAGAATTTTGAAAGTTATATTCAACAATATCATCCAGAAATGTTGAAAGAAGATAGTTTCAAAATCTTCTTGATGACTTATCATTCTTTTGATTTATTGGAAAAAGGTACCAATCCAGCAACGCTTTTAGATTTTCTGAAAACACGTTATGCCACCGATGCCGACATTCGAACTTCGGAAGTGAGTCGCACGATACGTTTGTTGGCTTTGTTGTCAGACAACCTTATTGATTTGACTAACGACCCTGCCAATAAGATGTGGATTCGTCCTTCGGAGGCACTGAAGCAGTTTTCGGATCCTTTGGTTGGTCGCTATTTTTTGGGCTTGTTGTACCAAAAAGACACCTTGCTTTTCAATAATTTGAAAATAGGTGCGGATGGACAAAGCCTTGGGAATTGGCTCGGTGAGTCCAATAATCGTTTGGAATATTTTAATCAGACAGTTAGCCAGTTTTTACTCATGCTAGATGATATTCAAAAGCAAATTTTGTATAATTCTACTTCGGATAATCTGCCTTTGCGAGATGTGAAGCCATTTTTACACTACACCCAATCGATTTTTGACATGGTGAATGTAGGTTTTCAAATCAAGTATTTACTAAAAAGTGGTGAGCCAGATACAAGTTTTTACAAAAGTGCTTACAATCAAAAATGGAAACCCATCGCCACCGATGCCATCGAAGCAATTAAGGCATTTTACACCAAAAGTTACGGTTCAGGCTTATTGCATACTATTGCAGCGATGAAGCCTATTTGGACAGAGGTTAGTCCCAAAGATGTGCGTTTGGGGCTTTTGAATAATGGTTTGGCGATTTTACAAAAAACACATATTACTCAGGTAGAAAAAGATTTGGTGGTAAATAAAGGCTTGATCGCAACAAAAGAAAAAGAAGCGAATGTGCTCTTAAAGCAACTAAAAGACAACATGGACAAAGATTCTTTGAGAATTTTGACCATCAAAAAACTACAAGAAACCAAAACACAATTGGAGTTGCTACAAAAGCAAGTAGAAGATTTGACAAGTCAGAAAAGGACTTTTGAAAGTATTCAGAAAAGCTTATCAGAAGTAAAAAATATTGATGAATTGATGGCTCAAAATAATACCAAGGTTCAGGAAAAACAGAAGGAACGTCTTAAAGCAAAATTTGACCAAATTACGTTTTATGCTAATTTTATGACTGATGTAATTACCTCTGATTCGACCACGGATTTGCAAGAGATTATTGATAAATATGCAGCTCCCGTTGGCTCGTATAGTCTCAAACGCAAAAATGCTTTTAGTCTCGATATCAATGCTTACCCAGGGTTATATGCAGGCGTTGAGCAACCCATTGCCTCAAGTAGAGGCGTATCGCAAAGTGCCTTTGCGACAGGTATTACCGCTCCGATTGGTGTGGCTTTTAGTTGGGGCAAAAAACGTAAAGTATTGGGCGGTTACGAAAGAGATAGTCGAGGAGGACATTCGCTGAGTTTATTTGTGCCAATTGTAGATATTGGGGCGGCATTTAGTTATCGTTGGTCGCAAGGAGATGAGATTAATGGTTTTCCGAAAATCAAGTTTTCTCAAATCTTTGCGCCTGGTTGTTATTTGGTTTGGGGTGTCAAAAATGCGCCAATTGCCTTGAAAGTAGGAGCACAAATTACACCACAATTAAGAGATGTCAACGTAACCAGTTCCTCAGGCGGTTTGACTAATACCGTTTCAGAAGTAAGCATGTTGCGTTATGGCATGACGTTGAGTGTAGATATACCAGTTTTTCATCTTTTTGAAAAAAGAATGAGATAGGGTGTGAATGTTTTTGAATGAGTGGTTATTATTTACAAGTAGAGACGCAATGCTTTACTTCTAGCGATATGTCATTCCTCTTAGCGGGCGACTTAAGTCGCCTGCTAAGAGGAAACCATTTTGAGGTATCGGCTTTCAGTTTAGGGCTTTGAAAAAAAGTATGTCTTTGGTTATTATAAATATTTTTGAACTCCTTGCCTTGTGCCTATTGCCTAAAAAACTCAAATCTAATTTTGCTCACTTTCTCAAGTGTCTCCTTTACAAAAGCTCTTTTAACAACTCCTTAAGTTTGGGGTCGGATGGGCGAGGAGCGTTGGTGTTGATAAATTTGCCATTTTTGTCAATAATCATATAGCGAGGAATGGATTTAATCTTATATTTTTTGGCAAGCTCCGAGCCGAAATCTTTGGACAAAAGATAATTAGCTGAAAGAGAAAGATCTTCTGCTTTTAAAGCCTTTTGCCAAGCTACTTTGTTTTCATCCATCGAGATGGTAATTACTTGCAATCCTTTGGCTTGATAGGAGGCAATAAGCTTTTTAGAATCAGGAATCTCTTGTCTACACGGTGCACACCAACTTGCCCAAAAGTCAAGGTAAATGACTTTTCCTTTGTGTTGTTTTAAGATTTCATCCATAGAAATACTCTCATTTTTTTCAGATAGTAGATTTCCATTTTTGACTTTTGGACCACTTAGATATTTCTCTTTGAGATACTCGACATATTCTTTGTTTTGCGAAGTATTGAGATAATTTTGGAGTGCAGTATCAAACTTAGCATCTTGTTTTTGAGGATGACAAAGAAATGCGAACAGCAAAAAATCTTTGATTTTTCCTCTAAAATTACTTGAAATAGATTGTTCGATACCACCAAAATCGGTAGTTGATACCATCGCCTTTTTTAGCAAGGCTTTTTCATAATTGATCAATGCCGTACGAAATTGAGCATCCTTCAGAAAGTTTTCATTTTGATAGGCGGCTTTTTCTTTTTCGAGTAGTGCCCACGCCGAGCCCGACGTGTTTTTCCCTTCAGGATATAAGTAGTTTGAGGCAATCATTGCCAGATAATTGCTGTAGACATGATTTTTTAGTATTTCTATATAGCTTGGTGCTACGACATTTTTGGTATTTGCAGCATCAATTTTTTGCCAAATAGAGCGGTAGTCTAGCGATTTGCCAAAAGCAAAAAAATCTTGATTACTGGCAATAATAGGTACTAAAAAAGCCAATTCGTTAGTGCGGTTTTTATCGTCAGATACCAATCTTGTGATTTTTTCAGCATCCTTGATAACATACAGTTTCTCCGAATTGGTAATGGGAAACGTCATTTGTTTCTCAGTATCCTTAAGAATTAGCAAATCCCTAAAAGCGACTTTGATTTTTTTAGTTTGATTAAATTCAATTGGCGTCGGGAATTCTTGAAATTGATTGTAGTAATACAGATAGGCTTTTTCGCCTGGTTTAAGCTTACTAATGATTTCGACAGTGTCGGTAGAACTGTCATTTTGTGCAGATCCTGCAAAGGCAAAAAAGAGTAAAAGTACGAATAGAGATAGTGTGTATTTCACGGTAAAATTTGGTTGTTATGGTGAGAAAATTAAAAATTGCTGTTTTATCATTTTAAAATAATACATACCTCTCAGTGAAAATGCCTTAAAAGCCGAACTAAGGAAACTGAACCGAAAAGTATGTTTTATATCTCAATCGTTTACCGTCTTGTAAAGCAGGAAACCACGGTGCGGAGGCAAATAACGCTTCTTTTACATGCCCTTCTAGACCTTTATCGGTATTGTTGGTAGGTAGAATATGAACTCCAGAGATGCAACCATTTTTTTCGATAATGATTGAACACAAAACCATGACCTTATCTTGAATAGAGCTTTTAAAGTGTTTTTGTATATATTGTTTTACAAAACGATTCAGCACCATATTTCCTTCGGGGGAAGTTGCAGGATGTTGTGTTGCCATATATACCATCGTATCAGATCTAATTTCTCGGTAAGAACTCATAAAAGATTCAATATCAAATACCCTGATTGTCTCTTGCTTTTGCGCATGACTTGTATATGCCATTGTACCAATAAGAAGGAGATTGATGAGAATGAGTTTCATAGGGGTATAGCATTACTTTTTTAGTAGCTCATCAAAAACCTTTATCAGTCTAGGGTCGGAAGGACGTGGGGCATTTTGATTAATAACTACCCCTTTAGCATCAATAATCATATACCTAGGAATAGAGATAACCTTATATTTTTGAATAAGAGTATTGTTTTTAGGATTGGTTATTAAGAAGTTTTTCTTCAAAGGTAAAGCAAGTTGATTTATTGCTGTTTTCCATTGAGTAGCATTTTGATCAATGGAAAGGTATATGAAGTTTATATCCTTTTCATACTTTTCTTGTAACTTTTTAGAATGCGGTACTTCGACTCGACAAGGTCCACACCAAGATGCCCAGAAGTCAACATAGGTAAGTTTATTTTCCTTTAGTAATTCACTCAATGACTGCTTTTGATTTTGTACAGATAACACTTCATCACGGTTATTGATTGGAGTAAAAAAGAAAGCATATTTATCACGGACTATATTTTTAGCTGTACTATCTTGAGTATTGTTAAGAAAGGAATCATAGTATTTTTTACTGATATTTCTCGAAAAAGACTTGAAAATCCTGTCTAATTCTCGCATTAAAAGAAAGTTTTTATGTCTGGTTAGAAATAGGTCACTCTGGTTTATTTTATCATATATTTCAGCGTAGTCTCTATTAGTAAGATCATTAAATGGAATTTCTTTGGCTTTTTCTACAATAAATTTATCGGTAATACATTCAGCTAATTTGTAATGGTATTTGTCGGGGTAAAGAAGCGTATTAGGGTAGGAGTTTAGTAATATTCTGGCAGAATCAAAGTTTATTTTAGATTCTAAGATATTTAGTGAAAGCAAAAAAGTCCTAAATTTCATTTTATTAAAACTAGCCGTATTGGTGGAAATTAGGGCATTTTGCTCTAAAGAATCTACTATTTGAGTAGCCGATTTTATACAAGCGGCAATTTCCTCAAATGCTTGTTTTTTTACGAGATTCTTTTTTTTAGGAGTCTTCAATGCCTCCTCAATAGACATAAAATGTAGTGGATTGTAGTATTTTTTGACTAAAATTAATGGGTTTTTATCTCTGTGATATAATATATCATCTACCTTAAATTCTAAAGGCTGAGTTGTTCTGTTGGTTACCTTTATCGCTATTTGCTCATTATTTAAAGATAGAATAACCTTATCTCCATTTTTAACAACTACTTCAACTTCACTTTGTAAGGTTTTGCAATTGAGTATGTAGAAATCATCTTCTGTAGAGAATAATAAGGTTGTGATGGTATCTTTTAATGACTGTTTGTTGAGTATTTCAATCCCATTGGGATGACGACTATCATACACAGTTACATAGGGGAATAAATACCAAAAATTATTGTACTTATCAATATTCCGTTTTGTTTGTTTATCCATTGTCACGACTATAGAATCTGGTTTTTGAGTCTGTGAAATAGATGAAAAACAAATGGGTATGAAAAGCAATAAGAAGATGAGATTGACTTTCATTCTGGATTGTTTTTGAGGTTTAGACTATATTGATTGTTGGATAATACGTGTTAACTGGTAAACTGAGAACTGATAAATGTTGCGATTTTTCAAAGAGAGAACTTCACTCACAGAAATTCATTCAATTCCACACAAGTGTATCGCTATTCGTTCATTACTTTTCTTTGAGTAATTCATCAAAAACTGTCTTAAGTTTAGCATCCGAAGGACGTGGGGCGTCAGCATTTATCACTTTGCCATATTGATCAATAAGCATATATCTGGGAATGCTTGTGATATTAAACTGCGATAATATGGCAGAGTTTTTGGACGTGCCTATCAAATAATGGCTTTCCTTTGACATATTTCGGGCAAGTATGGAGTTTTCCCAATGTTTGTAGTTTTCATCTTGGGAGAGATAAACAAAGTTAATGTTGGGATATTTTTTCTGAACCTCATGCGAATATTTCATTTCTTCAATACATGGTTTACACCAGCTTGCCCAAAAATCTAAATAGGTGATTTTTTCAGCATTTTTTTCCAATAACTGCTTCCAAGTAAGTGTTTTTTTGTCTGAAAAATGAATAACAGTCGAACTATCTAATGATTTATTCCCACTCGAATTTAAAGTATTCGCCATGAATTGATATTGCTCTTTTAGATTGTTTTTCAACATAATATTTTCAGCATCTTTTTGGAAATAAGTATAAAGTGTAGAGATATTTTTAGAAGAATTGATAATACAAAAATCAACGAATCTATATAAAACGATGTCTCGTGTTTTTCCTGAATATTTGGTTTTGAGGTTTTGATAGAAGTCTATTTCAGATTTTCCTGCTTGTAACAAAGATTCTAATAAAAGGACAGAATACCCATAAATTGGAATTTCGCTGGCACTATCATCAATTTTAAAATCAGCAAGGAAACGGGCTACTTGAGCATCCTGAATGATAGCTTTATTTTTTAGGAGATTTTCTTGGTAAAGAGCCAAGAAATCATAATACTGTTTGTAGTAAAATTCCTTTCTGATGAAATTCTTAAAAGCTGAGTTTGAATGGTTGACTTGAAAGAATTGGTTAGCAAATGCTATATGATTTTGATAGGTATCTTTTATTTTTTGAAATCTTTTCTCTGGTTTATCATCACGGAAAGGTATTGGCACAGACCAACCTTCATAATTCCCAAATTGCTCTCTGAACAGAGGGAAAAAAGAAAGCTCTTTATTTCTTTGGTCAGATTTGGTAGAAATGTTGGTGATTGATTGTGGCTTTTCTAGAAATACGGTATCGTTTGGATATAACAAAAAAGTATTCTGCACAATTTTACTATTACCCATCATATCAGAACTGATGAGTCTAACAGGAATATTACTTTTTATAAGAATCGTATCGTGGGCTGCTGTAGCGTCATAAGGTTGAGTAGCGGCATCAAGCAATGAAGACCAATCAAAAAAGATTTGCTTCTTCAAGGGATTATTGATGATAATGGTAATGTTTTGTGGCGTCGTAGGCAGTTCTTTACTCGACTGATTATCGCCTTGTCTATCGCTTTTACATGAATGGAAAATAATACAGAGTAGAGCTATAATAACAGGTTTCATAGTTGTAGGGTTTGTGTTTGTATAAGAGATTATTTGATACATTTTTCAGAATGTATCAAAAGAAAAAGATTCTCAATTATGCAGATTAAAATGAGCTATTGTTGTAATAATTTATCTAATACAGTTTGTAAGCTAGGGTCGGATGGGCGAGGAGCATTATTATTGATTATTTGTCCATCTTTGCCAACTATCATATACCTAGGAATTGATTTGAATTTATGTTGTTGGTTAAACTTGGAGTTTCCGAAATTCAGTATTTTAAAATTGTTAGCGTATTGGTCAAGAGCTAAACGTTCGCTTGCTTTGGCCCATTTTTGAAAGCTGTCATCTGTTGAAAAAAATACAACCTCAAGATTACGGTCTTTATAGGTTTGAGAAAGTTGCTTTGAATATTTCATTTCTTCGATGCATGGTCCGCACCAACTTGCCCAAAAGTCAATAAAAAGAATCTTACCTTTTTTGCTTCTTAGTATATCTTCTATAGAAGTTTGTTGTTTAGTGAGTGATTCTAAATGTAAATTTGAGGACTTATTATTAGCAATAATATCTTGTTGATATTTTTCTTGTGCCTTTTCTATAAGGCTTTTATTCTTGGCAAATGCGGTAAATAAACGTAAGTATTTATCAGTTTCAGTACGAAAAAAGTAGTCAACATTACTTAAACCTAGTAATAGCATTTGCTCTTTTACCTCATGGCTCAACAACGATGAATTCATGACTAACCTAAAACTTTCTCTAGGGTCTCTGAAATTAAACGGATTAACTACTTCCCATTTCACTTTTGAGGCAAAATATCTTCTTTCATAATTTTGAACACAGGCATTCAAATAATAATCATTGAAATGAGTTTTGGTAAACCCTTCATTAAGTTTCTTCACTGATGAAAGAGAGTCCATTTTTCCAGACATTAACTGTATTTTGAAAAGTAAATTGGCATATTTCTCTTGGTAAAAAGCGTACACTTCCTTAGAGATAAGCCTTTGTCTATTCAAAGAGTCTAAAAACTCTTGGGCTTTGTTATTAATGAGATTCATTGGCGTAATCAAGTCTGTCGCCATTTGATTTTCCAGTGTTTCAATATAAATCGCTTTTTCGCGAGCAGTTCGTGTACTGTGTGTCTTAATTATTTTTGGGTCATCATAGAAATATTTCATTGCTGCCATTCGGATATCGTCAGATTTACCCGTTATCAAATAGGCATCGGCTTCCTTTTGATGGAAATGTTTTTCGACAGAAAAGTCCAAAGGGGTATAATTGAAATTTGAGTATTTTACCGTGATGGGTTTTGATTGGTCAAAGTCAATCAAAAGAGAGTCTCCTTTATGGGCTAAGAAATCTTGAAACTCAAATGCACTCAAATATCTACGAACCATAACCCAATCAGATGCAGTGAAAAAACTTGCTTCTTTTTTTTGAGCTATTTCATTGAAAAAAATCCCCTCAACTTCTGAATCAGCACTGAAAACTAGATATTGGAGTCTCCCTGAATCACGGGTTTTCGTTTTCAAAACACTGTTAAAAACTGGCTTGCCCGTAAACTGTACATGAATTATCCCATTAGCTGATTTTTGGGAAGAAGAATCTTCGATAGATGGCTTCGAGAAGTTGCGGTCAATTGGAGTTGAGGCATAGTTTTGAATGAATGAAAAGCATGAAATGAGGAAAGAGAGTGTAAAATGTTTCATAAGTGAGTGAGGTTATTGATGGGTGAGTTTATCAAGTTAATTTTAAAAACTGTTTATTTTTATAAACAGTTTTTAAAATTAGATATTGTATAAGGTGTTGATTTATAGATTTTTGGTAGTAATGTTGTTTGAAAAGTGTAGAACCAATGTATTTGCCTTCTATTTACTTGGAAGAAATATAGTAATGTTCAAAATCCTGTTTAGAAGGTTTTAAATCAATCCCATATTTGTTTTTTAAAGTCTCAGTTAGCTCAATAATTGACTCGACAGGAACTTCAAAATCATATTTTTGACTTGAGTCAATAACTGTAGAAAACTTAAACGGGGTAAACGAACTTAAATGCATGGAGAGCGCTTTTAGTGTAAGCCCAATTCCTACAAAATATTGCTTGCCACCAATGGTAGCATAGCCAGCAGAAGATCCTTTCTGTGCGTTGTTGCTTACCGCTTTTGCATTGAGAATAGTGGCATTAGCTTCAAGTTTTGACGGTTTGTCTATCTCAAGCAGGAAAATATCTTTGGTTAGAGGTTTTTGCACAATGTTGAGATTGAAATAACTTTCAAGTCCCTTAATAATTATCTCTCTTGACTCTGGATAAGTCATGGTATTACTTTTGAAAATAAGACCAATCCTTTTAAGTAATGTAGAGTCAGGAACTGAAAACGTTATGCCTGTTAAATTAACATTGGTGACATATAAAAGAGCATTCTTAAGATAGCAATCTCTTAGTCTAAAAAATACTTTTTTATCAACAACCCTCAATTCGGAAATACCTTGATATAAGGTATCTTTATCATAAAGGTTGAATACAAATTGTGCATTTTTATCTATTGATGGGGCAGGTTCTTTAGCAACTAGGGCTTTTTTACTAACAGTTGGAATTGTCTCAGGAGTTTTGGTAGATAATTCTCCATTTAGAAATTTATTGATGAGTTTCTCATCGAGATTACTAGAATGCCCTCTCCAAACTACTTCGCCAGCAGGATTAATCATTAGGACTTCAGGAATGCCTTTCACATCGAAGTGTTTGAAAGTACTGCCGAGACTATCAAGCACAAAGTTTTGATTGAACGACCTTCGAGAGAGGAACTCTTTGACAGGTTTTATCTCTTCCTCAGATATCGCCAAAAAAAGTATTTTATCTTTATAGCTTTTGGCTATTTCATTGGTTTCAATGAGTCCTTTAATACAAGGGCCACACCATGTTGCCCAAAAGTCGAGAATGACATACTTCCCCTTAATTGATTGTTTGGATGAGTTCATCCAAGTGGAAATATGAACATTATCAATATCCTTTTGTGCCATACTAGGTAAGGTGTAAAAGATAAAATAGGTACATAGGCAAAATAATGAAAGTCGTTTAGTTAAAGTGAGTTGCATGGAGGGTGGAGTTTTGGTGTATCAAAATTATTCAAAAATCTGAGAGCCTAAATGGGCTTTGTCATTGCATCTAAAATACAGGAATTCATGGTGTTTTTAAAGGCAGTCTATCGAAAAATGCTCGATTTACCCTATTTATTAACTTTGGATAAGAATAGGTTTTGAAATTTTTGTAAGAAAAACCACAGGTTTAATTCTTGGGGGTAAAGAAGAAGATGTTGTATCTTATTTCTTCAAATACTCATCCAAAAAACTTCTTATATTTTGGTTTGTCGGTCTGGGTGCATTATCGCTGATTATGGTACCATCGCGTCCTACGAGCATATAACGAGGAATAGAACTTATTTTATAGTAGAATTTGAAAGGCTTGTCTTTTGATGCTCGAATGTCTAATATCGTGGAGTCAGTGGTACGAATATTTTCAGCATATAGCATAGCGCTATGACTTTTAAATAGAATGCAAATCCAGAAAAAGGAGAGAAGGAAATAGGTTTTGTACATGATTTTTGGAGGTTTAGATATAGGAGTAAAAGTTTGATTTGAAAAAGTCTACTAAGCTTTTAGTTATAGCAAATTTTAGAAAACTTATTTAGATTTCCAAATCAAAAAAAGATAAAAATCACCTTTCTGAGCTGTAGGAGCGAGTCATGATAAAAATCAGACAAATTCTTACAGCTCAATAATTTTTATCATAAATAGTATGCTTGCATAATATTTTTATTTGTATTATTTTTACTTAAAATAGAATATAACTTTTAAAGAAATAAAATCCTATTTAATATATGGCACAACAATATTCTCGTCGAAATCTCGACTTTATGCTCAAGGAGGTACTCAAAGTGGGAGAACTTACGCAGTATCCTCATTTTCAGGATTACACTCCTGATATGTTTGATATGGTATTGGATACGGCTGAGGAAATTGCCGATAAAATCATGCGTCCTGCCTACGTGGAATCTGACCGTAAACAACCTGAGCTTATCAATGGTCAGGTAAAAGTGCATCCTGCCGTAAAGGATTACATGAAAGCGATGGGGGATTCTGGCATGATTAGCGCCACTTTCCACTATGAGCATGGTGGACAGCAATTGCCTTTGTTGGTCAATGCCGCCAATGAGTTTATTCGTGGCGCTGCGCACAATTCATTTGTGATGTTTACGGGCTTGACTGCTGGTTCGGCACATTTGATTTATTCTTTTGGCTCAAAAGAATTGCAAGAAAAATTTGCTGACCGTATGATTACCGCTGAGTGGACAGGCACGATGTGTTTGACTGAGCCTCAGGCAGGAAGTTCTTTGTCGGATGTCGTGACTACGGCCTCGCCTCAGGCAGATGGAACCTATAAAATCAAAGGACAAAAGGTATTTATCTCTGCGGGTGATCATGATATTGCCGATAATATTATTCATTTGGTATTGGCAAGAATCGAAGGCGCTCCGCTGGGTACCAAAGGTATTTCATTGTTTGTGGTACCGAAGTTTAGAGCCGACGACGCTGGCAATTATACGATAGACAATGACGTGGTTTCGACGGGTATTTATCATAAAATGGGTCAAAAAGCTACGCCAGCGATGCACTTGACTTTTGGTGATAAGGATAATTCTGTGGGGTATTTGGTAGGAGAGGCCAATCGTGGTTTGCAATATATGTTCCAAATGATGAACGAAGCTCGTTTGGGTGTGGGTATGGGTGGTACTTATATTGCTTCGGCTGCCTATTATGCGGCTTTGGAGTATGCCCAAGAGCGTCCACAAGGTCGAAGATTAACGAATAAGAATCTCGTTGACTCACAGACGTTCATTATCAATCACCCTGATGTGCGTCGTATGCTGACGTTCCAAAAGGCGATTGTCGAGGGTTGTATTGGTTTGTTGTTCCAATGTTATTGGTGGCAAGATATGATTCATGGCTTGGGTAGCGACAGCGAGGAGGCAAAAGCTTATCAAACGATGCTAGATTTGATGACGACGGTTGCCAAAACATATCCAGCCGAATATGGTATCAAAGCGGTAAATGAAGGTTTGCAAGTATTTGGAGGGTATGGATATACCGAAGATTTTCCCTTGGAGCAAATGGCACGCGATGTAAGAATTATGTCGATTTATGAAGGTACTACAGGAATTCATTCGTTGAATTTACTGGGTAGAGGTGTTACCGCTAACGGTGGCAAAGCGCCTCAACTTCTTTTCGCTGAAGTGATGAAAACCGTTGCAGAAGCCAAAACACATGAAGTATTGTTACCGTATGCCGAAAAGCTAGAAAAGGAATTAGGTCGTTTACAGAAAGTGACTATGCACTTGCTTGGCTTGGCCGCTCAAGGAAACAATGAGGTCTTTTTGGCAGATGCGACCTTGTATATGGAGTTGTTTGGTGTTATCACCGTGGCTTGGCAATGGTTGAAACAAGGAATTGTAGCACAAAATGCGATAGAGCAACAAGCGCCGACTGGCGATGAACTGGCGTTCTATCAAGATAAAATTCATACGATGAAATTCTATTTCCATTATGAATTAATCAAGACTTTGAGCCTTGCCGCCAGATTGTTGGATACTGAAGTACTGACGGTGTTACAAGAGGAGGTAGAAGCCTAAATGCTATCTATATCGGATTTGGGATTTTTGATTTTGGGAAGGAAGGCATGTTCATTTACTTCTGAAATCAAAAATCCCAAATCTCCAATCAAATTAAAGTTTTTCACCTGCTGTTACTGCCATTGGAATCAAGTTTTCGGCTGGCGGTAGCGGACAAGTAAAGGTATGGTTATAAGCACAAAAAGGATGATAGGCTAAATTAAAATCAATCTCAATTTGTGAATCCTTTTCATTCTTTGGGTCAAGGTCGATATATCTTCCTGCGCCGTAAGTTTCTTTACCTGAAGTCAAATCTTTGAAAGGTAAAAACAACATCCCCTCACTATTGATAAATATTTTCAACGAAACCTTTTTTCCCTCTTTTTCAAAACTGATATTTCCGTAAGGTTCATACGTTTCTGTTTCGCCTCCCGTCATTTGAATTTCGAATTTCTGACCACTTTTGACTTTATCTATTTTTCCCAAAACCTTCCAAGTAGGGTCTATCTCAAAATACGGTAATCCTTTGAAAGTAGCTTTATCTTCGATAGGAGAGTCTTTTCCTGTTTTGAAAAATTCATCCTTTTCTTTTCGAGCATTTTGGAGTTGTTGCGTGTAAGCAGCGTTATCTTGCTTCGGTGCCGATTCGCTTCCGTTGAATATGGTATAGCCAACAATGACTAAAATCACTAAACCGATAATCCATTTTAAATTTTTCATTTGCTTCTGAAATTCGCCTTTTGTTATGTCTTTGTTTGCAAAGATAACAATAGAGGCAATCATTTGTTGGAGCTTGTTGTTAAAGAATACAAAGACGCAAAGTTTTGAAGTGAAAGCGATTCCAATAAATCCTTAACTTTGCGCCTGCTAATGCAAATTTTCATTTTAATCTTTTACAACTATGTTTACAGGAATTGTTGAGGCTATCGGCGAGGTGGTGGATATTCATAAAGAAGGTACAAATATTACATTTACGCTCACTTGTCCGTTTACCAATGAGTTAAAAATCGACCAAAGTTTATCTCATAATGGGGTTTGTCTTACGGTGATTGCTATTGAGGGGAATCTATATTCAGTAACGGCGATTGATGAGACTTTGAAGAAAACCAATCTTGGAAAATTAGAGGTTGGCTCAAAAGTAAACCTTGAACGTTGTATGCCTGCTAATGGTCGTTTTGATGGGCATATTGTGCAAGGGCACGTCGACCAGATTGGTCGTGTCACTGCGATTACTCCACAAGATGGTTCGTGGTTATATGATTTTGAATATGAACCAGAAGGACAAAATATTACGGTAGAAAAAGGCTCTATTTGTATTAATGGAACCAGTTTGACCGTTTTTAATTCAGGTACTAATACTTTCCGTGTGGCGATTATTCCTTACACGTATGAACATACAGTTTTTCATACCTTAGAAGTAGGCGATATGGTTAATTTGGAATTTGATATTGTAGGAAAGTACATTCGTAAAATGATGAATTTAGGATAGGGTTACATTTGTGGTCGGTGTCCCACTGACCAACTGGCGACAGCAAAAAGTCACTTACTTATATAGCGCTAAAGTATCATATAGATAGAAAAATAGTACGCTATGCTGTCGCGAGTTGTCGAGTGGGACACTCGCCACGGATAGAAAAAACCATTTATTTCGGATATCGGATGTTGGATTTCGGAAGTAAGTGTAAACTACTATACTTTGTAAAAAATAAAGGTATTTTATTTCCGAAATCAGAAATCCCCAATCCGCAATAGTTAGAATTTCTTCTTACAGTTCTGATTCACAATTCGCAATTCATCATTCAATACTCATACTATAAAGCCTCTTGTTAATAATGAAATTAGTAAAGTTCCTAGCCTTGGTATTGTGGAGTAGTCCTCTTGTTTTTTCCCAACAAATTATCCCAGAACCTGTAGCCCAACAAAAAGCGCTTGGCGAGTTTGTCCTCACGGCTGATACGCGCATTCATATACCCAAAGGAAATCCAGAAGTACGTAAGATTGCTGAGTTTTTAGCCATGACTTTAGCTATTCCGACTGGTGTAAAACTGCCAGTACTAGAGACGCCCAAAATAGGGAAACATATCAATTTTAGGTTGGAAAGTACACCCTTCAAAGTTGTTGGGCAGGAGGAGGGATATTCTTTAGATATTACGCCTAAACATATCGATATCAAAGCGCAAACACCTGCGGGCTTGTTTTATGGTGTTCAATCGTTGATTCAGCTTTTTCCTAGACAAATTGAAGGTAAAAAGTACCAAAGAATGGTTTGGAAAATCCCTGCGAGTAGTGTCATCGATTACCCTCGTTATGCGTGGCGTGGCATTATGTTGGACGTAAGTCGCCATTTTTTCCCGAAGGAATATATTAAAAGCTTTATCGACCAACTGGCACGTTATAAATTCAATACCTTTCATTGGCATTTGACCGACGATCAAGGCTGGCGTATTGAGATAAAATCGTATCCTAAACTCACCAGCGTAGGTGCTTGGCGAGTACCACGTGTGGGAAATTGGTGGGAAAGAGAATTGCCTCAAGAAGGAGAAAAACCTACTTATGGAGGATTTTATACCCAAGAAGATATTAAGGAAATTGTGGCGTATGCACAATCGAAATATATCCAGATTTTGCCCGAAATCGATGTGCCTGGACATAGTTTGGCGATTTTGACGGCTTATCCAGAATTGTCTTGTGCGGGAGGCAATAAGTTTCAGATAAATGCAGGATGGAAGTTTTACCGAGATGTAGAAAACTCACTTTGCCCATCCAATGAAAAGGTATATGAGTTTTTGGATAAAGTTTTTGGAGAAGTAGCGGAGCTTTTTCCACACCCATACATCCACATTGGTGGCGACGAATGTTATAAAGGATACTGGGAAAAAAGTGCCGAATGTCAAGCTTTAATGAAAAGAGAAGGCCTGAAAAATACGGCTGAATTACAAAGCTATTTTGTCAAAAGAGTCGAAAAAATTCTGTCGAGCAAAGGTAAAAAACTCATTGGCTGGGACGAAATTTTGGAGGGAGGTTTAGCTCCAGAAGCTACGGTAATGTCGTGGCGAGGCGATAAAGGTGGGATAGAGGCTGCCAAACAAAATCATGCGGTAGTGATGACGCCCAATACTTTTGCCTATCTGGATTTGTACCAAGGTGAGCCCACAGCAGAACCGATGACGTATGATTTGTTACGATTAAAAAGAGTTTACAGTTTTGAGCCAACACCTGCAGGAGTGAGTTCTTCTTTGATTTTGGGTGGACAAGGAAACCTTTGGACGGAGTCTATTCCTAATTCTCGCCATGTTGAATATATGATGTATCCACGAGCGTGGGCTTTGTCGGAGGTATTATGGAGTAAGAAAGAAAAGCGAAATTGGGATTATTTTATTACTAAAATGGAAAACCAATTTTTGAGAATGGACGAAGCTTCAATCAACTATTCACGAAGTGTGTATGACCCTTTGGTTAGAACGATGAAGGAAGGTGTAAATCTCAAAATCGAGATGTTATCGGAAATCAAAGGATTGGATTTGTATTATACTTTTGATGGAACAAATCCTGATGCTTTTTCACCCAAATACCAAAGTAAATTGGATATTCCTAAAAATGCTTCTTTCTTGAAAATTCAAAGTTATAGAAGTGGCAAACCGATCGGACAACGATTGAGTATCCCTGTAAAGTCTTTATACGACCGTTCTGGGCGATATAGTAGCGATTTTGGATTTTAATAAAGGATTGGAATCATTTGCTAAAAAAGGTGCTGGATTCCTATCCAGCACCTTTTTTAGCATTTAACCAGTGTTAGGTTTATCTACAATAAACGCTTTTTCAGAGTATCCATAATATGCGTGGCATGCACACGAGAGTTTTCGATAAACAAAGAGTGGGTATTCATACCGCCACAAATAACCCCAGCTAAGAATACGTTTGGCAAGTTGGTTTCTTGCGTTTTGTCATCATAAAACGGTTTACGAATCTCATCCTGAGAAAGCTCAATGCCCATTTTCTCCAAGAAAGTTAGATTAGGCTGATAGCCTGTCATGGCAATTACATAATCATTGGGAATCCTAACGATACCTTCAGGCGTTTTGATATCTACCTCATGCTGACGGATGGCAGCGACTTCAGAATTGAAAAATGCTTGAATAGAACCCTCTTTAATACGATTTTCAATATCTGGTTTTGCCCAATATTTTACTCTTTCACCAATTCCTTCGCTTCTGACAACCATGGTGACATTAGCACCTTTACGCCATGTTTCTAAGGCGGCATCTACAGCGGAGTTGTTGGCGCCTACCACGAGTACATTTTGCATAGAATAAAAATGCGGTTCTTCGTAATAGTGCGTTACTTTAGGCAAATCTTCGCCCTCAACCTCCATCAAATAAGGAATATCATAAAATCCTGTAGCAATGACGATGCTTTTGCACTGGTATTGAGATTTACTAGTATTAATCTGATAAAAGTTTTCGTGTGAGGTAACAGATTCAACTGTTTCGAACAAATTGATGGCTAGTTTACGGTGTACCGCTACACGACGATAATACTCTAACGCTTCTGAGCGAGTTGGTTTTGCATTGTTTGATACAAAAGGAATATCGCCAATTTCGAGCCTTTCTGAAGTACTAAAAAAAGTCATATTGGCTGGGTAATTATAGAGCGAGTTTACCAAGCATCCTTTTTCCAAAATCAAGTAGCTGAGTCCAGCATTTTGGGCTTCTAGTCCACAAGCTAAACCAATTGGGCCTGCGCCAATAATAATAACATCGTAGTTGTTCATCGTTTGTTTCGTCCAAGAATTGCGAAATATCGGTTCATCATTTCTTTGTCCTTGCGAATCGCCTCTAAGTTATTGTAAATAGCATTTTTATTATCTACAACACCTTTTATCTGAGCTGAAGGACCTATATGATTATAATAATCCAAGGACTTGTTTAGTTCCAATTCGGCCTTATTGAGTAGCTCAAACATTTTGTTTTTGTACTGTAACGCTAATTGCTGTTGCTCTTTGGGATTTTTCTGTTCTCGTACTGCCCTCGAAACTGCGGTATATTCCTCCAAAGTTTTGGTAGAACGAGTGGCATAAAAATATCCTAGCATATTGTAAGCATTATCGTTCTTGGGGTCAAAAGCAATGATTCTTTCTTGTGTATCTAATACTTGCGTTGTGGAATCCAATTGCTCATATTTTTCCAGAAGTTTATCATAATCCAGTCTTTTGGTTTTCAAAAAAGGACTTCCTTTGATAAATTCTTGATAGGAAATGACTCTTTTCTGAAGTTGCCACATCGGGTCACTTGGAAAATGGGTCAACAAAAATACGGCAGGAGGAGTCATAAAAAACTCCCAATTGCGACGTTGTTGGTAGGAGTTATTAATCATGGCTCCTGAACTCCACGTAAGGTCCAATAAATACCATTTTTCATTGAGTTTGACGGCATTCCAAGCGTGGCTTTCGATTCTAAATGTAGAATCTGCTGGGTTTGATGAATTGCGAATTTTACCCAAGCCCTCGATGACTTGGGCCTTTACACCTGCATATTTACACAAATCATAAAACAGATTTGAGTAGCCACCACAAATAGCTTTTCGGCTAGAAAGCACTACCGAACTTGATTGAGAGTTCCCTAAATCAAGCGTAGGAAGCCTTTGCTGAAAAGTTTCAAGGTCGTAATGTATGGAGCCAGTAATCCACTCAAAAATAGCGACTACTTTTAAGGAATCGTTAGGAGCTGATTGGGTAAGTTGTAAGGATAATTGCTTTACGGAGTTTTGGGCAAAAGAATTTACCGAAATACTCAGTAAGATTAAATATGTTATGTATTTCATTAAAAATCAGTCTAAAAAATGGTCTAGTCACAATACACATTATCAAGTTTCACGCAAACCATATTAGCGAAAATCGCTCTATGTTTCTACTAGAAGATTGCTTTAGGCTACGAGCGTTAAGCATTAGGCATACAAATAGTAAATTCATTCTGGACATATAGCAATCTTATCGGCTATTTGTCCACGATTATGAGGACGTAAAGTTTACTAGTATAAAAATATAAAGTTCAGGGCAAGATTTTCAAATAAAATGGAGTCATTTATAATAAAAAGTTGAAAATAACTTTGACACTGTGCTAAATATTCACTTTACCTTTATTTAATTTTTTGATAATCAACTAAATATCCCAATAACTATGAAATTGTCATATTTGCCTTTATTGGCGTTAGCTTTTGCTGGAATCGGTACAGAAAGTGCATTTGCACAAGATACACCTAAGGGAATTACCATTTTGTCGTATAACCATGTTGGACTAGCCGTAAAAGACCTGAAAGTTAGTGCAGCTTTTTATAGAGAAATCATCGGCTTGTCGCCCGTGACAGTTCCAGACAACTTAATTTCTATACGTAGATGGTTTCAGGTAGCGCCAGGGCAGGAGTTACACCTATTGCTCGGTCGAAAAGACCCTGTTAGTAATAATGACAAAAATGGCGCTCACTTTTCGCTCACCATTCCAAGCAATTCTGCTGATGGTATTGAGGCATTTTTGAAATCGAAAGAAGTTCCTTACCACCGTCAACAGCGTTTTGACGGTGCCTACCAAATTTACGTAACCGACCCAGATGGTTATGTGATTGAATTAAATGAACCGAAGAGATAATTTGGTAATTTGAAGATTTGAAAATTTGGTGATTTGAAAATGGTGGAACCATACTAGTTCAAGACTTAGTCTTGGACTTATTTTTCAATTCAGTTTAGAAACTGAGCAAACTATGAGTCCGAGACTAAGTCTCGAACTAGTCGAATGTAGAGACGTAATGCTTACGTCTTTCAACCAAGTTTAGAATTTGAAAATATTTTTCCACAATATCCTATTTCAAACAAGAAGTCCCATCTGGATTTTATTCTAAATGGGACTTCTTGTTTGAAAGCACTTATCAAAAAATATTTAAAGAGGTTTAACAGCTTATTCGCTTCTTACTGAAGAGGCACCAGATGCATCGCTACGCACTGAAGGAGTACCTCTATAACGAACAGATGAAGCACCACTAGCTTCTACGTTCAACGTTTTTGAAGCATTTACACGTACACTTGTAGCACCCGAAACATCCAAATCAGCATCTTTTGCCACAAACTCAAGCGCATTGAATTTACTAGCTCCTGAAGCATCTAATTTCATGATACTTCCATTTCCTTTAAGTGTTACGTTTGATGCACCAGAGATATCAAATAGAAGTTTGTCAACATTTACATTGATTTCCGAGGTAGATGCACCCGAGAATTGTACTTTCAAATATTCTAAGTCATTGAAACCAGAAATTTTTGATTTTGTTGCGCCTGAGAAATCTAATGCTTTGATGTCTGGTACAACGATGCTGAAATGTACACGTTTACGGTTTTTGTTCCATCCCCAGCTACCTTTGTCTTTGTAGCGAGCAATCAGGCGTTTGCCTGATACTTTTACTTCCAAATCTTCTATATCTTCACTTCTTTCAGCCTCTACATGAATTTTGAAGGTATTGCCATGCGTTACATCTACCACAAATGCGCTAGACATTTCGATTTCGTTGAATCCTGTATAGTTAAAATCTTTTTGGCTTTGAGCTTGAGCCAAGTTTGTTCCTAAGAATAAAGCACCAGCCATAAGAGCTTGGCGAAAGTAGGTTTGAAGTTTCATAACGTTGATTGATTAAGATTTGTCGATAAGATGCAAAGACTGAAAGTAAGGTTGCATGAGTTTTGAAAAAAATCAAAAGTATTTCAAAAATAGAGGCATAACGTGTTTGACATTATGCCTCTGTAGGTTGATCTAATCTCTCTCGGGTTTGATTACACCACTATCTTTTATCGTTTTTTGAAGGTTCGGACTTCCCTTGTAACGAATTTGCGCAACGCCAGAAGCCTTAGCCTCGAGGTTTTGATTTACATCAACTTCCACATGTGCATTTTCAGTAGCATTGATTTTAGCATTTTCGATATTTAGTTCAAAAGCTTCCAAGTTAGTTAATCCAGCAAGCTCGGCAGTAAGATTACCCAGATGACCCGTAGCACGAATTTTATATTGTCCTTTGGTATCTAATTGGAAGTTATCAGCCTGAATATCTTTTATTCTAACATTGCCAAAGCCTTTATCAAGATTCAAATAAGAAAGGTTGGGTAATGTAATATGTACCGTCAAGAAGCCCGCTTGTTTACTTGGATTCTTTTGCGAAATGCTTAATTTTCTTTCTTTTACCTCTGCAACGATGTTTTCCACATCTTTTTGGTCTCCGCCAACTTCTACTTTATAATTTTCTCCAAAATGAATATATACTTCAGAAGGAGTTTCTATAGCTGATTGGACTTTGTCGAAGTCTTTGAGCGGGAATTTTTGTACAAAGTCATTAGGTGCGAAATCAGTCTCATCATCAGAAGAGTTGCTATCGTTATCATAATTGTTTTCTACAGGGAAACGGTTTAAACATACAAGTTCGCCTTCACGAGTAAATTGCCACAAAGAGCCTTTGAATAAATCTTTTTCACCATCGAAGTAGCCCCCAGAAATTCTATTCTCGATGAACGAAGCAAATTCTCTGGTCATACTAAATGGTTTCTCGTATGGAATATACAATCTCAAACGAACACGCTGAGCACGGAAACGAGCATTTTCAGTAAACTCATATTCTTCGTCGAAGGACAATACAGAATCTATCTTCGAGTAGGTATAAAGAATTTCTGAAGCATTTCTTTCTGCATCTTTTTTATCAATACCCTTTGCATAATATTCTTTTTCAAGTTTGTAGGCGTCTCCCTCATAGCCTATAATTTCGAGTGATGGAACAAACTCTACGTGATCAGAAATGTGCTTGATTGTGAATAAAGGCGTTTTTTTGCCAAAATCAAGATTAGACGATTGTTGAATATTTGCACTTCTTGAAAAGTTTTTAGCATAGCTGATTCCTGTATACATGGCACCAAATAAGCCCACAATAAAAATCCCTAACAGACTTTGCCAAACTATCGAGGTAAAGATATTACGACGAATAATTAAGGAAATCCCTGCAATACCAACTGCAATAGCAGGAGCAATAGCCGCTAAAAAACCTGCTATAAACATAAAAGGTGAAGCGTCACGAGCCAAAAAACCTAGAGGTAGGTTGTCACCAATATAGACATTGGCTGTTTCGAGTGCCGTAAACCCAACGAACAATGAGAAAAATAAAGCTACTATTATTACTAAAGAGGTGAAAATCATCATACCACCAGCAAAGAATCTAAATGAGATAATCGCAAAGTTCGCTATCGGTCCGAGTGCTTTAAATACCTGCGACATCATTCTGAAAGGCAATAGTAGTACCTTCGTAAGAGTATCTTCGGGCTTGTTTTCAGTATTTAAAGTACGCTTGATATTACTCTCGATATTCTCCAAAGTGATGGGTTCGCCAGTCATCTGCATTTTATCGGTAATGGTTTTAGCTTCAGGAGCTATTGCCCATAAAATCAAATAAATAACAATACCCGAACCAAAGGCAAAAATCAGTAAGACAAATACAAAGCGTAACATTCCTAAGTCAAAACCTGTGTAAGAGGCTACTCCGCTTACCACACCCCCCAAGACTTTACCGTCAGGATTACGATAAAATTTCTTTACGGTGTCATCTTCTTCCAAGAAAGCATTTGCAGGAAAGGCAATCCATGAGGCGATATACAACACAAAGATTACACCGCTTAGTGGAGATTCTGTCAATGGACTTAATCCTAAGAAAGTGATTAAGAAAATCAAACGTACCCAAAGTGCGTCAATGCCTAAATAGTGAGCAAAGCCTGCACAAACACCACCCAAAAGTTTACGCTGTGTATCGCGATAAAGCTTTTTCGCCGTCTCAAATCTTGGATACTCATATTGTTCAGAAGTAGTAGATTTTTGTTCAGATTGTGTTGATTGGGTAGTTTGTTGCGCTTTTTCTTCTGTCACTAAATCTTCTTCTTCTTGAATTGCTTCAAAATCAGAAACTGTTCCCATTGAAGCTATAAGAGAATCCACATCTTCTAAAGTGATTGCTTGTTTGGCATCACGTTTTTGTTTATCCCAAAATTTTTCTGCAATACGAGATTCAATATCTTCGATAATTTCTTTTGAACCTTCATAAGAAGCAAAGTGCGATTGGATAGCCTTGAGATAAAGCCCCAATTTTTCGTATCCATCTTCCTCTATGTGGAAAATAATACCTGCTATATTGATAGAAATGGTCTTTTTCATCGGAAAATTCAATTTTTGCTCACGCTGTGTGATGATTGGTTTAAGGTTAAATTAGGCTTGTTCCTCCGTGTTTTTTTCGACTGCTGCCTGCTTTTTATGATAGCTATCCTGAATAATTTGAGCAACGGATTCTTGTAGCTCTTTCCAAGTGGTTTCTAGTTGTTCTAAGAAAGATTTGCCATTCTCAGTTAACACGTAATATTTGCGAGGCGGTCCAGAAGAAGACTCTACCCATTTATAATCTAATAAGCCAGAGTTTTTAAGGCGAGTCAACAAAGGATAAAGTGTTCCTTCTACGACCATAATCTTGGCGGAGGTTAGTTCTTCGAGCATATCTGAGGCATATACTTCTCCTCTCGATATGATTTGCAGAATGCAGAATTCCAAAATTCCCTTCCGCATCTGCACTTTGGCATTTTCTAAATCCATAGTTCTTCAATATTTGTTAGCCTAGACTGTTAGCAAAAAGCAGTAAATTTCTGTCGGTTTGTCCTATCAGTCTACTGCCGTGATTAGTCGATTTACCTGGACAATACCCACTACTGGGTAATCCTTAGTTCAAAGATATAAAAAGGTACTATGTAATGCAAAGTACTATAAGAAATTTTTTTATTTATGCTGGATAAATGGTCAGAAATATGGTTGAATGGTAAAATATAAACCTGTAGTTGCGTCAGGAGCAAGGCTTAAACATTTGGAGATGGTACAAAGCTGCTGATACATCAATAATCAAGATGCAAAGGGGAATGAATAAGGAGAAAGTTTCTCAAATGGATAATCCTATATTTTGGCATGAACTATTTGTTTGGTCGTAGCAATAGCACCTAGATTTTTCTTAAATCGGAATAAATTTTCATTCAAAATGCCATTTACTGATGAAATTCCTAGGTCCAAAATCTGAAATTTATGTACTTGGGCGTATTCATACAAATATTTGATAAGTAAAATACTGGGACTAAATGCATTATAGTTGGGGTCGCTTGCAGGAAAAAAGTAGTATAAAATTTGATGAGGAACAACCACTATAGCTGTACATGTTGCAATAATTTGATGGTTATGGTATAATGTAAAAGGGATAAAGCTTTCAGGAAAGTTTTCAAAAAGGGATAAAAAACCTGTTTGAGTAATGGTCAGGGGAATTTTTTTATCGAATCTTACGCTTTGAATGAAGGCATATTGCTCATAAAGATTGTTTGTACTATTGTCGAGGACAAAATCCTCTTTTTCACACTTGCTTAAACGTCGTTTAGCAGCTGGATTGATGATACTAGAAAAAGTAGTATCAGAAATAATCAAATGTTGGTTGGTCTCTGAAATAGTGTTAACGCCAAAAGAAGCTAATATAGCTTGTAGCCTCGAATAATGAGTTTGATAACAAATAGGAGCTTGTACAAATCGTATTGTATGAATTTGTTGCGTTTTCAACCAACAAAATACCGCTTCAACGAAGGCAAAAAGCTGTTTGTCTGAAAGTTTATTATCAAAATCAAAGCCTCCAAAACTAGCTGCTTTGGGACTACTTGCTTGGTGGTTTTCTATCCAGAAATACGCTAAAGCTTGATAGATAGCTTGGTCATTATTGTACCATGCAAACCCTATCGCTTGTTTGCTGGATTGCCAATGTAGGTGTTCAGGTCGAAAAAATAAGGATAGTGTAAACGAGCACTCCTCTTGAGTGGCATAGTGATTTAATAAGTGTAGCATGGGAAAGTTTTGAGTGATGAGTTGTGAGTGATGAGTTATAAGGTTAAGTTGTTGGTAATTAATAGTTTATGTTTTATTCACAACTCAAAACTCATCACTCAAAAGGCTTACATGATAGCAAACTTACTCAGAACACTTTTGAGTTGTACTGGAGTAAAAGGTTTACTTAGATAATCAGACATACCACATTCCAGCGCCTTGTCTTTTTGGGTTACTAATGCACTGGCAGTGAGCGCCACAATTGGCGTATTCTTATTAGGATTTTCGGTATTGGTGATTTTGATAGTTGCCTCATATCCATCCATAATAGGCATTTGGATATCCATTAAAATCAAATCATATTTTTTGTCGAGGGCTTTCTGACAAGCTTCAGCACCGTCAAAAGCCATGTCATACTCTATTTTCCATTTTTTAAGTAAGGTCGTGGCGTATTTACGATTCAGTTCGTTGTCTTCTACCAATAGTATTTTAAAACCTTCTAGTACAGAGCTAGGCTCAGAGGCTTTTTTCGTTTGGGTCAAAGCCAAAGGTTCTTCGATGGCTAGTCCGTTAGATGCAACCGCCTTTGGTAAACGAAGTGTAAAGAAAAACTTAGTACCTTTTCCTTCAATACTTTCTACCCAGATTGTTCCACCTAAAAACTCTACAATTTGTTTACAAATAGATAACCCTAAGCCAGTGCCAGGCGTTTTGATTTTATTTTTGTCATGAATCTGAGTAAACTTATTAAAAATCAAATCAATTTTATCGGCAGGAATTCCCATACCTGTGTCAAATACTTGGAACTCAAAAAGGGTATCTTCCTCGCTTCTTTCTAGGATTTTTACTTTTAGTCCAATTTTACCTTTTTCCGTAAACTTATCGGCATTACCTAGCAAATTGAAAAGTACTTGGTAGATAAGCGTTTCGTCGCCATGATAAAATTGGTCCATACGCATATCTGCCATAAAGTCTACATCCAATCCCTTTGGTGTAACCTTCATTTGGAAAGTTTGCTGAATGGTTTTTAATAAGCCTTTTAAGTCAAAATCCTTTGGATGTGCCGTAATTTTTCCAGCATCCATTTTCGCAAAATCCAATAAATCGGTAATCAAGTTGAGCAAAAACTGCGATGAGTTTTTCAAGATGTCAAAATACTCAACTTGCTGTGTGTTCGGATGTGTATCATACAACAAGTGTGTGATACCGATGATAGCATTCAGAGGTGTACGGATTTCATGACTCATCGTTGAAAGAAACTGCTTTTCGGCATTGCGAGCTTCTTCGAGCGCCTGTTCTGCCAATTTACGATGCGTGATATCTCGGATAATATCTCTGGAGCCTTTAAATTCTCCGTTTTCGATAATCGCCGTTGAGTTGACCTCCAAGTATCTAATTTCGCCGTCTCCACGAACAACCCTTCCTACATAATTTTTATAAAAGCCCTCTGTCAATAACTTTTTGAGATAGCTATTAGAATGATCTCTATCTTCAGGGTGTACCAAACGTCCTAAGTCGAAAGATGTCATTTCCTCTCGTTGAATACCTAGGATTTGTAAAAACGTATCATTGGCTTCTTTTACTACGCCTTTTTCTGACAAAATAGCCACACCATCATTCATGTTCATAAAAAGATCTTGATAGCGCTCTTTTGACTCAAGAATTTGCTGTTTGTATTCAGCAAAACGCAGTAACAAGGCTTTGGTTTGATAGCCCAAAGCATCTGGATTGTCGAAGTTGAGTGCTTCGGTACTTACACCCATTTCATTACAAAGTACTTCTAAAATATCTTTTTGATTGCGAATGGCACGTTTTAGCTGTACGTTTTGCTCTTTGGTTTGATTCAATAAGAGTCTATTTTGAGCAAACTTTTCTAATTGTAATTTATAAATAATATCGCCAGCAAAGTATAGAGTTACACTCAGTCCAACCGCCACCAACATAGTGTCCAAAAGGATATGTTCTTTAGGGAAAATGGTTAGATAACTCAAGAAGAAAAATGCCAAACAGATAATATTGTAGTAAAGCCTTTCTTTAGCATTGAGCATAAACGAAAGGTTGAAATACGAAATTGCCAAGGCTATCATCGACAGTTCTGCTCCATAATGTTTTGCCATAAAGGCTGTAACATATTGCATAACAGTCAATGTAAGAACGGCCAAGGTAATCCATGCCTTTAGGCTACTGATTTTTTGCGGTTGAGAAATTAACCTGGAAATCTGAGAATGCGCAAGAATAAAAAGTAATTCGATAGACAAGAGTCCTGCCAAATAGCCTGTCCAGCCATTCGGACTAAGAATATCTTTGAGGGCGATAATATCACTGATGGTCAATAATGGCATCATGATAATACCGATTTTTAAAGCAAAAACAATCGCTCTCGTTTGGAATGACAAACGGTCTGCTTCAAACTCCTCTAAATCAGAAGGGCTCAAGGTATTAAATTGCCAGTTGGTATATTTTTCTAAAAACACTTTAGTTTAAGGTTTTAAATAATCGAATCTATCGACAAAGATAATGAGTTACAAATGATTCGAAATTGTAATCAAAGAATCATTTAAGCGTTTATAAACTTAAAATAACTATAACAGAAAATCAAATAGAATCTACTTGAAGCTTAATAATTACGAGGTAATGCTTGTGAATATTTTTATTTTGTTGAGAACTATTGAGTTTTTTTGTAAATTTCTTTGAAAAAGTTTCTATACTAATTTCTAGTTTACACCTACAACATGAAAAAAATCATTTTTCTTAGTTTGCTCCTTGTGAGCAAGATAGGGATCTGTGTTGCTCAAACAACAACTTATTACCCATCGCTTAGTGTATCTGTTGCGCAAACTGCGGTGCACAGAATTCACTATGAAACGCTTCAGAGTTTTTGGCCTTACTTAATCGAGAACCAATATATCCATCTCTATCGTCAAGGAAAAGAGGTTGCATTAGAAATTCACAGCAAAAATGATTCCTATTTCACATCGGGTGACTATCTATTGTTTTGGGGAAAATCTAATGATGGCACTACCGACTCTTCATTGTACGAATCAGCCCAAGCGCAAGCCAATCCTTCCTACAGTCTTTTTTCTTATACTGCAACTTATGTGTTGACATACGAGCCTTCACAAAAATCGGTATTTAGAATACGAACTGAAAGGCAAAATTTGGAAGACAACTATCGATTGTGTTTGACAGCACGAAAGGAACAAATTCAAGTATTCTCTGATAATTATTTCGCTGGTTTAGTATTAACGCCTTTTGATAACGAGAAAATTTGGGACTCAAACTATCAAAAAGCAGAAGGCTGGATGAGTAAAAGTTTTACAGAAAACTCACCCGCACGGTTGATTTTCAGTGCCTTAGATACGGAAGGAGATACGCTCAAATTCAATATACGACTAGTAAGTCAGAAGCGTACGACTCAAGTGCTTGAAATAATACAAGGTTCACAAGTTATCTCAACGATTGAATTGCAACCTGCCGAATGTAAAGATATAAGTGGTAACATATTGCTCAGTAAAGGAAAAGAATTAGAAATAAAAGGTAAAGCATCATTATTTGCCATAGCGAGTGTCAAATACGATTATGCTTGTACGTTAGAGCCGAAAGAAGGACAATATTTTTGGAAGGAGCCCTTGCCCAAAAAAATCCCAATGAACTCCCAATCGCTAAAAGTTTGGAATATTTCGAATGAGTTTTTTCCTAAAAATATACCTCAATTCAGAGATACACTTTTTACTACTGGTACACAAATGGTGTTTTGGGAAAAACCTGTAGAGATAACCAGTCTATCCCCAATTCGAGATTGGCAACCTGATACCTTAGCGAATTTTTTGATTGTCACTCACGAAAATTTGAGGGAAAGTGCCCAACAATATGCCACTTATCGAAGCTCTCAAGCTGGTGGAGCCTATCGTTGTGAGGTAGTAACTAGCAGAATGTTATACGACTATTTTAATCACGGTGACAAATCAACGCTGGCATTTCAGCGGTATTTTTCTATTTCTAAAAACCAGAAAAATCCTATTGCTATTTTGCTTATTGGCACGGGTGCATATCCACAAATAGCAAGAAAAAGTGTATCTGCTTACGCTAGAGATTTGGTGCCAACCAATGGCTATCCTTGTTCAGACACACCGTTTGCCATGGGCATCAATAGGTCGATTGGTCGGATACCTGCCGAAACCAATGCTGAAGTGGAGGCTTATCTCAAAAAAGTAATAGCTTTTGAAAAAGTGGAGAATACCTATATAGGACGTAAACAGCTTTTGCATTTGAGTGGTGGTAGATATGGAATAGAGCAAACTTTATTTCGAAATTATTTAGATTCCTTGGCCAATATCCCACAAGAAAAAGGTTTGGTGGTTCGGACTATTGGCAAACAGACCGATGCCTATGTGGAAGTCCGTAATGTTGCGGAAGAAGTGAATCAAGGCATTGGTATGATTACGTTGTTTGGCCATTCGGCTATTGGACAACTCGACCTTGATATTGGCTTTGCCAGCAATCCTGATTTGGGGTATCAAAATCAAGAAAAATATCCGTTTGTATTGGTCAATGGTTGTGACGCAGGTGATTTTTTTACAGAAAAAAAGGCCTTAAGTACCGATTGGTTATTGTCTCACGACCGTGGAGCTATTGCTTTTATGGCTCATACTCATTTGGCCTATCCGAACTCATTGTATGCTTTTTCCAAAAGCTTTTATCAGCAGTTATTTCAAGGGGAATTATCTCAAACATTAGGTGAAGCTCATGCGCAGGTACTCAAACATGAGGCTACTGACCCTTATCTCAAAACAACTTTGCAACAATTTACCCTGCAAGGTGATCCTGCCATTCGGCTGTTCAAAGCAATAGCGTTGCCAGATATCGCTTTTGTAAAAAATAGCCTAAGTATAGATTTTCAACAGGACTCACTCAGGATCAATGTTTCAATCGTTAATTATGGAAAAGCAAACCAAGTTCCATTTTCGATTCATTTGTTTGTCAATCAACAAGATATTTTTCAACAGTTATATGAAAAAACTTTGGTTAACACCGACGTTATTTCTTTGAAAATTCCATTAAATTCTGCTTGGCAAAACGACACCCTAAATCTTCGATTATCGCTTGACGATGAAGGTGTTTTAAAAGAAGTAAATACGAAGAATAATGATATCGAACTTCGAGATATCCACCTGAAAAAATCTTTAGCATTGTATTATCCCAGCAATTGGGCGATAGTGTCAAGTCCCGAGATTTGGTTGGAAGGAAATAAGACTCTGCTTGCTCCTGTGCAATTACAGCTTGCTGATAACTCAGATTTTAAGTCTATTATTTTTCAAAAAACGATTACTAAACAAGGTGTTTTTCGCTATTTGTTTAAAAGTATTGCCAAGGATACAACTACCTATTATTGGCGGATGATTACTTCAGACAGCGTACTGTTGAACGGAACATTTACCTATATTCCCAATAGCCCTTTAGGCTGGATTCAGCGAACATCAGCGCATTTTCAGACCATAAAAACATCTGGGATGATTTGGGATAAAAGTACTTGGAAACTACAGCCTGATACGCTAAAAATAGCATTGTACGTACCTGGGGCGGATATTTCTCAAAGTAATTATTTGGGGTGGGTCAAGGTCAATGAACAACAATGGATGGGTAATGGCTTATGCTATCCTTGGAGTAGCCTCAACGCCATAACGCTCGACGCGCAATTGAAGCCCTATCTTATTTTGCCCCAACTGAGCTGTGGAAATTCCCCATATTGGATTCAAAATTTGAATGAAAACCTATTGGTAGGTGAAAATCCTTTGTTGACTTATTTACAGCAACTGAAAGTTGGTGATTGGCTTATTCTTTGGCCACATGGGCGCGTAAGTACTCAAAACTGGTCTGGGGAGATATGGACATCTTTACAAAATTTAGGCTTTTCAATCGCTAAAATCAAAGCCTTACCTCTAGGAACACCTTTTTTGTTAGCAGTACAAAAAGGTAAGCAAAATGTCATCGAAAAGTTCGGCAAAAGTGCTATTTCCGCCATTAGTGATACGCTGTATTTATTGCCTGAAACTCAAAATTGGGAAATGACACCACCGCAAATGGGCGCTTTGGAGGATGCCAAGCAAGTTTTCACAGATTTTCAATCTTTAGAAAAACCTAGCAACTATGAGTTGAATATCAATGATGCAAGCTATACATTACAAGAAAACCTAACTTTTCAACCCCTTTCTACACAAAGGTTATTGACTCCTATTCAAGTAAAATTTAGAGGAAAACAAGTTAAACAAGCCAGCCAACTGCGTCGTTGGGGAGTGTTGGGTAAACCGTATGCAGATTTAGCCATAGAGGCATCGACAGATACCCACGAAGTAGAGATTGGACAAACGTTAAATATCAGGCGATACATTTATAATTCCTCCGATTCACCTTTGAGCGATACCACTAGTTTGCATTGGCAAATTATTCAGAATGGAGAAATTTTGGAGAGTCAACAGGAGCCTCTTTCGTCTTTTGTGGCGCATGATTCAATAGCACTACCTGTTTTTTCAAAAGCATTTGAGCAGGCTGGCGACTATGTTTTACGTTTTGTGGTAAATCCATCTCGTAAACATGAAGCCAATTTTAGTAATAATTCAACCCAAGTTTTGGTAAACGTCAAACAAGACAATATTGCACCTACCATGCTTGTGCAAGTGAATGGGAGAATAGCCCAAAACTTCGAGCATTTTAGTCCCAATCCAACATTGGAAATACAGTTATGGGATAATAATCGCTTTGTTTTTTTGAGAAAAGAAAATGTAGAAATTTTGATAAAGCATTGCCAAGCTTGTGCTTGGGTTGCTGGAAATAATTCTAACATTACCGCTATAACAGAAGAAAAAGGAAAGCTTTCATTAACCTATCAGGCTACAGATTGGCTTAAAGACACCGTTTGGATAGCCATTAATGCTAGCGATAGAGTAGGAGCAAAGGTGTCGACTAAAGCATATCAAATGCAGGTGGTAATTGATGAGAAAGCTACTCCTGTTCAATTAAAGGTCTTACCAAACCCTTTGCATACGTGGACAAGATGGAGTATTGAAAATTTACCAGAACATGATTACTGGGCAAGTTGTCAGATTTTTGATGTCTCAGGGAAAAAGGTTTATGAGGTTCAACAGATAGTGAATGCGACCGAAAAAGAAATATTTTGGGATGGACGAAATCAAGAAGGTAATTTTTTGCCCAATGCGCTGTATTTTTACAAACTAACATTACAAAATAAAGAATCAAAGGATTCGTTGTCGATAGCAGATACCTTTACTGGCAAAATCGTATTGGAGAGAAAGTAAAAATGATTTTCTTATTCCTCTTCAAATACTTTTGTCAAAATCACTAAATCACCCATTCGCTAATTCGCTCAATAATTATTCTATGTTAACAGTCGATATTTATAGTAAAAACACATGGTGGAAAATCGCTTTTCTATTCGTTTGCGTTATTATCGGGGCATTTTCCTTGTACTTCACTGACCGAATTGTTTCGAAATTGGAAGAACGAGAGAAAGATCAAATTCAACTTTATGCTGAGTCGTTTAAGTTTATGATGACCAATGATTTGGATAAAGATGTGAATTTTTTTTTCGAAAAAATCAAGAAATCCAACGAGAATATTACGATTCCTGTCATCTTGAAAGACGGTTCAGGATATTTGACCGCTTCAGAAAGTATCCAGATTCCACCGGGATTGAATTCAAAAGAGCAACAAGCTTTTTTGCGTGATAAATTGAATGAAATCATGCGCGATGATAACCCACCGATTGAGCTTGATATGGATTTTCATAAGGAATATGTATATTATGGAAATTCTCATTTGCTAAATATGCTTAGGTATTATCCTGTATTTCAGTTGATTGTAGTGTTGATTTTTGGCTTGGCAGCGTATCTGTTTTTTGATGCTTCACGCCGTTCTGAGCAAAATAGAGTTTGGGTAGGTTTGGCTAAAGAAACAGCACACCAGTTGGGCACGCCACTATCTTCATTAACAGCTTGGGTGGAGTTTTTTAAATCAGATCCTACTTTTGACCAGGAAATTGTAAAGGAATTAGAGAAGGATGTTCAGCGACTCGATGTAATCACGACACGTTTTTCTAACATAGGTTCGATACCTGTGCTCAAAGAAGAAAATGTAGCAGAGACCGTTGAGGTATTTTTGAGCTATCTCAAACGAAGAATTTCATCTAAAGTATCATTGACGATTGAAAATCATTTGACACATCCAACGGTCAAGATTAATAAGTATTTGTTTGAATGGGTTATTGAAAATATTTGTAAAAATGCAGTAGACGCCATGACGGGTGTGGGAGCGTTGAAAGTGACGATGGAAAATGGCAAACACAATCAAATTATCATTGATATTTCGGATACAGGGAAAGGCATCAGTAAACAGAATTTGAGTAAGGTTTTTAATGCAGGTTTCAGTACCAAAAAGCGAGGATGGGGCTTAGGTTTGACACTTGCCAAAAGGATTATCGAAAATTATCATAGTGGTAAGCTTTTCGTTAAATATTCAGAAGTGGGCAAAGGCACTACATTCAGAATCATTATTGCAGGTGTGAATGATGAGGAAGTTTAGAGAGAAAGGCTTGGGAGATATCTCAAGCCTTTTGTTTTCGAAACAAAACTACATTAGCATTGTTACTAAAGAGTAGTATTAGTAAAGCTATTACTACTCTTTTATATTTGTGGTAAAGTCGAAATGAAGTACTCCCCCAAACTAAGAAATATTTAGAAATAGCGTTGATGAATATATGAAGAAGGCAATTAATCCAGTCGTTGAATTAGTAAAGGCTTGGGAAGTGTTTGAGAACGAGAATCCAACAGGGAACTTGGAAGAATTTTGTCAGGATTACTTACAAAAACAACAATTAGCAAGATTTAAGCAAGTCGATGAAGAATATATACATCATACAGGAGGTAGAGTAGTGAAGCCATCCAACGGCCTAGGTAAAGCACTTGTTCGAGTTCAGAAGTACCTTCATTTTTATGTAAAAAAAACAATGCAAAATCTACCAGTCGATAATATTGAAGATTTCGCGTACTTGTCAGATTTACATTTCATGGGTGCTATGCGAAAAAGCGAATTAATTCATCGAAATATTTCTGAGTTTACCTCAGGCACCAATGTAATCAACCGTCTTATAAAGAATAACCTTGTAGAAGAATTCAATGATCCAGACGACGCGCGCTCAAAGCAAGTAAAAATAACATCATCGGGTGTGAGTTGGATAATGAGTTGTTTGCCCGAGATGATCAAGGTAGATGCAGTACTATTCCAAGTGCTTAAATCAGATGAAAGGGAGTTACTTTTTCATGTTCTGGCCAAACTCGATCGTTTCCATACTAGTGTTTATTCTGAAATGCGAGCGTTAGAAATTGAAGATATTTTGAAAAAGGTGATATAGTTAAAAAAGGGAGTATTTCTACAACAGAAATACTCCCTTTTTTAACTATATCATCAAATTATCAAACCTTATTTACACAGAACATCTGGCATAGAGCTATTGATAGAGTGAACGCTACCCGAGGTTACAGTTTGATTATCGTAGTAAAACAGAATACCACCCACATCAAACATAAAGTCATATACACCTCCTCTTTTCAAAATAGTAGAAGTGGCAGTAATGATATTTGAAGCATTTCGCGTCGCTTTACCAACGTAGAAATATCCATCACCTGGTTTTTTCGCATACATATGAATATTGTCAGCATTTGACGTTTTGTTTGCGTCTTTACACTTTAAGTTAGCTTGTAACTCGATAAAGTTTGGTGGTGCTGGCATATTGATTGTTGCTGACTGACCACTTGGATATGGGTTATTGACAGTTGTGATTACTTCACCTAATGAGTTTTTGACCACAATTTTAGTAATGGCATTTGGCGTAATGATAGAGTTATTTAATCTATCAGTCGTTTCAAATACAACTGCACCGTCGTTTACATCTACAGTAAATGTTTCGCTAGCGTATTGTCCAACTGAACCCCCAAATGCCAATGTATAAGTTTTAATAGCATTAATCATAGCTGCAGTTACATTGTCACCGAAAGCTGCTTTCGCGGCTGCAATATCCGCTGGACTATTTGAGTTTCCTGAAACAGTGATACCATTGAATGACGCAAAAAATACAGAAGTTAAGTGGTTGATAGTTCCTTTTGCCTCTAATTTGCCATTAGCATTTGTTACTAACTTTACACTCCCTTCATACTTAAAGACTTTTGTATCTTCGTCATAAGATGCAATCGCAATCAAATCGCCAGCTACTAAAGGCTTGCCTGTAGTTGGGTCAGTAGCTCCAGTGGGAAATTCCGTTTGAACATCAATTTGTCCTGAGAATGATTTTACTTTTTGGTTTTTATCATTCGAAATCTCAATGTCCATACCTACCACTGGTTTAAAAGTAAACGAAGGGATAGGTTGGTTATTTTTATCCAAAACCTTACTCACATCACCTAGGTCAATGTTAACAGGTGTCTTAGTGGCATCGGTTTTAGTAACTACCACATTAACGCTACCACCCACAGTTTGACCATCGCCATCTTTCATCGTAACACCCGATGGGATATTTACAGTTGCCTTTTCTTGTACAGTTGAAGTAGTCGAAGTAGCTGCTGTAATAGGAGTTGAAGTTGTTCCTGATGCAGGAACGGTAGCTGGTTGTTGAACCACAGATACACCTGCAGGAGGCGCTGCAATTTTGGTTAATTTAACAACTAAGTTCTGGTCTTTTGTACTAGTAATTTCTACAGGAGTAATGCTACGCAAGTATCCGTCAGCCTCTGCTATGATAAAAAATTTGATTGGAGCGTTTGCGCTAGGAACACTGTTTGATTTGGCAGCCAGGGTCAAAACATTTTGTTTTACTGCTAATGTTTTTCCTCCAACACTATTTACAACCTTGGCTGTATCAGCACCACCAAGTGAGATTTTGATATTGCTAGGTAAGTCGCCCGCGCTAACATTGTCTGGTTGGAATTGAATAACAACATTTGAATTGGCAAGTGCCACAGGAAGTTTAAGCGTTACACCGTCGAGAGGGGGCGTACAGGCATACCAAGCACCAGCTAGCATAAAAGCACCTAAAATATATATAAGCTTTTTCATAAGTATTCGTTTTTGATTAAATTTTACCTTGTAGTTTAATTATTTATTCAGCTTGTAGGTAATGCTGAAAGTGATGTTTGGTACAAATGAGTAGTTTTTGATGTTTTTCTCAATATCAGAGATATTCTGGTCTGTCAAAATCGACTCAATCATGCCTGTACGAGGTACTGCTAGTTTAGGAGAGCCAGTGTAATATGTTCCCAAGTCAACCGAAAAACCTAGCTTATGCTTAGGAATAGCTCTACCAAAACCAAGTCCTAGATAAGGACGTACTTTGTTACCTGAAACAATCAAACGAGCCGTGCCAAATTCTTCCGCATCCAACTCTACATCTTTTGCCAATTTAAAACGCCCTGTTTTCTGAGCTGGCTCTACATCTACATAGAAGTCTCCACTACCGTAAGATACTCCACCAACTAACTTAAAAGAACTTTTCTTGAATACATGCCAATCTACCTTTGCTCCTAAAAGCATAGAAGTAACTGTTGGATTAATCAAAACATCGGATGCACCATCGCCAAGATTTACCTTAATAGGATTCTTGACAAAATTTTTGCTGTCTAAGAATTCAGCTGAGATACGTAAATTAAACTTGCCAGGTTTTAGTTGTCTTGCTAAACCTGCTCCAAAACCAAAACTACCAAATTGGATATTAATAGAGTTGCCTAGTGTAGGCTTGCTACTCTGTGCCGTTGCGGCATTGCCCACTAAAAGAGCAGAGAGGATTAAAAGGTAAAACTTTTTCATACATGAGAATTTTTAAAATGAGACTTATTAAAGCACGCTCAAATATCATTCTAAAAATTCTATGAATAGTACTTAATGGACGCAAAACTGAATAGAAATTTATTTTTCGGAGGATAAAAATCAAATAGGTCAAAAAAATATCTTTTTAGTTATATTTTCTAAAAATCAGACTTTAGATAAAAGAAATTGATATTATTGCATTGATAATGAGGTTGTTATGATTTTCAAAAGGCTTTTCTACTCAATACTGAGTAGAAGATTACTAAAAAGGATATGAATAAAAAAGTCCAGCCTTTCGACTGGACTTTCCTTTTTATGTTTATTCCCACTCAATGGTAGCTGGTGGTTTTGAAGAAATATCGTATACAACACGGTTAACACCTTTTACCTTGTTAATAATGTCGTTAGATACCTCTGCTAAAAATTCATAAGGTAAGTGACACCAGTCAGCAGTCATACCATCTACAGATGTTACAGCACGAAGCGCAACTACCTTTTCGTATGTACGTTCATCGCCCATTACACCTACCGATTGAATTGGTAGTAAAATTGCACCCGCTTGCCATACTTGGTCGTATAGTCCTTTTTCCTTTAGTTTACCAATGAAAATAGCATCTACGTTTTGAAGAACATCTACTTTTTCTGGTGTAATATCTCCGAGAATACGAATAGCCAAACCTGGACCTGGAAATGGGTGACGACCCAAAATATTTGGATCAATTCCTAAAGTTTTACCTACTAAACGAACTTCATCTTTGAACAAAGTATTAAGTGGCTCAACAACCTTCAACTTCATGTAGTCAGGTAAGCCACCTACGTTATGGTGAGATTTGATGGTAGCAGAAGGACCTTTTACCGAAACAGACTCAATTACGTCTGGATAAATAGTACCTTGACCTAGCCATTTTACATCCTCAATCAAATGAGCTTCTTGGTCAAAAACATCAATAAATGTTTTACCAATAGCTTTTCTTTTTGCTTCAGGATCTGACAAGCCTGCTAACGCTGTATAGAATTGTTCTTTTGCATCAACACCTTTTACGTTCAATCCTAAGTTTTTGTAAGATTCAAGTACCTCTTCAAATTCGTTTTTACGAAGTAATCCGTTATCTACAAAAATACAATATAAGTTTTTGCCAATAGCTTTATGAATCAATACAGCAGCTACCGAACTATCAACGCCTCCAGAAAGTCCTAAAACAACTTTATCATTACCTAATTTTTCTTTCAAATTAGCAACAGTCGAGTCTACAAATGAGTCCGAAGTCCAGTCTTGGCTACAACCACAAATGCCAACTACGAAGTTTTTCAACATATCTTTTCCTTCCAAAGAGTGAGTTACCTCTGGGTGGAACTGAATGCCGTAAGTAGATTCGTCTTTGATTTTAAAAGCTGCTACTTTCACTGAATCTGTAGAACCAATGATTTCGAAGTTTTCAGGAACAGACATGATTGTATCACCGTGTGACATCCATACTTGAGAGTCTTCCGAAACGCCTTCCCAAAGTTCAGATGATTGAACTTTCGTCATTTTAGCACGACCATACTCACGGTGTCCTGAGTTAAAAACCTCACCACCAGCAGTATGAGCTAGCAATTGTGCCCCATAGCAAATACCTAATAAAGGTAATTTTCCTCTGAAAAGAGACATATCCACACGTGGAGAATCCTCTTCACGTACAGAACAAGGACTACCTGAGAAGATAACCCCTTTTACATCGTCACCAATTTCAGGGATATGATTGAATGGATGAATTTCGCAATAGACGCTTAGCTCGCGCACACGACGTGCAATCAATTGCGTTACTTGAGAACCAAAATCGAGGATTAATATTTTTTCGGTCATGATACTTTGGAATTAGGATATTGATAATTAGGTGTTTAGCCTCTTAGCAAGTCCTACGTGTCTAAAAAGAAGGTGCAAATTTCGGAAAAAAATACATAGCTTATTCAAAAATGCTATAAAATATCTTCCTAAAAATGAAGGAAAAGTGTCGTATGTCTCTAAAGTATGATGAATTGTACAAGGTTTTTCATTTTTAATGTATTTAGAAATTAAAAACGGCATAAAGAATATTTTGTCTTTATGCCGTTTTACTTAAAACTGAAAGTAAATAAATTGCGCAGGTGCCTGATACATACCCATGAATAAGGTAGCAAAGATAATTCCGTAATATAGTAGCCAACGAAACCAAAGTGGTTTTTGGCTAAGTCTTTCTCTAATATGAACTCCTCTTTGTGCCCAATGAACGCTTTCCATCATAATAAGTGCCAAGATGACCATTACAAAATTGAGTTCGCCTTTGTTGAGCATTACATTTTTGGCAAAAAACTCACCATTACTCAATTGGTTTATTTGATGTGGTAAATCAGTAAATAAGTGACTCACAATGTAAGATGCCGTTTGGAAGTCTTTGGCACGGAAAAAAATCCAAGCAAAACTTGTTAGTCCAAAAATCGTCAATACCTGAAGAATATTGTAGAAAATAGGCCAAGTGTTTAAGCCAATAGAACTCATAATTTTATTTCGAATACCCTTGGTTTGATTGGCGAAAATCAGATAAAAACCATGAATAGCTCCCCAAATAACAAAGTTCCAACTTGCACCATGCCAGATGCCACTTACTAGAAAAACGATAAATAAATTAAATTCTCGACGCCATTTTGAGACCCTGTTTCCACCTAGAGAGATGTACAAATAGTCCCTAAACCAAGTAGATAGTGAGATATGCCAGCGACGCCAAAATTCTGAAATAGTTTTTGAGAAATAAGGACGGTCAAAATTCTTCATCAATTCAAATCCCATCACCTGTGCTGAGCCTAAAGCAATATCTGAGTAACCCGAGAAATCACAGAATATTTGAATTGAAAACAAGCAAGTCGCAATAATTAATGGCAAACCTGTATATCCTTGCGGATGGTCATATACTTGTCCAACCATAGCAGCTAATCTATCGGCAATGACTACTTTCTTAAACATCCCCCAAGCCATTAGCTTGAGTCCATTGGTTACATTTTTATAGTCAAAATAATGTTCCTCATGAAATTGATGCAGTACATTTTGTGGACGCTCTATGGGGCCAGCTACCAGTTGTGGATAAAACATCACATAGAGTGAGTAAATCCCAAAATGTCTTTCTGCTTTTTGATTGCCTCGGTAAACCTCTATGGTGTAGCTCATTGCCTGAAAAGTATGAAATGACAAACCAATTGGTAGAAGTATTTCTAAATAAGGAATAGGATTTTGAAGCGCAAAACCTTTTAATAACCAAGTGATATTTTCGTTAATAAAATTATAATATTTAAAAACGGCTAAAACCCCAATATTGGCAATCAGACTCATTACCAGAAACCATTTTTGCCGACTACCCTCGCTTTGTTCTATCAATATACCCGCGTAGTAGTCAACGATGATGGTGAAGCCTAGAATAACCATGTAAATTGGTACAAATGCCATATAAAAATAGCAAGATGCTACTAAAAGCCACAACCATCTGAATTTGTGCGGTAACAAGAAATAGCCAATCGTCACGATTGGGAAAAACACTAAAAATTCTATTGAGTTAAAAAGCATAATGTAAAAAATACCTGTAGGGAAGTCCCCTACAGGTTGTTGATTTCTTCTTCTGAGAGTCCAGTGAGCATTTTGATATTTTCAATGCCTAAACCCATAATCTTTGCTTGACGAGCTATGTGCCTTTGTTCTTCTTTTTTTCCTTCTAAAATACCTTCTTGGATGCCTTTTTCCATTCCCTCTTTTAAACCCTCTTTCAAACCTTCCTGCATACCTTTTAAGAGTCCTTCCTCATGGGCTGTTTCGACAGCATAATCGTAGGTGGCTTTATTGTCTCTAAATACTTTAAGACTGTATTCGTATCGTTCCCAATCTTCCCTATCCATTTTGGCTAGTTCAGCGACTTGAAAAGCGTGAGTAAATACTTCATCTTTAAACAACTCTGGAATGTTCTGAAAGTCTTCGAGGTTTTTGATAAAATACAACCATTTATCTAGTCTTGTAGACAACTCATGTTCTTCTTTTTTGAAATTAGGCATTTCCAGATAGATATAAGTCAATTTATCATAAAAGACCTTTCCATGCTGATTTTTGAGATTGATGGTATGAACGACTTCTGATTTTTCAGGTTCAGATTCGTAATCATCAAAGGTGAAATCTAGTACTCCGATGCAGTACACCGCTTTTAGATTGTAGTTCCAAATACCTTTTTCTGCTTGTTCTCGAATCGGGAATGTGGAATAGTAAATGGTTCTTTCTCTGAAATAATTCTGTTTGGCTTTTTGCAACTCAACGATAAACTTTTCACCATTTTGATTTTCACAATAGATATCATAAATGGCTTTTCGGTCGTAGGGGGTAAAGCCTAATTGCTCATTGTTTTTGAAGGTGAGTTCTACGATTTGGTCTCTTTCGGGCAAAAGGGAGTTTAGGAAGTCAATAAGTTGTGGCTTACTGGCTTCTTCACCAAAGATTTTCTTGAAACCGAAGTCCGTAAATGGATTAAGATATTTTGCTTTCATGTTTGTAAAGGAGTAGTTCTAAAATTCAAAGTTAGACAATTTTTATGATTTACTCTTTATAAAGATAGAAGCTTGATTTTCATGGATTTGACCTAAAAGTCAAAACTGTCCAATAATTCTACAATCCGGTAGGTCCAAATCTTTCGTCCTTCTGCATTGGGGTGATTTTGAGAATCAAAATATAAAGCATCGTCCATGACACCCGTCAGACTATTTCCGATAATAGGACAAAATAAGGTGTTATTCAATACGCTTTCATACTGCTGAATAGCCTTCTGATTTTGTTCAAAATACCCTTGCGAGCAACTGCCTATTACCCAAAATAGTTTTGCTTGTTTTTGGGTGGCGTATCTATTAAAGCTATTTACTTCTTCGATTTGTTGATTTAGGGTACTATCTACTACTAATGCTGGTAACGAATTCTTGAAATAGGGGGGCTGGCCCAAATGCGAAACTAAATCACCTTTTGAGTCAAAGCCTCGACTGGTATACACATTACTAAAAGAAGATTCTTTAGAAAAATGAGCCATATCCCATAGGCTTAAAAAAAAAGACCTTGAAATGTACCAATAATAGGCTAGATGCCCACTCAAACGTTCTGAAAGGGTAAATGAGGAACGCCAATCACGAGCCTCTGACAGATAGTCTCCCGTAATTAATTGTGGAAGAAGGTTTCCTTTTTGAGAAGTCTGATAATCGACGACCAATAATACAATATCGTTTGGTTGAAGATGACCTTCGAGCTGTTTTAGCATAAAACTACTACCCAAATCAGAGTCAAGTGCCATGTTTACCACAGGCAAATTAAAGTCATTATGTAAAATAGTGCTATTGATGCCAAAAGCAGCGGATGAGCTACCTGTAATGATGATTCGAGGCGAAGGCGTTTCTTCTAAAAGCTTCTGCTTTTGAAGAATTGCGGCATGATAACAGTTTTTTGAAGAAGGTATTACGTTGAGATAAGTAAACACAATTAACCATAGAAACACTAAAGCTCCTACTAGGTACTTTAAGATTTTTAAGATGCTTGGGTACAGGTTATATGCGTACTCTAAATACTTCACAGAGTCGATGTGTCAGAAAATACAATGCGTTGATTTGACAAAAATAGCATAATATCACAGATGCCAACCTATTTCTTTTCAAAATAAAACAGAATGCTATTGGATGCTTAATTTATATTAAATGAGTGGATGTTTGAGGATACGGAACATTTGTTTTTTATTTGTAGATTGAAAAGTAAACGTAATAAGTTTTAACCTTCGTTATGATTTCATAATCTGCCAACAAACTTTGTTTGTAGATTTGAATGTACCATTAATGTTTTTTAGAAAATCTCAAAAAACATCCCTACGATAAAAGCTTTAACGCTTGAAATATTTGAATTATGACTAATTTTCCTAGATATATCTCCAATCGTATTCAGAATACAGCATCTCAATCTTTTTCGGCTACAGTTACCAAAATCGGCATTGGCAGCATCGCTCTAGGATTGATGGTTATGATTATTGCTTTTGGAATATTGTTTGGCTTCAAGGATGCCATCCGACAAAAGCTTTTTAGCATTACCCCTCACATTCGTGTAGCTAAATTTTCAGCCAATGAATCTTATGAGGAATATCCTATTACGAAACAAACTGACTTGTATCGTCATTATAAAAATATTCCCGACATCAAACATTTACAGGTTTCGGCTCAGAAAGCAGGTATTTTGAAGACTCCTGAAGAAATGCTAGGCGTAGTAATGAAAGGAATCAGTCGTGATTTTGATACTACCAACTTTCACTCGGTGATGATTGCAGGAAAGCCGATTCAGTTCAATGATACGACTTATTCAAAAGATATTTTGATTAGTAAAATCATTGCCGATAAACTCAAATTGAATGTAGGTGACAATGCGATTATTTACTTTTTGAATGCACCAGATCGTCCTAGAAAATTGAATGTTTCTGGAATCTATGAAACAGGCTTAGAAGAATTTGATAAAACCCTGATTATTGGCGATTTGGGATTGATTCAAAAAATAAATGGCTGGGGAGCAGATTCTGTTGGAGCTTATGAGATTTATTTGAAAGATTTTGATGCCATACAAGCTTCCTCAAAAGTAGTTCAGGATAAGATGCAGCCTGATATGAAGCTTGAAAAAGTGACAGATAAGTTTATGGGTTTGTTTGATTGGTTAGGAATGTTGGATCGCAATATGGTGATTTTTCTTACCTTAATCTTATTTGTGGCTTGCTTCAACATGATTTCAATATTGTTGGTACTCATGATGGAACGTACTCCAATGATCGGACTTTTTAAAGCACTTGGTAGTTCCAACTGGCAAATTCGTAAGATATTTCTTTGGAGTGGCTTTTTGATGATTTTTAAAGGAATGGTTTATGGAAATATTATTGGTATCGGCTTTTGTCTTATTCAACAACATTTTAAACTAATTCCCCTTGATCCTGCCAACTACTACATGAACACCGTCCCAATAACCATGAATTGGGGTGTCATTATGCTTCTTAATCTTGCAACGGTTTCTTTAGTGTTGTTTGTTTTATTGATTCCTACCTTTGTAATAACAAGGATTCAACCAATCAAAGCTATAATTTTTAAGAAGTAAAAAAGATTGATTGTGACTTTTTCATGAGTAATCGTCTGATAAAATAGAAGGTACATATTCCTTCCTGCTATTATTGATCACTTAAACAGTATCCTCATGAAAAAGTTCTCTTTGGCTGTATTGGCTATTTTTATAGCCAACTGTTTTCCTATTTCCTCTATTTCACAAGCACAAACTTTACCTTGGAGTATTGGTGTAAAGACTGGATTTGGTTCTATTATCGGCGACGGACAAGCATTTACAGGTAGTTTGACCTATGGTATGTTTATCGAAAAAAGAATGACAGAAAAGTTTTCGCTAAATGCTAGTTTTGATTTCGGTTCGATTGCGACTAATGCTTATTCTGGCTATACATATACAGGCAAAACAAGCTTTTTCCAGACCGCAGTTTTAGCCAAATACCAATTGGGAAAAGGAGAGGGGAAAAAGCCAACATTTTCTCCATTTGTTGGTTTGGGAGTGATTGCTTACAATCCAAAGGTTAGCCAAAATGGTACAGTCATTCGCTATGCTGATGGTACAGCAAGCAGTCCTGAAGGGGTAAATGACTTGATAATTCCATTTGGATTTGAGGTAGGTTTTAAACTTTCAGAAAAAGCAAAACTTTCGTTTGTAGCACAATCAGGATTTGCCTTTACCGATCGCTTGAATGGCACAGTAGGGGTAAGTAATCCTTCTGCTAGCATGCCAGATGGGCATAAGTTTGTAGGTAAAATTAGTGATGTTTCAGGGGCTTCAAGTAATGACTTTACAAGTTTTTTAGGTCTTAAATTAGGATTTTCTATTGGTGATAAAACTGATAAATAATTGATGTAGGATTACGTATAAGGGGATAGGGTGCTTACTTTATCCCCTTTTTGTATGTAATACTAATTCAAAAAAGAGTAAAATAGCTTCATTGGAAAGCGCTTCAAAGTCCACCATATCGACTGAATTTAGCAATAGCGCATCTTCTGCGTGCAATAGTCTATCTTGAACCTCGAAAGCTCCATCAACCACATATACTAAGACATCTTTATGGTTATTGCTTAACGATAATTCACCTTTTTGTCTTCCATCAAACTGTCCTATCCACGATGAAGTTGAAATTGGCATCAATTGATTTTTACTCGCCTGAATCGAAATGTCGTTGAGTTCTTCAGCTAACACGGTTGAATATTTTGCAATAAAAAACGTAACTATTTCATCCTGATAAGGATTAAGTATCTCCGAATAAATATCTGCTTGTAATGTAAATGATTGGTTTTCTTCAATACTTTTTTGCCCCACTCGGGTGTTTTCTACAAGTAGGTCACCTATGTAGGGAATAATCAAAATAGAATGAGTGGAGGAAACAGGTAAGCTTAAAGTACTATTTGGTAAAAGCAATACTTTTTCTACGTATTCTAAAACATAATCTTGGGTATCACTCTTGTCCCAAATATGTGTCTTGTGAAAAGTTGGGGTTTGCGTATGTGGTTGCATCTCAGATAATATGATGCGGCCTTCAGTCTGTGTAATCATAGCTAGTTAGGTATTGGAGTAGCTTTAAACGAACTAATATTAAGCAATGGCTGCAATGCAATCAAGTCGGTTTCGTGTTCTTCTTGAAGATCGGTCGAATGACTTACCAAGAGCTGGTTAGCAATGGTATCTATCCACAAAAGTGGTTTGCTGTAAAAATAGATAGCTATTTTGTGTTGCTGTTTGTCGCTGATATGGGATTGAATAATTTCAAACCTGAAATTTTCAAATGATAAACAAAGCTTCCCGAACGCATTAGTGATTTCAGGAACAATACCATTAAGCTGTTGAATGTACCCAACTGCAGCGGTACTAACCAAAAATTGAAGCTTTTCTGCTTGCGGATTTTTCTCAAGAATTTCGTGATATGTTTTAAGTTTTCCTTCTTGATGATATAATTGCGCTTGCATAAAAAACTCTTGATGGGTATCCTCAAATACATACTTGTCCCAAAGCTTGGTAGAGTTGGCGTCTATGATTTTACGATAACATAGTTGAATGATTCCTTTGGACATGGTTGGATTTTTATTAGTGAAAAGGGATAAGGCACTGAGGCACAAAGTGTTTTTTAGGGGTTTGTGTATAGTTGTTAGTTTGGCAAAAAGTAGAAAAAAATGTTTAACACCGAGTAGATAGGGTGTGTAGCAATTTTTTCTACTTGCCTCTTGCCTCTTGCCTCTTGCCTCTTGCCTCTTGCCTCTTGCCTTATGCTGAAACTACAATATTATGTGTTAAGACATAGCCGTCGGTGGTATTACCTGTAACGGTTGACATTTCATAAGTTACACCATCACCAAAGACGTTATCTTTTGCGTTGGTAGTATCAGCTTGTCCGTGACTAGCATATACACCTTGAGCATATACAATTTTAGAAATATCCTCTGGAAATGCAATTTGGGTAACTAACAATGACGTTCCCGAACTATTGTATACATGCACGTGGATGTGTGGCGCTCTACTAGAATACCAGCCTGGGTAAATACTGGTAAAAGTAACCAAACCCGTACTGTCTGTAACTTGGCGACCTCTTAGAAAGTGTACTGTCGTATAATTCGTAGCTTGCATACCAGTGCCACCATATTCTGAATAATTACCAGCAGCATCACAGTGCCAAATATCTACAATAGCATTTGCTAAACCAGCACAACTTGCATTCTTGTTTTGGATGTTAATCTTAATCGTAAGTTTGGTTCCTGTACGGTCTGAGGTAATATTACTTTGTACCAAAGATGAAGGAGTTTTTGTAGGAAATGGTCCTTCTGTTTCAGATGGAGTACTAGTACAGCTTGTATTGGTGGAGCCGCTGGTTGTGGTTGACGATGAGCTAGAGCTACTAGAGCTTGAGGTAGGATCCACACTGTCGGTTTTGCATGCTACGATTTGTGCTGTTACTAAACCCAAACCTGCTCTTTTCAAAAAATCAATTCTTTTCATAACACAGTTGTTTATTAGATTCGATACCTATTTTCGAGATATGTCTTGTTGTTTACTTTCATGACCTAATTTATTCATGAAGCGTTACGAAAGGGCATATTTTTGAGGTAAACACTAACAATGTGTCGGTGAAAGATATGTTTTGAAAAAAAATAAACGGATTCCTACAAGAGTACTTTTAGTCTAACCCTTTTAACCTTGCCAATAAAACCTTTTCATATGTGGGTCCCAGTGGAATTTCGAAATTGGGTAAATACACCACTTTATTCCGCAAGGCTTTAATTTTATGGAAAGAAATAATATAGGATTTATGAACTCTGACAAACAGTTTTTCAGGCAATTTGAGTTGTAAGTTTTTCAACGTCATACGAGCAACAATGGGTTTGCCTGTTGTACAATGAATTTTGACATAATCATCGAGGGCTTCTACCAAAATAATATCTTCAAAAGCAATTTGATGTAAACTATAGTCGGCTCTGATTTGGAGGTATTCAGGTATATTTTCTTCTTCTTGGGTGCTCAATATTTTTTCATAATATAATAGTGCTTTTTGACAAGCTTGCTCAAAACGTTCGGGCGTGATGGGTTTTAGTAAATAATCAATCGCTTGGAGGTTGAAGCCTTCCAAGGCAAATTCACTAAAAGCTGTTGTAAAAATGAGCATTACAGGTTGTGAAATTGAAATACTTTTGAAAAAATCAATGCCAGAAATTGTGGGCATATTGATGTCTAGAAAAAGTAAATCAACAGGGTTGTTTTGTAAAAAAGCAGTGGCTTCGGAAGGCTTGGTAAAAGTTTGTACAAGATTGATATTAGGATTCTGCTTGCACAAGCTACCTATTACCTTCAAAGCTGGTGGTTCGTCGTCGAGGGCTATGGCTTTTAATGTTGGCATTTAAAAAGGGTTTAGTAGCAGTATTGGGCATTAATCTTGTTGGAAAGGTTTCAGACTATCCATGTCGGATGGGTAACCTACTTTTTTATATGAAAAACAAAGGCATTCGATTACATTTCCAAAATCTTCAATAGTTTGAAATCCTTCGTGCAACACTAATTTTGAGTCAATTATTTATTCAACTCCAACGATAAGGATACCGAAAAAAGATGACTATTATTATTGATGATCAAACAATTTTTGTTGGGGTAATTCAACTCCAATCGTTGCTGTGTGTTCTGTAAACCTAGTCCAGTGCTTTCTTTGGGTAAAATGTTGGGGTGGATTTTATTTTCTACTAAAAGAGTTAAATGCTGTTCTTGGATACTCAGATGTATCTTAATTGGAGAATCATCTTCTGGAGAAATTCCATATTTAAAAGCATTTTCAATAATCGAAATCAGCAACAATGGAGCAATTTTTAAGGATTGGCTATTTCCTTCTATCTTAAAATCAATTTGAGCGGTATCTCCCAATCTTAATTCTTGAAGAGCAACATAGTTTTTGATATAGTTAATCTCTTTTTCCAAATCAACCAAATCTGCATGGGCATCCGAAATCACATAGCGCATCATATTGGATAACTGCAAAACTGCTTTGCCTGATTGTGGAGCCTCTTCTTCAATACACATGGCATAAACACTATTGAGAGAATTGAATAGAAAATGTGGGTGAATTTGTGCTTTGAGATACTTGAGTTCAGCATCGGTTTTGGCTTGCGTCAGCGCATACTGAAACTGTCGAGTACGGAACAAGGTTGTGAAAAGAATACCCAGCAGATATAAAATTACAGATTTTCCAAAATCAAAAATAATACCTGGGGGATTCATAGGATTATGTCCACCCATCGGAGGGCGATGCGGTCCTTGAGACAGTAAATGCGGGGGAGGAGGCAATAGGTTATTTTGCGATTCGCCAAGAATAATAGGCCAATTGATTTGGTTTGAAATAACATAAATAAAACCAAATAGAAATAGTAAGATACCTAAAAATGAAAGATATTTCTCGGTCAGATATAGGCGAGGTGTAAACCAATAATAGTTGGCATAAAAGCAACCAAACATAAGGGTGTACGAAAAGAGATTACTCAATTCGTGTGGATTACGTTTGAGCATTTCCCAAGCTAAAAGGTCTTCGGGAGTAAATATATAAATCAGTCCAATAAACGAAAGGACTGGAATACTTTGCAATAGAATGGTCGAAAGTCGCTGTTTCATATTGCAAAGTATTGATAATTTCTTAGATGCTCAAAACTCCTATTTTACAATCCAACGATTGAGGGTATTGTGTGGACTTTCTAGTACAATTTTGTAGAAACTTGAAGCAGGAATATCTTTGATAATCAAATGCTCCTGAGTCAAATCTGTCGTTCCGATTAATTGGTATTGATCTTCGCCACCTTCTTCAAAATGGTTGGTTGTACTTAACCAGACTTTCATTTTACCTTGTTTTTCTAGAGCTTTCCAAGATACTTCCAATTGCTTATCAAGAAGTTTTACTTCTGGCAAAATAGCTGAAACAGGTTTGTTAAGAGCCACGCCATCTATTTCAAAAGCTTGTTTTTCGGGAAACTTAATATTCATAAAATGCGCAATACTTGGCATAATATCAACGACTGCTGGCTGGTAATCCTTAAAATAAGTATTAAGATTTTGGGCATTGGTCGTCATCCAAGTGGTGCGTTCACGTTCTGATTGTCCTCCGTGATTACGACCTGTTTGTGCATCGCGTCCGTGGTCAGTTGTGATAAAGATTAACCATTTTTCTTTATGCTTTTTCTCTCTTTCTTGAATCGCCGACCACACTTTTCCTACTTGTTGATCTACATATTCGATGGCCTTTTGCATTTGTGGGCTATCACCATATTTGTGCCCCATATCATCTGAGTATTCCATGTATAGCCAAGTCATATCTGGAGCATTTTCAAGAATACCTTTTTGTGCATCATCGCTCACTTTTTCATCAATCTGATGAATATACCAACGCTCTTTGTCATGCTTATAAGTCGCAGTATCTAACTCATGACCATCAGAATGGTAGTCAACTTTGAGTTGCTTGGTTTGTGCCAAACCATCGCCGACGAGCTTGGTACGATTGTCAAGCCAAGTAGAATATACCGCAATTTTTTTCTGAGGATACTGTTCTTTGAAGAATCTAAAAATAGTCCAATAATTATAATTAGGAGCTTTGATATCGTTGTCCCATACGTTGTGTTTGTTGACCCATGTACCTGTCAAAAGACTATTGTATCCAACCGCAGAAATCGTTGGAGTCTGAGAATAAGTTCCTTTTTGACCACCCACATAGGCACGTTTAAATCCGCCAACCTTAGCAATTGCCGAAAGGTTTGGAGTTTGTGCTTTTTCAATCACATCGGCAGGAATCCCATCTACAATGATAAATACCGCTTTCGGTGTTAATTTTTGAGCAAAAGAAAAAAGAGTATTTAAGAGAAAAAATGGAATGAGTAAACTGTATTTTTTCATAAAGGTAGTATCGTTATGGTAAGAAAATTGAGTAATGAAAAGTTTAAGCTACAAAATTGAGAAAGGAATGAGGTAATTTTCAAAAGGTTTGAATTAAGCTTAGATTAATTTAGCAATGTACTCATCTACAAAGAGTTTTTTATCTAATAGATAAAGCCTAAATTTGGCTGATATAACGAATAACCTATCATTTAATCTTAGAGTTTTTATTATATAATCTATTGGAAATGAAATATTTGTATTCATTTTTCTGAAATCCTATTGTTTGAGCCGCAGGCGAGTTTAGGATTTCTTGACTTTCTTTTGTTACTTTTCTCGTGTCAAGACAAGAAAAGTAAAGAGTGTCAAATAGAAATTTTGTTTGTTTCAACAAATGCCCAATGAAATTTTAAACATATCTCTTTCCTGCTTATATCATCAAAATACTAAAAATTCCATAGCCTCATGTTTATACTCAATGCCCAAAATTCGATAGCGAATCAATTTTTAGCAGAAATGCGAGACATCACTGTTCAAAACGACTCTATGCGATTCCGTAAGAATATGGAGCGTTTGGGTGAAATTTTGGCATATGAAATCTCAAAAACCTTAGACTATCAGCCAGCTACCGTACAAACGCCATTGGCAGAAGCATCAACAGCGTTATTGACTGAACAGCCTGTTTTGGTAGCAATTCTTCGAGCTAGTTTGCCTTTCTATCAAGGCTTTTTAAATCTATTTGACCAATCCGAAAATGCCTTCATTGGTGCCTATCGTGGCAAACACCGTGCCGACGAGACGTTTGATATTCAGATGGATTATCTGGCTTGTCCGTCCTTGGAGGGGAAAACCGTCATGCTCATTGACCCAATGCTTGCTACAGGTAAATCTTTGGTAAAATCTTACCAAGCATTATTACAATATGGAAAACCTGCCAAATTGATTATCGCAGCGGCCATAGCAGCACCTGAAGGATTGGCATATATTCAAGAACAAATCCCAGAAGCTTCGTTATTTGTCGGAGCTAAAGACGAACGCCTCAACGAAAAATTTTATATCATTCCTGGCCTTGGCGACGCTGGTGATTTGGCATACGGTGGGAAACTGTAAAGCCCAAAAACTGGGTGAAAGATAGAAAATTCCATCGGCAAGTACTCGTAGTTTGCTTGCTGATGGAATTTCAAAATTCTATTTCTCTATTGAAGCTTTTATAATTCTACTATATTAATTTTTCTCCATTTTACCCTGATTCCACCGCCAGAATGAATTTGTAAAGCAATAGAGCCTGAGCGAGAACCAATTTTTTCATCGTCAAGCGTAATCATTTCCACACCGTTGAGCCATGTGGTTACTTTATTGCCCACTACTTTGATTTTCATGGTATTCCATTCGCCCATTTTCAAGGCTTTGTCTTTTTCTTCAGCAGGTTTAATCAACCATCCTCTACCATACGATTCATAAATCCCTCCAGTTGAATGCCCCGGAGGAGCTACCTCTGCTTGCCAACCACTAATTTTGGTTCCTTCGATACTCGAATGAAAAAATACCCCACTATTACCATCGGCTTCTTGCAAAAATTGAAGGGTCAATTCAAAATCTTTGAAGGTTTTCTCTGTTGCCAGATAACCATATTCCTTGTCGGGTCCACTTTCGCAGATGAGTAATCCTTTCTCTACATACCATTTTTCGGTACCATAGATTTTCCAACCGCTAAGGTCTTTTTTGTTGAACAACGATTGCTTTTTTTGTGCCATACCAAAGCTGGCGCACGCTACCCACAGGAGTAGGAGGAGAGATACTTTTTTCATAGTTAAAATTGGGTATAAATTGAGTAAAAGAGATAAGTGACCAAGGAATGAAGCGCTGAAAATGTTCAATCGCTTTCAAACAAAGTGTCGCTTACTTGAAAGGAAAATTAAAAGATAGAACGTTATAGAATATCCTTTTCTGTGGTAGTATAAAAAAAGGCAAAGAGGAATATATCACATCTTTGCCTTTTCTTCAAAATTATCTTGTCAATCTATAAATCAAGATGGCAGTGCGCTTTATTAAGGCAGGGAGTTCCTTGATATTGAGGGTTTCGCCAGGAGCGTGAGCACCTTTGCCCGAAGCTCCCAATCCGTCTAAACAAGCTACATATTCTGCCACATACGAAATATCACCTGCACCTCTCGAACCCGGATCGCCAGCTTTTACTTCGCCATAGCCCAAATCTTTACTTACTTGATTGAGTTGTGCTAAAATTTGTTCATTGGCTGCCGTTGGCTCCATGGCAGGAATACCGTCTGAGAAACTAATCTCAGCTTTTGTCTCGGTAAGATTTTTGGCAACAATAGCCTTCATCACTTCACGAGCCTTATTTTTTTGGGTTTCTGTCAAAAAGCGTAAATCGCCATTTACGACAGTTTCGGGCGAAATAATATTGGTTTTTCCTACAGCTGAACCATTGGCTTTTCCTTCATGATAGTTGATTTCGGCACCACCCAAAATCATGCCAGGGTTAAAAGTGAGATATTTTTCGGAACTTAGTTGTTCTCTAAATTCATTCAAAATACGGGCAGCTTCGTAAATAGCCCCATAGCCTATTTCGGGACTAAATACTCTTGATGAATGTCCTGTTTTTCCGTAGGTTTTTAATGACCAACCACTCGCGCCACGACGAGCCGTAGCAACGGTGTGTAAGCCAACAGCCGTTTCGAACGCCAATGCTACATCATGTGTTTTGGCACGGTCAATAAAATCTTTACGACTCACAGAGGTTGGCTTGCCAGCACTTTCTTCATCGCCGGTAAAATACGCAGTGATGGTAGCATTATCTAATAATTTTTGAGCTTGTAGTGCTTGAAGTGCTGCTATGACCACGACATCACCACCTTTCATGTCATTGACCCCTTGTCCTGTTATGGTGGAGTCATTGATATAGGTATAGGGAGAAAACGTCATTTCCTTTTCAAAAACGGTATCTAAGTGTCCAATCAAGAAAAGCTTTTTACCTGCTTTCCCTTTTTTCTCAGCTACTAAATGCCCTGCTCTTTTGAGCGAATCAGGTAGGTTGACCCAAGTGGTGGCAAACCCAATTTTTTCAAATTCTTTTTTAAAAATATCACCTACTTGTTTTACCCCAGCAGTGTTGAGCGTGCCACTATTGATATTTACAGCATCTTTCAACAGTTGCTCAGTTTGAGCAAAATGGGCATCGATGTATTGAGCAATTTTTTGTTCGGTAGGGTTTAGTTTTTGTGCTTGTGCGCCAAAATTCAAGCCCAAAGCAAGGAGAGAGGGAAGTACGATTTTTTTCATCTAATTTAGAAAAGCGTTTGTTGGTTAAGAATTCAAATATCTAATATAGCTTATAATGGCTTTTTTGACAATAAAATAGGTTTTTTCAGCACTTACTTTAGTACATATTTTATTAGAAATTGATTATAAAATGTGTTAAATTAACTCTGAGTAAGTACTTTCGTCCTCTTTTTACGTTTTCTAGCTCCAACGCGTAATGATTGTTTCGTATCTGGACTTGAATTTCCTCCCCACTCACTGACTTAACTCAAGGCTTATGAGAATTTTATTAATAGAAGATGAGGTAAAAACGGTTAGAATTATCCAACAGGGTCTCGAAGAGCAACAATATGAAGTAGATGTTGCCTACGATGGTCCGATGGGTTTTCAGTTAGCCTCACGCCATCCTTACAGTTTGATTATTACTGATATTATTTTGCCAGGTTTTAATGGACTCGAACTTTGTAAAAAAATTCGGGAGGCCAAAATCGCCACACCTGTCTTGATGTTGACGGCATTAGGCACTACCGATGACAAAATTGTGGGTCTCGATGCTGGTGCCGACGATTATCTTGCAAAACCCTTTGAATTTCGAGAGTTGGTTGCACGTATTCGAGCACTTACACGTCGTGGTAGTGCGCCTTTGCAAACGACCAACGTACTCAAAATTGCTGACCTCGAAATGGATTTGGATATGAAGTCTGTAACAAGAGGAGGTAAAACGATTCCTTTGACAGCCAAGGAATTTGGTTTGCTAGAATATTTTATCCGCCATCAAGGACGTGTGATTTCGAAGGTAGAACTCGCCGAGAAAATTTGGGATGTAACCTTCGACACAGGTACTAATGTGATAGAAGTGTATGTGAATTTTTTACGTAAAAAAATCGATAAAGATTTTACTGTAAAACTCCTTCATACGCATATAGGCATGGGATACGTACTCAAGGTGATAAATTAGGGAAATCCTTCAGCAATCCAATTTATGAATATCCGTCTCAGACTCACATTTCAGTTTATCGCCCTTGTGACCGCCATTATGATTTTGTTTTCGGTTGGGGTATATTTTTTTAGTAAACTCTATTTAGAAAAACGTTTTTACAAACGTCTTCAAAATAGCGCTGTTACGACTGCCACCTTACTGTTTGAGATTCAGGCGGCAGATACCACGGTACTAAAACTGGTTAATATTTCTGATAAAGAAATACTGCACGATGAATCGGTTTCGGTCTATAGTCAGACTGACAATAAGTTTATTTTTTCAACTGAAAAAGGTAATGAGAAGATTCATGCGCAGGTGCTTCCTCGCGTAATAAGCACACAAGCGAGCAGTTATCTGATGGTAGATGATTATCAGGTTTTTGGGATGTCTATCCAATACAAAGGAAATAATCATTGGATTATAGTAAGTGCTGTTGATGAAGCAGGGAAAGAAGCATTGTCTGACTTGAGGAAGATTTTAATGATTATGACCTTGGTGGCTATTCTATTGGTGGGCTTGAGTGGATGGATTTTTGCTGATAAAGCGCTAGCGCCTATGTCGGCTATTACTAGGCAGGTTAACTCTATTTTTCCGAAAAATATTGGAAAAAGAGTTGAGCATCCCGACCGAGAAGATGAAATTGGGTTGTTGGTAGATACCTTCAACCGTTTGCTTGATCGGGTAGAACAAACCCTTTTGACGCAAAAAATATTCATTGCAAACGTTTCGCATGAGCTCAAAAATCCCTTAACTAAAATCTATTCACAGCTCGAAATTACTCTGCTACAGCCACGTTCGGTGGAGGTTTATCAAAAACTTTTGTCGTCTTTGAAAGATGATACCCGTACCCTAACACAGCTTACAAATACTTTACTGGATTTGGCAAATACTGTGGTAGATTCAAAAGCCATTGCCAAGACCTCAGTGCGAATGGATGAGCTACTTTGGGATGCCAAAAGTCAGGTTCAAAAATGGCATGAGGATTATCAAATTAATATTTCTTTCAATGATTTTCCTGAAGAAGAAGATACGCTGGTCATCAATGGTAACGAAGCTGCTCTGAAAGTGGTATTAATGAATTTGATGGATAATGCTTGTAAATTTTCAGAAAACAAGACCGTCAAAGTAGACTTTTCGACAAATGATTATTGGATAAAATTATCATTCTTTAACGACGGTCCAGCGATTCCTGCCAAAGACCTTCCCAATATTTTTGAACCGTTTTATAGGAGTAATGCCACTGCACAATCCGTGAAAGGACATGGCGTTGGGTTAACAATTGTACATCGAATTACTCAACTGCATAATGGACAAATAGATGTAGAATCGTCCTCAGAGGGAACTACTTTCCGTGTAAGTTTTCCAAGTATATTAATGCCAGTCCCATTGAGTGATTTGTGATTGAGTGTGTGAGAGATTGTTTTAAAAATGGTAAAGACATTATACTTTAGGTCTAATAACCGATTAAAATCAAAAAGTGGTTAGGGAATCAATTTCTGACCACTTTTTGATTTTAATCGGTTAAAGGACACATTCTGATAAAGTTTTGAAAGGTATTTTGGAATAATTTCGTCAACTATAGGAAACCTGAAATAGATACTATGTTATAGACAATGAAGATGTTTTTTGGAGTTCCGAAATCAAAAATCTCCAATCCACAATTTTTAAGGTCGATTTAAGGTTGATTTAACTCCTCTTTAAAAGCGTTACAGTTATTTTGCTCATGTAAAACGAACGAAAACAGGAACTTATAAATGATTGTGGTAACTAATTTTTTCCTTACTTTTTATAATTTATTCTTAAAACAATCCCAACCATTCATTTTAAAGCAAATTAATAACTATGGAGAATAATAATAATCAGACCTTCTTTAAGGTAGCATTAGGAGTTACAGTAGGTGTTATCGCTTTGTTGAGTTATTTGTTCATTGGCGCTCGTAACGAAACATTTGAGTTACAAAAAGCACTTACAACAAAAGTAGAACAGTTATCGAGTACACAAATCAAATTAGATTCTATCTCAAAATCGTTAGATGAGAAAATCAAAGAGGTTGAGATGTTGGGCGGTAATGTTGCTGAACTAGAAAAAGTAAAAGCTCAATTAGAATCGGATAAGAAAAAATTGAAGTCAGATTTGAGTTTTTCTATCCAAAAATACGAAGCTAAAATCAAGGAATACGAAACATTTTTGGCTACCAAAGATGAGGAATTGACTAAGCTAAGAGAAGAAAATGGAGACTTGATGGCTCGTAACAAAAACTTAGAGTCTGAAAAAGAAGCAGCTTTGAACGAAAATGCTGGTTTGAAATCAGACAAAGACAATTTGAGCAAAACAGTTGCTGATTATACTTCTCAAAATGAAGAGTTGAAGCGTAAAGTAACGATCGCTTCGGCCATGAAAGCAACTAATGTGGAGGTATATGCCTTAGCTTCTAACGGTAAAGTGCGCGATGGTGGACGTTATAAAGCTTCAAAAATTGATCGTTTGAAAATATCTTTTGGTTTAGCTTCTAATCCAGTAGCAGAGAGAAATAACAAAGATATCTATATCCGTATCATGGATGCTACTGGTGCTGTAATAAGTGCAGATGGTTCGTCAGGAACGATGCAATACGATGGCAAAGAGTTGGGCTTTACTGTGAAACAAAACGTATTGTTCGAAAACAACGATCAAAAAGTAGACGTAGTGTATGCTAAAGGTTCTGCTTACAAATCAGGAAAGTATTCAATCGAACTCTATTCTGAAGGATTCAAAATAGGTACAGGTACTTTCGAAGTAAAATAGTTTTTGCCCTTTATTTACTGAGTATATCTAGAACGGTGTAGGCATGCTTACATCGTTCTTTTGTTAAACCACTAATTGATCTCTTGAGGTCAATTTCTTAAACACAACACACATGAAGACGCTACACATCACATTTCCGAGGCATATTGCCATTCTCTATTGGATGATTCGAACTAGCGAAGCATTCGAGACTATGCAAGAATTCATTAGCTTGTTGTGGACAGCCCTTCGTCGCTATCCTTTCTCGTTTGTGGGTTTGAGTTATATGTTTTTGAGTATGGCATTTTGTTACTGGCCTATCTCAGGACATTGGTTCGCAGGATTTATGATGATGTCTTTACCCGTAGCGTTGATTTGGGGTGGTTTAGCATCTATTTTTTTATTGGTAAAAAAACAAAGAGTTGTTGCAACGGTAGGTTTAGTGTGGTGTTTGTTGGCGACACCTTTAGCTCGTAGATTTATGGGTGTTGGTACCGAAAAACCAATGACTGCGTTGCAAAATGCCAATTCGCTTAAAGTATTGAGTTTTAATAGCGCCAAGTTTGCTGATTTTCCAAGTGATTTTGCCCAATGGAATGAGCTTGATGCCGATATTGCTTGTTTTCAGGAATATTCGCCTAACGCAACTGTTGAGAAAAATTATGCCGAAAAAGCAGTACTACTGGCAGACGATTTGACTGAGGAGGTTGGCTTGGGGCTTTTGTCTAAGTACCCTATTGTAAAAAAATATGGTCGTATCTGGAATCGTGAAGGTCAGCCTAATATCAATGGTTATATCGTTGCTGATATTGCCTATAAAGGAGATACCGTAAGAGTTGTAAATGTACATTTTTGGTCGATGGGAATTCGTATCAACCAAGCTTTTGACGCACTGCAAGAAGGTAAAATCGCAAGCTTTTTTAGAGAACTAGGCGATAGTTTTGGAAGATTAAAGTTTGGATTTGATTCGCGCTACCAGCAAATTGACGAGGTGCAAGAATATGTGGCTGGAAGTCGTTATCCTGTAATTCTTTGTGGTGATTTTAATGAAACGCCGTTTGGTTACGCATACGGAAAAATGAGTTTATTGTACAAAAATGCTTTCGAGGAAGTTGGTAAAGGCATGGGTTTTACCCTAAATCGTCAGCCATATTTTGTTAGAATAGACCAACAATTTTATAGCCATCAGTGGGAAATACAAAGCTGCGAAACTGTTTCTTCGGTTGGCTTTTCAGATCATTTTCCATTGATGGCTCACTATACACTCAATAAGCCTGTGGATTTAAACCCACAAGTACTTGTTGCCAAAGTTGACTAAACAGACAAACTCTATATTAATACGCTCTAGGCTATAAGCCGTAGGCATTAGGCAAAGAAGTTTCTATTATATCATGAGAAACACTCTTAACTCTTAGCCTAGAGCTTAAAGCTGGCAAAATTAATTTTACCAGCTTACTTAAATTAAAAGGGATTAGGCATAATTGCCTAATCCCTTTTAATTTAGTACCGATAGTTGTCTCTTTAATTGATACTTGCGACGTCTCGATAAGTTGGCTTTTAGGTTATTACTTAAAACCAATGATTCTGTTTTTGAATCATAACCAAGTAAATGGTCACAGTTGATAATGAATGTTTTATGGATACGCTCAAAACTGTAATCTTTGAGCATATCCTCAAATAGTTTGATTGTTCGAGCGAATATAAATCGTTTGCCATCACTCAAATATACATGAGTGTAGTTGCTATCTGCTTGAAGCATAACAATGTCTTCGATAGCGATTTTAATTTTTTGGAATTTAAAGTCAAGGTTGCCTTGAGAAACGATGCAAAAATTTTCAAAACTCATAGCGAAATAATTTTAAGTGTGTTACAATAAGGACAGACGGTAGACAATACGAGGTTTTTCTTATTAAAGTTCAATTGACGTTTTGGGTTATGGGGTTAAAAATCATATAGTTATAAATATATGATTGGTGAGAAATAAAAGAAAAGTACAGTAACAAAGATATAAGACTGTATATTAATAAAATGTAAAATTGTGTGAATGTCGGTTTTTAGTATGTGAAAACCGCTTTAAAGTATGTCAAACTGCTTATTTGAGAGATTTGAAAAATAAGGTTCGAAATACTATGAATGGTAGTAGATATTTAAGATTATAAAGATTGGCTAAAGCCTTGAATAACGTGATTGTACAGCAAAATGTAGCGATAGATGCGGTTAAATAAAGTCATTATTATAGAAGATAACATGACTATCAAATCATAATGTGTATGAATAAAACTGACAAAACCAGATGTTTTGGGGCGGTTGAGGTTTTGTTAAAATAAGTTAGGTATTTAATTTCAGAAAAACAAGTTTTTTGCTGCTTAATAAACTGAAAGTAAGTGAATTAGTTTGGGTCAAAACTCTAGTGTAAGCTGCTTTCCTTCCATATCTTGTTCATTACTGAGGTTTGAGAGTGTAATTCCCAATAGCCGAATTCCCTTGCTGGGAGGCATTATTTGATCTAATAGCTCATAGGCAATTCTTTCAAATAAAGATAAATCAAAAATAGGGGAGAGTGTCGTCCGACTACGAGTTACTATTTGAAAGTCGTTGTATTTTACTTTGAGAGATACCGTTCTACCAAATATCTCATGCTTGGTGCAATATCGCCATACATCTTCAATTAAGGGTTCGAGCCCAAGCTGAATTTCGGCACGTGCTTCTAGGTCTTGCATAAAGGTATTTTCGGAACCTACCGACTTACGAATGCGTTCAGGATTTACGATTCTGGTATCAATACCTCTGGCAATTTGGTAGTAATAGCGTCCAATTTTCCCAAAGTGTTTTACCAGGAAAGCCTCATCATAATCTCGTAGGTCTTTTCCTGTAAAAATACCCATCTTGTGCATTTTTTGAGCTGTTACTTTACCTATGCCATGAAAACGATCAATTTCTAAGGTTTCTACGAACAAAGGACCTTGTTTGGGCTTTATGATGTATAAACCATCTGGTTTGTTGAAATCAGAGGCTATCTTGGCTAAAAATTTGTTGTACGAAACACCCGCAGAAGCAGTAAGCTGTGTGCGTATTTTGATTTTTTCTTTTATCTCAATCGCAATTTGGGTGGCACTTTCAATTCCTTTGAGGTTATTGGTGACGTCCAAATAGGCTTCGTCGAGGGAAAGTGGCTCGATTAAAGGTGTGTATTCTGCAAAAATTTCTCTAATTTGATGCGAAACAGCTCGGTAACTCTCAAAGCGCGGTTTAACAAAAATTAAATGAGGGCATTTTTGAGCAGCTATCTTGGACGACATAGCCGAACGTACTCCATATTCGCGTGCTTCATAACTTGCAGCTGCCACAACGCCACGCTCGCTCGAACCGCCCACAGCCACAGGCTTGCCTTTCAGCGAAGGGTTATCCCGTTGCTCGACCGAGGCAAAAAAGGCATCCATATCAATATGTATGATTTTTCGAGTTTCCACGTTTAAAGTAATAGCTGCTAAATCAGTTTTGTAGTCTATAAGTGTGAGTTAGTGCTTAAGCGATTTCAGATTTCGGAAATTTTTGAGAATAAGATAAAGATTAAATGAATAAGTAATCGTGCAAAAGAAGATTTAAGATGTCTAGGCATTAGGCAAAGAGTTAATAACCAGAGCCCACCGCCGAAAGCCGATACCTAAACGCCTAAAGTACAAAAAGACCACTAACTCAATAAATCATTGGTATCCTTCTGATGAGTACGTCTTTAAATAACAGATACACCGTTAACATATAACATCTTCTAACCAGTTTGAAAATACAGGATTAATTAAAATTCCGAAAAACGACTTTATGAATATTTTAGAAATAGATTTTTTACCCGAACTACAATTCCAAGCCTCGCGCAGTAGCGGTGCTGGTGGACAAAATGTAAACAAAGTTTCTTCAAAAGTAGAACTACGTTTTAATGTAGTAAATTCCCAATTACTCGATGAATCTCAGAAAGCCTTGATTTTACAAAAGTTAAAAAATCAAATTAACGGAGAGGGTGAGTTGATTGTGGTATCTCAGGAAGATAGGAGTCAACTTAAGAATAGAACACTTGTCATCAAGAAATTCAAAGCACTATTGGTAAAGGCTTTGACCGTTGCTCCTAAAAGAAAACCCACAAAGCCTACAGCTGCTATGATTGCAGAGCGCCTGAAAGATAAGAAGAAGAAATCAGAAAGAAAGACCCAACGAGGCAAAGTAGTGTATTGATCGGAATGTTTACAAAATTAACATCTTATTAAAAATTTACCCGTAAGTGTTTGTTAATTAGCTATTTGATTATTTAAGTTTAATGCCTCAAGATATGGCGCACAGAAAACTCAGGTTACAAGGCAAGGTTTTTGTAACTTTGCGGTTTAAAATGAAGTAGACATGACTCCGAAGCAACAAGGATTTTTTTTCCCGCCTGAATGGCATCCACACGTAGCTACTTGGCTGACGTTCCCACATAATGAAGCATCTTGGCAAGGCAACAAACGCCACCTCATGTATTCACAATATTTTGGTCTTATCAAAGCTATCTCTAATGGGGAGAAAGTAGGCTTGAATGTTAATGATGAGACCTTGAAAAATTTCATTTTAGGCGAGTTACCAAAATATGAAATTGACCTTAACCAAATCGAAATTTTAGTAAACCCTACTAACGACGCTTGGTGTCGTGACCACGGTCCTGCTTTCTTGATTAATCCTGAAACCAAGGAACGTATGATTGTCAATTGGGGCTATAATGCTTGGGGTGGAAAGTATCCTCCATTCGACGACGACAATAATTTGCCTACAGCTATTGCCAAACATAGAGGTTTGAATTATGTAACGCCAGGTATTATTATGGAAGGCGGTTCGGTAGAATTTAATGGCGCTGGGACGATTCTTACCAGTCGCGAATGTTTGTTGAATGAAAATCGTAATCCTCACTTAACACAAGGGCAAATCGAACAGTATTTGTATGATTACTATGGTGCCGAACAAGTACTTTGGGTAAATGACGGAATCGTTGGGGATGATACTGACGGACATATTGATGATACAGTTCGTTTTGTTAATGAAGACACCGTTATCACAATGGTAGAACCTAATAAGGCCGACGATAATCACGAGATTTTGGAAGAAAACCTACAGTTACTCAAGCAAATGCGTTTGTTGAATGGCAAACAGTTGAATATTGTAGAAATTCCAATGCCATCGCCAGTGGTAGTTGATGACTTCAGAACGCCTGCTTCTTATGCTAATTTCTTAATTTGCAATGCAGGAGTATTGGTACCTACTTTCGATTGTAAAAATGATGACGTGGCTTTAGATATTCTTTCTCAGGTATTTACTGACCGTCCAGTAATTGGATTACCATCTAATAAAATCATTTGGGGACAAGGAAGTTTTCACTGTCTCACACAGCAAGAACCTGCAGTGTAATTTCATATGGTATCTCTATTTTAGGATTCGTGCAGAATTATATTTAAGTTTTGTGTTTTAGGCACAAGGCAAGGAGTGTTAAATTGTTTTTAGTAACGATTGATATGTTTTTGCCGAATGCCTATAGCTGAAAGCCAAGAGCTAAAAAATAAATTTGATTTTGCGTACTTACTTTCGTAAAAATAGAGATACCTATAATTTTTTTGCACACCATGAAAAAACAATTAGTGTATTTCGCTTCATTTGGACTTGTATGGGCGTTGGGTGCGTGCAAAACCGCCAAACCTGTTACTCAATCTACTTCGCAACAAAACACGCCAGTTGTCGAAACGATTGTGAAAACCGACTACCAAACTCGTATGCAAGTAAAACAGCTGAAAGCTTTAGATTTGGAAGAAGATTTATCCTTTGCTGATGAAATAGTATTAAATTACACGCTCACAGCTGTTGACGACCAAGGAAAAATCGCTCAGGTAGTTACTGGGTCGTTTGGGGTAGAGTCTGTCAAAGCAGGGCAAATTCTCACTTCAGAGCGTTTCAAGCCAATCGAATTGGTCGTTCCAGAAAATGGAAGATTATTGGTTTCTGTGGTATTAAATGAAATCGATGATTATACAAAAGCGCAAGAGTTAGTCAAAAAAATCAATGAGTTTGGAGGCATAGCCAAAATTCCTGCCGTTATGGTAAGTATTGCAGAGTATCAAACACCATTAGCCATCGTGTTTGGTAGTTTGCAAGCCGCAGGTTTAGGGCTCAAAGCTGCCGAACGTTTTGATAAAGACGACCTTTTAGGGCAAAATACTTTTCAATTGTCAGCTCAGGAGCTCAAATCAGGTAAGACACTTTATACCGTACCGTTGGTATTTAAAGGAGAACACCTCAAAAACTCCTTCCAGTATGAGCTAACGTATGACCTACAACTCAAACTAATCAAGACTAGCATTCAGAAATCATCTTCCAACTAAGTGGAGTATGATAAGTCACAGCCGTGACTTAATCTCAATTTTATTGTTATTTTTGTTTTTTTTGTACAATATTCCACTGTGCTTGCCAGTTAAAATGAACAAGTCAGGAAAGTTTTTCTGATTTAGTATGAATGAAAGAATGAACAAGTTATTTAAAATATACACGGTCATAGCTGCCTCTTTTGGATTGGCGACTCATGAGCAAACGGCTCTGGCGCAAAGCGAAGTGCCTGCTATTACTATAGGATCAAAAATCATCAGTTCAAGAGACTTTGAACTAACTTACAAAAAGCTTGTCCAGAGTGACAGCGTCAAAAAAGAGAACTCCAAAGCATTTTTACAAGATTTTATTAATTATAAACTTAGTGTATTTGCGGCTGAAAAAGCGGGTTTGGATACTTCCAGAGCATTTGTTGACGAGCTTGATACCTATCGTAAAGAGCTAGCTATCCCTTATCTCACCGATAAAGCGATGCTTGAAAAGTTGATTCAAGAAGCTTATGAACGTATGAAAGAGGAGGTGAGAGTGGCTCAAATCTTTATTCCGATAAGCTCACATGCCACTCCTGCAGATACATTAGCAGTGTATGATGAAATCAAAAATCTTCGTGTTCGAATTTTAAGAGGGGAAGCTTTTGAACAAATTGCTAAAGACTATTCCAAAGACCTTAAATCTGCTCCTCGTGGAGGCGATTTGGGTTATTTGGCGGTGTTAGACAACAATTATATTTTTGAATCTGCTGCCTATAACACGCCCAAAGGTGAGGTCTCTATGCCTTTTCGTACCGAAAAGGGATATCATATTATCAAGGTTTTAGATCGTCGTTCGTTTAGAGGAAAGGTACGTTTGGCGCATATTTTGGTTTCGGTGTCAGCGAGTATGTCGGAGGCTGAAAAAGCTGCTGCCAAAAAGCGTATTGATGACGCCTATGCTTATCTCAAAAAAAATGAGCCATTTGAAGGTGTATGTCGTACATTCTCAGACGATGCTAGTACCAAATCAAGAGGAGGAGTACTCGGAAGATGGTACGAGGCAGGTACTTTGATTGATGAAAAAATTACAGATTTAGTATTTTCCCTTAAAGAAAAAGGCGATTATACAACACCAATTCAGACTTCTTTAGGTTGGCATATTTTTAGATTGGTGGAGAAAAAGAGTTTGTTGAAATTTGAAGAAATCGCTCCTTACATTCGCCAAAAAATCAATGCAGATGCTTCGAGAGGTGCACTGGCAAGAGGTACTTTGGTCAAAAAACTTGTGAGAGATAATAATTTCTTAGAATATATTTCGGTCAAACAAGACGCTTTTGATAAATTCTATAAAGATCGTACAGGACAAGAAGATTATTTAGGAAAGACCTTATTTTCGATTAACTCAAAGCCTTACAAGACGAAGGACTTTTATGATTTTGTGTTAAAACAACAGCGCCAAATGTTGAAAGTGGGCGTTGTAGAAGACAAATCTGTAGATACTTGGTACAAACAATTTGTAGAACAGGCTAATATTGCTTTTGAAGAAGCCAATCTTGAAGTGAGATATCCTGAGTTTCGTTCAGTTGTGCAGGAGTACCGTGAAGGAATTTTGCAAAAGGAAATGTTCGAAAAGTATGTTTTGACACCTTCTTTGGATTCTTTGGGTCAAGTAAGATTTTTTCAACAAAATCCAGATCGCTATCAATATACCAACCGTGTTTTGGCGAAATTGATTACTACAGATAGAAAAGAAACATTGGAACAGGCAAAGCAGGTATTGCAGAAGGGACCTTATCCTATGAACCGTCGTTTCCCTGAAATTTATTTTGAAAAAGATAAAGCTGACTTTACGCCTGATGCTCAGAAAATGCTCTACGAATTGGCAGTTATCATGATTAAGAATCGTGATTACACGGTAGAAATTACAGGAAATTCTGATGCAGATGAGCCCGAAAATATTTCAGCAGAACGTGCTAGGAATATCGTAAATAGCTTAATCAATAAAGGTATTTCGGCTACTAGAGTTATTGAGAAAGATGATGGTAAATTTAAACCAGCCTCAAAAAATGACCATAGTAAAAATATGCGCGTGTCTATCAAGTTTTTCTCGACGTCGATGGATGATGTGGTAAAAAGATTTAATACTTTAAAACCGAATAGTCTTACTGCAGAAGAACGCTATTTCAAACGTGGTGAAAACGAATTTGTAGATGTAGCAAATTGGGCCGTGGGCGAACAGACATTTGAGTCAAAAGGTCGTCAGGTTTGGATAGATATCAATAAAGTGGAATTGCCTAGAGCCAAGACTTTCCAAGAAGCGCGTGGGCAAATTATCAAAGATTATCAAAAGCAGTTATACGATAACTGGATTTCGAAATTGAAAGAACGTTACCCTGTTTCAATCAACGAAAACGAAGTACGTCGTATCATTGAGTAGAATACAAGTCTCAAAATAGTGAAATTGTCAGAGGAATTTCTGTGGCAGTTTCACTATTTTTTTGATTTTCTATTCAATAAATGTTGCCAAAAAGGTCAATTAACATTTTTTAACGGCGCTATCCACAGGTTTAGAGGATAAAAACGCTTAAATTTGTTAATTGAGAACCTAGAATTATTCTCTTTTTAGAATGAATGATGGTTTTTGAAAGCGAATGAGGTTTGTGCCATGCGATTAAACCTAATTACAATAAGCATTACATAAGAAATCATATAACAATGAAGAAACCCTTTTATTTACTCTCATTGATGGGTCTGTTACTGGTGATGAGCTTTTCGATGCAAGCTCAATCTTTGGTAATTGATAAAATCATTGCAAAAGTTGACAATCACTATATTCTTAAGTCTGAACTTGAAGCACAGTATCAGCAATATTTGCAAAGCGGACAGGGAAATACGCCTACGCGTTGCCAATTGCTTGAGAGTTTGATTATTGGTAAAGTGATGTTAGCAAAAGCCGAAATTGACTCAGTCCTGATCGATGACAAGAAAGTGGAAATGGAGTTAAGCTCTCGTATGGATCAAATGGAGCAACAATTTGGCTCACAAAAGAACATTGTTGAAGCTTATGGCAAAACAATTGCATCTTTGAAAGACGAGCTTCGTTCGGCCATTAAAGAACAGCTTACTACTCGTAAAATGCAGGAAAAAATTACGGGCGATGTAAAAGTTACTCCAAAAGAAGTACGCAAGTTTTTTGAATCTATCCCAAGAGACTCTTTGCCGTATTTGCCTTCAGAAGTAGAAGTAGGGCATATTGTTCGCTTAGCTAAAGTGACCAAAAATCAAAAAGATGAGCTTATCAAGAAATTGCTAGACTATAAGCGTAGAGTAGAAAATGGCGAAGACTTTGCAGAACTGGCTAAATTATATTCTGAAGATTTAGGTTCAGGAAAACGTGGAGGAGATTTAGGTTTTGCTAAACGTGGTCAAATGGTAGCGCCTTTTGAGTCTGCTGCCCTAAAGTTGAAACCTAATCAATTGTCGGACGTTGTTGAATCAGAGTTTGGTTATCACTTAATTCAATTATTGGAGATTCGTGGTCAAGAATACCATGCACGTCATATTTTGTTGCGTCCTGATTACCAGAAAATGGACTTAACAGAGCCAACTAGCTACTTGGATAGTATTAGAGTATTGGTACAACGTGACTCATTAAAGTTTGAAAAAGCTGCTCAATTACACTCTGAAGATAAAGGTACTCAAGATGCTGGTGGTATGTTGATTGACCCTAGTACACGTTCTATTAAAATGCCATTAGATGGTAGTATGGAATCTGGTTTGTACTTTACCTTGGACTCAATGACCGTAGGTACGCTTACCAAGCCTATTCAATATCGTACAGAGGATGGTCGTACAGCTGTAAGAGTATTATATTATAAAGCAAAACACCCACCTCACTTTGCTAACTTAGAAGATGACTTCCAGAAATTAGCAACAATTACTTTGAACAGAAAACGTAACAATGCTATCGAAGAGTGGTTTGCTAAAGCCAAAGGTGAAGTATTTATCTATATTTCGGACGAATACAAGGATTGTAACGTCATGAAAGGCACAGGACAATAAATGTAGTGTTGAAAGAGTTGAAAATTTAACACTGCCAAGCAATATTGAGAACGGTCAGCTTTATGCTGACCGTTTTTGTTTTCCAAAAACTTAATGAATGACTCAATAACTTTGACGTTAAAGACGTTAGCAGAATGTTTGGTCGAAAGTTTTGAATAAACCCCACCAAATCACTACAAATTGGCAGGTTATTTGATTAACTTTACGGTACACGCTATTCAATCATACTCTTGTAACACCAATGATTTATTTGAAGCAATACGTCTAAGAATTACCTCTGTATTCAGAAAATACCTATTTTTAGGATAATATCATGGAGTAAAAGAGTTCAAAAATCTAAACATAGTTAATATCACAAGCATGGCGCAATACAAGTCGGATGTGGAAGCGGTAAACGCTTTGAAAGAATCTTATCAAAAACTTACTTCAGAAATCGGTAAAGTTATTATTGGTCAGGAAGACACTGTTAGACTCTTACTTACAGCTATTTTTTGTCAAGGACACTGTTTATTAGTTGGAGTTCCGGGATTGGCAAAAACGTTGCTGATTCAAACAATTGCTGAAGCTCTAGACCTCGATTTTAATCGTATCCAGTTTACCCCAGACTTGATGCCGTCAGATATTGTAGGTTCTGAAACCCTCGATAACGAACGTAATTTTAAGTTTGTAAAAGGTCCAATTTTTGCAAACATCATTTTGGCGGATGAAATCAACCGTACTCCTCCCAAAACCCAATCAGCACTTTTGGAAGCGATGCAAGAATATGCAGTGACGGTATCTGGTAAAAAATATCCTTTGAGTCGTCCATTTTTTGTATTGGCTACTCAAAACCCTATCGAACAAGAAGGTACTTATCCGTTGCCAGAGGCACAGCTTGACCGTTTTATGTTTATGGTTAATTTGGATTATCCATCATATCGTGCTGAGGTCGAAATTGTAAAGAATACAACTACTTCCACCAAATACAAAGTACAAAAACAGGTTTCAGGAGAAGAAATCCTAGCTTTTCAAGAGCTAGTTCGTAAAGTTCCTGTGGCTGATAATGTAGTAGAATACGCCGTAAAATTGGTTCACAAAACGCGTCCTAAATCAGAATTGAGCGATGCTGTGACTAACCAATATTTGGAGTGGGGTGCTGGTCCGCGTGCTTCTCAAAACTTAATTTTGGCCGCAAAATGCAATGCGTTAATTAATGGAAAATATTCACCAGACATCGAAGATGTACAAGCAGTAGCATTACCGATTTTACGCCATCGTATCGTACGTAATTTCAAGGCTGAGGCTGAAGGCGTTTCTGTAGAAGATATTATCAAGAAATTAGTGTAGTCTTAGCATTTATTGAGTGAATTTTTGATGGAGTGAATGAGTGATTGTTCTCAACATCCATTTCAGTAGTAGAGACTCAATGCTTTGCTTCGAAAGATGTGTCATTGAGCATTGTAGTAATATCAAATCATTCCGAATTTTAGAATTGGGATTATTCTCTAAATTTTCATCAAAAAAGCGGTTGGAAAACAATTTCCAACCGCTTTTTTGATACTACTATGTTATGTCTGATTCGGCTTAAGACGCAAAGCATTGCGTCTCTACAGCTAGAATATCACTCAATCTCAATTCACTAAATTTAGAATGATTCTGTTTATTTGAAACAAGAGTATGTTTAAATTGCATAAGTCATTGAAAATGAAAAAGTATGTATTTGTTTTTCTGAAATCCTATTGTTTGAGCCGCAGGCGAGGTGGGTCGCCACTCCGATTAGGATTTCTTGACTTTCTTTTGTTACTTTTCTTGTGTCAAGACAAGAAAAGTAAGGTGTGGCGAAAGGAAATTTTGTTTCTTCAACAAATACCAAATAAAATTTTTAAATATACTCTAAATTTTCAAATCATTAACACTATTTTCTCAAATCCTGTAAAAGTTTACTTGAGAATAAGAATTCGTTTAATTCTGGAACAGTATTTTGAAGAATATTAGAGTTGTCGCCTTCCCACAATTTTTTGCCTTTATACAAAAACATAATACTTTCCCCAATTCCCATTACCGAACTCATATCATGGGTAATAACTACGGTGGTGATTCCAAACTCATCGGTAATTTCTTTGATCAGCTCATCAATCCTGACTGAGGTTAAAGGATCGAGACCAGAGTTAGGCTCATCACAAAATAGATATTTAGGATTCATTACGATAGCGCGAGCAATACCCACGCGCTTTTTCATACCACCCGAAATTTCAGAAGGAGTACGTTGTCCCGCATTTTCCAAACCTACCCTTTGAAGACAGAATTCTGCACGATCGATTTTTTCCTTTTCCGACATATTTGTCAACATATCCAATGGAAACTTGACATTTTCTAAAACAGTTTTAGAGTCAAAAAGTGCTCCACCTTGAAATAGTACACCCATTTCACGACGGATATCCTTCTGTATTTCTTCTGAAGAATTATGGAAATCACGACCATCATACAAAATATGTCCCGACTCGGGTTTGATAATCCCAATCATACATTTGAGTAGTACACTTTTTCCTGTACCACTACCGCCAATAATCAAGGAGGTATCACCTGGCTTGAATTGTCCACTGATTCCTAGCAATATATCTCGGCCATTGAAGGCTTTACAAACGTCTTTTATCTCTATCATACCCAAATTTAGTAGGCATTCAGAACTCGGCAATATAGTTTTTAAGTTTTTTTTGGAATAGTGATAAACCTTGATAGTCGGTTTACAATTTTTCAATATGCTCTAAATAAAAATCTGCTTGTTTTAGTAGCTCTTGTCTTTGATTTTGGGCCATCTTGTTGAGCGTTACGTAAGACATTCCTATTCTTGGATTCTTTTCTAAAAGGTTACGATTTCTTTCAAAAAAATGCCAATAGAGACTGTTAAAAGGACATGCTTTGTCACCAGTTTTTTTGTTTCTGTCATAAAAACAGTTGCCACAATAATGGCTCATTTTGTCGATATAATTGGCAGACCCCACATAAGGTTTTGAGCCAATGATTCCACCGTCGGCGTACTGGCTCATTCCTCGTGTATTGGTAATCTCGACCCACTCAATGGCATCAATATAAATCCCCAGATACCATGCGTCGGCTTCATCAGGATGAATACCTGCCAATAGCATAAAATTTCCTGTCAACATCAATCTTTGGATATGGTGGGCGTAGGCATAATCCAAACTTTGAGTTATAGCATGACGTAAACAAGCCATTTTTGTTTGACCATTCCAGAACCATGAGGGAAGTTTTCTGTCATGTCCGAAGAAATTCATTTGGGCAAATTCAGGCATTTTTGCCCAGTAAATTCCTCGCATGTATTCTCGCCAGCCAAGAATTTGTCTGACAAACCCCTCAATCTGAGCAATCGTAATTGTATCTTGATGTTGTTCCCAATATTCTACACTTTTCTGAATGACTTCTAATGGATGTAGTAATTTCAGATTGAGCGAAAAGGATAGTCGAGAATGATAAATCGACCAATAGGAGGAATGCATGGCATCTTCATAGGTGCCAAATTGTGGCAGACAATTTTCTAAGAAAAACGCTAATAAAGCCAAACTCTCTTGTCGAGTGGTAGGCCACAAGAAATTTTTAGCATCGATGTTTCCAATGAATGATACGCCAGATTGAGAAAGCAGTTTAACGATATCATCTACATTTTTTGAAAAAACTAAAGGTTCTACTGGACGATGATCTTTAGGTAGTTTTTTGCGATTGTCAGCATCAAAATTCCATTGTCCAGAAGTAGGTTCATTGCCATCCATCAATACATTATACTTTTTCCGCATCATGCGATAAAAGTTTTCCATGAGAAAGGTTTTCTTTCCTTTGAAAAAAGTAGCTAGCTCATCTCGCTGACTCAAAAAGTGTTCAGAATCAAATGCCTTTGAGGGTATTGCAAGATTCTGGCAAAAGTTTTTAAGTTGTAAATCAAGGCGATATTCGTCGGGTAGTAGGTATTCAAATTGTTCAATATCTAATTCTTGAATAAGCCAAAGAAGATTTTGAGGAAGCGATTGGGTATTTATCTCGTCGTCTAGGGTGATATACGCTACCTGATGCCCCTTCTGTTTTAGTTCTTCTGCAAACTGGCGCATAGCCATAAAAAAGCCTACAATTTTCTGGATATGGTGCGTAACATAGTCAGTTTCCTGACGCATTTCCATCATTACGTAAGTGATATCTTGATTGACCGTGTCAAACCATGAATGCTGGCTATTGAGTTGATCTCCAAGAAAAAGTCGAAGTGTTTTCATGTAAACAAAACCGCCTAATAGGATGTATTGTTTGTGCTGATGTGATGTAATTTGTTGACTTATATTTATTATCAGTATAATTATGAGTCATCCCAAACTTAGCGATGGAGTGATTGAGCGAACGAGTGATTATTTAACAGAGAAAATTTCCTAGTAGAAACGTTATGCTTTACGTTTGAAAAAGTGTCATTTTGAAATATAGTATCAAAAAAGGCGGTCGAAAAACTAATTTCGACCGCCTTTTCGATAAGCACCTTGAAAATAACCTAGAAGTTAAAATCCTCAATGACATATTTTAAGTATGAAGTCTTGTGGCTTTATCTGTAAAAGGAGATTTAAGGAACAATCACTCAGTCACTCAATCTCAATTCACTCAATTTTGCCCCCAAACTATTCGTGTTCTTTTGATGATAATACAGCACCAAAGTATTCACGGTTCATACGAGCAATGTTTTCTAATGAAATACCTTTTGGACATTCTGCTTCACAAGCACCTGTGTTTGTACAAGCACCGAAACCTTCGATATCCATCTGAGCAACCATTTTCTCAGCACGCATTTCACGTTCAGCTTGACCTTGTGGTAACAACGCCAATTGAGAAATTTTTGCTGAAGTAAACAACATAGCTGAGGCATTTTTACAAGCTGCTACACAAGCACCACAACCAATACAAGCTGCTGCTGCAAATGCTTCGTCAGCCTTTTCTTTCGCGATTGGCAATGCGTTAGCATCTTGAGCGTTACCAGTGTTTACTGAAACGAACCCACCCGCAGAGATAATACGGTCGAAAGACGAACGGTTTACAGTTAAGTCTTTGATTACTGGGAATGCTGCTGCTCTCCAAGGCTCAACAGTGATAGTATCACCAGACTTAAACGAACGCATGTGTAATTGACAAGTAGTTACACCACGGTTTGGACCGTGCGGGCTACCATTAATGTACATAGAACACATACCGCAGATACCTTCACGACAGTCGTGATCAAAAGCGATAGGTTCTTTACCATCGTTGATTAATCTTTCGTTAAGAACGTCAAACATTTCGAGGAAAGACATATCCTCTGAAATTCCTTGAACGTCATAATTTTCGAAGTTTCCTTCTGTATTGGTATTTTTTTGACGCCATACCTTCAACGTCAAGTTCATATTTCCTTCCATTTTGATACAATTTGAAGATTTGAAAATTTGAAGATTTGAAAATAGACTCACTTAGAATCTACTTTGGAACTACTAATAATCTTCGAAATAATTCGGATTATTTGAGTTAATTCTTCAATGATAACTTTTTGGGGTTGTGGGTAAGTCTCGGATAGTTCACAAAGTTTTAACCAATAGCTAGTTTCATCAGCTTCTTTGGCTGCAATTTTCATTTTATGAATGAAATCTACCTTACTTTCTGCATTTTGAGCTTCCCAAACATTAGCTCCAATAGATGTGCCTGACCTCAACAATTGTTTGGCTATGACATATTTTTTTTGGAGTTCTAATTGCTCACTGAATTTGATGATTTCAATTGAAAATGAAAGCGTTTTTTCAACGATGAGATTCGCTTTTTGATTCTGCATATTACTTGTAGGTGAGAATTAATAGTTTCAAACCTACAAGTAATCTTTTTCATTTTCAAATTTTCAAATCATCAAATTTTCAAATTATTTATAGCTACGTTGTGCAATTTTGATGTTTTCGTACACTAGCTCTTCTTTGTGTAATTCGTAGTCAGAATCGCCTTTGTACTCCCATGCAGCTACGTAAGCGTAGTTTTCGTCATCACGTTTTGCTTCGCCTTCTTCAGTTTGATATTCTTCACGGAAGTGACCACCACAAGATTCGTTACGGTTCAAGGCATCGATACACATCAATTCACCTAGTTCAAGGAAGTCAGCCACGCGACCAGCTTTCTCTAATTCAGGGTTGAATTCGTTTGCATCACCAGGAATACGAACGTTTGACCAGAACTCTTTACGAAGTGCTTTGATTTCTTCGATAGCTTCTTTCAAACCAACCTCGTTACGAGCCATACCGCACTTATCCCACATGATTAAACCTAATTTTTTGTGGTAATAGTCAACCGATTTTGTTCCTTGAATAGACATCAATTGGTCGATGGTATCTTGAACAGCTTTCTCTGCAGCCACAAACTCAGGAGCATCTGTTGGGATCGCTTTTGTACGAATATCTCCAGACAAATAAGCACCAATTGTGTATGGAATTACGAAATAACCATCAGCCAAACCTTGCATCAAAGCAGAAGCACCCAGACGGTTTGCACCGTGATCTGAGAAGTTTGCTTCACCTAATGCATAAAGCCCTGGTACTGTAGTCATCAAGTTGTAGTCTACCCAAAGGCCACCCATTGTATAGTGAACCGCTGGATAAATACGCATTGGAACTTCATAAGGGTCTTCTCCAGTAATTTGTTTGTACATGTCAAACAAGTTACCGTATTTCTCTTTCACTACCTCTTTACCCATTACTTGTAGCTCTTCGTTAGATGCATTGTGCATACCTCTTTTCGTAGCTTCAACACGACCATAACGTAAGATAGCTGCAGCATAGTCAAGGTAAACCGCTTTTTTAGAAGCACCTACACCATAACCTGCATCGCAACGCTCCTTAGCAGCACGTGAAGCAATATCACGAGGTACCAAGTTACCAAACGCAGGGTAACGACGCTCTAAGTAATAGTCGCGTTCATCTTCTGGAATTTGGTTAGCTGGACGTGTATCGTTTGGTTTTTTAGGAACCCAAATACGACCATCGTTACGTAAAGACTCTGACATCAAAGTCAATTTAGATTGGTGGTCGCCAGACACTGGGATACATGTCGGGTGAATTTGCGTGTAACATGGGTTGCCAAAGAAAGCACCTTTTTTGTGAGCCTTCCAAGCAGCTGTTACATTCGATCCCATTGCGTTGGTTGACAAGTAGAATACGTTTCCGTAACCACCTGTACACAACAATACTGCGTGACCGAAGTGACGCTCTAATTTACCAGAGATCAAATCACGAGCAATGATACCACGAGCTTTACCGTCTACCATTACTACGTCCATCATTTCGTGGCGAGTATACATGGTTACGTTGCCCAAACCAACTTGACGTTGTAGTGCAGAATAAGCACCTAACAACAATTGTTGACCAGTTTGACCTGCTGCGTAGAACGTACGTTGTACTTGAGTACCACCAAACGAACGGTTTGATAACAAACCACCGTATTCACGGGCAAATGGTACACCTTGAGCCACACATTGGTCAATAATATTACCAGATACCTCTGACAAACGGTGAACGTTAGCCTCTCTTGCACGGTAGTCACCACCTTTGATCGTATCGTAGAAAAGACGATATACAGAGTCACCGTCGTTCTGATAGTTTTTAGCAGCGTTGACACCACCCTGTGCTGCAATTGAGTGAGCACGGCGAGGAGAATCTTGGAAACAGAAAGCTTTTACTTTATATCCCATTTCGGCCAAAGAAGCCGCTGCCGAAGCACCCGCCAAACCTGTACCTACTACGATGATTTCGATATTCCGCTTGTTTGCGGGGTTTACTAATGGTACTGTCGAACGGAATTTTGTCCATTTTTCAGACAGCTGACCATCAGGGATTTTAGCATCTAATCTTGGTGAAGTTGCCATAACTTAAGAATTATGTAATGATAAAAATTTTAGATATAGTGTTGTCAAAAAATAACAAACAGCTATGAACTATTTAATAAGTCCTAAATGCATTGCGATTGGCATTGCTGCAAACACAACTGGAATGATAATAGCAAACCAACTTCCGAAAGCCTTTACAAACGGAGTGTACTTAGGGTGGTTCCATCCAAGTGATTGGAATGCACTTTGAACACCATGTAATAAGTGGTATGCCAAAGAAATACAACCAACTACATACACAATTACAGGTATTGGACTAGCAAAAACTTCCTGCATTTCTTGGAAAAGTGTTTTTTGACCGCCAGTAATCACATCTGTAAAACGGCTTACTACCCAAAAATGCTTTAAGTGCATCACTAAGAAAAGTAATAATAATGTACCCAATAAACCCATTGAGCGAGAGTACCATGTGCTATTCTCTTTTGATACAACAGCATATTGTACTGGGCGTTTTTTCTTATTAGCCGACCACAACATTAAACCGTCTACAATGTGAAGGATTAAACCCGCAAATAGTCCGATTTCAGCAGCACGGATGAAAAAGTTTTTAGCCATAAATTCTGCGGCCTCATTGAAGGTTTCACCTCCGTCATTCAAAAAAATGCACGCATTGATACCACAATGGACGAGAAGGAAGGCTACCAACGATAAGCCTGTTACCGCCATGATGAGCTTTCGGCCCAACGAACTTGATAATGTTTTTGTTACCCAAGACATTTTTTTATAAGTTATTGGTTGTTAATTAGTTAACAATTAATAGGGCTGGTTCTTAATCTATACAAAGAAAAGCCTGTATGGATTAATTGCTATTAACTATTAATTAGTTGAAAAATTGAACCCAAAACTACAATTGAATCACCTGTCAATCAAATAATCTATAAGATTTTAGCAATTATTTATAATCTTTCTACGTTTTTGTACTGTATTATTGGATTTAGCCAACGATTTAGGAATTATACCAACCAATCGGTTTTGCTATAATTAACGATACTTTGGAGGGTCTTTCATAGGATTTGTGTTTTTGATTCACTTTTCCAACTTTGTGTTTGATTTTTTTGTTTTGTTAGTTGTAAAAAAAATTATTCTCTAAATTGTGCCAGTAAAGTGTGTAGGTCAGTTATCATTACCTTATACCAAGGCTTTTTGAAGAGGCTGTCCTCAAAACTTTTTATTCACTAACGTATGAGACCAAACTTTATCTACATTCTCATTTTTACCTTTTTTGTAGGCCTTTTTTCATTTCATTCCGCAAGGGCAACCCACATGAAAGGGGGCGAAATTACCGTGCGTCGAGTATCGAGTACGGCTCTTACTTACGAATTTACCCTCACGATATATTGTGAAAATAACGTGGCTTGGCAGCAACAACGCGAAGTCCTTTTTTGCTTTGGAGATGGATTGGGCTCTCAGTGGGCTCCTCGTTCTAATGGCAATGGCTTGGGCGAAGACATTGGTAATGGGACAATGAAGGGTATTTATAAAGTCACTTACACCTACGCAGCGCCAAGTATCTACAAGGTAAACGTAGGTATCGAAAACCGTAATGCCAACGTTCGAAATATCCCTAATTCGGATATGGTGGGCTTTTATGTCGAGACCGTATTTAAAATAGACCCAGGGCTAGGGCTTAACTCAACGCCTCTGCTCATGAACCCTGCGGTAGACCTTACTGCCGTGGTTGGACAAAGGTTTATTCACAACCCCAACGCAGTAGATATTGAAGGTGATAGCTTGGCTTATCGCCTTATCGACTGTCGTACGGGCTTACAAACTACCTGTACTGGACGTGGTAATGCTATAGCTGGTTTTCGTCAACCTAACTTAGTAGCGGCAACGGCTTCTAGTTTTACCATCAATAGTCGTACGGGTGATTTGATCTGGAATGTACCGCAAGAAACGGGTCTTTATAACTGTGCTTTTATTATTGAAGAATGGCGAAATGGGGTGAAAATATCCGAGACGGTTCGTGATATGCAAATTGAGGTAAAGGATGCCGATAACAAAGCTCCTATTATCAAAGTACCAGACGATATCTGTGTGGAAGCTGGAACCTTTATTCAACAAAATGTTACTGCTGATGATACTCCTTCTAGTACAGGACGTAAAGATCAACTGAATTTATTTTCAACTGGCTCTGTCTATAGACCTACCGACGGAACGGCTTATTTTGCTCAACCATATGCGACATTTACGGCTACCAATCCTTCAAATCCTATTGCTACAGGTGTATTTAGGTGGCAAACAAGTTGTGCACATATACGGGAGCAAACCTATGATATTCTCTTCAAGGTAGAGGACGTTCCGCCATCGAGGGTAGGAAGTACTATCCCTAAATTGGTAGATAGTAAAATTTGGAAGGTAAAAATTGTTGCACCAAGAGTTAAAAACCTAAAAGCTACTGGCGATGCAGGCAACAAGGCTATCACTTTGACTTGGGATGCGTATTCTTGCCAAAATGCAGGAGCAGAGTTAATCATTTATCGTAAACAAGGTTGTGATAATTTTGTGCCAGATGTATGCCAAACGGGTATTCCTGCGGGATTGGGCTATGTCGAAATAGGTAGAGTTCCTGTCAATGCTACTACTTATGTGGATAACAACGGATTGAAACGCGATACTGATTATAGCTACCGAGTAGTAGCATCTTTTGCAGCGCCTTCGGGAGGTAAAAGTGTATCGTCAGATCAAATCTGTCTAAAACTAGAAGCACAAGTACCTGTAATTACCAATGTGACAGTGGATAGAACATCTGCAACTCAAGGAGAAATCACAGTAAAATGGACTCGTCCAATTGATTTCAAACCAGCTCAATTCAAAGGACCGTATCAATATCGTTTGTTCCGTGCTACTGGCCTGACGGGTACGTCTTTTGCACAAGTAGGGGCGAATATCAATACAGATTTATCTGGAACAGTAGCCGATACGGTATTTGTTGATAAAAATCTCAACACACAAGATAATGCGTATCGTTATCGCTTGCTGTTCTATTACACAAGTGCTACAGGACTTACATTATTGGATAGTACAGAAGCTGCTTCGAGTGTGCGTTTGACCACAACTGCTGATGTTCGAAAAGTAGTACTAACTTGGCAAGCAAATACTCCTTGGTCTAACGATAATCAAACGCATCGTGTGTATCGTGAAACTCGTCCAGGTTCCGGAGTATTTACACGTATTGCCGATGTAACGGTACAAGGCGCATCTACTTATACCTTTACAGATGATGGACAAGACAAGATTGCCTCAGATGGCAGTTTCCCAGTGAAAATGTCACCAGATTCATCGTATTGCTACAAGGTAGAAACTGTAGGTTCATATAATTCTGCTAGAATCAAACCTAGTTTGTTGAATAACTTCTCTCAGATTAGTTGCGCAACGCCAAAAAGTGATTTGATTCCTTGTCCACCAGTACTCAATATTGATCTTTTGGATTGTGATGCTTATACAAAAGACAATAGTAACTGTAATCAAACAACTTTTGAGAATAAGCTTACATGGACAGACGCAACAGGAGCTAATTGTGATAAGGATATTGTAAAATATACTTTGTATTACGCTTCTGGACCTGATGGGGCATTTACAAAAATTGCAGATATTACTACGCCAAATCCTCCTGCACACAACTATACACATACCAAAACAGATTCGTATATGGGATGTTATTATGTAACCGCCACAAATAAGTATGGTACCGAAAGTGCACGTAGTAATGTCGTTTGTAAAGATAATTGTCCTAGTTTCTCATTGCCAAATGTCTTTACGCCAAATGGAGATGGTAAAAATGATATTTTCCAAGCTTTAAAATGTCCACGTTTTGTGCAGGAAGTGACTATTTCTATTTATAATAGAAACGGACAAAAAGTGTATGATTACACAGGTCCAAAACTAGAGTGGGATGGTCGAGATAATTCTGGTAATGAGTCTCCTTCGGGAACCTATTTCTATAATTGCTCAGTAAAATTCTTGACATTAGATACAGCTAAGAATAGTTTAACATTAAAAGGCTATATCGAGCTAATAAAATAATAATCAAATAAATACCAATAAAAGGCGAGCTTATGGAATATATAGGCTCGTCTTTTTTGTTATGATTATATAACGGTTTTAAACTAATGAAAGAAGAAGCCCTAAAACAATATTCTTATGACCTTATCTTGTTTGATGGGGTGTGTAATTTTTGTAATTCCTCAATCAATTTTGTCATTGATCACGATTCACAAAAACGATTCAAATTTGCATCCTTGCAATCAGAGGTGGGACAACAATATTTGGCTCAGTTTTCTCGAAATAAAAAAGATTTTGATTCTGTTTTGTTAGTAAAAAATGGACGAGTATTTGAGAAATCTGATGCTGCACTTCATATAGCGAGGCATTTGGATGGAGCTTGGAAGTCGTTGTATTTTTTGAGATGGGTTCCACGAGTTGTTAGAGATATGATTTATGACTTGGTTGCGAAGAATAGATACCGAATTTTTGGGAAATCAGATGCATGTCGTTTGCCAAATCCTGAGCTACGTGAAAGGTTTTTGGCCTAGAATTGGGAGATGTAGAACTTGAAGTAGTATTTTTGCGGACTTCTTTGAAAACACCTTCGTTAAGAGGAGCGGTTCAAAGGCAATTATTTGAGAATTAGCTTAAGCCCTTTTTCTCAGACAATTGTGGAGATGATACATAAAACTTGCTTTAATTTATTAAACAGAGTCTCTTGTTTCCACTAGTACTAAATCATATATCACAAAAATTCCTAAGAATGAAAGCATACGTTTTCCCAGGTCAAGGTTCTCAATTTATTGGTATGGGCAAAGACCTTTACGAAAAATCAGAATCAGCAAAGGCATTATTTGAAAAAGCTAACGAAATTTTAGGTTTTAGCATTACTGATGTTATGTTCAATGGAACTGACGAAGAGTTAAAACAAACGAAAGTAACGCAACCTGCTATTTTTCTTCACTCTGTAATTTTAGCCAAAGAAACAGCGGATTTCCAACCTGATATGGTGGCAGGTCACTCACTAGGCGAATTTTCAGCTTTGGTTGCTGCTGGAGCATTGAGCTTTGAAGATGGCTTAGTTTTAGTGTCAAAGCGTGCATTGGCTATGCAAAAAGCATGTGAAGCGAACCCTTCAACTATGGCAGCTGTTTTGAACTTAGCAGATAATGTAATCGAAGATATTTGTGCTTCAGTTGACGATGTAGTAGTTGCTGCTAATTATAACTGCCCAGGGCAAGTAGTAATTTCGGGAACCAACGAAGGCGTTGCTTTGGCTGGTGAAAAATTAAAAGAAGCAGGTGCAAAGCGTGTATTGCTTCTTCCTGTAGGTGGAGCATTCCACTCACCATTGATGGAACCTGCTCGTGAAGAATTAGCTGCTGCTATCGAAGCTACCAATTTCAACGCGCCAGTTTGTCCAATTTACCAAAACGTAAATGCACAGCCTTCAACGGATGTTGCTACGATCAAAGCGAACTTGATTGCTCAATTGACGGGTGCTGTCAAATGGACTCAATCTGTGCAAAATATGGTAGCTGATGGCGCAACTAGTTTTGTAGAGTGTGGCCCAGGTAAAGTATTACAAGGCTTAGTGAAAAAAATAGCACCTACTGCTGAAACTAGTGGTGTAGTGTTGTAAAAGAGATACCAGCACAAAAAAAAATCATTTTTTTTGTGCTGGTAAGCTTCAAATAGTCAGTGACTTAAAGTGGGTGTTATAAATTTTGTTTATTTTTTTTTGAAAAAGGACTTGACAAACAAAATAAAACGCCCTAATTTTGCACCACAATTCAGTTGTACTGACCGATGGTGTAACGGTAACACTACGGTTTTTGGTACCGTCATTCATGGTTCGAATCCATGTCGGTTAACAAAACCTCTCTTTTTAATCCATTTAATTGGAGAGGTTTTATTTTCAAGTCAGCACAACAATGAATTAGATTGACCGATGGTGTAACGGTAACACTACGGTTTTTGGTACCGTCATTCATGGTTCGAATCCATGTCGGTTAACATTAAATTAGGAAATCATTCGTGATTCTTTGTTCAGCTAAAAGCTAACAGTTATTAATTTTAAAGTGTGTATTGACCCATGGTGTAAGGGTAGCACATCAGATTTTGGTTCTGCTAGTCTAGGTTCGAATCCTAGTGGGTTAACAAAAGCCTCTCAAGTTCGCTTGAGAGGCTTTTTCATTTTATAGGATTTCTATCCATTTCATTGAGTAAAATCTGTTGTTTTTGGAACGAGTTTTGTGATAAAATCTGTTCAACAAAATAAGTACGACCGAATACTATCTTTTCTGTAGAATCCGTTTTAACTTGGTTGTATTAAGGCAAAATTTCTTCAAATTATATTAGATTTGCACAGAATTTGCTCATGAATTAATAATTTTCTAACACACTCGACGTGTTTTAATAATCCATTAAACCTCCCATCGCTAACGTGACATTAATTAAATCTATATCAGGAATTAGAGGAACTATCGGAGGAAAGGCAGGGGATGCCCTTACACCCTTAGATGTAGTGAAGTTTACGGCCGCTTATGGTACTTGGCTTAAACGTAAAAACCCTAGCAATAAAAAAATTGTCTTGGGGCGTGATGCACGTTTGTCTGGCGATATGGTATCTAAGTTGGTGGTTGGTACTTTACAAGGACTTGGACTAGATGTCCTAGATTTAGGTCTTTCTACTACTCCGACAGTTGAAGTAGCAGTGCCCGTAGAAAATGCGGCAGGAGGTATTATCCTTACAGCAAGTCATAATCCGATTCAATGGAACGCCTTGAAACTATTGAATGAAGTCGGAGAATTTATTTCAGGAGCTGATGGTGAAGCGCTATTAGCTATCGCAGAGGCTGAAGATTTTGATTTTGTAGATGTGAAAAAATTAGGTTCTTATGCTCAAGATGACACTTGGATTAAGAAACACATCGACATGATTTTGGCTTTACCTTTAGTGGATAAAGAAGCCATCAAAGAACGAAACTTTAAAGTAATTGTAGATGCAGTAAACTCTACAGGTGGTATTGCAGTTCCGATGTTGCTCGAAGCACTCGGTGTAACCCAAATTACAAAATTACATTGTGAGCCTACTGGTAATTTTGCTCACAACCCTGAGCCACTTCCAGAAAACTTAACTGATATTACTAAGGCCATCGAAAAAACGAAATATGACCTTGGTATTGTCGTAGATCCAGACGTTGACCGTTTGTGTTTTTTCTGTGAAGATGCCTCTCCTTTTGGTGAAGAATATACACTTGTTGCAGTGGCTGATTATATTCTCCAGCATACAAAAGGAAATACTGTTTCCAATTTATCATCAACTCGTGCTTTACGTGATGTGACGGAAAAACACGGCAATAAATATTACGCTTCGGCAGTAGGAGAAGTTAATGTTGTAACGTTGATGAAATCTTCGAAGGCTATCATTGGTGGCGAAGGTAACGGCGGTATTATTTATCCAGAGTTACACTATGGACGTGATGCTTTGGTTGGTATTGCGCTATTCTTAACGCATTTGGCTAAATCTGGCAAAAAGATTTCGGTTATGCGTAAAGGATATCCAGAGTATTATATCTCAAAAAACAAAATCGAGCTTACTGCTGATATTAATGTTGATGAGGTACTTGAAGCTGTGAAAAAGAAATATGCTAAAAATCCTATAAATGCAATTGATGGTGTTCGAATAGATTTTGATAAAGAATGGGTACATTTGCGTAAGTCAAATACAGAACCAATTATTCGTATTTACTCAGAGTCAGATTCTATGACGAAAGCCGAAAATTTAGCAAAAAAACTCATCAGCGATATCAAAGAGGTAGTGGCTGCTACGATGTAGTCATTTTGGGGTTCTTTACCGGTATAAATACAAAATGTCAGAAGTAGCCCTTCTGACATTTTGTATTTATACCTTTTCCAAGTAAGCATAGAGAAATGGTAGAGTTTTTAGCGTTATGTAGTGTTTGAAATTCTTCGTACAACCCTAATCCAATATCCGAAATTTTAATAAGCCCTATTTATCAACAAATATTTTCAACCCTTTTATAAGAGTCATTTATTTGACTCACACATTTCCCCAACCAAATTAATATGATACAACAACGTGTTTATTTGGACAATGCCGCTACCACACCGCTCGACAGAGCAGTAATTGAGGCAATGTTACCAATGATGGAAAAAAACTTCGGTAATCCGTCATCGATTCATGCACATGGACGTGAGGTACGTAATGCGATTGAACGTGCGCGTAAAACTGTTGCTGGTCTTTTGAATACTTCTCCTGCAGAGATTTTCTTTACTTCTGGTGGTACAGAAGCTGATAATACAGCGATCGCTTGCTCGATTGAAGAGTATGGTATCAAACATGCCGTAACGTCGTCGCTTGAGCACCATGCCGTGTTGCATACCTTGGAGCATTTGCAAAAGATTGGTAAAATTAAGTTGAGCTTAGTCAATGTGGATGAAAAAGGTCACATCGACTTGAATCACCTTGAGGAGTTATTGAAGACAAATCCTAATACCTTGGTGTCGTTGATGCATGGCAATAACGAAATTGGTAATTTGTTAGATATGGAGAAGGTAGGGGAGTTGTGTAAAGAGTATGGAGCTACTTTCCATTCTGATACAGTACAAACAATGGGGCACTACAAACATGATTTGCAGAAGCTCAATATCGATTTTATTGTTGGGGCAGGCCATAAATTCCATGGACCCAAAGGAGCTGGTTTCCTCTATATTAATGCTGATAAAAAGATTCATCCATTTATTCATGGTGGTTCGCAAGAGCGTAATATGCGTGGAGGTACCGAAAATGTATATGGTATTATTGGTTTGGCAAAAGCTTTGGAAATTGCCTATAACGATATGGATGCTCACCGCAAGCATATCGAATCAGTAAAATCCTATATGATTGAAAAACTGAAGACATCTTTTGATGATATTCAATTTAATGGCGATTCTGATAATTTGGAAAAAAGCTTGTACACTGTACTTAATGTAAGTTTCCCACCTTCAGAAGAAGCAGATATGTTCTTATTCAATTTGGATATTAACAAAATTTCTGCCTCTGGTGGTAGTGCTTGCACGAGTGGTTCAAATATTGGTTCTCATGTGCTTGGTGGTATTGGTGCTGATCCAAATCGTCCATCAGTGAGATTCTCTTTTTCTAAGTATAATACAATTGAAGAAATTGATTATGTGATTGAAAAATTAAATCAGATTTTGAAAGTAGAAGCATAATTCATCCAAGTAAGGTCTTTTTTCTCATCTGAAAGATTAATTCTTTGTAAAACCCTAGAGTTCAGGTTTGAATTCTAGGGTTTTTTTTGTAATTTTTGTTTAATGCCCTTTTTGAAACAACTTGGTATTTTTATAAAATTTATTCATGATGGAAGAAACAACAGCAAGTCAAACCTCGCAACCTACACTTAAAAAAGCAATCAATGCTATTCAACTTTGGAGTATCGCCGTTGGATTGGTTATTTCGGGTGAATACTTTGGCTGGAATTATGGTTGGCAAACTTCAGGAACGATAGGTTTCTTGGTATCAACATTGTTGGTGACCGTCATGTATATCACATTTATATTTTCCTATACCGAGTTGACTACCTCTATTCCTCATGCAGGCGGAGCCTTCGCCTATGCGCGACGAGCTATGGGACCTTGGGGCGGATTTATTGCAGGTTATGCCACCTTGGTAGATTTTTTGTTGGCACCTCCTGCCATTGCTTATGCATTAGGCAGTTATACCCATTTCTTAAACCCTGCTATTCCTGTTGTGCCAACGGCATTGGGTATGTATGTCATTTTTATCGCTATCAACTGGTTTGGCATAAAAGAATCTGCTCAGTTTTCATTGATTGTTACCATTCTTTCGGTGCTAGAATTAGTCGTGTTTATGGCAGTGGTAACGCCTTATTTCAAATATGAAAATTTTGTTGCCCATAATCCTGAACATATTACTGCCGATGGGATATTTGCTGGTATTCCCTTTGCCTTATGGTTTTTTGTGGCAATTGAAGGAGTCGCTATGGTAGCAGAGGAGGTCAAAAATCCACATAAAACTATTCCAATTGGCTATATTACTAGTATTGTGACTTTGGTTGTATTAGCACTTGGCGTGATGATTTTGAGTGCTGGTGTAGGCGACTGGCGTAGGTTGATTAGTCTCGATCACCCTATTCCAGAGGCTTTGTCAATGGCTTTGGGCGAAAAAAATGCTTTGTCCAAAATCTTTGCTAGTCTTGGCTTATTTGGTCTAATCGCGTCTTTTCACTGTAATACGATTAGCTATTCTCGCCAGATCTATGCGCTTGCTCGTGAAGGGTATTTGCCTGAATTTTTATCTGCTGTCAATAAGAAATACCAGACCCCGCACTGGGCGCTAATCGCTGGCGGTTTGATTGGCTTTTTAGCGATTTTTACAGGAACTACCGACAAGATTATCATCATGTCAGGACTTGGGGCGGTGGTAATGTATGCTGTAAGTATGGTTAGCTTGCTGGTATTACGTATGCGTGAACCTGCGCTCGAAAAACCTTTCAAAGCTCCTTTATATCCTTGGTTTCCGATTATAGCTTTGGTGCTTTCGGTGGTATGTATGATTGCCATCATTTACTACAATCCTGAAATTACCTTTTTGTTTGTAGGTATCTTTTTGCTCTTACTTCCTATTTTTCTTTGGCAAAAGAAGAGAAAGAAATGGTAATGTTCAATTTGAAGATTAGGTTTAATTTGAAGATGTGGTGATTTGAAGATTTGAAAATGAGGTTTAATTTGAAGAATGGTTGATTTGAGGATTTGACAGTTTGAAAATATGGCTTTGGGTTAAATGAGTGGGGAGCTATATGATACTTATTCTTATCAATAAACTATTCGCAGATGAGCATCTTATCGCTCCGCTCTTCCTTTTTTGTTGGGTAAAAAGGTTTTTTTTTATCATATTCGAATTGTTTTGATTTTTATAGAAAGGGTGAAGTATGTCGATTTTTGATAAAATAAAAAATGTTTTTGTAAAACAACATAAAGAGGAGATAGTAGAGCAAAGTGAGCAAATTGCTGAAGTACAGTCTTTTGAAGCTTCTCCTGTAGTGGAGGTAATCCCTGTGGCCTCGTCAGAAAAAATAAAAGTATCATCAATTAACCAACCTGACTGGTTGATTAATGAGGATATTCTTCGTGACGAAGGGGTGATTTTTGGACTTTCTGGCTCAAATCCTGAAGAAAAAATTTCTATTATTCGAAGTTATTTTCATCAACAAACTGCCGATACCGAAAAGCTGATTGAACACCGTGAGGAGAAAATCGGAGAATTGAATTACTGGATCAATGAAAAAGAAGGTCTGGTAAAAGAATTAGAACGTAAAATAGAGCTTCTCAAAGAAAAAGAATTTACCGAACAACATCATTTACCTAGAACCATTACAGGACTTTCATTGGCGATTGGAATTGCTGTAGGCAATTATTTTTTGATAGAAGAAGCACTTCGTGGACACTTTGAACAAAATAAATTGATTGCTTTGGGCGTATTTATGGCAGGGATGTTCAATTTGTTTGGTCGAATCTCATTTTTACACGACGATGCCCAACAAAGTAATTGGCGTAAAATCCTTGAGGAAATAGGTATGCCTTTGGCTTCTGCATTTTTTGTATTTGCTCAAATTTATGCCTCTCAACCCGCATTGAATGCTTGGGCATTGTTTGCTTTTATCTTTTTCTTATTTATGTTTTCGGGTAAACTTCTGTTAGGTAATTTGGCGGTATTAAAGGATGATTTAACCATTTTCCAAAAACGAAATCAATTACAACAAGATAAGGTAAAAAAAGTAGCTGAATGGGAAAAAGAGATTGAACTTCATAAAGTTGAAATCAAGGAATATCGTGTCGAGAAACAATCGATTTTGCCCGAATTGAGTCGATATATTGCCGAACGTACACGTATTAATGCGCATAGAGATATGCTTATTAAGGTTTTTGAAAGTGAATATCACTTAGCTTTAAATTATCGAAGTCGTATCTCTCAGAAAGATATTCAGACGATGTTAGGAGAGGAGGAAGAGGAATTTTAATAGGGAAAAATGATGGAAGAAAATAAATCTCATGCCGAAAAATATGATTTCCAACATGGTTATACCAGTGGATTGGAATCGGTAGATAAAAATAACTATGAAGGATATTTATCTAGTCAAGTCAATTTTGAATGGCTTGATAAACAGCTTCAGGAACAAAAACAGGAGTTAAATAAGCTTGAGGAAAAAATTGCTCATGCAAAGTCAGCTTACAAATCAGCTTTTGATGCGCTTCAGGATAGAGTATTGAAAGTGGGTTTGGCAGGTAAAAACAAAGAACGCCTAGAGTCGGAGCTTTTTGAAATAGATGAAAAAAAGCACCAACTCGAAAAGCGCCGTCTAACAGCTGTTCATAAATATTCACTTTTTGCAGGTATTATTTACTTTATCGCGGGTGTTTCTTTCGTCGCTGGCGATTTGATTATCTCTCACGAAATTGTGGCTTATGCGCTTAATATCCACAATACGGTAGAGGCTTGGTCTTTTGCAGTTGGTTTGGCAATGGTTTCTATTTTACTCAAACCTGCCTACGAACGCTTGATTGAATCGCCATATTCGGATGGGGAAAGTGCAAAAGCTAAAAAGACTTATGCATGGTTTAAAGGTGTAACGGTGGTTTTTGCCGTGATTACGCTCTTTGTGTTGGGATGGTTTAGATACGAAGCTTACAAAACCGACAAAATGAAAGAGGGTATTAATAAGGCAATAAAAAATCTTAATAACCAAGTTTTTGACCCGCTCAATCCAACTGCCCCACCACCGCCTGCGGTTCAGGCGCAGATAGAGGCGAAAATGCGTAGCTTTGACGCCCTTAATCAGGACTTGGTGAATAGTCCTTGGGCTTTAGCTTCATTTGTTTTGTCAGGCGTATTATTTGCCTTGGCTGGCGCTATTTGTTTGGGTATCGCTTTTCCTGTGTTGCAGTGTTATTGGTATCGTTGGCTACAAATCGACCCACAACTTAAGCGTCTGAATAAACAACGAAATAGTCTTCTCCCTCAAATTAAGGCAGAAGATGAAGCGCTGGCGGAGCATTTAATTCAGAAAAATATTCTCGAAAATGATTTACAACTCGTAGATGATTTTCAAGCATTGGAGAAAGAAAGAGCTAATCTTTTACAAGAAATTAAAGAAATCTACGAAGGAATGAGATTATCGGAGACTGATGCTCGAATTGCTTCATACAACGATGGTTTTGGCAAAGGTTCGATGGTGCGCGATGCGATTAATGATGAAGAATTGTCGCAATTTGTTCGAGAAAGCTATTTCACTACCTCGAATCTAGCGAGCAAAGCGAAGTCTTCGTCACCAGAAAAGGCATTGTTTAGTCGTAAACCACAATTACGTCCACATCAGCAATTACGTAAATTGATTTCCGAGGATTTTGATTCATCGGAGGAATTGTGAGAGGTGAATGATGAATTGTGAGTGATGAATTGTGAATTGTAGGTGTAAGTTGTTGGTAATCATAGCATTGTTTTTTTGTAAGTGAAAATAATATAATCATTAATACATTTTTATCTAATTCCTACGGCATAAAGCCTAGAGCCTCAATATTTATTCACTCTAAAAACTAAGAAAATTATGGGATTATTTGATGCATTGATGGGAAACGCCTCGGAGGTTTCCTCGCATAAAGTTGCCGAAGAGTTTGCACCAATTTTGATTCATGGGGAAGAAGTTGTAAAGTCATTTCGACTGATTCGAGATATGTTTGTATTTACCAACAAAAGGTTGATTTTGGTAGATAAACAAGGTTTGACAGGTTCGAAAGTAGATTTTCATACTATCCCATACAAAAGCATTAATCATTTTTCGAAAAGAAGTAATGGTTTGCTAGATTTGGATGCAGAGCTAATTATTTGGGTAAAAGGAAGCGATGCGCCACTCATTAAAGAATTTAGAAAAGGCGAAAATATCAACGATGTTTATAAGGTTTTATCTACTTATGTTTTGTAAGAGATAGCTTTATACTTCGATAGATTAAGAAAGGATAAATATGCGCTTACTTTTAGGGGGCGACTTTAGTCGCACCCTAAAAGTAAAATCTATTCAAAAGCTGTAACGGTAACTCCGAATTTATACATAAGACCTTTTTGAAATACAGACCCATCGGTGATACAAACCCACTTCCATTTGCCGCTGTGAAAAGTCCAGTAATAACTTTTGCCTGAATCTTTTTCATAATCTATCCTTGTGCTAGGAATATAGGGACAATTCGATTTCTCTTGTGATACATTATTTTTGTCCAATCGCCACTCCGAATGACAAAATATTTCAAGTCCCACAAAAACGCCTTCCTTTGAAAATGGAATTTGATATTTACTAATATCTATTTCTAGATTATTTGAAAATCTAGAGAAATTGATCATCAGATTTTCAGTGAGTAGGTCTATTGAAGGAAGACCTGTAATGGGATCAACTTTCTGGACTCTAATTCGAGCTTTCGGTCTCTCAGTAAGGTTCCTAAACCCATCAATATCATACTGTACATTTTTTAAGAAACCATCGATTCCCTCGTTATTGGGTATATGCACCACGTACATTTCTAACTTTGACATGCCACCTGGTCTCCATTTTGAATGTCCATGTGGTTTGGTATGGTAATAGCCTAATTCTACATCATGTCCTTTCTTGGCCTTTTTTGCTTTAAAGGTTATTTCACCCAACTCGATATTGAGTTCTTCCAGAAAAATAAGATTAGTAGTGTCCTTTTTGAAGTTTTTAGAAGAAAGGATTTTTGTTTTATAACCTACACAAGACACCGCCACCGAGTCATTTTGTTTCTGAATAGACCAATAAAAGAGCCCTTCTTCATCGGTGTGAATGCCTACATTGGTGTTTGGATTGTAGACATTGGCAAAAGAAATACCAAGGTTGGTTTTAGAATCAACGACTTTCCCTTTTATAACTTGTGCATGAATAGGATAACTTAAAAGGGTAAGTGTAATAAGGAGTAAATGACGTTTTGAAAACATGGAGTTAGTATAACAGGTAAAACATAGAAACTAAAATAATTACTAAAAACAGGTATTTTGATTTTATAAATGGGATTTCTGATTTCGGAAATAAAGTAAAATACCTCTATTTTTTGCAAAAAATAAAAGCTTACACTTCCGAAATCCAACATCCGATATCCGAAATAGACAGTAAAGTTCTAATCCTCAATTCTTAACTCTGCACTCACAATTGCTTACACTATCAAACTACTCAACGAATACTGCTGTGTATTGCAGAAAGAAACGCTGTAGAAATAATATCCAATGCGGTTGGTGGTGTATCGGCGCCATACATATACGAGTGGGCTACCCACACTGACTTTCAAGAATTGTGCCTCTTGTGCTTTTGCCAATACACAGGATACTTCTTGCTCGACACCTGAGGCTTCCACGTGATAATTCACACGCAATGATTCCATAATAGAATCATTGACAAAGGGTGTCATGATAAAACCTGGTAAATTGATATTGGGCAAATAATAGTACTCAAACATCACGGGTGTAGTTTGCGAATGGTGTAGGTTCATCGCAACGATACAGCCTGCTTGTCGTTCTGCTTCTGAAATCGGAAAGAAAAAAGCGGGATCCCACGCTTGAATGGACGGTCTACCGATGATTTTAGATTGTAGGGCTACTTCTTCGTTGGTATTGAGTTGCTTGGGGTCTCTAAAAGCCAATAATCCCACCGTTTTGCGTCGAAGATTCACAAAACTTCCTTTTCCCTTTTGCTTGCGGATATAGCCATCCTTCACAAGCTCGTTGAGGGCTTGTCGAACAGTCATACGAGTGATTTGATGCAAATCGGCTAACTGATTTTCGGATGGTAACAAATCATCTTGCTGATAAATACCCGAAATAATCTGATGTCGAAGGCTCTCGTATAGTTGTCGATATTGTGGAATTTGCATACGCTTTGAGGAATTAGGGTGCAAAAATACAATTCTTCAGCAAGACTTCTGCACTCTTCAGAAAAGGTTTCTCTAATTTGATGATATTGTGTTTTGTAATGTGTTGATAGATAGGTTTTTGTAAAAATGTTTATGATAAAAATTAGTATTCAATAGTTGATTACTGGACAAAATGGGCGTTCCTAGTTCAAGACTTTGTCTTGGACTTAGTCCTTTAACCAGTTTTAAACTGATTAAAGGACTAAGCAGTCTAAATCCGCTTACCAAACTTACCCGTTTTGTCCAGTAATAAAACTACAGACTAATCATCTCCTTACTCAATCGAAACCTTTTTGACATTATCGATGATATGCTTATCGATTAGCTTATGAATAGGGTCTATACCAGCCTTGAGAGGCTCTTCTTTGACTGTAAGTTTGAGCGTTTGCTCCTTTTTATTGAAACGATGTTTTTTCAGGTATATTAATTTATCATTTCCTGCTGCATCTTTTCCATAAACGCCCACATCAATCCAGTCATTCATGCTAATTACTTTCTGATTTCCAGACTTATCTGCACGGCTTTTTTCTGTAGAGATTTTTAAAGTAATCTCGTAAGTGTTATTCTTGAGCTTTTTAGCGGTGGCAATGTCTGTTTTGTTTTCGTATAAAGTGATTGTTTCAAAAAGGTCAGTAATCAGATATTTCAAGGAATCTGGTGTTGCCTTTTTGAGATACGATAACAAATCTAAGGTTGTTGGATAGCGCTTTTTGGGATTATCTGGGCCCGCATATTTCCAGTCTTTGGCATATTCCGACAAGGCTTGATTTACCTTCTCTTCACCGATATAATCTTGTAAAGCATACAAGCACACAGAGCCTTTGTTGTAATGGATATATTGTTGATTTTCACATAAATACAATGGTTGTTCCTTCTTGCGCTCGGTGGCACGACCGTAAAGGTATTCATCCAAATTATACTTCATGAACTTTTGCATTACCTCGGTTGATACGTGATTTTTGAGTACCATCAAGGCTGAGTATTCCGACAAAGATTCTGAAAGCATACCATTACCTTTTACATTGGCTTCGATTACCTGATGCCCCCACCATTGATGTCCTAGTTCGTGAGCGGTTACATAAAACGGAATATCTGGGTCGTCTTTTTGTATATCCATCACAAATCCCATACTTTCAGAAAACGGAACCGTATTGGCAAAAGACTGCGCAAAGGATGCATATCTCGGAAACTCCATGATGCGCATTTGTTTGTATTGAAATGGGCTGAAGTTTTTTGAATAATATCCCAATGCCTTTTTCATGCCATTCATGATTCTATCAAGATTTCTATCGTGTCCTTTGTGATAGTAAATCTCCAGATTGATACCATTCCATTTTTCACGTTTAACCTCATATCTGGCCGAAACTATCGAGTAAAAATTGGCCATAGGTTGATCCATGCTATAACTAAAATAGCGACGGTTGTTAGCATTCCACGATTTTTGGAGGTAGCCTGGCGCAATGGCAATTTGGTCAGATTCTGTACCAATGGTCATCGCAAACCTAATTAGATCAGCATCATCGCCGAATAGATTGCTCGATAAACCATGTGGGTCATTCTGATTGGGTAAGCGGTCTTCCTTGGGCTTTAGACCATTATCTTCACGGTCGTCCTTATCGCTGAGTTCGGCATCTTCAATGTATCCAAGCTGAGGGAAATAGGAGCTATTGTTGAAAAAAGTACCATTATACACAATATTCGTACCCGTAACACTTGATAAAAAACTTTTGGCACCAACAGCCAATTTAAAGTCCATCTTAACAGAATCTTGTGGGGCAAGGGCTTTTTGCAAATGATAAATCGTAAACTGAAAATCTTTCCATTCTTTTTGCTTTGTAAAAGGTTGGTTGAATGTCAGTTTTTCAACATTTACGTCGGCTGTAAACGAAATATAGATATCCTGAATAGGTTTTTGGGTTTTATTCTTCAAATAGTAAAAACCTTCAGTTTCCATTTTTCTTTTCGAAGGATATAATTCTACTTTGAGGTTTGACTCTACGATTTTGGGCTGTGGCGCATTCTCATATTTTTTTAAGGTTTTCTCAAAATCTGCTCGTAGTTTTTTCTCATTTTTTGAAGAACGATAGGTTTCCAAGAAATTGGTATTATAAAAAATATACCCACCAGCGCCCACCAAAACTATCGTGGTAAGAATTGCAACCATAAGCAAAGGCCTACTAAAACGATGATTGCTAGCGGCCATACGAGTTGCGAGCAATTCGTCGGCACCTCGTACTGAGAGAATCGTTGCACCAATAAATAGAATCATAACAAAGGCAAGCCAGTAAGAACTCATCCATGAAAATGGTGTTACAAAATGCCCGTAAATATTCATATCAGAGTATTGCCCCAAACTTTGTCCTCCAAATTGTAAAAGAGGATGTTCGACTCCCATCAGAGAAAGTACTGCCGTAAGGACCAGAAAACCTACTGAGATAGCAATACCCAAAAATTTATCATTGACTATTACCTGAATAAAAAAGAAGAAAAGTAAAAATTCAATAATGGTGACAAGGGTAGAAGAAAACAATGTTCCGAAATAAACAGATAACTGAAAATCATAGTAACCTTGTACTGCCTGTGCTAGTACACTCAGCCCAATAAAAAAGATAAATAGCGTACAGAATACCAACACCAGCGATAAAAATTTGCTGAAAATCCCGATAAAATCAGGGATGGGCATCGAATCAAAAATCAGGTTGAATTTGACAGTACGCTCTTTCCATACCAGCTCGCCAGCATACGTAACCGCAATAGCCAAATAGAAAAACTCTAGAATACCTAAAGCTCCAAGCATATTGGCAGTGGTAGGTAGGGTACCAACACCAAACCAACTCTGGGTATTACCGACTGTTGCAATGAACAAGGCAAAACCCGAAATGATGATAGTCAAAAATGGGACTTCCTTAAAAATTGTTCGGTAATAAAAGGTTGTCAAGCTCCCAAACTGACGTAAATAGGTATTGTTATTAAGTAATTGTTGAACTTGTGGAATAACAACATTTTCTGGTTTGATGCGTACTTCTTCCTGCTTCTTGGACTTTTTAGGTTTAAAGAGCGAACTCTTTACCACATTGAAACTAAAACTCCAGTAAGTGATAGCTAAAATAATCAGCCCTAAGCCTGTAACAATGAGTCGATTGTAAAGGAATGTCCCCGAAAGTGGAATCATCCACATATTACGTTCGGCAGGTGACCAATAGCGAATGGTGGTATTGAGACTTGTAATCCCAAAAGGGTCGATATAACTAGCTAATTCACGGTTGTCTATTTTAAAGAGTAATTGTTGGGCAATATTATATACCACAAACAAAATAATCCCCTGTGTGTAAATCATCACAGATTTGCGAGTGAGTGCCCCTGCTGCAAAAAATAATGCTCCTGTGAAAAGTAAATTAGGTATTACCAGAATAAAAAATGGCTGAATGAAATGCAGTAAATTAAAGGGAAGCAGGTTTTCAGCTTTGCGGTTTGGTAAAAAATCCCCAATAGCTAAGCCTATCCAAAAACCAGAAAAAATAAAGAGTAATACCAAAAATGAGCCAATAAAACGCCCAATCAGATAGTCAAACTTTTTGATGGGGTTGCTAAACATCAATGCCTCGGTATTGTACTCAAAATCTCTCAAAACTGCTACGCCCATGACTGCGGAGGTAATCATGCAGAAAAAATAGGAGACAATTCCTTGTAAAAAAGCGATGATGAAGGGTGCATTTTCTTTGATTTGCTCACTTCGGGTTACAATGTCTTTTAGCTCTGTAGTAACAAACAAAATAGCAGTCACAAAGAGTAATAAAAAGTATATCCAAGTCGCAGGTCTTCGCTTACGATAGTTAATTTCGAATCTAATAAATTCTAAAAGCATAGTTTGAATGAGTTAGGCGTTGGCAAATATTTTTCCGAAATATACGTCTTCCAAATCTGGATTTACCGCTACAAAACCAGCTTCTGGCTGAGTATCTGCCAGCACATTGATAACAGGAGTACCAGCAATTAAACGATCAGAAATGACCGTAAAATGCTCTTTATAAGTACTTAACTCGGCTTTTGTAATACGTTTTTGCCATACTTTGCCCTCCAATTGTGCCATGGCATCAAAGGGATTTCCTTTATACAAAACTTGTCCGCGGTTGATAATCGCCATATCAGAACATAATTCTTTGACATCCTCAACAATGTGGGTTGATAAAATGACAATGGTATTTTCGCCTAATTCAGATAGTAAATTCAAAAAACGGTTGCGTTCGGCAGGGTCAAGACCAGCCGTTGGTTCGTCTACAATAATAAGTTTAGGGCTTGCAATAAGGGCTTGAGCTATACCGAAACGCTGTTTCATCCCTCCTGAATAGCCTCCTAGATTTTTTGTACGGGCTTCCCAAAGGTTAGTTTTTTGTAATAGGGATTCTACTAATTCTTTACGTTCGGACTTGTTGGTGATACCTTTCAATACCGCAAGATGGTCGAGTAAAGTGAGCGCGTCGATTTTGGGATAAACACCAAATTCTTGAGGCAAGTATCCTAAAGTTTTACGCACCTCATCTTTTTGGGTAAGAACATTAATATCTCCCAACATGATACTGCCAGCATCGGCTTCTTGTAAGGTGGCAATGGTTCGCATGAGGGAAGATTTGCCAGCGCCATTAGGACCTAGCAAACCAAACATACCCTGATTGATGGTTAGATTAACATTATTTATGGCATGTACACCATTCGAGTAGGTTTTGTTGAGATTAGAGATAGTTAATTGCATAGAGTTCAATTTTTGAAAAAAAGATTTAAGGTAAGATAATAAAAATGTATAAGAATGTCATGAGAAAAAACATGATCGGTTGAAAGGCAAGAACAGATCTTCAATAGAATTTCAAGGTTAAGGGGTAGGAGCTACTGTAGAAAAGAGTTTACGTTGTTACAAATTACCCATAAAAAAACCTCCTGTTTTTTATATGCCTAGACATACAAAATAACGAGGAGGTTTTTAGTGTTCGAACATTCTAACGATGTGCAAACGGTCTTATAATCACGGATAGGATACCTTGAAAAAGTTTCAAAACATCACTATTATACCGACATAATATCTTTTTCTTTTTCTACAAAAACAGCTTCCACTTTAGTGATATAGTTGTCTGTCAGCTTTTGTACACGTTCTTCACCAGCTTTGATAGCATCCTCAGAGACCCCATCATTTTTCAATTTACGGATAGAATCGTTCGCGTCTTGACGAACTTTTCTTACGTTAACTTTAGCTGTTTCGATTTCAGTTTTTGCCTTTTTTACCAATTCTTTACGTCTTTCCTCAGTCATTGGTGGCAAGTTTAAGCGAATAACTTCGCCATCGTTCATAGGAGAAAGACCAATATTTGAGTTACGGATAGCCTTTTCAATTTCTGCAATCATTTTTTTCTCAAAAGGCTTCACTACGATTGTACGAGCGTCAGGCGTTGCAATTGAGGCAGCACCCGTTAGCGGTGTCATCATACCATAGTATTCCACCTGAATCCCGTCGAGCATAGCGGGAGTTGCCTTTCCTGCACGAATCTTGGCTAGCTCAATAGTTAGGTGCTTCATAGCGCCATCCATTGTTTCTTTGGCAGCATCAAGATAAAATTCTATTTCTTCCATTTGTTGTAATGAGTGGGTTGTGAAATTCAAATAGTTCGCTAGAGACTTTCAAAAAAAATCGGACAGCCCCAAGGTAAAACTACTTTGGACTATCCGATGTTTGAAGGTTATTTATTAGCTAATAAAAGTTCCTACATCTTCACCTTGAACAAGCCTAGTAAGGTTGTCTGGTTTGTTCATATCGAATACGATAATAGGGAGTTTATTTTCTTGGCAAAGCGTAAACGCTGTTGCGTCCATAATTTTTAGACCTTTACCTAAAGCCTCAGCAAATGAAAGCTGTGAATAACGTGTAGCTGTAGGGTCTTTTTCTGGATCAGCAGTATATACACCATCTACACGTGTTCCTTTTAGTACAACATCAGCTTCGATTTCGATAGCACGGAGTGCTGCCGCAGAGTCAGTTGTAAAATAAGGGTTACCAGTTCCGGCACTGAGAATAATAATTCTTCCTTTTTCTAGGTGACGAATAGCACGACGACGAATCATAGGTTCGCAAACAGCTTCGATTTTGACAGCAGTCATCAAACGGGTAAACATGCCATGCTTCTCCAAAGAAGCCTGAATAGCCATACCGTTGATTACTGTAGCCAACATACCCATGTAATCACCTTGTACACGGTCGATACCCACTTTGGCAGCACTTGCGCCACGGAAGATATTACCGCCACCGATTACAATGGCAACTTCGACACCTAAATCGTGTATTTTCTTGATTTCTTGGGCATATTGCTCCAAAATTGAAGGTTCGAGAACTTCGCCATCTGAACTGAGGGCTTCACCTGAGAGCTTAAGAAGAATTCTTTTGTACTTGGGTTTGTCCATGAGAATTTTTTTTTTCGGTCGCAAAGATAAACAAAGTTTTTTAGTTTGGAATAGCCCTGATTTGAAGTTAGGTGATTTTTATCTTCCTCCTACACCATAATCGGTAACAGGAAAGTGCAAATTAACCGTATATCTGTGGTATACTATGATGGTATCTTTATGATTATGAATGCCATCCAATAACTGATATACTAATAACTCCTTTTTATGTATGGTCTATTATCTGATAGCTTAGCGATTTGCGATCTCGCATGCACACAAAAATAGCCCAATTACGCAAAATATGTAATTGGGCTATTGAGTATTTATCAAAAGTGTTAGTAAATGGTTGAATCTAGGTTTTTTACGGATGATTTTATTCAAATTCAATCATTACTTGATTTTTCTCTACATTTTCACGTGCGGCTACTTTGATGGCTTTTACCTTGCCATCGCCTGTAGCTTTTAGGACATTTTCCATTTTCATGGCTTCCAAAATAAGTAGGGTATCTCCTTTTTTTACAGTATCCCCAACCGAAACTTTAACATCAACAACCAAGCCTGGCATTGGTGCTTTGAGGTCATTTACTTTTGAAGAGGCTGCATTGCTCATACCCAATTGATCAAGCAAAATATCAAAACGGTCTTTTACGCCAACCGTATAAACCGAGTTATTAATTTTTAAGACAAAACTCTTACTAGCGTAATCTGCCTCGATTACCTCGGCATTGAACGAACGGTTATTGTACAAAATACTGAAATTTCCGTCCTGTGTCTTGGCAAAATCCCAGCCAAAAGGTTCTCCATTAAGGATAGTTTCTGTAGCATTTTGTTGAATATCGTAAGTCTTATTATTTACACTTGCTTTTAACATGGCTCCTTTAATTTTGTTTTGTTACGAACTTTTATTGACCAAATATACACCAACTAAAATAATTGACATACCTAAATAGTGCTCAATAAGTATAGCTTCGTGGTCGAGTGCGCCCCATATCATCGCAACAATTGGAATGAGATAGGTAACTGAACTCGCCAAAACGGCTGAAGTCATCTGAATCAGTCTATTAAACAACACCATTGCAATGGCAGAACCCATTACCCCAAGCAAGACTCCATAACCCAAAGCTGGCAATGCACCCTCCATAGAGAGCCTTTCTACAAAGTCTGAACTAAATAAAACTACACCCGATACTGGTCCAATGGTCATAAAAATGCAACTCGTAATTACCAAAGAGTCAAGACCGATATTGGTAAGATATTTTTTGGTAAACTGTAGGTTGATGCCATACAAAAGAGTTGCCAGAATAACCAATAACGCATACAGGTTGATGGAGATTTTTTCTTTTCCTGCCAAAACCAACATTAAAGCACCCACAAAACCAAGAAGAATACCGTAGAATTGTCGTTTGCTAATACGATTTTTGAAAAATAATCCACCAATCACCAAGGTAAAAAGAGGTGTTGTTGAGTTCAAAGCTCCCGAAATAGCGCTATCTAGTTTTGTCCCTGCCAAAGAGAAAAGAAAAGCAGGAAAGAGATTTCCTAAACATCCTACAATCAGAAATTTATACCAATCCTTGAAGGGGATTTTTTTGAGATTATACAAAAAAATAGGGACAAAAAAGCAAAATGCTGCGAAGATGCGAAGTGAACCTACTTGTGACGCTTGGAATACATGAAGACTTTTTTTGACAAGAATAAAAGAGCTTCCCCAAACTAAGGCTAATAATATTAATAAAAACCAAGCAATGACAGAAGTGGATTTGGTAGTAGTGTTGCTCATAAGAAATAATGTTGAATGAAGCTTTGACCATACATCGTACAGCAAAACAATTAGCAATAACAAGTTAATGCTTTTTTAACAACTAAAAATTGAATTAGAGTTTCCGAAATTTGAAAAAGAAAGAAATACAAGGAATGAAATCAAAAATATAGAAGCTGTGTGTACCTAAAAGTAAGTACTACTGCATTAGAATCTAGGGCAATCTGTGCCTTTTCGAGTGCGAGTGGGAAGTTTTATACCGCTTTTAAAACAACTCGTAATACCCATTTGAAAGATTGTTCCACTATTGTGTGAAGAAGAAGACGTGCCAATTTCGAAGTGAACTCCCACAAATGAACGTACCATTACTCTGATACCCAAAAGAATACCAACAGTAGGAGCAAATTGTTTTTGATAATAATCGCCACCTAACATTGCTCCAAAATATGGATCAATATTGGCCTCATCAGAATTGGTTAGTTCTCCAAAATGCTGGTAGCCTCTGAAACTAAATTGCTTAAAATCGGTAAATTCTGAGGTAAATTGAACATACTGAACACCTAATCCATAGTACGGACTTTTGGTTATACGCTTTTCGAGTCCGATACAAAAGAGTTGCGGACTATTTTCGAGAATGCGAGTAGATTTATCCCTGTTTAGATCGGAGCCATGGGCAAAATAAAGATAAATCGGGTGTAGTTTTTGTGCCTCAATTATATGGCTCAGCCCTATAAGAATAAGGGTTGATAGTATTAGCCTTTTCACAGCTTAAAATTTCTACTTAGGATGGATTCTGGGTTACAGAGCGTATGAGCCTTGAGTTCATACGCCCTAAAGTAACATTGTAGTCAAAAACTATACCGAATTACTCAGCAACAAGCTCTCCTTGATTATAAAATGCTTGTACATTGGCTAATATTTCTAAGATTTCGTCATAACTAAAAGCAGTTACAAGACGCATTCTAAATTCTTTGAAATGTGGTATACCTTTAAAGTAATTGGCATAATGACGCCGCATCTCAACAATACCGACATGGTTGCCTTTCCAGCGGATACTGAAATCAAGGTGGTGTTTACAGACATCTATGCGGTCTTGAATAGTTGGTGGCGCTAGATGCTCGCCTGTTTTTAAGAAATGCTTGACTTCGTTGAAAATCCAAGGATATCCAATAGAGGCACGGCCTATCATGATGCCGTCGACACCGTAACGATTTTTATATTCTAAGGCTTTTTCGGGAGAATCAATATCCCCATTTCCAAAGATTGGAATCTTGATACGAGGATTCTCTTTGATTTTTCCGATCAAAGTCCAATCTGCCTCTCCTTTGTACATTTGTACACGTGTACGCCCATGAATTGTCAAGGCTTCTATACCAATATCTTGTAGTCTTTCGGCTACTTCTTGAATATTCTTGGTTGACTCATCCCAGCCCAAACGTGTTTTTACGGTTACAGGAAGGTGCGTTGACTCTACCACAGCCTTGGTCATTGCTACCATTTTAGGAATATCTTGAAGCAATGCAGCACCAGCACCTTTACAAGCCACTTGTTTTACAGGACATCCGTAGTTAATGTCAATCAAATCGGGACCTGCTTTGGTCGCAATTTCACCACAAGCCCTCATGGTTTCAATATCCGAGCCAAAAAGTTGAATCCCGATTGGGCGTTCGTACTCAAAAATATCCAATTTTTGTACTGACTTTGCAGCATCACGAATCAAGCCCTCTGAGGAAATAAATTCAGTGTACATTAGGTCGGCTCCGTTGGCTTTGCAAACCGCTCTGAAGGGAGGGTCGGATACGTCTTCCATCGGGGCAAGCAAAAGTGGAAACTCGCCTAAATCTATATTTCTTATCTTTGCCATATTCAATTCTTGTCTGTATGTGCTAGGTTTTGGTAAATTCCTATAACAAACAGTCTTTTAGAATTATCAAACTCACAATTTTGCTGTAAATTTACAACCAATATGGCACAATTTGATACTTTTTCGTCACAAACTGACAGACCCCTTTTCGCTAAAGTTTTGATTTTGTTTGGATTAACCCTTGTTTTTCTGGCGGTTGGTTCGGCAATTGGGCTAGCTGTTTTCTCCAATATGACTGGTGTGCCGATGGCGCAATTCGCTACTTTTCAGGCAAATCCAGATCGTTATCCAGATGCATGGTATGCTATGATGCTCCTACAAGCACTTAGTACGCCTATTCCATTCATTCTTTCTGCCTTGGTTTTTTGGAAATACGTCGAAAATAAGGAAATCAATCAGTGGAGCCTTCGCCAGCCTACGGCGTTGGTCTGGGTTTTGGTGCTCATATTAGTTATAGGTTTTATGCCATTCGACTCGTTGTTTATAGAGTGGAATAAGTCAATTCAGTTGCCTAGCGCTCTGAAAGGATTAGAGCAGTGGATGCAGGAAAGCGAGGAGGCTGCCAAGAAAATTACTTTGTATTTTACTGACTTTAAGTCGTTTCCTCAGTTTGTAGTAGCCCTTGTGGTAGTGGCAGGAACGGCCGCTATTAGTGAAGAGTTACTGTTTAGAGGAGTTTTACAAAATATCTTATTGAAAAAGTGGAATAACCCTCATTTGGCTATTTGTGTAGCTGCATTTTGGTTTAGTTTTATCCATTTTCAGTTTTACGGATTAATCCCTCGCATGCTACTTGGTGCTATGTTCGGATATTTGTACTATTGGTCAGGAAGTTTGAGCTTGCCTATTTGGGCACATTTTGTGAACAACGGTTTTACAATTCTAATGAGCTATTTGTATAAAATTGGCGTTTTGGAAGTAAATATAGTAGAAACAGATTCTGTACCTTTGACGATAGCCTTGCCTTCGGCCTTGTTATCGGTGGTAATTTTTAGAATAATTTATCAAGATACCGCACTGAAAATTGAATAGTGAGTCCATAAATCAGAAATTTGAAATAATGAACGATTGGCAGAAGATATATGTGTCTGATAGTCCTTTTAAAACAGATTTGGCAAAAGCCTATTTAGTCGAAGAACATCAGATAGAAGCAGTTGTGATTAACAAAAGAGATAGTTCGTATCTATTGGGTGTATGTGAACTGTATGTGCCAGCTAGTCGTGCTACCTTGGCGAGGTTTTTATTAGAAAATGAAGGCGGTTTTCAGGATTCGCTGCAATAAAAAGTTTAATTCATATAATTATTTGAGTATTCATGCAAAATTAAATTGGAGAAAAAAGGTGTTTGTAATCAACAAACTACATCCATAATTCATCACTCACAATTCAGCACTAATACTTAAAGGCTATTCTAAATGAAATTTTTAAATTTATTAAAAAAAGGATGAAGGAAAAATTACAGGGTATGTCCAATCTTCAGCAACGTGTGATTGCTGCGGTTATTGCAATTCCATTTTTATTGTTTTGTATCATTTATAGCGATTGGACTTTCTATGTCTTATTTGCTTTGATTTCGGTATTGGCACAATTAGAATTTTATAAATTGCTTGGTTTGGATGGCAACGAGCCATTAACGTATTATGGTACTTTTTGTGGGTTTATTTTAGTCACAGTTACGTTTTTGATTGAGAAGGGCATTATTCCTTACGAAGATTATTATGTGTTGTCTCCACTTATGGCTTTGATATTTTTTATAAAGCTTTACAAGTCAGAAGATGAAAAGCCATTTAAGAATATCGCTTACACATTTTTAGGGGTAATTTATGTGGCTTTGCCGTTTGCTCTGATTATCATTTTGGCGTTCTTAACACCCGATTTCAGATTTAGCTGGCAACGTCCTTTAGGCTGTTTGTTCTTGCTTTGGGCTAGTGATACAGGGGCGTATTTTGCAGGTACAAAATTTGGTAAAACAAAATTGTTCGAAAGAGTTTCACCTAAAAAATCATGGGAGGGAAGTATCGGTGGTTTTGTTGCCGCTATGTTGGTTTCCTTTGTTCTAACTCAATATTTCGATGATTTAGAGGATTGGCAATGGTATGTATGCGGTGCTATTATTGTGGTGGCTGGTACGTATGGCGACTTGGTAGAATCGCTTTTCAAAAGAAGTATTAAAATCAAAGATTCAGCTTCAACCATTCCAGGTCATGGAGGATTTTTGGATAGATTTGACGGTTTGTTATTGTCAGTACCATTTATCATTACCTTTTTGAAAATGTTTTAATTGCTAAAAACAATATAAAAAGCGCCAATGTTCTTCTTTATGAAACATTGGCGCTTTTACTTTTATAGGGGTGAGTCATAATGATTTCTTGGTATTTGTGATAAAAGAGGATTTATGTAAAAGATTGAATCCTATTGAGATTAGATTGAACTTAGATCTAAACATTGGTCTTTACTTTTGTCACTTAATCTGTTATTTTAGTGTTATCAAGCAAACAGAGTTTTGCTAAAACGTTAAAAACTGTTAAACCAATACAGTACTACAAGGTCTAATCCTTTAAATTGTATAAGTTTGCGTATTCAATCCGTTGAAATTTCAAATTAAATATTATACCATGCGATTAGCATTTAGATATATTACCATACTAACACTCTTCTTGACAGGATTTTCTGTTAAGACTTTTGCTCAGGGGCAAGATAAGAGTGTCATATTTTCGGGAAGAGTAGTGGCAGACCGTAGTTCTGAATTTTTACCAAGTGCCTATGTTTTTAACCCAAATTCAGGAAGAGGTACATTGACAGATAACTTAGGTAATTTTGCCTTGTATGTATATCCTGGCGATACAATTCAGTTTTCGTATGTGGGTTATAAAAAGCGCTATTATGTCATTCCTAGAGACATTGAGCAAACACACCAAGCTTATGTGCGTATGGCTGAAGAAACGAGAATGCTCGCCGAGGTGAGGGTATATCCATATAGCACAGAGGAAGATTTTAAAAAGGCATTTTTAGAAATGCAGTTGGATAATCAGGCAGGACGTAAGGCATTAGCGAAGAATTTGGAGCAATCAAAATTGAATGTATTGGCGCTAAAAGCTGGTTTGAGTGGAGCAGGTAATTTTAGAAACTTCTCTGACCAAATGACTTACAGTATGGCCAATCGTAACTTTATTTCGAGCCCTTTGATGACCCTAACCAATCCATTTGCATGGGCACAGTTTATTCAGTCAATCAAACGTGGAGATTTGAAAAAAGATGATTATAAAAAGGCCTACGAAGATGCGCCAAGTGAGGGTGTAAGTCGTCAGAAAATTATGAAGGAAATTAAGTCTGGTGGAGGCCAGTAATATTGAGTGAATTGTGATTGATTGAATGAGTGATTATTTTAAGAAGAAATTTCACCAATATAAAGAAATGTTGCTTGGGGATGAGTTTAACACGCATTCAACGTTTTAATAAACAATACGATTCTTGACCATGATTTCATTTAGCGGGTAAATTTATTAATCCGTCATAAAATGTTTAAATAGTTTCATTATCAAAAAAGCGGTTGGAAAAACAATTTCCAACCGCTTTTTTGATATGCTATATCTGACTCAGCTTAAGATGCAATCATTGCGTCTCTACTGGTGAATTTCTTCTTAAAATAATCACTCATTCACTCAATCTCAATTCACTCAATTAGGGATGAATCATGTTTGATGTATAGTTGGAGAATGTCTACATTACAAAAACTTAACCTCAATCCTTCTATTGAGTTTTCTGTTTTCGTCGGATGTATTGGGTACAAATGGTTTGGTTTCGCCGTATCCTTCAGCTTTGATTTTATTACTTGGAATGCCTTTATTGATCAGATAATTCATCACTTCTTTGGCTCGTTTTTGAGATAAAATAAGATTGTCTGCATCTTTACCTACATCATCAGTATGTCCCGAAATTTCGACCGAAAGCGTAGGGTTACTTTTTAGCAAAACCACTAGTTTGTCGAGCTCAGTAGTAGATTGAGGTTGTAAGTCCCACTGGTTTGTTGCAAAGAAGATATTATTTAAAATTTCTTTAGCATCTTTTTGAATAGGTTCAAGGCTGATATTTAATACTTTGTCTAACGCATGAGTTTGGCTAAAATCAAAATGAAGGCTTTTGAAAAAATATCCTTGTTTATTCACAAACAAGGCATATTCGCCCGAAGTATTTAATACCGAAATATACTGACCTGTTTGAGCATCGGAGAGAAATTTCCCTACAGGTTGAGAAGAATTTAAGGCGACTAGCTCCAATTCTGCGGAGAGCTTTTGTTGTGTTTTAGCATCGGTTACAATACCTTTTAGGTACGTCGTAGCTTGTATTTTGGCCTGTAATGAGCCGGGTAAAGTGATTTCTACGAGCTTAGATTTTTTATATCGTTCACCTGTATCTTGTTCTAATGAGTAATATCCTTTTTGTCCGTCGGCAGTAATAAATAAGGCTACTTGGTCGTCTTGGGTATTGATAGGATAGCCTAAGTTTTGAGGTACAGACCAGTTAATACCTTGCTTTTGAGACATAAATAAATCCAAGCCACCCATCCCTGCATGTCCTTCAGAACTAAAAAATAGGGTTTGTCCATTGGCATGAATAAAAGGCGACAAATCGTCTTCAGTGGTGTTGATGATATTTCCTACATTTTGAGCCTTTTGCCATTGTCCTGTGGAGTCTTGTTTACTCACCCAAATATCCCTTTTCCCGATACTACCTCTTCTGTCTGATACAAAGTACAAAGTTCGTCCATCTGCCGAAAGAGAGGGTTGAGAATCCCATTCGCCTGAGTTGACGGCCTGCCCCATATTTACGGGTTTGCTCCAGTCATTCCCTTCTCGATAACTTACAAACAAATCACAACTTCCCAAGCTATTACGACCTCCACAGGCGGTAAATACCAAAGTTCGACCGTCGGCAGCAACACTGGCGGTTCCTTCATTTTGTGAAGTATTGATTAGTTCTGAGAGGCTTTGAGCTTGTTGCCACTGTTGATCTTTCCACTTCGAAACGTATAAGTTTTCGTCTCGATTGCTATAGTTTTGTGCTGTGAATATCAACGTTTCTCTGTCAGCGGTGAGTGTGGGGAAATACTGTGTATCGAAAGCATTGATGGTATTAGGTAAGGCAATGGGCTTTATATCAAGCGGTTGCTCTACAGCTCTTAAAGCAAACTCAGCATTAGCTATACTTCTTTTGATGCGTTGAATCGTCAGGTTATTTGCGGCTGGGATTCTTGGAAGTAATAATTCAAGATAAGCTTTGGCTTTTTGATATTCCCCTTTACGCATATACAAATTCCCTAAGAATTGTAAGGCACTGTTGGCGACACCAGCCTCTTGGTTGGAATTATAGCTTTTTTCATAATTTAGAATAGCATTGCCAAACTGTCTATTTTGTTCGTACAAACGACCTAACTGATAATAAGCCTCGGCAAAAAGGTTGTCTCGCTCAACGGCCTCCTCAAACTGTTGAAAAGCTTCATCTATTTTTCTTTCTTGCAAAGCCTGAAGCCCATCCTGATAGGCATTGATGGCCTTTTTATTAGTTGTAGAAAGATTTTGCTGAGCAAATACTTCGCTCGTTATGAAGCCTAAAAAGCAACCCAAAAGTGTCCAAAATCTAAACGTATTCATAGTTTTTGCAAGTAATAGGACAATGTTACAGTAAAAGAGCCTGTCAGATGATTCATCCAACAGGCTCTTCTCTTTGACCTTACGGAATGTTCATAAATTTATGAACTTGTAACGAAATTCTCCACTTTGGATTGTCTTTTATGTATTCTATAATCAAGGGAAGAATTGTTTCCGATTTGCTCCATTCAGGTTGGAGATATAACAGACACTCGGGTGACATTTTTGCCGCATATCCTTCGGCCCATTCAAAATCACTAGGATGATAAATGACAACTTTTAGTTCGTGGGCTTTTTCGAAAATATCTGGATTAGGAGCTTTGAATTTTTTAGGTGAAAAGCAAATCCAATCCCAGTAACCTGTCACAGCCTCGCACACCCCAGATGTTTCGATATTGGTTTGAATACCTGCATTATGAAGGGCATTAGTTAGTTCGTCCAGATGGTGCATCAACGGTTCGCCCCCTGTGATTACTGCCAATTTGCCTGGATGCTTGGCTGCTTCAGCTACAATTTCATCGAGTGTTAGTTGTGGATGCGCATTTACATCCCAAGACTCTTTTACATCACACCAGTGACAACCGACGTCACAGCCACCCAATCGAATAAAGTAGGCTGCTTTTCCCTGATAATATCCTTCTCCTTGAAGCGTATAGAACGCTTCCATTACGGGAAGGGTAGTTTGCTTTATATTTTCATCAATAATTATCATATCTTTTATGCTCAGTAGTTTATTAATTAGTTTGCTATTAAATGTAAAATAAACACTCAAAATTACTCAACAATATCCCCAATCAACGCTTGTAGGATGCCTATTTGACTAGAGCCTACGTGGCCATATTTGTGATAATTCCCTTTACAATAATTGAGTATTGCAGGTATAAAACGCGTGTAACGTGGTCTGAAAGGTAATTTTGCTCTTAAGTTATAATGTTCAAATGCTCTTGTAAGGGGCACTAGTTCATCAATTTTATGAGTAGTATTCTCAAGAATATAATCTATGATCTTCTTATAAAAAACCGCTTTTTCCAAGAAGGGTTCAACTTTTTCAGTTTTAGGACGCGTAAAGCGATTTTTTAAAGTAACCTTTTCTCTGTGTGTAAATTCATCATTTTTAGCTCCCACTTGTTGAGCAGAGTGCTGACGATACCAAATTAAATCTTCGTTGATAAAGTCTATTGAATTGGTAATTGATGCCAGCATGGCAATCCAACCGTCATGAATAAAATCCTTGTCAATTTGAGTAGGGAATGGAACAATCTCACTAACAAAGCTTCTACGAAAACACATAGTGCAGCCAGTCACTCTGTTACCAGCCATTAAAATTTCTGTTGAATGACCATTTCTCCAACGCTGTAATGTATGTTCCTCCAAATTGACGGTTTCCCACATTTTTTTACCCAAGCTGTTTAAATTTTCATCAACTAATAAAGCGTTTGAAAACAAAACATTTGTTTTAGGATGTTCCAGCATGTATTTACCCATCACCTCCAGTTTAGTCGGAACCCAAAAGTCGTCTTGGTCACATAGCATAATCAAATCACCAGTACACAATGAAACGGCTCTCTCAAAGTTTTTGACAGTGCGCAAGGCAGGCTTGTTTTCGTAAATACGAATTGGAAAAGGAGCATTTATCGAGCGAATAATTTCAAGCGTATTATCCGACGAATTATCATCACAAATTACAATTTCACTGGGTTTTAATGTTTGATTAATTAAACTTTCTATTTGGGTTTTGATATACTTGCTACCATTATAAGTACAAAGTGCTATCGAAATGGTGGGTACGTTCATTTTAATAAAGTCTTTCTACTAAAATAATATTAGTGTCAGTCTGTTTACAGGTTATTAGTGGGAAAGAAATATAGTCTATCGCAATCAATTATTTAGCAAGAATTATATTTTAAAAAATTGTGCTTTACAGTCGTCAATCCAGAATCGCAAATTTACGGATAACTTCCGATTTTATCATGCGGATTTTGTAATTAGCCGAGTCATTAACTAAAATGGATACATCTAAAATAAAATACTTTATCATCCTCACAGATTGTCCTACATATTTTCTATTTTGTAGTCTTAAGGTACATATATATCAAATTGCAGGGTATTTAGTGTTAAAATCCTTTAAGATTATATTTTTTCTAAAAAACTTTTCTTAATTCTTTAGTTGAGTTGCTATCGTTTTTTGCTAAAGTTTAAGGATTTTCTTTTGTTTTAGCTTTTAACTAAATGTATTTATTCTGAAAAAAGTAAAAACTCTTTCAAAATATGTGCTTTTTCAGTCTGCTATGATTTGGTCACTTAGTATATTTTTATAGACTTTTCAAAATCTATGCGCTAATTTCGCCACTCTTTTATTCATCTAAAACTAATAAACTGGCCTAAAACGTGAGGTGCTCCAAACGTAAGGCCTAACGTTCGATACTTTACAAGATCGAGCACTTTTTTAACTTAAGGTGATCCTCACAGGATTGTCGCCCAATCAACATGAAACAAAAATCTATTCGCAAGCAAGATGCCTTGGATTACCACTCCAAAGGCAGGCCAGGAAAAATTGCAGTTGTTCCGACCAAAGAAACAGAAACACAGCGTGACCTTTCACTGGCCTATTCACCAGGTGTTGCAGAACCCTGTATCGAAATTGCCAATAACGTAGAAAATGTTTACAAGTATACCGCCAAAGGAAACTTAGTAGCGGTAATTTCGAATGGTACTGCTGTGCTAGGACTTGGGAATATTGGCCCTGAAGCAAGTAAGCCTGTGATGGAAGGTAAAGGCTTATTGTTTAAAATCTTTGCCGATATTGATGTGTTTGATATTGAGCTAAACACTCAAGACCCAGAAGAGTTGATTCGTACAGTTAAAGTATTAGAACCAACATTTGGAGGGGTAAACTTGGAAGATATTAAATCTCCAGAGTGTTTTGAGATTGAAGAGAGATTAAGAAAAGACCTCAAAATTCCTATTATGCATGATGACCAGCACGGAACAGCGATTATTTCGGGTGCTGCGCTTATCAATGCCTTGGAATTAGTAAATAAGAAAATTGATGAATGTCGTTTCGTGATTTCTGGTGCAGGTGCAGCAGCTTTGTCTTGTGCGAAGTTGTATTTGTTATTAGGTGCCAAAATCGAGAATATTTTGATGTTTGATAAGGATGGTTTGGTTCACAAACGCCGTACTGACCTCAATAAATATGTTGCACCATTTGCTACTAGCACTGAAGGTATCGAAACTTTAGCCGATGCCATGAAAGGCGCTGATGTGTTCTTGGGCTTGTCGGTGGGCAATATTGTTTCACAAGACATGATTCGTTCGATGGCTAGCGACGCTATCGTATTTGCGATGGCCAATCCAACACCAGAGATTTCGTATGAAGATGCAGTGGCTGCTCGTCCAGATATTATCATGGCAACAGGTCGTTCAGATTATCCTAACCAAGTAAATAACGTATTAGGTTTTCCGTACATATTCAGAGGAGCACTCGATGTTCGTGCTACTGAAATTGACGAGAATATGAAGATGGCCGCTGCAAAAGCCCTTGCAGAATTGGCCAAAAAACCTGTTCCAGATATTGTAAACTTGGCATATAATGAGAAAAACCTGTCTTTTGGGCGTAACTATATTATTCCAAAGCCAGTTGACCCTCGTTTGATTACCACGGTTTCTATTGCGGTTGCCAAAGCTGCTATGGAATCGGGTATTGCTCAAAATCCTATTACCAACTGGGAAGCTTATGAGCAGGAGTTAGCAAAACGTTTAGGATTAGACAACCAGTTGATGCGCTATATCATCAACCGTGCTAAAAGAACACCAAAACGTGTGGTTTTTGCTGATGCTGAAAATTTGAAGGTATTAAAAGCTGTTCAGCAAGCCAAAGACGAAGGTATTTGTATTCCTATCTTATTAGGTAATGTACAAAAAATCCAACGTATCATTGAGGAACATAATTTGGAATTAGGTGATGTGAAAATCATTGATACTCGTGATGCTCAGAATGCAGACCAGTTAAAACGTTATGGCGATATTTTCTTCGAAAAACGTAAACGTCGTGGTTACAATCAGTATGAAGCGCATAAACAAATGCAGGTGCGTAACTACTTTGCAGCAATGATGGTAGAAACGGGCGATGCAGATTGCGTAATTTCTGGTTTGACGCGTAACTATCCTAATGCTATCCGTCCAGCCTTACAAGTAATTGGTCGCGATGAAGGTGTGAAGAAAGTATCGGGTATGTATATCTTGTTGACGAAAAAAGGGCCATTGTTCTTCTCTGATACGACGGTAAACTTTAACCCAAGTGTGGAGGAAATTGTGGAAATTACCGAGTTGACTGCCAAAGCCGTTGAGCAGTTTAATATCCGTCCAAGAATTGCCATGTTGACATATTCAAACTTTGGTACTGCCGATGGTGAAGATGCTGTTAAAATGCGTGAAGCTACGGCAATTTTACAAAGAAAGCACCCAGATATGATTGTAGAAGGGGAGATGCAAGCACACATGGCGTTTGATACTGATTTAGTTCGTGAAAATTATCCATTCTCGAAACTAGCAGACGAAGGAGCAAACGTATTAATTTTCCCGAATCTTTCGGCAGCAAATATTTCGTATAACTTGTTGAAAGAAACAGGTGATATTGAATATATCGGACCAATTTTACTTGGTTTGCGCAAACCTGTACACGTATTGCAATTAGGTTCATCGGTTCGTGAAATTGTGAACATGGTAGCAATTGCTGTAGTAGAAGCACAATCAAAATAGGTCTCTATTTTTGAGCTATTAGCTATTTTAAAAGGGAGTTTCGAAGTTTTTTCGAAATTCCCTTTTTCTATTTTCAGAAATACTGAAAAACAATTAGTTGTGTTTAAATATATTTTTCCTCACTTAACTGTATTAATTTTAGTTATATCCTAGGATGTTTTTAAAACAAAAAGATAATGAAAACTGATTTTTTAGTATCTTTGAAAACAGACTCCCTTTATCCGTTCTAACGAAAACTACCTAATCAAGACAATTTATAAAGATGTATTCATTCAGACGAAATATAGACCATACTTACTTAGATGAGGTGTATGGAGGCGAACGTGACATAATAACCATGATGATGGGAGTATTTTTGTCAGATTCTGTGCCTTCATGGGAAAGTGTAGCTACATCATTGGCTAACAACGATTATGTTACGGCTGGTCAGGTCGTACATCGTATCAAGCCCTCTTTTACGATGATTGGTCTTCAAGATTTTCATGAGCCTGTTCAAGCCTTGGAACACGCCCTGAAGCATGGAGCAGCAAAATCTGTTGTACAAGATTTACACAAGCTGATTGATGAGGAGCTAGCACTCATCATTCCACAAATAGAGGTTTATCTATCTGAGGAATCATAAAATAGTTTGTTGTGAAGTATCGAGGTGAACTTGATGGTAATTGGGTAGATATTTTCTGATTATTGCTTAAGTGGAATGGTGTTTGTTGGATTCGATACCAATAAAGTTTACTAAATCCTTTCTGCTAATTCTATCAAATATTCTAGGGTATGAAACAATTTATTGAAATTCTCCTCGTGCTTGCGCTGTTTTTGGTTTTTTATACTTACGTAGGCTATGGAATTGTAGCTTGGGTTTTGGTAAAAATTCGAACTTCCTTAGGAAAAACCTTCAAAGCTGAGTTTGACCCCGAATATCTTCCTGAAGTAACTTTAGTGGTTCCTGCGTATAATGAGATGAGCTGTATCGAAAGTAAGCTTTTCAACTCCCTAGATTTAGATTATCCAACCAAAAAAATCGAATTTCTTTTTGTCACAGAAGGCTCAACCGATGGCACTAGCGAGTATATCGAGTCGATATGCGCTCAGTATCCACACGTGCGGATGATTGGTGGAACGGCACGACGTGGCAAAATTGAGGCAATGAATATGGCCGTACCAACAATCAAATCTCCGATTGTGATATTTACAGATGCTAATACAACCTTAAACAATCAAGCCATTAAAGCGATAGTTCGCCATTTTAAAGATGAAAAAGTGGGAGCTGTAGCTGGCGAAAAGCGTATCCAAACCAATGATGCCGAAGCTGCTGCAGGGGCAGGCGAGGGCTTGTACTGGAAATATGAGTCGTTTTTGAAAAAACTTGATACCCAATTATATAGCGTCGTAGGGGCAGCAGGCGAACTTTTTGCCGTTCGAACTAATCTCTTTAACCCCGTTGAAAAAGATACTCTCCTCGACGATTTTGTAATTTCACTCCGTATTGCTGCTGATGGATATCGTGTTATTTATGAGCCAGAAGCCTATGCTATTGAGCGTCCATCGTTTTCTATTCAAGATGAAATGAAGCGTAAAATCCGTATTGCTGCAGGTGGTTTTCAAGCCATTGCCCGTTTAGGATTTTTATTGAATATTTTTAAATATGGCTTGTTATCTTTCCAGTATGTATCGCACCGTGCGATGCGCTGGGCTGTAGCGCCATTCTGCTTACCGATTATTTACTTCCTCAATTTGCTACTAGTTTTGCAGGCAGAACAAGGATTTTTGCCTCAGTCTTTTTACTTGCTTCTATTTCTTGCACAAACAGCATTTTATGTAATGGCTTTTGTGGGATATACCTTAGAAAATAAACAAATTCGTATCAAACTATTGTTCGTGCCATTCTATTTCTCGTTTATGAACTGGTGTGCTATTAAAGGCTACGCGCGTTATCGCAATGGTCTCACTTCAGGTATTTGGGAAAAAGTGAAAAGAGCGGAGTAGTTTTTTTTAGGGGATAGGGGTGAGGCATCAGGGGAGAGAGTTTTTTCTTTTTAAGTGAACAGGCACAAAGGAGCAAAGGCACAGAGTGTTTTTAGGGGATAGGGGTGAGGCATCAGGGTTTAGTTTTTTCGAAAAAAGTTGAAAACGTAGGTTAAATTGAGTAGATGGAGTGCAGGTTAGGGGTTAGAATAACCCCTAACCTCTACTTTTTAAAAAAGTCTGGAATTTTCTCAATGATATTCATAATCTTCTTCAAATAACGTTTGGTTTCTCCAACGGGCTTGTAGCCTTTCCAAGCAGTTTGATTCAGGTAAAAATCAAAACGTTCCTTGTATTTGGGCAGGCTATCGTAGGTTTGATACATAGGTTTGCGACCAATAAAGTGAATTAAGTATGGTGGCTCTGGATATTCGTCTGAGGCAAAGGCATTCCATAGCGGACTTAACTCTAGCCAGCGGTTTGCCATCACAATATTTAGTCCATATTGGTCTGGATAATTGGCATATTTTTCATTGTCTTTGATACACTGCACTACCTTTTCTGGACAATTTTCTGTTCTCCATTTCTCAATGTCTATTACCAGAATACCTGTGTTGAAATACTTGGTATCTGGCGAAAATCCTAACTCTTTATAATTGAGAATTCCTCCCCACGAATTACTGAAGACTAGCAATCGAGGGTCGATAACCGCTCCTAATAGGTTATTCCCTAAGTCGATATTCCAGAGTTCTGCAATGTCTTTTTCGACAATCATATCTACATCGAGGTAGATGATTTTGTCATATTTTTCTGGAATAAAATATGGGATAAAAATACGTGTATGGATATTTTTAGGATATGAACTGCGATCAAAAGGAATATGCAAATTGTCTGGAATCGCATCGTCGAGTGGTATCCAATGTAATAGCATTTTACTGACATCTAACGACTGTGTGAGCTTTTTACGGCTAGCCTTAGATACTTTGTCTTCTACAATAAATACTTCAATCAAATCAGAACCTTTATGATTGATTTCGATAGATTTTAAAAGTGCTGCCAACAATACCAAGTAGTGGTCATCGCAGGCTACAATAATGGCTATATTCGTATTTTTTTCCATGATTGGATCATTAAATTCTTGCTTAGAAATAAAAAAGGGTGTACTCGAAAAATGGTTATTGGGAAATATTTCTTCAAAAACCGTTTACCAATATCCTATGAGTCATGTGGTGTATGAAGGAATTTCTTCTTGGCTTCACCCATTTTTAAAATCGCACGAATAAAACGGAAAAATAAAGAAGGCAACAACATGATTTCTTTCCATGTAATCAGACGTTTAAGAAAATCAGGTGTTGAGATGTAAAAAGTAAATAAGAGCGTCACAAGCTGTCCCCATGCTAATACTTTGAAGTTGAAATCTCCAGAAAAAATAGACACAAAGGCAAAAAACATAAGCATACCCAATAAGATAATTCGAGGAGGTAATAGTGCCTGAAACACTTTATTGGCATAGTCAATATTGCCTTTAAACAAGTGAACCACGCCCGAAGCAAAGTTTTGTTTTAAGTATTTGAACTGTGCTGCAATCCAACGAGTACGTTGTTTTTCAAAAACCTCTGCATTTTGTACTTTTTCGTCATATACAAAAGCATCTTCGATATAGTCGAATACGATTCCTCGCTTGAGCAAACGCATTTCGAGTTCTTTATCAAAACCACCAATCGCATTAATTTCGGACATTACATCCACAAAAAGTGCATAATCAAAAGCCATGCCTGAGCCAATCAAGGCCGAGGACAAACCCAATGCTCGATGTCCTTTGCGGAGGATATGATTATTGATTTCTTCACTAATGGCGTCCAAAATAGCCGTTGGAGAGTTGGTGTTTTTGGCAGTACGGTGCCCCTGTACAACCTGATAACCTAAATCAAAAGTAGCATTGAGTTTGGTAATAAAATCAGTTGCCATGATATTGTCTGCGTCCAAAATAAGCGCTATATCATATTGCTCCGTTAATTGAGACATCGCATAATTTAAAGCTTTGGCTTTGGTCGAAGTTTCAAAAGTTACCTCATAAGTTGTGATAGGTAATTCTCTCAACTGAGCGACTGTTTCGGGCTTGAGAGAATCCGCAATGACGATTACATCAAAAAGTGCTTTAGGATAATCCTGAATCAAAGCCCTTTTGGCTGATTCCAAAATCACTTTATCTTCTTTATACGAAGGTAAAAATACCGCAAATTTTCTCTGAGTTTTTGGAGTACGAGTGGTAGTATTGGCACTAGTTACTTTACCAGCAATAGCAAATACCAGTAGATATAGGGTGAAAATGCCCAAAAGAATCAGGAAAAGAATAGCTAAGTTCAGAATGATACCCATCTGCTTATTGGTTTATAAATTTGAAAATTATCTATCAAAAATGATTAGGAAAATATGGTATTGTTAGCCTTTGAAACTTTGCAAATAACCATTTAAGAATGGCTTGAAATATTCGAACTGTCTATTTTTTAAAAAAACTAAAAGATTTTTCGGAATAGAAATAAACGTGAAAAAGCTAAAACTAATGAGCCATTGCCAAATCTTAAAGTTGCGTTTCATAAACCAAAGTCTGTTACGAGTCAGATAATACATCTTGAGCGGGCTATTTCGTCCTGTCGAAACAGATTCTTTATGTAAGACGGTTGACTCTGCAACATACCAAACCAAGAAACCGTCGTTTCTACAGCGTTTACACCAGTCTAATTCTTCATAATACAGAAAGTAGTCGTCGTGCATAGAACCTGTTTTTTCAAGTACTTTTTTTGAAACAATGACTGCCGCACCATGTATGTAGGAGGTTGGCCCACTTTTATCATATTGACCTTCGTCTTTTTGCTTTTTGCCATAAGGCTCGCCCCGCCCTGTAAGCACACTTATTTCAGGTGCACCAGCGTATTGAATCAGATTATCTTCGTAAAAATATTTGATTTTTGGACTGGCCATACCAATCTGTGGGTTACTTTGCATGACTTTTACCAATGGCTCCAAAAAGCCCTTGGGCACTTCCGTATCGTTGTTGAGTAATAGCAAATATTCGCCTTTAGCTTGTTGGATAGCCACGTTGTTGCCACCAGCAAAACCTAAGTTTTCTTTGCTGTAAATAAACTTTACCCATGGATAATCAGGCTCTAAGGGTTTTACATCGTGTTGTGGACTACCATTATCCACCACAAAAACTTCGTAATTGGGATAGGTGATTTGATGAAAGGAATCCAAAAATTCGCGAGTGACCTGCGGTTGATTATAATTCACCGTAATGACCGACACGAGGGGATATGTGGAAAAAGAACTATGCATATATGGCGGTATTAAGTATGAGTGCTGAATTGTGAGTGCTGAGTTTTGAGTACAATTTTATGATTACTAATATTGTACCCCATTAATCTATTAAACTTAATTTTACACGATTACTTAAGTAGTCATGCAGAATAATATTTAAGTTATATGTTTAGGGACAAGGCAACAGGCACAAGGCACAGAGTGTTAAAATGTTTTTAACGACCACAGACATGCATTTTTCTCAAAGCCCACCGCCGAAAGCCGTTACCTGAAAGCTTAAAGCACAATCTTAAATTTTATTTTGCCCACTAACTTAAGTAATCGCGCAAAATAAGATTTGATTAATTGGAAATGTAAGATGTTGATAATTAAAATTTTACATTCACAATTCACAATTCAATACTCACACTTGGCTAGTATATTTTTGGTAAAGTGTTTCTAGTAAATGGTTTAGCTGAACTCCTCGTTGTTGCCATGAGTTTTGTTTGGCAATTTCGACTCTTGCCAATTGCTTATGATCAGAATCTTTTTCCAACAAATCTTTCACTGCTTGGATAAAATCAGCCGTATTAGTTGATACGTGAATGGCCTCTCCAAATTCTGAAAGTGGGGCAAAATCCGTTGCAACGACACCCAACCCTGCGGCAAGATACTCATTGATTTTCATGGGATAAATCGCTGCGGTTTGCTCATTTTTGACAAATGGAATTATGCCAATATGAAATTCTTTGAGATATTCCATCAAAGCAGTTGGAGGCTTAGCTCCTTCAAATCTAATGTTGGGTATTGCCCTAAGTGGGTCTGTTTGTTCTTTTACCTCCGACATATCATCAAGCACGCGTCCTACTATGATGATTTCTGTATCTGGAAATTCGAGAGCCAATCGTTTTAAAATATTGTAATCAATACGTTGATCTACAGTACCAATGTAACCAATTTTTTTCTTAGCGTTTTTCTGAGAAAGGGGTACAAATGCCTTGTGAAAAAGCTCAAAATCAACGCCATTTTTAACGGTATCTATATGATTGTTAAAAGGCTTTTTGGAGTTTTGCAATCCCTCCGAAGATACAATCACATGATCGACCATCTTCATATATTGCGCTTCCAAACGAGGTCCATGGTCTTTTGCCCAATAGCTTGCTCCAATTTCATCATAACAATAATAGGTCTGTATATGTGGTTTGAAATTATCATATAAGCCTATTCCATAACTTGGATTAAAAGCATTGACTACTACGTAATTGTTGCTATTTAATTCTTTCAAAGCTTTTTGAATTGCTCTAGCTTGCCAAAAGGAATTGAAACGTAATAGCTTTTCAAACAAGGGTACTTTTTTGATAAAATTAATAGGCAGTACTGGTGGGGTCGAAAGTACATAAATCGTTGCCCCATTTTCCAATGTGATATTTCTTAATCGTTTTTTTAACCCTAAAATCCTTGAAACCGGAATGTGAAAAGGATTTTTGAAAATAGCTTGAACAACATCCTTCACTGTGTATTGATAATCGACGTACAGCACCCTTCTATGAGCCGCTAACTCACTCATCAATTGAATAGTACTTTTGACGTAATCGCCTTCCCACGAGGGAAAAGCTACGCAAACAACATCGAACTCCATATACTTTGAGTGGTTTTGTAAATACTATTTTATGGTTGAATTTCTTTCTGACGAATAAGCGTTTTGACCGAATCATGGCGTACCGAATCAGGAATGGAATCTAAATGTGATGGGTCAATAATAATCGAATCCAAGTTAGGAACCAGTCTGTTGCTTCGGACCTTCGCCAATGAGTCGACCTGATTGCCTACTACAAAGTCGGTGAATTTTTCGTATTGAGATTCTGGAGTGGTTTTCCAAAATAAATACAAGGAGCAAATACCCACAAATCCCATAGTACCTAAACCCGCAGCGATTTTTATCCAACGATAACGGCGTTTTTGTAATACGCGATAATAGCCCAAGCCTTTGCCTTTCTCGGCTTTGATTCTAGATTGTCTATTAACAGCATCAGGTATCTCGACACGTGTTTCTACAAAATCAGTCAGTCCATTTTCTGTAAACCAAGCACTTTCTTCTTCCTTCTTGAGCATTTCGTACTTCAATTTGACATTAGTACGTTTGCTTTGATGACGTTTGATGAGTAAATCCTTGAATTTTCTTCTAAACCAAGAGCGCACTTTTGGAATTTCTCCAATAATACCTTCCAAGAAATCATGTTTTACCTTATTGAGCAGTAAACCAATCGGGTTTTGGGTGTTTTCGGTATAGGTTTGAAATACATATTGATCGGCGCTATCCCACACACGGGTAGAGTCGGCCAAAATCAAGGTAAAGGCCGCTTGTTTGACTAAACTTACAGGAATTGGATGACTGATAAGCGGTGGTAATTCGAAAAAGATATACTCGCAATCGTCAAATGTCTCAGTAATATCCACATCGTTTAGAGATGTGGTACTTGCAAAATTACCTCTCAGACTGTAGGCGTATGCAAAATCTCCATCGGCATAATTATGAGGATTGAGCCAAACCGACTTGGCGCCACTTTCATTCAGTTTTGAACATAGTTTACTGATGAAGTAGCTTTTGCCTTCGCCTTTTCGAGTACTACAAAGAAGCACAAGTTTGGGTATTTTAATGTTGTCGCCATTGAGCCTTTTTAGTCTCGAAATACATTGATTGAGCGTGTAAGTTTCAATGACGTTAAAAAGAATATTATGTTTTTGTGGATCAACCAGTGGCAAAGCTCCTACAAATGGTACTCCAATTTCTTTTTCGGCCTTAACGGGATGTTTGAGGGAATTGTCCAAAAACTCACGACCTATAATCGAGGCAATCACAAAGATTAAGCCTGCCATAAATGCCGCCACAATCAAGGTTGAACGTTTGGATGGTTCGGCTTTGGTTGGGTAAATAGGAGGGTCTATCACTCGTAAGTTGATAGACATCATAAGGTTTTGTTCTCTAATTTTACTCAGATTCAAGCTTCCTAAGATGCTCAGATATTCTTTTTCAATAACACCAATTTCTCTTTCGTAACGACTAACAGTTGAACCTAGCGGTGCAAAACGGTCGTATTTTAAATCATATTCATGTTTTATGTCCTTTAATATCAAAAGTCTAGCTTGGCTTTTATCAATAGAAATAGAGGCATTAATCCATTCGGAGAAGTACATTTTTGCAGGAATACCTGTTTTGGTATTGCTTAGTTCATAATACTCGATGACATTGCTTTTAAACTTGTTTTCGAGCTGAGTGAGGCGTTCTCTTACTTGGGCAATTTCTTGTTCGCGAGGTTTACTTTCAAACTCCATCAAGGTCAATCTTGTCGTATAGAAATTGATAGAATCTCGTAGAGAAGCAAACTTTTTGCTTTTTGCTACAAGATCATCCTTGAATCCGATTTTGTTTTCTAAGTCTCTTAAAACAGCTCTATTTGATTCTATTTCAGAAATTAATGCCTGAATACGCTCCTCTAAATCACCATCTTTTACGGTTACCATTTTGGTTTGTTCGTAGTAGTTGATGATGCGATTTTGGCTTGAAAAATTAGTAAGCTTGTCTTCGGAGTTTTTGAGTTTGGCACTTACGTTTCGAAGTTGCTCCTCAAAATAAGCCACAACATTGCCCGTTTCATGAATTTTGATTTGTTTGTATTTACCAATGACTACATGCGTGATAAGTTCCAGAGTTTTCTTGACAACCGCAGGGTCGCTGGCCGAGTACGAAATTTGAACCATATCACTATTGTTTTGGCGATTGACGCTAAAACGCGATAAAATGCCTGGACCAGAGTAAATGCCTTTTTCGGCACCCATTAAGACTTTAGCTATTTTGCTCTCTGGCTTAACGATGTCGTCATAAACATTCTGTAGGGTTTTTTCGTACGTAGAATCAGCAAGGGCACGAATTTCTTTTTCAGAAAGTACCTCTCTGAGTTTACCAAAAGTATACTTGCTTGCCACTGCCGAGTCAGGCTTTGTGAGCATAATATGTTGTGCAAGTAGGCGCAATCCTACCTCTTCCATGGAGCTTTTGGACTTCATGGTATTGAATAGGTTATCGAAAGCGTTGCTTACAGTTACGTTGTCGATTTTGGTAGCACCACTAGATTCGATATTATAACCTGATGCCAAACCCGTGTACAAAAGAGAATTGGCTGTATATTCTCGTACTTCATTTTTCGTTAGTCGAAAAACCGTAGCCGCAAGTGTAATTGGTAGAAGAATTACCAACCACTTGAACTCAATTAACAACCGAACAAAGCGAATCAAACTCATAATTTTTAAAATAGTCTTTTACCTATCAATACCTCTAATAGCCTTACATTCATGATAAAAGTTTGTTTGGCATTTTCATAACCTACAGCTGCACTCGATGTCGACTCAAGGATTCTAGCCATATCTGCCACATTGATTTGTCCTTCAGAGAATTCACGTTCTGCCATTTTTTTGTTGACCAATGATGATGTTTTCATCTCAATTGCGATTTTGAGCGCTTCATGAGCACCTGCTACTGCATAGTATTTGGCTATTACATCGTTCTTGATTTGGTCAATGGTCAGTTGCTTTGATTCTATGGCAATTTGTTTATCAGCCTTGGCAATTTTGGTGATATTTTTCTGCGTAATAATCGTATTAATCGAAAAAGCTGCACCAAGCGACAGTCGATAACCGTTGTTATAATTGGAAAAAGCTTCCAAATTCCCTGTGGCTTGTTGTACCAAAAGCGATTGATTTCCTGCTGAATAACTCGTTCCTAAGCTAATACCACTTGTCCAAGATTTTTTCTGAACCATCAATTGTTGGTCGGCTTTGTTGATGATTTGCTCTTGCTGCCTTAAAGCAGGCGAATACTGAATAGCCAACTCTATTATCTCATCAAGTGGAGGCAATTGAAAATCTGTTTCAGGCGATTTAGGTGTTGAAGCTTGAGCAAATATATCCCTGTTGCTGAAAAATAGGAGACAGCACACACTCAGAGCAATTGACCAAGTTTTCAACAAAGTAAGTTTTACATTAATCATCATATATTCCAAGTCAGACATTCTCAGATTGTAATAGTGCAGGGAAGGTCTTCAGGATAATCATTAAGTCCATTTTGAAAGAAAAGTTTTTGGCATATTCTATATCCAATTGAATTCTTTCTTCTTCAGTCATATCCGTTTTGCCTTTTCCTCTTTTGGTTACTTGCCAAAGCCCCGTCAAACCACCTGGGCCTGCAAAGCGATAAATATAGTCATCTGTTGTCAACTTTTCGGCTTCGTACAAGGGTAGAGGTCTATTGCCCACCAATGAAATGTCACCTGTAAAGATGTTGAACAACTGCGGTAGTTCGTCGATACTCGTATTTCTCAAAAACTTACCCAAGCGAGTAATGCGAGGGTCATTTTGGAATTTCATAAAAGCCACTTTGCTATTTTTTTCTTGTAAATATTGCTTTTCGCAAATGCTTTTACCATCCAAATACATAGACTGCTCACATTTGACGCCTTTGATGCGACAAGCTTCACACAAGCCATCGCTCTTATTTTCGGAAGGCTTTTCTTTAGAATACATATTCAAGTCACCCATGTTTTTGATGAGCTGATCGGCATCGGTTCGCATGGTTCTGAATTTGTATAGATCAAAAATCCGATACCCTGCACCCACACGCTTAGACTTGTAAACAATAGGACCTTTCGAGTCTAATTTTATCAAAATAGCAACAATTATCAATAAAGGCGAAAGCAACAAAATAGCTGTTCCTGTAGAAATTACGTCAAAGGCACGTTTCCACCAAGGAATTTTTACGTCAAGTACATTGGATTTAGTTTGTTGCATAGCCACATAATGACGTCGGCGTACAAAATAATCTAAGCGCACCAAAAGGTCTCCTTTATCAAATGTACTGGTAAAAACATCATCTCCTTTTTTGGCGAGTACTTCCTTGATAAGACCTTGATTTAGGTCGGCTGAGGTGATGATGACTGGTAAAGCCTTCGTCCAAGCATTATCACGAACCTGTTCTAAAAACTTTAGTCCTCCTAGATATTTGCTAATAATAACGGCATCTGGAGCATAACTAGTTTTGAGCAAATCTAAGGCTTCGTCGGATGAGCCAAGTACTTGTACTTGAATGTCTTGTCCGAATTTTTTAAGGAAATTTACTACAACATTTGAATCATTTTCCACAAGAAAGATTTTTTTTTGTGGAGGGGTATATTCATAATTTTCCATATCAAATATAAAGTCGGTGGGTTGGCATAATGTGGTTTTTGGAAATATAATGCTGAAAGACTATGTTCTTACATAGGCTGCACGCGTCGCATGATTGCTCTAATTTTGGCTTGTACTTCCATGGGATTGAAAGGTTTGAGCATAAAATCGTCGGCTCCAATATTCAGACAGTCAATACGTTCCTTACTTTCGTCGGTACCCGAAAGGATGATGACAGGGATTTGCCCAAAAAGATTACTTGCCCTAAGAATTTTCAAAAATTCTTTTCCACTGAGGTTAGGCATGTTTAAATCGGCAATGATAAAGTCCACATCAAATCCTCCCTCAAGTAAGGAAAGTGCCTCCATTCCGTCACCCTTTACCACTACATTGAAGTCTTTCTTAAGAAAATGCTCCAATACAATGCGTGTGCTTTGTTCGTCATCAACGATTAGTAGTGTCAACTGCTTGCTCATAATATTCATCTTTAGTAAAAACATACAAAAACGAGATACTCAAATATATTGCCACATTGGTAGGCAGTTGCCCAAGGATTTGGTTGCCATAACAAGCTACCAAAATACCGAACATACCGCTGTATAGTGCCACCAATTTGTCTCGTAACAGACAGGGGGGGATTTTCCAGAGCTTTAATCCGAAATAAATCATAAAGGTGAGTAACATACCAATATGTACATAAAGCCCAACTACACCACATTCAGCCCAAATTTTGACATACCAGCTATCCAAGGCAGTTACCGCCAAAAATGTTCCAGGAGAAAAACGTGTTCCCCAAAAACCAGCTGAGCCAATACCTCCGCCAAGGGGTCTGGATGCCAGATAGCCTCTCAATTTTGCCTGATTAATCAAGCGTAACTGCAACGAAGGGTCATTTGGGTCAAGCCCTGTGCGCATTCGGTTGATTTGGTAATTACTCTGCCCAATTTTGGTAAACTTGAGCATCCCAAAAAACATTACGGCTGCGATTCCTCCAATTACTAGCATTTTGTAGTTTCTGGACATTCCCAAATATGCCATAAAGCCCCCCATAACCACAAATAGTGCCCCTCGTGTACCTGAAATGGACATTCCCCACAAGCAGAATAATCCTCCTATGAGGTAAAAAAGCTTGAAGTTTCGATTGCCAAAGGGAGAAAGACTTAACAAAATACAAATCAATCCTATATGTCCCATGGCTGCACCATATTGCCCCGCATCAGAGTAAAAAGAAAAAACTCTTAACTTCCCAAACAACATATGTGTGGTGGCATTGCCTGAGTCCATCCAAGCTTGTTCAAAGCGGTCAAGACCTACAAAAAGCTGTCGAGCGCCCCATAACGTTGCGATACAAGAAGCTATCATCCAGATTTTTAATACTCGGTCCAAATGCTTTTCTGTGCGCATAAGTACGATTCCTAAAACAACTATCAGAATTAGATACAAAATCACCGCACGCATCGCATAAAACCACGCCTCCTTACTTCTAGCTTCTGGGTTGAAAAACTCTAGCATACAATAGGCTCCCCAGACATAAATCGCAATCAGAATAGGGTTACGCTTCGTGTCTGGCCAAGGATCACCTTCAAATCCTTTAAAAAACTCTGCTAATAAGGCTATTACCAAAAAAACGTCAACAGAAAGCCCCAAAGGGCCTGCATTGGCGTATCTTCCTACGCCATTTACAAAAAATGAAAAAACTAATACTGTATAAACCCCCAAAACTGGATTACGAAAAATGGCAATCAAATATCCAATTACAAAGGGTAAAGCAATAATGGTTGCTGCTCCCATAATTTGGGTTTTAGCAACAAATATCCCAAGAATAATACCGCTAAAAATTATCCCTGATAAATATAAAATTTGTTTAGTTGTAACTCCCATTAAAGCGTAATAATTGATACTTGGTTGCCATAACTAATTCCTTGGGAATTAATGGCATATGCTCGAACATAATAAGCTGTTTTTGAGCTTAAGCCCGACAACGCACTGCTAAATGCTCCAGCAGAGCCTTGTTTAAATATAGTTCGAGGATTGGCAGTAGTAGGGTTGGGAGTAGTACTCCAACAATGCCCATATTCTGTTACTTCCGAACAACCAATATTAGCAATAGTCCCGTTGGCTATCGCGCCTTGTGCCGAAATATTATCAATGATATTAGATACGACTGTTGGTGCTGATTTACAAGACGTTATATAAGTTATTTCATTTCCGTAGGATACTCCTGTGGCATTTTTTGCATACGCTCGAATGACATACTTGGTATTGTTACTCAAGCCACGAAGTTGACTAGTAAAATTTCCTTGAGATAGGGTAGACGTAAGAATGGTACGCTGATTGTTTATGGTAGGTGTTGAAAGCCCCCAGCAATGTCCATATTCAGTAACAACAGAAGCGCCTTGTAGGTTGAGTGTCCCTTGAACATTTAAGGTCCCTATCCCTTCATCGGAGGCACTGCCTGTAGATACATTGGGTAATTGAATGGGTAATGTCTTGAGTGTTATTTGATTTGAGTAAGAAGTTTTTAGCCCAATTCTTGAAAATGCACGTACATAATATGTGGTAGCAGGCGATAAATTACTCAAGCTACTCGAAAATACTTCTATCAATGGTTGCCCCGAATAACTTATCAAGGAGTCACGTGTAGTGGGCTCTCCAGTCTTGTTCCAGCACATCCCATAGACATTAATGGACGCATTTCCTAAGCTGACAAATTCAGCTGTTATGGTGGCATTATAGTCGGTTACAATCCAATTGGGCCTTATCGTTAATTCAGGATAAACAAGTTGGTCTTCCAACTTACAAGCTCCTGTAATCAAAATAAGGAGGATTAACCATGAATTTTTTAGCATCTTAAACAAAGTATAGTTCAATAAATCATTGATTGACAAAAACCTTGCCAAGGCTCAATTACGTACAACACCGAAATTGTTTGAATATACAAAAAATTCAATATTCAGCACCAAAAAGTAGAAAATACTTGCAAGTTTAAGTGTGATTTTATGATCATTTGAAATACTGAATTGCTAGTGAACAAAGGCAGAAATAGTGATAAAATCCGCAATCAGAACACTGCTAAGACATACAAAATGGTAGTCGTATTTTTTCTCGTGTTTAAGCCAAGCGTTGACAGTTTTGATGAAAACGTATTTAAGGATTTGTATTGATACTACTTGGGCGAATGGAATATACTAAGCTAGGAATAAATTCAAGAAAAGTCCTTATCAGAACTCATAGATTAGAGGTAACATTAGTCATTTGTTTGAACTAAAATAATACATCCTAAGCTATTTTTTAATCTTTTCACTCAAAAACTTTAACTATGGCTACACATATTGCCATGTTGTCGCAGTGGAGCAACGTTTTCTATTTTGGGGATGTCTAAAAAGGTATAGAATCACTACAAACATACTTACCTATGGACCAATTGTTAATCATTATTCAGTTTTCACTATTGATTTTTTCAGTAATATTTGTGTTGAAACCTACACAAAATGCGGAAGAAAAACAGAGGACTATCAAGGATAGAAAGCCGATAGTAGGATTGAAAGCAAGGCATTATTTGACAATTATCAACCGAAATCATAGAGATTAAAAGACTCATACCCGAAGGCTTTTTGGGCTGAAAGTCTTTTAATCTCCGCATTATTTTTTGCTAAGACAAAATACCTTCTTGGTCGAAAGCTTTTTTCATTTTTTCGTGGTCAAATTCTCCTTCATTATTGGCCAAGAAAATCGTAGCAACTCCATTGCCTATAAAATTGGTAATGGCACGCGCCTCAGACATAAAGCGATCAACACCCAGCAGTAGAGCTAGTCCCTCTACTGGAATCACATGTACTGCTGTAAGTGTTGATGCCAATACGATAAATCCACTTCCGGTAACGCCCGCAGCGCCTTTGGAAGTTACCATCAAGATGCCAATAATAGTAAATATTTGCTCCAAACTCAGGTGAACATTGAAGACCTGAGCCAAAAAAATCGTTGCCATCGAAAGATAAATGGTTGTACCATCCAAGTTAAAAGAATATCCAGCAGGTACGACCAACCCGACTACCGATTTGCCACAGCCCATTCTTTCGAGTTTTTCCATTAATGAAGGTAATCCAGCTTCAGAAGATGATGTCCCTAACACGATAAGAAGCTCTTCTTTGATGTATTTCAAAAACTTCCAAAGATTTACTTTGTAATAACGAAGAATAAAAAACAGTACCACAAATACAAAAACGCCCATCGTGATATACACCGTAACCATGAGTTTGGCCAAAGGAATAAGGGTTTTCAATCCGTATTTCGCAATGGTAAATGCCATTCCTCCAAAGGCTCCAATTGGTGCTAATTTCATAACTGTGTGCAGACCTGCAAAGATGTATTTTGATACCTTCTGAAATACTTCAATAATTTTATCCTTTCCACTAACATAGTTTAATACTGAGCCAAGGATAATTGCTAACAACAAAACCTGCAAAGTACTATTATCCCAAAAGAATTTCATCCAACTAAATTCAGAAGCACCTTTGGTGTATTTGGAGATGTCTCCGCCTTTAATAGCGTCGGTCACTACACCATCACCTGGGCGAATTATATTGGCTACGATAATCCCAACTAGCAAAGCGATGGTGGTTACTATTTCAAAGTATAAAAGTGCTTTTCCTCCTAATTTTCCTACCTTTTTTAAATCACCCATACTAACGATTCCTAGAGTGATGGTCAAGAATATGATTGGGTTAATAAATTGCTTGACAATACTGATAAAGATCCCACTCAAAAATTCGCTAAAGGTATTTCCAATACTTACTTCATTGCCAAGAAGCTTGAATTTGATAGCATTTTCAAAAAGCTTATGTAATGCGATGTCTGGAGCAAAATGCCCTAACAAAATACCCGCTGCAATCGCAGTAAGCACCCAGAATGTTAAATTGGTCAGTAGTTTTTTCATAAAATTGGATAGTGATGATATATTTTTTGAAAATAGTCAGTTGTTTGCTTTTGTGCTATTTTTCGCTCTCTTCGTGCCCTCTATTTACAAATTTGATTAATTTTTGCACTTTTTTTGCATAGAACACTACAGATATACAAAAAAACTAGTCTTCAAGTTAGTGGGCAAAATAAAATTTAAGATTGTACTTTGGACTTTCGGCTATGGGCTTTCGGCAGTGGGCTTTGGGAAAAATGCATGTCTGTGGTCGTTAAAACCATTTAACCCTCTTTGCCTTGTGCCTGTTGCCTAGTGCCTAAACACATAACTTATAATCTTATTTTGCACGATTACTTAGTTAATAAATGATTGGTTGTTGGGAATTGGTTCTAAATATATTCGGTCGCCTAATTGATGAATCGGTGAATTTTTTGAAAAACGGATACTATTTTTTCCTAATCTGATACAGACCTCTGAAACTCCAAAGTTATTCTCATGGCTTTGATTCAAAAGAATTTGGCGTTTTGGCATTAATCTGCAATTTTTGTATTCTCAAATGTGTTTATTCTGTAGACATATATTTGGGGGTAGGCCTTGCTGGATGCCATTTCCCTAATGTATAAGTCAAAATCTTCTGATTTTTAGAGGTTTCTAATAAAAATCAATCCAGTAAATATCTTAAATATTACAATGGCAGAACATATTAAATGCCTTATTATAGGCTCAGGGCCAGCAGGTTATACTGCGGCAATTTACGCATCACGCGCAGGTTTAGCACCAGTAATGTACCAAGGTAGTCAACCTGGCGGTCAGCTAACAATCACTAATGACGTTGAAAACTTCCCTGGCTATCCAGATGGTATCCAAGGCCCACAAATGATGCAAGATTTAGAAAATCAGGCTCGTCGTTTTGGAACTGATATTCGTTTTGGTATGGCTACTTCTGTAGATTTCTCAGTTTCTCCTAAAAAAGTAGTAATTGACGAAAGCACTGAACTTACTGCTGATGCGGTTATTATCGCAACAGGTGCTTCAGCAAAATGGCTTGGTTTAGAATCAGAAAAAAAATATAACGGTTTAGGGGTATCGGCTTGTGCGGTTTGTGATGGTTTCTTCTACCGTAACCAAGTAGTGGCAATTGTAGGTGGTGGCGATACGGCTGCTGAAGAGGCTACTTATTTGGCCAATATCTGTTCAAAAGTACACATGATTGTTCGTCGTGAAGAACTACGTGCTTCTTTGATTATGCAAAAACGTGTATTGAACAATCCTAAAATTGAAGTTCACTGGAATTCAGAAACTGATGAGATTTTGGGTGATGCTTCAGGTGTAACTGGTGCTCGTTTGAAAAATGTGAAAACAGGTGAAACGACTGATTTGACACTTACAGGGTTCTTTGTAGCCATCGGTCACAAACCAAATACAGATATCTTCAAAGACTATTTGAATTTAGACGAAGCAGGATATATCCAGACAATTAAGGGCTCAACAAACACTAATATCGAAGGCGTTTTTGCTTGTGGAGACGCACAAGACAACATTTACCGTCAGGCAGTAACAGCCGCAGGTACAGGTTGTATGGCCGCTTTGGACGCTGAACGTTGGTTGGCTGCAAATGAATTACACTAGTTATGAAATTTTGGGTAGTAGATGCGAATCAGTTCAATAATTACGTTTACTACTCAAATTCCTCGATAACTATAAATACAATACAATGAATATAAGAAGTAATTTTCTTACTGCATTTTTTGTATGTACAGCTATGGTGGCTTGGTCGCAAGAGAAGGGTAGTTTTAAAAACAATCCTAAAATTAAAATCAAGGACAATACTGGACTTTACAAGGAAAAAGAAAAAAAGCAGGACGATTTGCTTGATGAAATGCCCAAACTTCAATTCAGAAATGAATTTGAAGTAGTAGAAAAACAAGCTACTACCACGGCGGGAAGTCAAAAATTTGAACCTGTGAGAGAAGTTAACGCTACTGTAAGTGCATTTGATACTACATCAATTGACGAAAGAGAGCCTTTAGTGATAGAGATAGAGGAGGAGATGAAACCTTCAGGAAGTGACGACTTTGTAACAGTTGCTTCTTATTTTTCTATTTGGGATACCAACACTATTGACCCTTATGGAATCGATGTCAAAGATTTTGATGATGTAGTTGACCTTGAGCTTTTTAATAAAGAGCAAGGGCGTTATTGGAGTGCCCCTACCAATGCACCAAAATTGACCTCTCAGTTTGGTCCTCGTTGGGGACGCTTACACGCAGGTGTAGACGTAGACCTCGAAACGGGAGACCCTGTGTATTCGGCATTTGATGGTATCGTAAGGGTATCTGGCTACGATGGTGGTGGTTACGGAAACTTCTTGGTAGTAAGACATTACAACGGTTTAGAAACACTCTATGGTCACCTTTCACGTAAAGGATATGAATCAGGAATGTTTGTAAAAGCAGGAGACGAAATCGGAAAAGGAGGTAATACAGGTCGTAGTACAGGTTCACACTTGCACTTCGAAACACGTTACGAAGGTAACCCTTTCAATCCTACATATGTGATGAACTTTGCAGGCGAAGGCACTCAGCCAGTGTCTGACCACTTGTTGGTTTCGGCACGTGTATTTGATACTTATGGCTTGGCTTTGGGTAACGAATATGGCGATGCTGGTAACAAAGTTGTTACTCGCCGTACTGCATGGACTGTAGCTCGCTCGGGTGATACGCTTTACTCTATTGCTAACCGTGCTGGTATTTCGGTAGAACGTTTAGCAAAAATGAATGGAATGAAGCTAAGCTCAAACTTGCGTGCAGGTCGCCGTTTGCGTATTCATTAGACAAAAAGATATTATTAATTTATAGTATAGAAGCGAGATTACCCATCGGGTAGTCTCGCTTTTTGTTTTCGGAGAATCTAGTATTTCTTTACTTCTACCTCTCGACCTTTTTTTATTAAGATTTCCTTAGACCAAATACTAAAACTCTTTTATTCTGGTTTTACTTGTATATCACTAATTGAAAACAAAGAATTGTTTATCAGAAAAAGCTTGCTGATTTGTGAGCAATTTATTGGAAATCAGACCCTAGAGTTAATTTTTATGAAAAAAGTAATAGTATTGTCTTTGGTATTGCTCGGTTTTTGTCAAGTCAAATCTTTGGCTCAAAATGAGAATGGACGTTACAAAAAACAGACAAAAATCAATAAACAGACTGTAACTGCACCCGTTAAAACTACCAAACAAGAAGAATTCCTTCCTCCTTTACAGCTCAAACCCGAATACGAAACCTCTGCTCAACAAAGTGTTACCGACGGCGGACGAAATCGGTATGAACCCATTCGTGCGATCAATTCTACGGTAAGTGCCTTTGACACAACATCGGTGGATGAAGGAGATATTCGTCCAGTCGAGGTAATCGAAACTGTCAAAATCAATGGCTCAGATGATGTGGCTATGATGGCAACGTATTATTCGATTTGGTCTTCCAAAAATATTGATCCTTATGGAATTAATGTCAAAAACTTTGAAGGGGTAGTTGACATCGAATTGTATAATGATGCGATGGGGTATCATTGGTCATCTCCTTTGAACTCTGGTGATATTACCTCCAATTTTGGTCCACGGTCACGACGTTTACACGCTGGTGTTGATTTGGATTTGACTACAGGAGACCCCGTATATTCTACTTTCGATGGGATTATACGAGTATCAGGATATGATAGTAAAGGATATGGTAAATATTTTGTCATAAGACATTATAATGGCATTGAAACCGTTTATGGTCACCTTTCTCAGAAAATACTAGAGTCAGGAACTTACGTCAAAGCTGGAGATATTATCGGAAAAGGGGGGAATACAGGAAGAAGTACTGGGTCGCACCTTCATTATGAAACCCGTTACGAAGGAAAGGCTTTTAACCCAACCTATGTGTTTTCATTTTCAGGAAAAAATACCAAGCCTGTTGATCAGCATGTCATGATTTCGGCAAGGGTGTTTGATACTTATGGGGAAATTTTACCCAACGAGTTTAATGAAAATGTAGAAAATGAAGAAGAATATCGCACCACAACATGGGTAACGATTCGAGAAGGAGATACTTTGGCGTCAATTGCCAACTTTGCTAATATTTCAGTACAACAGCTTACGAAGCTAAATGGGATGAGTTCATCAACAAAATTGAAGATTGGGCGAAGACTAAGAATCAATTAAAATGAAAAATTTTAATGGCAAGTGGATAATGGTCGAATTTTTGATTTATTTTATTTGTTCAAAAGAAATTGAGCTTTAAGTTAAACATTTGCTCAATTAGATTTTTCAAGTAATTCAAAATTGTTAGATAGATATTCCATTAAATGAAATTAGATATTTTGGTGATGGCTGCGCATCCAGATGACGCAGAGTTGAGTTGTGCAGGAACGATATGTTCTCATATTGCCCAAGGCAAAAAAGTGGGTATTGTTGATTTTACACGTGGAGAATTAGGTACTCGTGGAACGCCTGAAATCCGCCAAGCCGAATCAGATGCGGCATCAGCGATTATGGGAATTCATGCCCGTGAGAATTTGGGCTTTAGAGATGGTTTTTTTGTCAATGACGAAGAACACTTGATGAAGTTAATCCGCGTAATACGTCGTTATAAGCCTGAAACAGTATTGGCAAATGCTATTTTCGATCGTCACCCTGATCATATCAAAGGTGCGGAATTGGCGGCAGATGCTTGTTTTAAAGCAGGTTTACGCATGATTGAAACCTTTGAAGATGATGGAATTCCACAGACTGCTTGGCGCCCAAAAAATGTATATCATTATATTCAAGATCGCTATATTCAACCAGATTTTGTAGTAGATATTACGGCTTATTGGGATAAAAAAGAAGCTTCAATTCGAGCATTCAGAAGTCAATTTTTTGATCCTAGCTCGAAAGAACCAGAATCATATTTGTCTTCTCCAGAGTTTTTGAAATTTACAGAAGCACGTAATCGTGAGATGGGACATGCCATTGGCGTTACCTTTGGCGAAGGCTTTACGAGTTATAAAAGAATAGGAGTAAAAGACCTTTCAGCGTTAATTTAATTAGTGAGTTGTGTATTAGTGAATTGTGAATTAGTAGTGTACGAAGGATTACAAAAACAACAATTTCAGTTATTGCATCTTGGATTTGAGAGGTAAAATATCCTTTTTAGAATCCTTTTCTACAATATTTACGAAATCAGAAATCTTAAATCCGAAATTGTTTAAAAAATCTTAATATTACCCTAATTAGTGAGTTGTGAATTAGTGAATAATAATCTTCCAATTCACAATTCACTAATTCACAATTCACTAATTTTATACCTGTAAGCCTGGGATTTCTACTACTTCATTAGTATCCGCAGTGTAATCTACACCACCTACTTTGAAGCCAAACAAATTGTAGAAGTCATTACTATATCCTTCCAAATCCCCAATGCTTGGTAAGTTTTCAGTAGTTGCTTCTTCCCAAAGTGCTGCCACTTTAGCTTGTACATCTGCACGCATTTCCCAATCGTCGATACGGATACGACCTTTTTCATCAACAGGTACGTTTCCACCAGTGTAAAGACGCTCGCTATACAAACGTTGAATTTGCTCGATACAACCTTCGTGAATGCCTTCTGCTTTCATTACTTTGTACAATAACGAAATATACAAAGGAATAACAGGAATCGCCGAACTTGCTTGAGTTACCAAAGCTTTGTTTACTGAAACGTACGCATTACCACCAATATCGCTCAATTTATCTGCAATAGTGAAGGCCGTAGATTCTAAATGGTCTTTTGCACGACCAATAGTTCCTTTACGATATACTGGCTCTGTCAATTCTGGTCCGATATATGAATAAGCGATTGTTAAAGCATTTGGCGCTAACAAATTAGCCGTCTTCAAGCTGTCAATCCACATTTCCCAGTCTTCGCCACCCATTACTTTAATCGTATTTTGGATATCCTCTTCAGTACAAGGGTCAATTGAGATTTCAGTTACTTTTCCAGAGTGGAAATCAACCGTTTTGTTTTTGAAAGGAGCACCGATTGGTTTCAATACCGAACGGTGAGTAATACCTGTAGTAGGGTCGGTACGTACTGGCGAAGCCAAGCTATATACAACTAAGTCGATTTGACCTAAATCTTCTTTAATAAGGGCAAGCGTTTTTTCTTTTACTTCGTTAGAAAAAGCATCGCCATTGATACTTTTTGCATACAAACCAGCTTCTTGTGCTTGTTTTTCAAATGCAGCAGTATTGTACCAGCCTGGTGTAGCTAATTTGCCTGGTGATGATGGTTTTTCGAAGAAAATACCAATTGTTGACGCATCTGATCCAAAAGCACTGGTAATTCGTGATGCCAAACCAAAACCTGTCGAAGCTCCGATTACTAATACACGTTTAGGACCGTCGATTTTACCTTTTGATTTTACGTAGTTGATTTGGTTAATTACATTTTGTTCACAACCTACTGGGTGTGCTGTTAGGCAGATAAATCCGCGCATTCTTGGTTCGATAATCATTCCAAATATTGTTTTTGTGATTGATACAATGTTGTAATTACCTGACGCTGAAATTGAGTGTTTATAAAATAGTCAAGTACTTACCCTAAGTTTGTTTCTAATATTTTGTACAAAACCTTGAAGGGTTTTTATCCGATAAAAGTACAAAAGTTGTATCGAGCTGACAAATTTTAATCAATTTTCCGCCATTTATCAGCCTCACAAATTCATTAGGAGGTTTTGGTATCGTGTGGTTTGAGGGGACTCAAATAGCTAAAGATTCGTTTAACTTCTTTCACTATTCTACTACCCAACATATTAAAAAAGCTTCCGTCTTTGTCTAGCGTACGTGTGCCTGTCCACACTCTGATATTGCTACTTTTTACTTGAACCACTTTGCCAAACTGCATTAAATCAAAGGTCAAACGACCATCTTCGCCTCGTACATGACGCATGACATATCCTACCTTAAGTGCCTGTGCTGTTTTGTATCCCATTGTCATTCCCAAGGTATTGAGATAGGGGCGTTTAAACTGGCGAATTTCAGCCATGACATCTTTCATCATTTCATAAATAGCGAGCTTCCAACGTGGCGTTTGTTCATTGGCAATAAATGAATATCGGCCATAAACCACAGCCACATCGTCTGGACGAAGCGCATTAATCATTTGATCTATCCATTCAGGTTGATACATACAGTCTGCATCCGCAGATAGGATATATTTCCCTTTGGCTTGTTCCAAACCCATTTGACGTGCAGGTCCACAACCCTGAATCGTTTGAGTACAACTACGAATATAGAGCTTATCCAATACCTCCTGAGTGCGATCAGTAGAGTTATTATTGACCACTAATATCTCGAAAGGAATCTTTGTAGTAGAGTCTGCCAATGAGCCTATGGTGGGTAGCATATTTACTTCTTCATTCCAAGCTGCGATGACAATGCTTACCTCTGGTTTTTCAAAATCAACAAGTTTGTGGAGTTTTTGATTGATCTTAGCATATACCTCTTCAGGAATATCATCTACGGTAGCGTAAGGATAGACGTATTGCGTAAGCCAAGCAGGATTTTTAAAAAAGCTCATGTCTCTAGTCGGTTGGTATGGTATAAGAGCAATTTAATGACTATTCAAGAGAAATACAAATACCTTGCCAAGGGGCTAGAGAAGAAAAAAAAGGATGAAGAGAGGTTATTTAGTGATTGAATGAATGGGTGATTTAGAGTATGTTTGAGGATTTTATTTGGCATTTGTTTGAAAAAACAAAATTTCTATTCGCCACTGCTTACTTTTCTTGTCTTGACACAAGAAAAGTAACCGCGCGGCGGCCGCAAAAGAAAGTCAAGAAATCCTAAACTCGCCTACGGCTCAAACAGTAGGATTTCAGAAAATAAATATATGCCTTTTATTTTCAATGACTTATGAAGTTATTAATTTAGTGGGTAAAATTAAATCAATTTTACCCACATTAGACTTTATGCCGTAAGAAAAAAGAATCAAAGTATTTCTTCCAATATTATTAATATATTTTGCATTAATGCTTAAGTAAGTTTTTACATATTAAAATCACTCATTCACTCAATCACTCATTCACTCAATACCAAATCCCTACGGAGAAAGTCTTTCGATTTTCCAGCTACCTGATTCTTCGAGCGTGTAAGCAATACGGTCGTGTAGACGAGAAGGGCGACCTTGCCAAAATTCGATATAATTTGGTACTAATCTATATCCACCCCAATGTGCTGGACGTGGTACTTCTTGACCTTCAAATTTCTCAATAAAGGCTTTTTCCTTCTCAATCAATACCTCACGATTTTCCACCACTTCACTTTGGTTAGATACCCACGCACCAATCTGGCTACCTCTTGGTCGCACGGCAAAATAATTGTCAGAATCCTTAGCATCAACCTTCTCTATCGTTCCTTCAATACGTACCTGACGCTCTAATTCACCCCAGAAAAATGTCAAACAAGCGTTAGGATTCGCATCCATTTGGTGTCCTTTACGACTTTGATAATTAGTATAAAAAGTAAAACCAGTAGCATCTAAGGTTTTTAGAAGCACAATTCTTGCAGAAGGTTTGCCGTCGGGCGAAACCGTACAAAGATGCATAGCGTTAGGTTCAAGAATCTGGCTATCAACGGCTTGATTAAACCATTTATGAAACTCTTGAATAGGAGAGGGTAATACATCTGACACATCCAAACTCCCCTTGGTATAATTCTCTCGCAAGGCAGCAAGGTCAACTTTGTTCATGATTTGTTGGGTTTACTGTTTTCGAAAAACATAAAGCTATTTATTCAACCTAAAATAATAGCTTGTTGTTTCATGAGCGCAATATTACAGCCTTCTCCCAATTTTAACAATGATAAAATACTGATTTTAGTTGGCTTGTAAGATGATTGGAATTTGGAATCACTTTGAAAGTTCTCGAACACCTTGTATTTTAGACTTATTGTTAATGTACACAGGGTTATTAAAATCTATCATTGTGGATATTGGATGCTGGATTTCGGAATTATGATCTGCTTTATTGAATTCTAATTTGTTGAAAATAAAAGTATACTTCCTTATTTCCGCAATCAGAAATCCCCAATCTGCAATTGATTTGAGGTCCTAGGTACAGATAAATTAGTCTAAATCTCATCTCCATTCACTTTAACTTGTGATTTCATCATGAATCCTACCTTTATCAATCAAACTAAACTGAAAAACCTAGCCCTTGCTCTTGGATTGAGTGCCTTTGCGGCGGTCGGCATGACCGAAAGGCAACAGCGTCTTTCTCTAACCAAGGATACGGGCGACAGTGTCAAAAAAGACACGACCAAGTATGTTCGTTATAAAGATTTACCATTAAAAGCTTCTCGAAAATTCAAATACCAAACCGACGAAGGTACTTGGATGTCATTGGATATAAGTCCAGATGGAAAAAATCTGGTATTTGACCACATGGGCGACTTGTATTCGATTCCTGCCGCTGGTGGCAAGGCTCAGAATATTACCAAAGGTTTGGCTTTTGATACACATCCACGCTATAGTCCCGACGGGAAAAAACTTTTGTTTATCTCTGATAGAAGTGGTTCGGACAATGTTTGGATGATTGATTTTGAGAAAAAAGATACCGTTCAAGTAACCAAAGACCGTGACCAAAACTACGAAGCAGCAGATTGGACGCCAGACGGAAACTATATTGTATTTGCCAAAGGTCGTATGAATGTCCAACTATGGATGGTACATAAAGATGGGGGAGGCGGTGTGCAGTTGATCGATCAACCTGCTACCCTAAAAACCATCGACCCTGCTGTGAGTCCTGATGGAAGATATATCTATTTCTCGCAACGCAATGGTGCTTGGAATTACAATGCCATGTTTCCACAATACCAAATTGGGATGTATGACCGTGACAATGGCAAACGCACTACCATTACCTCTCGCTATGGTTCGGCATTTACCCCAACGATTTCGGGTGATGGCAAATGGCTAGTGTATGGTTCTCGTTTTGAGGATAAAACAGGTTTGGTACTTCGTAACCTCCTTTCGGGTGATGAAAAATGGTTAGCGTATCCTGTACAACGCGATGACCAAGAGTCAATCGCAACGATGGGCGTTTTGCCTTCGATGACTTTTACGCCAGATAATCAATCTGTTATTGCTTCGTATGGTGGAAAAATCTACAAAATAGCCTTGAATGGAGGTACTCCGACGCCGATTCCATTTACAGTAGATATGGATATCGAAATGGGACCAAGACTAGAGTTTAAATATCCTATTAGCGATACGACTCGTACATTGGCAACCCAAATTAGAGACGTAGTGAGTTCGCCAGATGGTAAGAAAATCGCTTTTACAGTACTAAACAGACTGTACGTAGCAGACTATCCCAAAGGTACGCCAAAGCGTTTAACTAATTTGGAGTTTACAGAAGCTCAACCAACTTGGTCAAATGATGGAAGCCAACTCACTTTTGTGACATGGACAGCTCAAGGAGGAAGTTTGTACGAAGTTCAAGCAGACGGAAGCAATCTACAAAAAATCACCTCTGTGCCAGCCCTTTACAGTCAACCAGCATACGCTCCAAAGGATGATAAAATCGTATTTATCCGTAGTAAAATGCGTGCTTACAAAGAATCTGTAGGTCCAGTAGCAAATGGTTCGGAAGATGAATTATGTTGGATTGATACCAAAGGAGGTGATATTACCGTAATCGACCAAGCTAAAGGAAGAGAATTTCCTCATTTTGTCAAAAAACAAACAGATAGAATCTATCTAAGCGGAGGCGATGGAAGTGTAGTGTCTATCAAATGGGATGGTACAGACGAAAAAGTTCATGCCAAAGTTTCGGGTATTACTACTTACGGAATGAGCATCGAGGGAGAAGATTTTGCGCATAACTGTATGCTTTCAGAACGTACCGCTTCGGCGATGGAAGTAAACCGTGCATCAAACGCATCCAGAGTATTAATGTCCCCTGATGGTGAAAAAGCTTTGGCGCAGATTAACAATGATATTTACTCAATGACGATTCCACAAACGGGCAAAACGGTTTCTATTTCAGTAGCAGATGCTTCTTCGGCGCAGTTTCCAGCCAAAAAACTCACAGAGTTGGGTGGTGAGTTTCCATCTTGGTCAAGCGATTCTAAGAAAATCCGTTGGGCATTAGGGCGTTATCATTTTGAGTATGACTTTGATAAATCGGTGGCTTTTGATGATAGTGTAAAAGCAGCAAAGAAAGCACAAGAAAAAGCCAAAGCTGATTCAATCAGTAAAGCAAAAACAGATACCGTAAAAATCAAGACTGATGCCAAACCAAAAATTGCTAAAGCTCCAGTCAAAAAAGCTGACGATACTTACAAACCTTTAGAAACAGAGATAAAGGTATATTACGAAAAAGATATTCCTCAATCTGCCATCTTGTTGAGAGGTGGTCGTATCATTACCATGAAAGGAGAAGAGGTAATTGCCAATGGGGATGTATTGATAGAAAACAATCGAATCAAAGCTGTAGGAAAAAGCGGGACGCTTAAGGCATCAGGTGCCAAGGTCGTAGATGTAAGTGGAAAAACAGTTATTCCAGGTTTTGTAGATACTCACTCGCACATGTGGCCACAATGGGGTATCCAAAAAAATCAGGTTTGGATTTATGCTGCTAACCTCGCCTACGGTGTAACAACAACCCGAGACCCGCAAACTGCTACTACCGATGTCTTGACTTATAGTGATATGGTTGAAGCTGGCAAAATGGTTGGGCCACGTGTGTATTCGACAGGTCCTGGGGTTGGTTTTTGGTCTTATAATATTAAAGATTCTACGGGAGCAAGCAATGCCCTTAAACAATACAGCAAGTATTTTAACACTAAATACATCAAAATGTATTTGACTGGTAATCGCCAGACTCGTCAGTGGATTATTAAGGCAGCAAAAGAACAACAATTGATGCCAACAACCGAAGGTGGTTTGAATCTCAAATTGAACATTACCAATATGTTAGACGGATACCCTGGGCATGAACATACCATTCCCGTATATCCATTGTACAATGATTTAGTAAAATCTATATCATACTCAAAAATGGCGGTAACTCCGACGCTATTAGTATCCTATGGCGGTCCATTTGCTGAAATTTATTACTTCGAAACAGAAGACCCTTATCATGACAAAAAGATGCAATATTTCATGCCGTATGAAGAATTAGCAGAGAAAACTAGACGTGTGAGTGGTTGGTTTTTACCAGAAGAACACGTTTTTCAGAAACACGCCAAATCTATGAAATCAATGGTAGAAAATGGTTCTTTGGCTGGTATTGGAAGTCATGGAGAGTTCCAAGGTTTGGGTTATCACTGGGAACTATGGTCGATGCAAAGTGGAGGTATGAAAACACATGATGCTTTGAAAGTGGCTACTATCTTAGGTGCTACAGCCTTAGGTTTGGATAAAGATTTGGGCAGTATCGAAAAAGGGAAATTAGCCGATTTGTTGATTTTGGATAAAAATCCTTTAGAAAATATTCGCAATTCGAATAGCATTAAAATGGTCGTGAAAAACGGACGCGTGTACGATGCCAATACGCTCAACGAAACATATCCAAGCAACAGCAAACTCATTCGCAGTGAATGGGAATTTGAAAAACCTGCTAAGACCACGAATATTGATGAGTAGATGCAGTTGCGTCTGAGACGTTCCAAATTGAGTGAGTTTTGATTGAGTGAATGAGTGATTTTTTATCTTATCTACGTTTCTCAACAAGATTCACAATGCTTTATATTCAAGAATAGCATCAATATCAAAAAAGCGGTCGAAAACTATTTTCGACCGCTTTTTTGATATTAAAATTCTGAATGGAAATAATCACTCAATTACTCATTCACTAAATATTTTCCTACAACGCACCAGCTTTGATTTCATCAACTACCGATGGATCAAGCAAGGTTGACGTATCACCCAAATTACCTGTATCACCTTCGGCTACTTTGCGAAGAATACGACGCATGATTTTGCCAGAACGTGTTTTTGGTAAGCCTGATACAAACTGGATTTTATCTGGTTTGGCAATTGGTCCGATAATGCGTGTTACCGTTGCCAAAATATCTTTGCGTGTCAAATCTGTATCGCCAACATGTTTTTCGCAAATAACATATGCATAGATACCTTGTCCTTTGATATCGTGAGGATAACCCACTACCGCAGATTCAACCACACCCAAGTGCATGTTGATGGCATTTTCTACCTCAGCAGTACCTATACGGTGTCCAGATACGTTGATCACGTCATCTACACGACCTGTAATGCGATAATAACCATCTTCGTCTCTCATACAACCGTCGCCTGTGAAATACAAGTTTTTGTAAGTTGAGAAATACGTTTGACGACAACGCTCATGGTCGCCATAAGTGGTACGAATGATAGAAGGCCAAGGGAATTTAATACACAAATTACCTGAAACGCCATTTCCTTCAATTTCAACACCGTTTTCGTCTACCAAAATTGGCTGAACTCCCGGTAATGGTAGAGTAGCGTAAGCTGGTTTTGTTTTGGTAACATTAGCAATAGGTGAAATCAAAATACCACCCGTTTCTGTTTGCCACCACGTGTCTACGATTGGACAAAGACCTTTACCAATTTTTTCGTTGTACCAGTTCCAAGCTTCTTCGTTGATTGGCTCACCTACTGAACCTAATACTTTTAACGAGCTTAGGTCTTTTCCTTCTACAAATTGGTCACCAAATGACATCAACGAACGAATCGCTGTTGGTGCTGTGTAAAGAATATTTACTTTATGCTTTTCAACAATATCCCAGAAACGACCCGCATCTGGATATGTTGGAATACCTTCAAACATTAAGGTTGTAGCCCCACAAGCCAAAGGGCCATACACGATGTAAGAGTGACCTGTAATCCAACCAATGTCAGCTGTACAGAAGTGCGTTTGTCCTTCTTCATACTGAAAAACATTGGCAAAGGTATACGATGAATACACCATATAGCCTCCTACTGTGTGAACTACTCCTTTTGGCTTGCCAGTCGAACCAGAAGTATATAGGATAAACAACATATCTTCCGAGTCCATTTCTTCAGCTGGACAGTCGGCCGAAACCAATTTTACTTCGTCTTCCCACCAGCAGTCACGACCTTTGAGCATAAATACAGGTGTGCGAGTACGAGTCGAAACAATTACGCGCTCAACACTTGGGCACTGAATCAAGGCATCGTCTACGGTAGCTTTCAAAGGAATCTCTTTGTTGCCACGGAAAGCGCCATCGGTTGTTACTACGATATTACATTGCGCATCGTTGATACGGTCGGCGATAGATTGGGCAGAAAAACCGCCAAATACTACCGAGTGAATCGCACCAATACGAGCACAAGCCAATACTGCAATCGCCAATTCTGGAATCATTGGCATATATATACAGATACGGTCGCCTTTTTTGGCGCCATTTCTTTTCAATACATTTGCAAAGCGACAAACTTGCTCATGTAATACCTTATAAGTAATTGTTTGAGAAGGCTCATCTGGGCTATTTGATTCCCAAATAATCGCAGGCTGATTACCTCTTGTTGCCAAATGGCGGTCAAGACAGTTTTCGGTAATATTTAACTTTCCACCTTTAAACCAAGTCACCTTTGGATCGGTAAAATTCCATTCTAAGGTCTTTTTCCAAGGTTTTCTCCAATAGAAGTTCTGAGCAATTTCACCCCAAAAGCTTTCTGGGTCTTCAACACTATACTGATACTTTTCTTGATAGTCTTCGAATGATTTTATTCTTAAGTCCATTGTGTGATTATGTTTTTTGGCCTGCTCGTGTCTTCTTTGATAAATAACTTCATTACAAAGCCATTTCCTTTCATAGTCAAATCGACAGGTCAGAATAGAAGGTACGAATTGTTAAATTTTATACTGTAAAAATACAAGATGTTTTTTTCTTTATACTAACTCTTGAAAATGTTTTATGCTAATTTAATATATATTTTATTGCTAAAATATTATATACTAGTAATATAATACAAGTTGAAAAGTGGATGTTGTATTTTTCGGAGATTTTTTGAAGAAAATTGTATTTTTTATTGAAGTAAAAAAATAAAAAATAGTTTGTAGTTAAAGTGCAACAAGTGTTTGGTAAGAAAAAATGATATAGAAAATATTACCGATTGTCAAGTGACTTGATTATAGTTAGAATGGTATTTCTTTGTATGTATAAAATAGATAAATCCTATAAAACAAGATTGGCAAAGCCACAAGTGCTTTGCCAATCTTAAAATGTCAAGAAATTTGATTTGATGAAAGCGTTTTAAGAAAAGTTTTTTAGATATATCTGCTTTTTGCTACACCCTCCGAAATAAAATTTTCAAAACTCCTCACTCAAAACTCAACACTTCCTAGTGTCCTCCACCAATTTCGATTTCGCTAGTTGACATAACGTTTACTAACCAAATAGCGGCGCCAATGATAGCTGCGGCGATAATGATTCTTAAAATCCAGTTCGGTTTTTTTTCAGTTTCTGTGCTCATGTTACAATGGGGTTTTAGTGTTTTAAACTTGTTTTTCTGTATATGCTAAGCCAATGTTGCGCTCTTGCAAACGTTGGGTGATTTCATGTAAAATAGTTGGGTCGTCGATTGTCGACGGCACATTGAAGCTTTCGCCATCAGCAATTTGACGAATAATTTTGCGGAGGATTTTTCCTGAACGAGTTTTAGGTAAACGTTTTACTAAAATGGTATTTCTATAAAAAGCTACGGCACCTATTTGCTCACGAATCAAAGCGATACTTTGTTGCTCAAGCGTATTTTCATCTATATCTTGTCCGTCTTTCAGCACAGCAAAACCAACAGGACGCTGTCCACGAAGCTCGTCGGCGATACCCACCACGGCACATTCGGCGACTGCTGGGTGTGAGGCAATGATTTCTTCCATAGCACCAGTCGAAAGACGGTGACCTGCCACATTGATTACGTCGTCGATACGACCCATAATAAAGACATAGCCATCTTGGTCGATAAAACCGCCATCGCCTGTGAGGTAATAGCCTTCAAAAGTATTCAAATAGGATGTTCTGAAGCGATCGTCGTCATTCCAAAGTGTTGGTAAACAGCCTGGAGGCATTGGGAGTTTGATACAAACATATCCATCCTGATTAGGGCCAAGTTCTTCGCCAGCTTCGTTCAAGATTTTCAACTCAAAACCACAGACAGGTTTGGTTGCCGAACCTGCTTTTACAGGAAAAGCTTCGATACCAACCATGTTGCCTACAATTCCCCAACCTGTTTCTGTTTGCCACCAGTGGTCGAGAATAGGCAATTGGGTAATCTGCTGTAACCACTCAAGGGTAGGAGGGTCGCAGCGCTCGCCCGCCAAGTAAATAGCTTTGAGCGAGCTAATATCATATTTTGCCTTTAGTTCGGCGTGAGGGTCTTCTTTTTTGATTGCTCTAAAAGCAGTTGGTGCGGTAAAAAAGCATTTCACTTTATGCTCTTCAATAACACGCCAGAACGTTCCAGCATCAGGCGTTTTGATAGGCTTGCCCTCAAATAAAATGGTTGTGCAACCATAAATCAAAGGGGCATATACGATGTATGAGTGTCCCACTACCCAGCCTACATCAGAAGCCGCCCAATACACATCACCTGGTTGTACATCATAGATAGCACGCATCGAAAAATTCATAGCTACCGCATGACCGCCATTGTCTCTGACAATACCTTTGGGTTTGCCTGTAGTTCCTGAAGTATAAAGGATATATAGAGGATCTGTTGCGTCTACTATTTCGCAAGGAGCTTCGTCTGACTGCTCGACTAATTGAGTATAATCCACATCGCGAATCTCAACCATGCTTGCCTGAGCCTGTGGACGCTGAAGAATTACACAGTGCGCAGGTTTGTGCTCAGAGGCTTCGATGGCTTCGTCGAGAAGAGGTTTGTAGGAGATTACTTTTTCGAACTCAATCCCACAAGATGCCGAAATCATGACCTTCGGTTTGGCATCGTCGATACGTACCGCTAGTTCATGAGGCGCAAAACCGCCAAATACCACCGAGTGAACAGCACCCAAACGAGCACAAGCGAGCATAGCAATGGCTGCTTCGGGAACCATCGGCATATAAATCACGACAGTGTCTCCTTTTTGAACGCCTAAAGTTTTGAGTCCACCAGCAAATTTAGCTACCTCTTTGGTAAGTTCGCTATAGCTATACTTTTTTATACTTTTGGTAGCTGGAGAGTCGTAAATGATAGCAGTTTGGTCACCTCTGCCGTTTTCTACGTGGTAGTCAAGTGCCAAATAGGCAGTATTCATCTTGCCACCTTTAAACCAGCGATAGAAACCTTTCTCATCTACAGATAAGGTTTGCTCGGGAGCTTCAAACCACGAGATTTGCTGAGCTTGTTCGGCCCAAAAAGCCTCACGATTATCAATGCTGAATTGGTATTTTTCTGCGTAAGACATTGGTATATAAGCTTATATGTTTGTTTTGTTATATATTTAATAGGAGCAGTCAGGTTGGTGATTTTAGTTAAAAGTACCCTAGTTATTCATCGTATTCGTTGGTTTATGAATAACTATCAGTTTGACTGATTCCATGAGAAAACATGAATATTTTCACAATACTAAATTAAGCGTTTACACCGAAAAATAGTGAAAAACTCCGCTAAACTTAGCTAGTTGCGATACCAAGGGCTAAAGCGTTTACTTTTGAGACCAAAGTACGAGTAGAAAAGGGTTTTGGCACATATAGGTCGGCTCCAATAGCATATCCCTTTTCCATATCTGATTCTTTATTTTTAGCGCTCAAAAACACAATTTTGATATGACTTAGCTTGAGGGTGCTTTTTACAAAACGGCATACTTCATAGCCATCCACATTGGGCATCATAATGTCCAATAAAATTATAGAAGGAATCTCACGTTCGATGATGTCAAGTGCTTCCTCTCCATCACGAGCAATAAATACCTGATAACCCTCTTTTTTCATCAGGAATTCAAGCGACATCAAAATGCCAGGCTCGTCGTCAACTACTAATACTTTTAATTGCTGTTTCATCTTTAATGAGTTTTTTATTAAGAGGCACAAAGGCACACAGTGGCAAAGTGGTAGAGTGATTTTAGATTGATAAATACTTGATAAACAGGCAATTGTTTTTCTTATCTTCCAATACTTTCTTCAACTTTGCCCCTGTGTGCCTGTTCCCTTTATCTCTTTTATCCTATACCACTGGAAGCATAAAGGTAAATTTAGAACCATGTCCTACTTCGCTTTCTACCCAGATTTGTCCTTGGTGTAGTTCAACGATTTTTTTGGAAATAGCCAATCCCAATCCGCTTCCTTTTGGTTTTTTGATAGTTTGATCTTCTGCTTGGAAAAATTTGTCAAAAATCAGTCGCTGAAACTCTTTGGCAATCCCTACGCCATTGTCTTGGATACTAGTATAAACCGCTCCTTCGACATAATGTGTTGCTATTTGGATTTCGCCTTTATCTGCTTCGCAATACTTGATGGCATTGGATATAAGATTTACGACGACTTGTATCAATTTATCTCTATCTGCCTCAAATTTTGGTGCAAAACGGTCTGGCAAGAATACCACTTTGATTCCCTTTTCTTTTGCAGGTTGATAAAGTGCATCGATACTATCTTTCACAATTTCCTGAATATCTACGTTTTCCTTAATCAGTTTCTGTCGACCAGATTCATATTTTTCTAAATCTAGTACTTGGTTAATTAACCGACTCAAACGGTCAGATTCTTTTACTACAGTACCTAAAAAATGCTCTCGTTCTTCCTGATCCATATCTGGATTGTCGTACACAATTTCTGATAAAGCCCTAATAGAAGTCAGCGGAGTACGTATTTCGTGTGCTACTGTCGATAAGAAGTCATCTTTGAGCTTGTCGGTACGTTTCAAAATTTCATTAGCCTCTTTGAGTTCGGAAGTCGCTTTTTCAAGCTCGATAGATTTTCTGCGAAGCTCTTTATTATTGACCATCAATTCTTGAGAGGCTCGAAGAATATTGACTACTTCATCCATCGAAATATGTTCTTCTTTCGAAATAGAGGCCACCATAATACGAGCGGAAGCTGCGCCTACGACGCCCGCCAAAAGCTTTTCGGAATAAGTAACTAACTTTGGGTCAGCCTTTTTGTTTTCTAAATTTAAACTATGTTTTTGGGCAAAAAGCCGTAATACCCTATCGGTTCGTCGTTCGCCAAAAAAGTTGAATAATAGCGTTCTGATGTCATTCAAATAGGCCGTGCCACGCCAAATGGTAGTATTATCTGTAAACTTGGAATGACTAAATATATCTACAAAAGTGACGGCCTGATTGAGTTCAATAGAGGTAGATTTGGTGATTAACGAAAATGAAACATAACTACCAATATTGAAAAACATACTCCAGAACACACCATGCGAAATGTCGTCCATCCCTTCTAAGCCAAATAGGGCAGAAGGGCGTAAGGCTTTGATTCCCCAAAGACCTTCCTCCAAAATAGAATGAGGAAACAGCCCTGCACCAATCAGAGAAGGAAGTACGAGGGTATAAAACCAAATAAATGTTCCTGATAATAATCCAATAATCGCCCCTTTTCGATTACCTTCTTTCCAATAAATACCACCAATAATGGCAGGTGCAAATTGGGCAACAGCAGCAAAAGAAACCATCCCGATCGATACCAGTGAGAAATAGCGTGCAATCGCTTTGGCATAGATATAGGCCAAAAGTAGAATGATAAAAATGCTGACTCTTCGAATATTGTTGACTAAACCACTGAGGTTGTTTTCATATTTGCCAATGACCTTGGGGTATGCCAATAAAATCGGCATGATTAAGCTATTCGAAACCATGATACTGAGGGCAATGGTCTCGACAATAACCATACTTGTAGCAGCCGAAAATCCTCCGATATAGGTCAATAACGCCAAGAATTTTGCATCGTATTTTAAAGGAATTGCTAATAAATAATTGTCGGGATTGACATCATGATTGGGAAACAGCAATTCTCCTCCAAAGGCGATCGGCAACACAAAAATATTGATAATCAACAAGTACAGGGGAAACAACCACATGGCTTTGTTGAGGTGTTTTTCGTTGACATTCTCGACTACGGCTACCTGAAACTGCCTCGGTAAAAATAAGATAGCACTCATTGATAAAGCCGTATGCCAAAACCAAGAGGAATATTCTCCTTTGTTGTCATCCATCAAAAACTGAGATTTTAGCTGAGGATGTAAAGCTGCTTTATTGAAAATATCACCAAAACCATTGAAAATTCCGTAGGTTACAAAAATACCAACGACGATAAAGGCCAACGCTTTGATGATTGATTCGGCGGCAATGGCTGCTACCATTCCTTCATGGCGCTCGGTAGAGTCGATTTTTCTGGTACCAAAAATAATGGTAAATAGCCCCAACCCCATTGAGATATAGAAGGTAAGGTCATCCAAGAAAATATGACTATTAGAGGGCGAGTCAGTGCGTGTTAGGATTCTAAAACTACTTGAGATAGCCTTTAGCTGAATAGCAATATAGGGTAATACTCCCACCAGAGAAACAAGTGTGACGATAATACCTAGCGTTACATTTTTGCCATATCTGGAAGAAATAAAATCTGCGATAGAAGTAATACGATATACTTTGGAGATACGAATGATTTTGCGAATCACCAACCACCAAAGAGGCATCATAAGTGTGGGACCTATGTACACCGAAAGGTATTCGATGCCATAACCTACAGCTCGACCAACCGAGCCATAGAAAGTCCATGCGGTACAATAAATCGCCAAAGAAAGCGCATATATGTATGGGTTGGTAACAAGGCTTTTGCCTTTTCCAGAACGTTTTTCGGCCCAATATGCTACACCAAATAAGAATGCCAGATATAGCAAAGACGCCAAAACTAAGATTAAGCTATTCATCGTGATTTGAATGGTCTTGGTTTTTGTTTACCTCTCTGACATTTAAGTAGATTACAACAATCAAAATCAGCCAAAGTACAAAAACATATAGAAATAGGCTTGGAATGCCTGCTATTTGGGTATCCAGATTGAAGATTGATATAATCGGAAAATTGTATAGCAGCAAAAACAAGCAACTTATGATAAAAAGTCTTTGCTCTTTTAGTGATTCTTTCATGTTTTTAGGAATACGGTCGATTTGCTAGAGCATTGTCATCAGGCTCATATTGATGATATTTTACCGATGCCCCAAGGCTTTATTCTGAATTTGTCTATTTTATCTATTTGTATCATTACCAATTTACCAGAAATATACTTTCTCTTGATTTTAGACGATTCAAATTGCCCCAAATTTTTGATTTATTGAGGAAAACTGACTTGTCAAGTCCCTTGGAGGAGGCTATATCTAGTATATATACATAATTACTGACTGTGTCAAGCAAAATAATAACAAATAAGACTTATTCAATAAAAAATAGACAATTACTTAGCTAAGTTGGTAGAGTTTTTGGAAAGAGGTATTCCCATAAACTAAGAATGTATGCCAAGAGCCAAAAATGACTTCATTGACATACATTACTCAACTCATCTATCCCTAAAAACTATTTTATGCTTTGGTTTTTGGTGTAAAGTATTCAAGTTAGTGAGCAAAATAAAATTTAGGATTGTACTTTAGGCTTTCAGGTAACGGCTTTCGGCGGTGGGCTTTGAAAAAAGTATGGCGGTGGTTATTAAAAAACATTTTAACACTCTTGGCCTTGTGCCTGTTGCCTAGTGCCTAAACACACAACTCAAATCTTATTCTGCACGATTACTTGGTAACTAAATAACTTTACACCATCAACAATTTTCAAAAGGTTAAAAGCCATTGGCTTAATTAAGCATTCTCTTCGCTAAATTCTCCTTGTAGAGCATATTTACCAAAAATCAGCAAACCTCCTGTAATGATTGGCGTTAAGATAAACATGATGATAATACCAAATACTAAGTCATCTTGTTTGCCTGAAGCTAGCTTTGGAAGACCCAACACTGTGATGCCAAACCATGCCGCTGCGATACCGAGGAGGATCCAAACGATACCTAAGATTTTTTTAATTCCGTCCATTTTGTATAAAAATTTAGAATGTATTCAATAGAAGTTATTTGTTAAGTATGAGTGCTGAATTGTGAGTGGTGAATTGTGATTGTAAATTTTTAATTACCAGAATTCTATATTCAAAACACACTACTCGCAATTCAGCATTAATACCAAAGAGTCATTTTTGCCAAAAGCCTAGAGCTGATAGCCTACAGCCATTACTCTACTCCTCCTTTTTTCTCTTTGATATAAAGCAAGCCGATGACAAAACAGATACCTGCAATCAACATTGGATATTTCAAACCCTCTAAGTATGGCTGAGCGTTTACCACTGCCTGACCAGCTTTTTCGGCTGCATCATTCGCATCTTTTGCTTTTGATACCAAGTAAGTAGCAATCGCTGGCATCAAACCTCCAAATACACCGTTACCAATGTGGTATGGTAAAGACATAGACGTGTAGCGGATTTTTACTGGGAACATTTCTACTAAGAATGCTGCAATTGGTCCGTAAGCCATCGTCACAAATATTAACTGAATAAATACCATCCAAATCATGGTCCATTTATCGCCTTCGTTCAATTTTACGGTTTTAACAACATCTGGTTTTGGCGCCTCTTTTGAAGCATCAGCCAAAACTGTTACTTTTTTCACTTCTTTATATTTTGTGCCATCAGTAAACTCTTTAGTAACTGTTGTAGTAATCAAAGAATCGGCTGTACCTTCTACCAAAGCACGTTTAACTTCTTCAGTTGTTTTAGCCGTGATTTCCTCTTTGCTCTTAATGTTTGCAGTCTGGTAGATTTTCTCATAAATAGGACGGTAGCAAAGTACACCTAATAACATACCAGTCAACATGATACCTTTACGACCAATTTTGTCTGATAACCATCCAAAGAATACGAAGAATGGAGTACCCATCATCAAGGCGATAATCAAAAGGGTGTTGGCTTGTTGGAAATCGATATTACAAATTTTCAACAAGAAGGTCTGCGCGTAGAACTGACCTGTGTACCAAATCACCCCTTGACCCATCGTAGCACCAAACAATGCAAGCAATACATATTTGAAGTTATACTTATTACCAAATGACTCTTTCAATGGATTTGCCGATGTCTTACCTTCTGCTTTAGCTTTTGCAAACAAAGGCGACTCGTGCATATTTTTACGGATTAAGACAGATACATATACCATGATGATAGATACCCAAAACGGAACTCTCCATCCCCAATCTTCAAACTTTTCTTTACCTAAAGACGATTGTGTAATCAAAATCACAGCCAATGAGATAAACAAACCTGCGGTAGCTGTAATCTGAATCCAAGATGTCCAAAAACCTTTTTCGTTGGCAGGAGCGTGTTCTGCAACATACGTAGCAGCACCACCATATTCGCCACCCAATGCCAAACCTTGTAATAAACGAAGTACCAATACCAATAGTGGCGCAAAGAAACCAATTGTTTCATAACCTGGCACACAACCGATAGCAAATGTAGCTCCACCCATCAATACGAGTGTTACCATGAATGTGTATTTACGACCAATCAAGTCACCAAGACGACCGAAGAAAAGTGCACCAAAAGGACGAACTACAAAGCCCGCTGCGAAGGTCGCAAGTGTTGACAAAAATGCCGCTGTAGGGTTGTCTTTTGGAAAAAACTGTGTTGAGATAATAGTGGCTAAGCTTCCGAAGATATAAAAGTCATACCATTCGATGAGGGTTCCAACCGATGAAGCTCCAATGATGGATGCTAGTCCTGCGGTAGATTTCTTTTCTGACATAGTTGCTAATGGTTAAACGGGGTTAATACTTTGATTTAGGGTAAAGTTGAGGTTCGAGGGGCTTAGTTCTACGCGCTCAGCCCCTCTGGCTTTACTTTACAATTTTTTGTAAAAGTGATCTTAGAAATTATATACTACTACTGCTTGTAAACGATGGTTTGTAGCTGTGAACGAACGAGCTAAATCACCGCTTGCAGGCTTGAATGAGATGCTACTTGGTAGGGTTCCTGCTGCATCTGGCACTGTGCCATCTACATCTGCCCATTTCATAGCGCTGATTTCGTATTCAAGGGCAAACTTCATTTTGCCAGAATAAAAATCAACTCTTGGTGCCAATCTGAACATACTATCAAAAGTTCTTGTAGCACTGATACCTCTGCCCAAAAATGCTAAGCTACCGCTTTGGATATCAGATTTGTTGATAGCATCTGATAAACCTAAGTTTTTCAGATAACCTACAAAAATAGCTGGTTGTACAGATTTTGATTTGGTAGAAATCAACTCACCCCAAAGGTTCCATTGATTTTGAGCCGCATATTTCCATTCGCCAGTGGTAGCATTACGATATTCTGCCAAACCACCTAAACCTACATACTGTGTATAGCTTTGTCCATAGGTTGTATGGAACTTTGCTGTTAGCTTACTAGAGGTATATTTTGCATAAGCCAACAAGTTGAGCGTAAATAGGTTTGTCGAAATATTTTTAGAAATATTTGGAGCTCCTGTTCCTCCCCAAGCACCTGTGCTTGGGTTTTGTGTATCTGTAATTCTTGGGCGGATTGTGTTTCCTTCTAAACCGAAGCTTGCCAAAAACTTCTTGTTTTCTACACCAAGTTGCGCTGCAAATGATGGTGTGGTGGCATATTTGTAAGCGTCAACTCCTGTTCCTGAACCAAATGCACCTGCTGGACTAAATCCTTGTAAATCGTAACCAAACAATATTCCGGTAAATGATACAAGGTTCGAAAGTTTGTGTGTCAAGCGAACTTGTGGTATAAACGAGAATGGGTTGAACGGAATCCCTGTATTAAAGTTGGCTGTTCCTGGAAAGCACTTTGGTATAAAGTTTGGGTTCCAGTATTGACCTACTAGTAATTGAGTTTTTGCCCAATCCAGCGCTACATAAGCGTGGCGCAAACGAAGTAAGTTTTCTGTTCCGCCTCCTGATGTACCTGCTGTTCCGTTGGTAATACCAAAAAAGTCAGTTTCGAGTACACCACTTGCTTTGGCTCCAAAAGCACTTATCCCACCGAATTTTACTCCTAATCTTGTTACAATGGCCGAGTAACCGAGTTGTGGAATGGCGTTTCCGTCGTCGCTACTGTTGGGTGTTAAGGTTGTTCCTGAACGAGTTGGGAGGTTGGTTGCATCTGATGGATATACATCTAATACCCCATCTCTCAAATCTAAATTTCTTCTTGTATTATAGTAAATATCATTTCTCACAAACCCGTACACTGTCACTTTTTGCTCGGCAGGTGCCTCTGTTTTGGCTGGCGTTGATGCCGTTGTTGAACTAGAGGTTGTACTACTTTGAGCAACAATGCTAGACGTGCAAATAGCCGTGCCTAACACCGACAATAAAAATCTTTTCATAATCGAAGAATGGTTTTTGTGGTCTTGTTTTGTTATAAAATTGCCTTATGAGGGTATTTTTCAAAAAGAACTAATAACAGTTCTATGGTTTTGTTTTGTTGTAATATTCTGTGCTTTTTTTGCACTGGTTTATGATACAAACCTCATAAAAAAAACTATACCAGCAATAGCAGTGGTATAGTTTTGCAATTTTTGTATAGTTTTGACTATCAATTATTCTTCGAAAAATGATGAAATCGGTGGTTAGGTGGTGTTTTCGGTAATAAATCTATATTGAAAAACCCATCGTACTTGCTTAGTGCTTTAGTCTTTCCCATTTAATGAGCATGAATTTGTCCCCTAACTCGGTTACAATCATACCTGCTCCTTTAAGATTTTCCCTATTCGCATAAAATTCGGCTAATTCTTTGTGATTCAGTATTTTATAAGTAGGATGGTATTCGTTTCCTTTAGGTACTTTTATCTGATATTTCTTAACCCAGTTCATCACAGAAACGTGTGAAACACCCAATAATCGCTCAATTTCGCGGTAAGTAACACCTTCAATATAGAGCTGAAGCGCTTTGATAACATAGTATTGAGAAATACCTTTACCAAGCTTCTCTACAGTGAAGTTATAATTACAAGTTTTACACTTGAAGCGCTGCTTATCCTTGATAACTCCGCTTTTGGTGACTAATGATGAGTCACATTTTGGGCAATTTGGGTTTTTCATAGATTTTTTTGTGATATATTACGGTTAGCAAATATATATCATTTGAGCAACAATATAAAAGTTTTTAGATACTTATTTTTTCTACTGAAATAATCCGAATTATAGGTTTTATTCAAAATATTATTCTAAAAATGGATAATTATCGAAATATTATTTGTTTTGTCCAAAGTCGAGTATAAAATGTTGTACAAAACGAAGAATAATTAAACTTAATTTTTTTTCAGTAAAAATGAAATTTTTGTCATTTTAGGATAGGTCGAAATAATAAATTTCTCATAATTGCTCAAACCCACACGCAAAATTCTCATAGTCTGTGACTTGTTGAATCTGGATGTTGTACCTGACAAAGACAAAAGTGCCTAAGATTTCATGCTTTTTGAAAAAATATTTTGGTTTCTAATAACTTTACATATCAGTTACTCAACTATTTCATAGTTAATTAATAATTCTCTCCAAGATGGCATTTTTACGATTTGGGCAGATTAGTGGTAGGCATTGGACAAAATGTTTCTAGCTTTTCCAAAGAAACATAGATACACTGTTGGCATACGACTAAAAACCTACTACTGGTAAAATCAATTTATTCCAAAGAGGCAATTGCTTGCTTGAGTCGTTCGAGCGAATGTTTTTTATCAAGAACTAATGGTGGTTTCATTCGTTCAGCACAATCGACGGCACCACATCTTTCACAAGTTTCGTTCACTTTTCGTCTTGGTAAAGCTGGGTCGTTGAGGAATTGCGCCATACTTCTCAAATTGTCGTCAATCGCAAAACCGAGTGTTACGCTGCTGTTCATCTTTTTGTTAGGAGGCGAAGGCTTTGCCAAGGACATCACAAAATAATGGTTGTTGGTGTCGATATATTCGGATACTTGCGCCTTACACAATACTTTTTCTGAGTCGTAACCTTCTTCTTTTTGGATTTTTTCTAAATCTTTCAAAATGGTCAAGGATACCCAGCGACGACAATAGTGCTCGTTGAGTGCAGTGCCATGTGGAGTATGTAGTTTTGCCAAGTGCATTTCCTTGGTCAAATAAAATAACTCATGGTCTACCTCGTTGTTGAAACGCAAAAAGAATAGATTATTGATTTTGAAATGGCTAGTCATCAAATTCGATAGGCGATGATAGAACATTTCGGGCGTTGCATTAAACAAGCGCATAATGCTCAACATCATATCGCCGTTCCATTTAGGACTAGCAAAGAAATACGTCAAACGATCAACTAATACATTCTTATTAATCAAAATCGCGCCTGCAAAATATGATGCCTTGAAATTGTTGAGAACCTGCTCAAACGAATTCACTTCTATTACCGACGAGATATAAGGGCGATTTTTGAGTTGCAAAAATTGGTATCCTAATTCACGTCCAAAAGTAAAAGCTCTCTGTTCGGGACTTAAATCACCATTGACCAACAGTTTCGATGTTTTGGGATTGTACACCGAACGAATGGTAGTCAAATCAGGATGACTTTCACGCGTGAATTCTTCTATTTGATAACCATAAAAATTTTGAAGAATATCAGATAACAAAGTATCGTTGGGTGAAGTGATTTCCGAAATCTCGAAAAGCTTGCGAAACTGCTGTGCTGATTCTTCAATATCAGGAAAATAATTGTCATACATTTCCTGATAGGAGCGCAATACCGAAAAGTAAAACTGCTCCACGCGCATATCGTAATTACGACTTATTTCTATAATCGTACTAATAAAGGCTGAAATTTTGGCTGGCGCTTCCGACATTAGCTCAATGAAGTCAGCTGGTTCGACGCCAAAAATCTCTAAAGGCAGCTCTGTAAGGATATTCGAATTGAGTAATTCGGCGATAGGTTCGAGCTGTTTACTCAATTTTAGCGATACCAAAGAGTCATAATCTATATTTAAAGCATCGGATAGCGCCATGATTTTTTCGGTTTTGGGATATTTTTTCCCTTTTTCTATCTCATTCAAATAGGAGATAGATAAGCCCGATTTTTCGGCAACTTCGCTCAATGAGAGCTTTTTATCTAATCGTAACTGTCTGATTTTCAGTCCGAAGATTATTTTTACTTTATCGCTGTTTGAACTCATATCATGTATTGTTTTTTCAAAATTACATATAAATTTTTAAAGAAAACAACGAAATATTATAAATTAGCGAAATTTCGCTTGTTTTTTAATTTTCGCATTTTTAACTTTGTTTCGAAGTTCAGCGATAAGTTATTTCTTTTTCATCAGATATAAAGAAAAGATTTAGCGAAATTTCACAAAAATATAAATATAAGATTCTCTATTGATGTAATGCCTACGAGGCCAAACCAATGCAGCAAAAAGAGAAGGATAAAAACAAAATGGTGCTCGAAGTAAATAGTGTTTCTCAGATACTTTTGCTCAAAGCCTTTAGCTCTGAAAATAACAAAACAAAACCACCAGAAAGACATGAATCAGCATTCAATTCAAGGAGTGGAGATATTGGGAGAAGTATCACCGCAGTTTGAGACCATTCTGACCAAAGAGGCATTGACCTTTGTGCGCGATTTGCAAAGAATGTTCAATCGTCAGCGTTTGGGTTTGCTCAATAATCGTGTTCTGCGTCAGGAACAAATCAATCAAGGTATTTTGCCAGATTTTTTGCCAGAAACTGCTGAGATTCGTCAGGCTGACTGGAGTGTTGCCCCAATTCCGCAAGACTTACAAGACCGTCGTGTCGAAATCACAGGACCTGTTGATCGTCGTATGGTAATCAATGCGCTCAACTCTGGGGCAAAAGTCTTTATGGCTGATTTTGAAGATGCCAACACGCCTTCTTGGAGCAATGTCATCGAAGGGCAAATTAATTTGCGTGATGCTATTCGTAAACAAATAGACTTTACGGCCGACAATGGTAAATTTTATGCGCTAAATCCTGAAGTGGCGGTTTTGAAAGTACGTCCTCGTGGCTGGCACATGGAAGAAAAACACGTGCTAATCGACGGAGAGCCAGCTTCAGCTTCGATTTTTGACTTTGGTTTGTATTTCTTTCATAATGCTTGGGAATTAATCAAGCGTGGAAGTGGACCATATTTCTATTTACCCAAAATGGAAAGTCACCTAGAGGCTCGTCTTTGGAATGACATATTTGTAGCGGCACAAGATACTTTAGAGGTTCCGCAAGGTACGACCAAAGTAACTGTTTTGATTGAAACCATCATGGCAGCCTTTGAAATGGATGAAATTCTGTACGAACTTCGAAATCATATCGCTGCTCTTAATGCAGGTCGTTGGGATTATATCTTTAGTTGTATCAAGAAATTTCATCAATATGCCGACCGCCTTCTTCCAGATCGCGTTCAGGTAACGATGGCCGTGCCGTTTATGCGAGCTTATGCAAAATTATTAGTGCAAACTTGTCATAAGCGCAAAGCTCATGCTATCGGAGGAATGTCTGCGTTTATACCTAACCGTAAGGATGAAGCTGTGAATAAAATGGCTTTTGAGCGAGTGAACGCCGATAAAGAACTAGAAGCAAGTACAGGTTTTGACGGAACATGGGTAGCTCACCCCGATTTGGTGGCAGTAGCACTAGTACCATTTAATAAAGCTTTGGGCGAAAATCCTAACCAAAAGCAGGTAATGCTTGAAAATGAAGTCATTACAGGTGCTGAGCTAATCAACTTTACGATTCCGAATACCGCCATTACTGAAGCTGGTATCAGAATGAATATCCAAGTAGGTATTTTGTACATAGAGTCATGGTTGAGAGGAGTGGGGGCGGCTGCAATTCATAACCTCATGGAGGATGCCGCTACAGCCGAAATCTCCAGAGCCCAAGTATGGCAATGGCTTCATCATGGCGCCAAAACCAACCAAGGACAATTAATCGATACAGACTATTACAAGTATTTGCTCAGCGATGAAGTACAGAAAATCAAGCATTTAGTAGGAATTGAAAAATATGATGCTGGCAAATTTATAGAGGCAATTCAACTGTTTGACAAGCTCGTAACACAAGAAGGATTCGACTATTTCCTAACAACCGATGCCTACGAAGTACTTCTCAGTCAAGAGGAAGCGCTACAGAGTTAGGAGTTTTGAATGATGAATTGTGAGTTGTGAATCCGTACTTTACGAAGGATTAAGTTTTGTTTTTAAAGTAAAATTGCAGTAGCGGCAACCCTTGCGGTTGCCATGTTGAGTTGGGCAACCGCAAGGGTTGCTGCTACCGCAAAAATGCTCAGAAAATGAATGTTTCTGAACAACACGAAATCCTTCGTACTGTACTAGTTGTGGGTGTAATATATTTATTATCAGTAACTTATTGAATAGTGGAGAGCCGATCTTTTGATTATTGGGTAAAATTAGCTTCTCTAGTTCAAGACTTAGTCTTGGACTCAATTTTCAACAGTTTAAAACTGTTTACTATGTATTTAAAGATATTTCTCATAAAATAATCGAAGCTTTTCTGTCTAAGGCTTACAGCCTAAAGCATATTAATAACCAATTTTAGTTCGGCGGGGTGTTAGCCTTGAGACACCCCAATGAGCTCATTTGCTACTATTTTTAGAACGATAGTACTTTGATGAATGCTGAGTTATGACTGGTTTGTTTTGAAGTCAAGTATCTGTTATTCAGTTGTATGTAAATTGAATTTCACTTTAATGATTCACAATTCACCACTCATCACTCACAACTCATCAGCAGTCTGGTTCTACTATATGTATGCTTTTCTTATAACAAAACAAAAAACTAATTAAAACCATGAAAATTTCACAAGAAGAAAGAATCCAACAGTTGGTAACTGACTGGACTACAAACCCTCGTTGGGAAGGAATCGAAAGACCTTATAGTGCTGAAGAAGTAGCTCGTTTGGCGGGTTCTTATAAACTTGATTACAGTATTGCACGTATGGGTGCAGAGCGTCTTTGGAACTTGTTGAAAAATGATCATTGGGTAGCTGGATTGGGCGCTTTGACAGGTAACCAAGCTGTACAGGAAGTCCAAGCAGGTATGAAAGCTATCTATTTGTCTGGCTGGCAAGTAGCAGCCGATGCGAACTTGTCGGGTAATATGTATCCTGACCAAAGTTTGTATCCAGCCGATAGCGTTCCTGCGGTGGTGAGAAGAATTAATAACGCTTTATTACGTGCAGATCAAATCCAAAATGTCAATGGTGATGGCGACGTGCATTGGATGGTACCTATCGTAGCCGATGCAGAAGCAGGTTTTGGCGGTAATTTGAATGCCTTCGAGTTGATGAAATGGATGATTGAAGCAGGAGCATCAGGCGTACACTTTGAAGACCAGTTATCTTCTGCTAAAAAGTGCGGTCACTTAGGAGGAAAAGTATTAGTGCCTACACAAGAGGCTATCAATAAATTAGTTGCTGCTCGTTTGGCAGCCGATGTAATGGGTGTACCAACCTTAGTAATTGCTCGAACCGATGCTGAGGCAGCCAATTTGATTACGGCGGATGTAGATGAAAGAGATTTGAAATTTATCCAAGCAGATAAAGGAAGAACTTCGGAAGGGTTCTTTTATGTGAAAAATGGTCTTGAACAAGGTATCGACCGTGGTTTGAGCTATGCGCCATATTCAGACTTAATTTGGATGGAAACGGGTAATCCAGATTTGGGAATGGCTCGTGAGTTTGCTCAAGGTATCCATGCCAAATATCCTGGCAAAATGTTGGCTTACAACTGTTCGCCGTCGTTTAACTGGGCGAAGTTTATGGACGAGAAAAAAATGGAAACATTCCGGGAAGAGTTGGCAGATATGGGCTACAAATTCCAGTTTATTACCTTGGCAGGTTTCCATGCGTTGAATACCGCTATGTTCGAGCTATCAAGTGCGTATGTACAACGTGGAATGGCTGGTTTCTCAGAATTACAACAACGTGAATTTGCTTTACAATCAAAAGGCTTCAAGGCCGTAAAACACCAAGCATTTGTAGGAACAGGTTATTTTGACGCAATTCAAAATACCGTTACAGGAGGCTTGGCATCTACTGGCGCCTTGAAAGGCTCAACCGAAGAAGAGCAGTTTCATTAGAATAATTATGAGTTGTGAATGTTGAATTGTGAATTGTGGAATAGAAAGCATCATTAGTTATTACATTCACTAATTTACAATTCACTAACTCACAATTCAAATTAGGTGAATAGTTTGGTTTGGATAAAGTCTGTCTCGTATGTCAGGCAGGCTTTTCTTCCAAAAATCAGTTTTTTGACCAAGATTCATCAGTGCAAAAGATAGAGAATCATGATAGTTTCAGGTAAATAAAAGGAAAAGTAAAATGACTGCTTTTCCCCATTAGCTGTTTATGATTTTCAACCTCAATTACATCCTATTATTCTTGCTAATTATCATCAACTTATTCACCAAATAAAACGGTTGCCCAAAACAACCATTCATTCAAATCAATACAATCGTTATGAAACATGATATGCTAGCAGTGGATCTCAGTAAAACTGCCAAACCAATGGTTAATCATCCAGTATTCAAATTGCATGGTGATATTCACCTTAATTTGCGTGTATCGACTTTGATTCAAGAAGCGTTAAAGAATCAGGAAGGCGTATTGACTGATACAGGCGCATTTATGTGCGATACTGGCAAATTTACAGGTCGCTCGCCTAAAGATAAGTTTTGTGTGTTTGATGATAAAACTGCTAATACAGTTTGGTGGGGCGATATCAATCAGGCGTTTGATGCCGATAAGTTTGAGGCTTTATATCAAAAAATGACTGCGTTTGTGGCAAACAAAAAGTTATATGCCCGTTATGCATATGCTTGTGCATCGCCCACACATAGATTGAACATTTTGGTGATTAATACTTTGGCATGGCACAATTTGTTTTGTAACCATCTTTTTCTTCGCCCAGAAGAAGAAGAACTTAATACATTCGAACCAGAATGGGTAATCTTGAATGTGCCCGAATTTGAAGCTGACCCTGCTGTAGATGGTACGCGTCAAGGTAATTTTACGATTATTGATTTTACCCGTAAGATTATTTTGATTGGAGGTACTGGTTATGCAGGTGAAATGAAAAAAGGTATTTTCACCGTTCTGAACTATATTTTACCACAAGAAAAACAAGTTTTATCGATGCACTGCTCAGCCAATATTGGCGCTGAGGGGGATACTGCATTATTTTTCGGCTTATCAGGCACTGGCAAAACAACGCTATCTGCCGACCCTGATCGTAAGTTAATTGGTGATGACGAACATGGCTGGTCAGATGAGGAGGTATTCAATTTCGAGGGAGGTTGCTATGCAAAGGTGATCAACTTGAGTGCTGAACAAGAGCCTGAAATCTTTGGAGCCATTCGTTATGGAGCTATTCTTGAAAATACTAGATTTGTTGAGGGGACAACAACCGTAGATTATACCAATCAAAGTGTAACTGAAAATACCCGTACGGCTTATCCTATCAACTATATCCCTAACGTTGCTGAGCCTTCGATTGGTAGTTCACCTAAAAATATATTTTTCCTTACAGCTGATGCTTTTGGGGTATTGCCTCCGATTGCCAAGTTAAATAAAGAGCAAGCAATGTTCTATTTCGTCTCAGGATATACCTCAAAATTAGCAGGTACCGAAATGGGCGTTAAAGAGCCACAAGCTACGTTTTCAGCTTGTTTTGGTGCGGCATTTTTACCTTTACATCCTTTAACATATGCCGATTTGTTGGGGAAAAAAATCAATAATGGAGAAGTAAATGTATGGTTGATTAACACTGGCTGGACTGGTGGACCTTATGGTATTGGCTCACGTATGAAGTTGAAATACACGCGTGCGATGATTCATGCGGCATTGGAAGGGAAGTTTGCTGAAACAGTTTATGAAAAGCATCCAATTTTTGGCATCGAAATCCCAACAGAATGCCCGAATGTACCAACAGAAATTTTGAACCCAATCAATACTTGGGAAAGCCCAGAGGCTTACACCGAAAAGGCTAAATATTTAGAGGGTTTGTTTGAAGAAAACTATAAAAAATATGTTGGCTAGTCACAGCTTAATAAATTAGGATTTTTTTAATATATCAGAAAGCTAGATTTTCATCAAAAAGTCCAACGCAATTCAGTGGGATTTAGTATTATATTACCTATTCATTGCAATATTTTAGGATAATGCCTACCCACGAGATTAGATTTGTTTAATGCTTTACTTTTAAAATGAGTAAGCCTAATGGACAATCCTAATCTCGTGTTGATTTTTAAGAGATTTTGATTTTAATTTTTAAAAAAATCAAAAAAAAATCACTCAAGCAGGACGGAATAGGAAAGTTATATGATTTCTGTTCAATAGGTTTGCATAAATTAACTTGTTCGGTTATTGGTTGTTGGCGTAAAAAGTCCATGATTTGGAGTTTCGATGAGCTGGTAAATCATTTTCAAATCATGACTTCAATGCCAAAACCTTTAGTTGAATAGCTACCAAAACAATCTAATAAATCTTATGGGTATTTGGTGGGCTTCGTCTAGCGTAAAACTGTTTGCTCGATGGAATCATAAATAAGTATGGTGCTTTAATAAAATAAATCAAGGTAAGTAGAACTGGTAAATATACTTGCTAACGGTTTAGTTTTAGAAAAGTCTAATTTCTTATATGACACTCAAAGAGTAACATGAAGCTAGAAGGTCAATTATTGGATATATTCAAGAAAGGGATTAGGTTCTTATGCTTGAAATATTTCTGTTGGTTGACATATAAGTTCATGTTTCTTGGCTCACATACCTTATGATTGATTCTGTTGGCGCGGTGAAAAGTTTGAAAAAGCGACCATAACCACTGTACTTAAAAATCACGAGTTACTCTTAAAACCAAGTGAAGAATATGACAGCAGAATCAACCCTTGCACTACCCGTTGGTACAACCCTCGATCGCTTTATTATGCGTCAACAAGAAGCTTTTGCTTTTGCTAAAGGAGAGCTTTCACAGTTATTGCGTGACATTGCCCTTGCCTCCAAAATTATCGGCCGTGAAATCAACCGTGCTGGTTTGACTGATATTATGGGAGCATTGGGTCGAGAAAATGTACAAGGTGAGAGCCAACAAAAACTAGACGTAATTGCCAACATTCGTTTCAAAAGAGCATTAGTGAATGGTGGTGAAGTTTGTGGTATTCTTTCAGAAGAGGAGGATGATATCATCCAAACAGGTAACAACAATGCAAAGTATGTAGTAGCAATGGATCCTCTCGATGGTTCGTCAAACATTGACGTAAATGTTTCGATTGGGACAATTTTTTCCATTTATCGCCGTGTAAGTCCGATTGGTACACCAGCTACCCTCGAAGACTTCATGCAAGGTGGTCGTAAACAAGTGGCAGCGGGCTATATTTTGTATGGTTCGTCGACCGTGATGGTTTACACTACTGGTAAAGGAGTAAATTGCTTTACGTATGAAAATGCACTTGGTGAGTATTTCTTTTCTCATGCAGATATGGAAATGCCTACCACGGGTAAAATCTATTCAATTAATGATGCTTACTACGATGAGTTTGCAGAACCAATCAAATCGTTTATTGGGGATATGCGCAAAACTTCTGGTTCAATGGCTCGTTATATTGGTTCATTAGTAGGTGATTTTCATCGTAATTTACTCAAAGGAGGAATCTATTTGTATCCACCTACGCTAAAGGCGAAGGATGGTAAACTACGTTTGTTGTATGAATGCTATCCACTTGCGATGATTACCGAACAAGCAGGAGGGAAGGCTACCAATGGTGTTTGTCCGATTTTGGATGTTGAACCTACGCAGATACACCAGCGTTCTGCGATTTATGTGGGCTCGTCCGAATTGGTTGATGACCTTGGTGCACGTTTGGCAAATTACCAAGAATCCATGAGCAGCCAGCTCAGCGAGACGATTGTATAAAATCTATGATAATTTCCTGAAAAATATGATACAAAAAAGACCGTTCCACACCCGAACGGTCTTTTTTTGTAAGTTAGTGGGCAAAATAGAATTTAATTTTTGTGCCCAAGGCATTCAGGTACCAGCTTTCGGCGGTGGGCTTTGTAAAAAAGCATGGCTGTAGTTAATAAAAACATTTTAACACTCTGTGCCTTGTGCCTGTTGCCTTGTCCCTAAGCACATAACTTAAATCTTATTCTGCTCGATTACTTAAGTTAGTAAGCAAAATAAAGTTTAAGATTGTGCTTTGAGCTTTCAGGTATCGGCTTTCGGCGGCGGGCTATGGGAAAAATGCATGTCTGTGATCGTTAAAACATTTTAACACTCTGTGCCTTGTGCCTTATCCCTAAAACACATAACTTAAATCTTATTCTGCACGATTACTTAAGTACTAAGGCAAAATTAAAATAATTTCACTGCTTTAAGCTCTAGGCTTTATGCAGTAGGCTAAAAGTTAAAAAATACTTCTTATGAAATAATACGAGCTTTTTGCCTAATGCCTACGACTTACAGCTTAATAATGCAATTTAATTTTACCCGCTTTAAGCTCTAAGCAATAGACTAAAAATTTGAATATGCTTTTTATGAAACCATTGAAGTATTCTACCGAGTGCCCATAGCTGACAGCTGAAAGCTTTCTAATCAATATATCTCTTCAAAATAGGGTCATAGCTATCAATACGACGGTCGCGCAAATACGGCCATGTGCTTCTGTAGTACTCTGTTTTAGCTAAATCTATTTCTTGAACATGCACTTCTTCGTTTTCGTGTGAGCCAAGATATAGCAATGAACCAAACGGATTTGCGACAAAACTGCCACCCCAAAACTGTTGGTCAGCTTCACGACCCACACGGTTTACAGATACCACGTGTACACCATTTGCGATTGCGTGTGAACGCTGAATCGTCTGCCAAGCATTGTATTGCTCACGGTTAGTGTTAGGATCTGTTTCGTTGGTATCCCAGCCAATAGCAGTTGGATAGAACAACACTTCGGCGCCCATCAAAGCCGTAATACGAGATGCCTCAGGATACCACTGATCCCAGCAGATTAGGATACCAATTTTAGCAAATTTGGTTTCAAATACCTTGTAGCCTAAATCACCTGGCGTAAAATAGAATTTCTCATAATACCCTGGGTCGTCTGGAATGTGCATTTTACGATATTTTCCTAAATACGTTCCGTCAGCATCCAAAACAGCTGTAGTATTGTGATACAATCCAGCGGCTCTTTTTTCAAATAATGAAGCGATGATTACTACGCCCAATTCTTTGGCAACAGCAGATAGAGTATCTGTCGATGGTCCTGGAATAGCTTCTGCTAACTTGAAGTTTTCATGGTCTTCAACATCGCAGAAATATAATGAAGTAAATAATTCTTGAAGACAAACGATTTGGGCTCCTTTAGCTGCTGCTTCACGAATACCCGAAATGGCTTTTTGCATATTGTCAGCCACGTTATCAGAGCATGACATCTGCACCAAACCAATATTTACCTTTTTCATGATGTATAATTTGTTTTAAATATTTTTTTCTCTAAATCACTAAACTCTAACTCGTTTACACACTTAAAATGTCCTAGAGGACATTTTTCAAATCCAATTTTGGAACATGGTCTGCACCCGATTTCTTTATTTTCGATAGCTACAAATGGCGTTTGATATGGATACATCCCAAATTCAGGAACGGTATTTCCCCAAATCGACACAACTTTCTTTTTCAAGGCCGCCGCTACGTGCATCATGCCTGTATCGTGGCTAATTACCCAAAGTGATTGCTGAATCAAGGAGGCTGATTGGTTCAGATTACAATTGCCACAAGTATTCAAAATGGCTTTTTCTTTGAGTGCTTCAACGATTTGTGTTGCTTCAGATTTATCTTCTGGTCCTCCAATCAATATCAAAGGAAGAGATACCTGTTTACACAACTCGATCATTTTGGCAACGGGCAATTTTTTCGTCGCATGTTGTCCGCCAATGGCATAAACCACAAATCCCTTGCGGTATTCCTCTGGAAGCCAGCTAGTTGGTAGTTGGTCTTTTTCAGGAATAAAATAATCCAAACCTTTGTTGTCATTCTTAATTCCCAGCGTTGAGGTAGTCGCCAAATAGCGGTCTACGATGTGAACATTGGGCATTAAATTCTTTTTAAACTTGACTAAAATCCATTTTCTGAAATTGAGTTTGTCAAAACTAAAGGCTTTAACGCCCAACCTAAACTTAATAATTCGTGTTCGCAAATTATTATGGAGGTCGATGACATAATCAAATTGCTCTGCTTTTAGTTCATCTACAAAAGTCGACAAAGAGCCTTCCAATACGTGAGTTTTATCCACATAAGGATTGTTGTTTAGTAAAGACTGATAGCTTTTTTTGGTCGCAAAATGTACTTGAGCATTGGGATACTGTTGTTTGATACAGCGAATCACAGGAGTGGTCAGCACAATATCGCCGATGGATGAAAAGCGGAGAATAAGGAATTTTGTCTGAGGCATGGGGGCCAGTGTTAATTTTTCGCAAAGATACACAAAATACTTTTTCGAATCACTTTGCGTCTTTTCATTCCTGACCTAATCACTAAAAACAATAATAGGCATCCCGACAGGGGAAGCCTATTAATAAGATTACCTAACCACTAATTGTTATTTGATGAGAATCTCAGTGAATATCTTTTGATACAAGGAGATCACACACACATACAAATATCAGTAATTAAGTCGTATGTCTCCAATCAACGGTTTGTGATTGGTAGGTTTGGTTTTATATATGGACGAATTGAACTAACAACTGGTTAGTTAGCCAATTTTTTTAAGATATATTTTTCTTTTCCTTTGCGCCCTTTCATACAATCTTTGGTATCGGGGTCTTGCTGTTGGCAGTCGATATTATAGATAATCAAAGAGTCGTCTTTAAACTCATAAATGTAAGATTGACCAGTCATAGCGTCTTTGACTTTGTTGAGAACAATGAGGTCAAATGGGAGAATTTTTTCAATAAAATCACATTTAGGGAAAAAATATTTAACACCGGAAAGCCCTGTGACAGTGCCATTGGCATTAAATTTCACAGGTTTTCCATTCCATTCATAATTACCTTCAAAAAGCATTTCTTCCAAACACATCGTAGGGTCGGTCGATTTGATTTTAACAAAGGTCTCTTTTCCTACTTTAATTTTCTTATCAGCTTCCACAATACTTATCGCACCGATTTTTTCTTTTGGTTCAGTACGCCAAAGTTCATAGCCATTGCCTACCTGTTTTAAGATGGTTTCTTCCCCTTCATGAAAATTCCAACCCAAAAAGTGCCCACCTTTGAGTTGTTTGGTAAAAACAATGTTACTCTGAAAGTAACTAGAAAAAGCTTTCATCGGCGACTTGGTTTTCATGACGGTATTATAATACTTTTCATTAATCCACTGGCCAGCGAACGGATTGGTTTGAGCAAAAATATTTGGCGTTAATCCGAATAGGAAAACGAAGATTTTGAAATAACGAAAGGTCATTTTGAGAAAAAATTTAGGGTTCAGCGGTAGCAAGTTAGTGAAATATTACAAAAGTCAGCAAGAAAAGGGATAACTTTACAGACTGAACGTAAACCTCTCAATTTACAAGGTTGAGGTTGGACGTAGATGATTGATTTTTGAAACCGAAAAAACAATGGCTGAACAGAAACAAGATACGGCATCTGCATTAAAAGACATTATTTCACATGCCAAAGAATATGGCTTTGTGTTTCCTTCTTCTGAGATTTATGACGGTCTACAAGCCGTATACGACTACGGTCAAAATGGTGTTGAGTTAAAAAACAACCTTAAAACTTTGTGGTGGAAAGCCATGACTATGTTGAACGACAACGTAGTTGGTATTGATGCTTCCATCTTTATGCACCCTCTCACTTGGAAAGCTTCTGGGCACGTTGACTCTTTCAACGACCCAATGATTGATAACAAAGATTCGAAAAAACGCTACCGTGCCGACCAATTGTTGGAAGGTCGCGCTGAAGAATACGAAAAAGCAGGTACTCCAGAAAAAGGCAAAGCTTTGTTGGAAGCTATGGCAAAAGCCATGACCGACGACGATATGTCTGCCTTACGTCAATTGATTTTAGATGAAGAAATTAAATGTCCAATTTCAGGTACTGGCAACTGGACTGAAGTTCGTCAGTTCAACTTGATGTTCTCTACGCAAGTAGGTGCTGTTTCAGAAGATGCTTCATTGATTTACCTTCGTCCAGAAACGGCACAGGGTATCTTTGTAAACTTCTTGAACGTACAAAAATCAGGTCGTATGAAAGTGCCGTTTGGTATTGCCCAAATTGGTAAGGCTTTCCGTAACGAGATTGTAGCTCGTAACTTCATCTTCCGTATGCGTGAATTTGAACAAATGGAAATGCAATTTTTCTGTCGCCCTGGTACCGAAATGCAATGGTATAATGCTTGGAAAGAAACTCGTTTGAAATTCCACAAAGCTATTGGTTTGCCAGCAGAAAAGTTACGTTATCATGACCACGAAAAATTAGCTCACTATGCTAATGCCGCTGTGGATATTGAGTATGAATTCCCATTTGGTTTCAAAGAAATGGAAGGTATTCACTCTCGTACAGATTTTGACTTAAAATCTCACCAAGGACTTTCGAAGAAAAAACAACAATACTTCGATGCAGACTTGGACGAAAACGGTAAACCTTACGGCAACTATATTCCGTACGTGGTAGAAACATCAGTAGGGGCAGACCGTTTGTTCTTAGCAGTACTTTGCAATGCTTACACCAACGAAGTAGTAGGCGAAGGCGAAGCGGCAAAAGAAAGAACGTACTTGAAATTTCACCCTACTGTTGCGCCAATCAAGGCAGCTGTATTGCCATTGGTTAAAAAAGACGGTTTAGCAGAAAAAGCTCAAGATATTTATCATTCATTAAAGCGTTCATTCAACGTAACTTATGATGATGGTGGAGCGATTGGTAAGCGTTATACTCGCCAAGACTTGGCAGGAACTCCATTCTGTATTGCTGTGGATTATCAAACAATGGAAGATAATACAGTGACGATTCGTCACCGTGATAGCATGGAGCAGGAGCGTGTAGCAATTGCTGATCTTCGTGAGAAAATCGGTTTTGCCGTTTCGATGGAGAGAGTTTTTGAACAATTGTAAAAGATTCTTTTTCAAAATATCAAAACGCCTAGTAAGTTCGCTTACTAGGCGTTTTTGTTGAAATATCTTGGAAAACAAAGCTCGTTTAGGTTTTTGAAACTGAAACTCCTTTTTTCTAGAGTTTTTCAAGGTAAAATATAACTCCCCAAAAAATCTCAGTAACTTTATTTTATCAAACAATAAAACATTTGTAACATGATTACTATCAACAACGAAGGCGAATACGAAAAAGCTTCAGACCGTGCAGACGAAATTTTCGGTGCAAAACCTGGCACACCCGAGCACAAAGAATTACAAGAGCTATTGAAAGCATTGAAAAAATATGAAGATGATTTTGTGAAAATGTTGAAAGGTTATAATTCCTAAATCAATTTTCACTCATGAAACAAACTTACCTCTTCTTGATTTTTGTGTCGATGTCCTTGAACATATCGGCACAAAAAAGACTTCGTGATTATGGCGTCAAAATTGGTGTTATGAAAACTGGAGCACTCAATGCCATCACCGATGTCAAGGGCGTGAAAGTGGGTCATACGACTATCCAGCAAGGAGATAGCGTTAATACAGGTGTAACAGCCATTATTCCTGCCGAAGGGAATCTTTTTCAAAGTAAAGTCCCAGCAGCGATTTATATTGGAAATGGCTTTGGCAAACTTATGGGAATATCTCAGGTAAAGGAATTGGGCAATCTCGAAACACCTATCGTATTGACCAATACCTTGTCGATTGCCACCGCTGCTGATGCTATCATTGATTATTCAGTAACTCAAAAGGAAAATCAAAATCTACGTTCTGTCAATGCCATTGTTGGTGAAACTAATGATAGCTATCTCAACGACATAGTGGGTCGTCATGTCAAAAAGCAGCATGTCCTTACTGCAATTGAGAATGCTAAAAATGGCGTCGTAGCAGAGGGCAATGTAGGCGCTGGAACAGGAACGGTTTGTTTTGGTTTTAAGGGTGGTATTGGCACAGCCTCAAGAGTATTGCCCAAAGCGTCGGGAGGATATACCGTTGGCGTGTTGGTACAAACCAATTTTGGAGGCGTATTGCAAATCGATGGAGTGCCCGTAGGCGTGGCGTTGAACCAATATTTTCTCAATAACCAGCTTAATGACCCTGCCGATGGTTCTTGTATGATTGTGGTGATTACTGATGCGCCTGTTACCGCTCGAAATTTAGAACGTATTGCCAAACGAGCCATGATGGGCTTGGCCAAAACGGGCGGTATTGCCTCCAATGGAAGTGGTGATTATGTCATTGCTATATCCAATGCAGAAGGCCTACGTGTCGCTCACGATTCTAAAGAAAAATTGCAAACCGTGCAAGAGCTACGAAATGACGAGGTTTCGCCTTTGTTTTTGGCTACCATTGAAGCTACAGAGGAGGCTATTCTTAATTCGCTTTTTGCAGCCAAAACCCTCAAAGGTAAAAATGGCACTATCCAATCCTTGCCCATTGATCAAACTATTAAGTTGTTGAAAGAGTATAAGAAAATCAATTAAAAGGGGATAGGCAAAAAGGGTCAAGGCACTAGTAATTAAAAATTTTCAAAATAAGACTAATTACACTCTTGCCTAATGCCTCTTTGCCTGACCCCTAAAACCCATCCGAACCTTTTCACTAGAAAATGAAAAAAGCTATCCTTCTTCTCTGCTTAGCTGTTGGAGCTAAAGCACAAGTCAAAACACTTCCTTTTGATAAAAAAGTGCCTGCGGGTGTATCTGTAAAAGGTAAAGTATCAGATGCCATCAAGTGGCAAGATCAGACGGGTGAAAATATTGTTTTTTTGAGTGTTGAAAGAAAACAAGTCACTGGAGTAGATACACCTTCGGGAGATGCGCAAACTGCCAAAGTACATGCATACCAGTACAACAAACAAGGAGATAAATACCAACTTGTTTGGGAGCTGAAAGATGGCATAGACGAATGCCCATTGGATGTTGCGGCTACTTTTATTCCTAAATCTTTACAAGTCAGTGATGTAGATGCAAATCAAAAAGGAGAGGTGTCTTTTTTGTATAAAACAGCCTGCCGTGGCGATGTGAGTCCTGCTTCATTGAAATTATTGATTTATGAACAAAAAAATAAGTACATCCTTCGTGGTGATACCTATGTCAAAATGATTAAAGAAGGCGGTAAATTTACGGTCGATAAGAGTTTTACCACAGCACCAAAAGGCTTTTTAGATTTTGCTAAAAAACAATGGAATAAGTTCAAAGTGGAAGAAAGCTTTGAATAAAAATAGAGAGCAACAATTTCGGATGTCGGATATTGGATTGCAGATTTGCTGGGGTTTTCTCTCCAACAAACTTGCGTAAGCAACAAAGGCACTATCCTTGTTATTTAACTGTGGTTAGTTACTGACGCTCCTCTCGTTGGATAAAACTCCAACGAGGGCGAAAAAGGCTTCGTCCCTGTTATTTAACTGTGCCTAGTTGCTGACGCTTATCTTGAAAATTCATATTCACAATTCAAAACTCATCATTTACAATTAATACTCCCCTTCGTTTAAAACTATTTTTATGAAAAAAACAATCTCAAAAATCTTACTGGCCACGCTTGTGAGCTGGCAAGTAACTCATGCTCAAGGACCACGAACTGCCGAGGTATGGCTGACTCATGCAGACCAATCAAAACTATTTGAGAAGCAAGCAGAAACCTTTACTTTCAGCCCTCAATCGAGTACACTTCCTACGATTTTTGTGGATGAAAAACAGAAATTTCAATCAATGGATGGTTTTGGCTTCACCTTAACGGGTGGAAGTGCAACCTTGTTATGGCAAATGGATGCCGACAAGCGTAAGGCACTTTTAAAAGAACTGTTTGCTTTTGATGGCAAAAACATCGGTATCAGCTATCTACGGGTTAGTATCGGAGCTTCGGATTTGAGTGATCATGTATTTACTTACAATGATTTAACTGGAGGTCAAACAGACGAGAAAATTCAAAAGTTTGATTTATCGGAAGAAAAAAAAGCCTTGATTCCTGTTTTGAAAGAAATTTTGGCAATTAATCCAGCCATTAAGATTTTAGGGTCACCTTGGACACCACCCGTATGGATGAAAACCAATAGTAACTCGAAAGGAGGAAGTCTTTTACCCAAATATTATGATGCTTACGCTTTATACTTTGTTAAATATATCCAGAGTATGAAAAAGGAAGGTATCCATATTGATGCTGTCACGATTCAAAATGAGCCATTGCATCCAGGCAATAATCCAAGTTTGTTGATGCAACCTGAAGAACAAGGAGCCTTTATCAAACAAAGTTTAGGGAAGGCGTTTAAATTGGCAAAAATTACCACCAAAATCTGGTTGTATGACCACAACGCTGACCGTCCAGATTATCCAATCGCCATCTTAAATGACCCAGAAGTACGTCAGTATGTAGACGGCTCGGCTTTTCACCTATACGGGGGAAGCGTAGAAAATATTCGTCAGGTACACGAAGCACATCCAGACAAGAATCTCTATTTTACCGAACAGTGGATAGGAGCGCCAGGGAATTTTGCAGGAGATTTAGCATGGCATACTAAAACGTTGATTATTGGAGCACCACGTAACTGGTGTAAAACCGTTTTGGAATGGAATCTAGCTGCTGATCCTCAGCAAAATCCACATACCGACGGTGGTTGTACCGAATGCTTAGGTGCATTGACGATTGATAAAAATGAAATTAAGCGCAATCCAGCCTATTATATTGTGGCACATGCTTCTAAATTTGTACGTCCTAATGCCCAGAGAATTGCCTCAAATACGACGGTGGGATTACAAAATATTGCTTTTAAAACAGCTGAAGGGCGTATTGTACTGATAGTTTTAAATGAAAGCAATAAACCTTCCACCTTTATGATTAGTCATCAAAATAAGAAAATTCAACAGACTTTATCCGCTGGCGCTGTGGCGACTTATGTTTGGTAAAGTATTAGGTTTATCATGGAAAAAGGCAATAAATTACTACATAAAATGAATCATGTTCTTTGGTGATAAACGACTAAAAATTATTTTTTCTGAAAAAAAGTATAATTAAAGGACGAAAAAATCCGTTGCAATTAGTACAGAATCTTTTAATTATGAAGATTTTGTACTAATTTGCAAATAGTTACCTTTTTAGAAGCCTTAATATTATGCTAAAAAAAATATTTCTAACCTGCATTCTCATTACTTCTGGTGTAGCCTCCAAAGCACAACAAATTCGGAAAGATACTACCGAAACAAGGTCTAGTTATCATCCGTTGTCGATTGTCAACAATCTTCTCGATTTTGCACATGATCACTTGCATTTTAGGTATCGTTCGGGAGGAAGCTCAACCAGTGGATTTGACTGTTCGGGCTTTGTACGCTACTGTTTTCGCAACTTTGGTATGATGCTCCCTCACGGTAGTGCAGCGCAGTCTCTAATCGGAGATGAAATAGCCAAAACTGAAGCTCTTCCAGGCGATTTAATCTTTTTTAAAGGACATAATTCAGGGAGTAGTCGCATTGGACACGTTGGTATTATTACAGAAGTTGGTGATACCTACATCAAGTTTATACATTCAGCTTGGAATGGCGGCGTACGTTATGACTATCTAGAGTCTGATTATTATCGTAGACGATTTATTAGTATCAAGCGTGTAGTAGGATTGCTCGATATGGTTCCACAGCGAAAAAACCGCTCTTCTAAGAAGTAAGATACGTTTGTATAACACACCACACTATTATTATAAAATTGATTTTCGTTCTTTCGTTTGTTTGTAGGGGAGAGCCCTAGTACTTGTCTACCAACGCTTTGATTAAACTGTATCGTTTAGACACCAGAAATCTATACCACAATGAATATTGTCATTCATTTACTCATCATCCTTCTTAATATTTATACAATTGTTTTTTTGTTTTTATTAGTACAAAGGATATTTCCTACCAAGAAAACAACCCTACACTTGTTATTTACCTTAATGCTTGTTTTTATATGTTTTACCATTTCTACGATTAATAATCCAACACTCAATAACTCGACCTTTTCGGCGCATTCTGCAAATCGTACTTATACTATTGATCCACTTTGTCAAGTGGAATTCTCTTTCGTTCCTAGTCCTCAAGCTCAAGACTCTAGTGTTTATGTTGTATCAAAGCTAAAAGGGCTTGTAGCAGGATTACAGTGGCAACAAGATTCGCTTATAAAACAAACAAGTTTTTCAGATCTTCATTTTCAGGTTAGGGGTAAAATAAAGTATTTGATTTTGGGACTCCCAGTATATAGCAACAACCAAATTTTCTCAGGAATGATTAAATTTGATGAACTAAAACATTACGAGGAATCATCAACAAAATGGAATACTTCAACCAACAGCAATTTGCAGAACAACTTGATACAGAAGATGTACTGAAAGATTTTCGTTCTCAATTTCATATTCCTATCCATAAGGGTCAGGAACAAATCTACTTTTGTGGTAATTCATTGGGACTTCAACCCAAAAATACCTCCCTTTATTTAGATCAAGAACTCGAAAAATGGCGTAATCTTGCCGTAGAAGGCTGGTTTACAGGTGATGATAATTGGATTAATTATCTGCAACATCTTAAAAAACCCTTGTCTAAAATCGTAGGAGCTAAGCCTTCGGAGGTTACAGTGATGAATAACCTGACGGTAAATCTACACTTGATGCTGACGACTTTTTACCAACCAACTTCTACTCGCTTCAAAATCTTGGCTGAAGCAGGAGCTTTCCCTTCAGATCAGTATGCTTTAGAAACACATCTCAAAACAAGAGATATTGATCCCCAAACAGCAATTCTTGAAGTTTTTCCAAGAGAAAATGAGCATATTTTTTACACAGAAGATATACTTCAGTTGATTCACGAAAATAAAGATAGCTTGGCTATGGTGATGCTAGGCGGAATCAATTACTATAATGGACAGGTGTTAGATATGCCTCTGATTACTCAAACTGCGCAAGCTTATGGAATCGTCGTAGGTTTTGATTTGGCGCATTGTGTGGGCAATATCCCTCTTCAACTACATGAATGGGGCATTGATTTTGCGGTTTGGTGTTCCTACAAATACCTCAATTCTGGTATGGGAGGGGTCTCTGGTGTATTTGTTCATGAAAAACATCATGCCTCTAATTTACCAAGATTGGCGGGTTGGTGGGGATATGACCAAGCTACACGTTTTAAAATGGAAAAGGGCTTTGTCCCAATGCAAGGCGCAGACGGTTGGCAGCTGAGCACTCCAACAATTCTGGCTATGGCTTGTCATCGTGCCGCCCTAGAAATAACAGATGCTGCTAGCCTACCAGCCTTACGAGCTAAAAGTATTAAGCTTTCAGGCTTTTTAAGGTTTATTTTGAAAAAATTTAATGAGCAAAATAATCATATTCTGAAAATCATTACCCCTGCAGATACTCAACAAAATGGTTGTCAGATTTCTATTTTAGCAGAAAAAAATGGAAAAGAGCTCTTTAATCGATTAGTAGACCACCAAATTATCGGTGATTGGCGTGAGCCTAATGTCATTAGACTATCGCCTGTACCTTTGTACAATACTTTTACTGAAGTCTATAAAGTAGGAGTGGCATTAGGCGTGTCATAGTGCTTTGTCCATTTTTATAAACAATCCATTAAAATTATGAAAAAACTTACTCTTGTTTTGAGTCTTTGCATTGCGAGTGTAAAGCTGATGGCACAAGATCCTTGGATAGTAAAAGCTGATAATATTGACGCAAAGGGATATTATGGCGTTACGGTTGCCAACGGAATGATTGGTATAGTTTCGTCGCCTGAGCCTCTTCATGTGAAGGATGTCGTTCTCAATGGAGCATTTGACACCTATGGTCGCGGACGTGTGTCTAATATTCTCAAAACGTTTGATTTTGCGAATATGGATTTAGAGGTTGATGGAAAAAAGGTCAGTAAAAATGATATCTCTTCCTATCAACAATCCCTTGATATGAGAAATGCTATATTCTCCACCAGTTTTGATTATCAGGGAAAAGTAAGTGTAAAGTCATCCATGATGGCCTTGCGGCACTTGCCTCATTCCATGATGATTGACATTGAGATTACGGCTCAAAAAGCGTGTGAAATAACGCCTTATAGCTTGATGTCAGCACCAGATATTTTACGAGATGTCAAAAATACTTTTCATTTGATAGACCGTCCTCATGCTCAAATTCCATTGTTGACTTCCGTCGCTAAATCTCCAACTGGAAAACATACTTTAGCCGCTTCTAATTCTTTTATTTTTGAAGAGCCAAGAGGTGCTGAACCAAAGGTTATTCATGAGGAATGGGATTATGGTTTGCACCGATTGAAGTTCACTAAAAAACTTGAAGCAGGTCAAACTTATCGTTTTAGCGTTGTTGGTTCTACTATTTCGACTGAACAAAATGTAGATCCACTAAACGAGGCAGAACGGTTGACGATTTATGCAGCACTTGAAAAGCATGATCGTTTATTGGCTCGTCACAAAGCTGCTTGGGATGAACTTTGGCAATCAGATATTCAGATAGAAGGTGATGATGAAGTTCAACGAGCTGCACATTTTGCTTTATATCATTTGTATTCGTTTTGTCGTGAAGGACAAGCTTATAGTTTGTCTCCTATGGGTTTGTCAGGCTTAGGGTATAATGGACATGTGTTTTGGGATACAGAAGTATGGATGTTTCCTCCGATATTGTTATTGCATCCTGAAATGGCCCAATCATTATTAGAATACCGATTTCAACGAATGGAGGCCGCTCGTAACAATGCCAAAGTGCATGGCTATAAAGGAGTTATGTTTCCATGGGAGTCGGATGACAAGGGGCAGGAGTCAACTCCCGTATGGGCATTGACAGGCCCTTTTCAGCATCATATCACAGCAGACGTTGGCTGGGCATTTTGGAAATATTACCAAGTAACCAAAGATAAAGAATGGCTTAAAACTCGTGGCTATCCCATGTTAAAAGAAGTAGCTGATTTTTGGGTAAGTCGTGCAGAGAAAGGTTCTGACGGAAAATACCATATTATCAACGTAGTTTGTGCAGATGAATGGGCTGAAAATGTGGACGACAATGCCTACACTAATGGAATGACGAAAGAAGTTCTTGAATTTGCGATAGATGCCGCTGACGAGCTACATCTAGAGGCAAATCCTTTGTGGGAGGAGGTTATGAAAAATCTTGTAATTCTAAAAGATACCAACGGTGTGACAATGGAGCACGCTACTTACAAGGGCGAAATTATCAAACAGGCAGATGTAAACTTGTTATCGTATCCCATGCATCAAGTAAGCAATCCTGAGGATATTAAACGAGACTTACACTATTATGAAGCAAAAATGTCTCCTGACGGACCAGCTATGTCTTGGGCTATTTTGTCGATTTTATATGCACGTTTGGGAGAATCCGAGAAGGCTCTTGATTTAATGGTAAAAAGCTACCAGCCTAATGAGGTGCCACCATTTAAAGTCTTGGCAGAAACTGCCGGAGGTGATAACCCCTATTTTGCCACGGGTGCAGGAGGTTTTTTACAAACTCTTATGAATGGCTTTGGTGGGCTAGAAATTGAAGAAAATGGAGTCGAACAAATAAAATCTATCAAACTTCCTAAACATTGGAAATCATTAAGCATAAAGGGAGTAGGGGTTCATAAAAAAACATATACTGTAACAAACAAGTAAGCGTAAAAAATATTAATCAGATATACAATTCTTTGCGTGGCGTCTAAAATCAAAAACGGTCGAAAATTACTATTTCGACCGTTTTTGATGAAAAATTAGAGACTAGCACGAATCTTAAAATATGTGATTGCTCAGATTTTATAGGTTTTCAATTTCCTCCAAAGAAAGCCCTGTTAATTGTTGAATGCTAGAAGTGTCAAGTCCCATCATCTTAGCTTGTCGAGCAATATTTCGTTGCTCTTCTTGTTTACCTTCTTGTCTACCTTCTTGTTTTCCTACCATCATACCCTCTAGGAGTCCTTCCTCACGTGCTGTTTCGACAGCATAATCGTAGGTGGCTTTATTGTCTCTAAATACTTTAAGACTGTATTCGTATCGTTCCCAATCTTCCCTATCCATTTTGGCTAGTTCAGCGACTTGAAAAGCGTGAGTAAATACTTCGTCTTTAAACAACTCTGGAATGTTTTGAAAGTCTTCCAGATTTTTGATGAAATACAACCATTTATCTAGTCTTGTAGCCAACTCATGTTCTTCTTTTTTGAAATTAGGCATTTCCAGATAGATATAAGTCAACTTGTCGTAGAAGACCTTTCCATTCTGATTTTTGAGATTGATGGTATGAACGACTTCTGATTTTTCAGGTTCAGATTCGTAATCATCAAAGGTGAAATCTAGCACGCCTATGCAGTACACCGCTTTGAGATTGTAGTTCCAAATACCTTTTTCTGCTTGTTCTCGAATCGGGAAAGTGGAATAGTAAATGGTTCTTTCTCTGAAATAATTCTGTTTGGCTTTTTGCAACTCAACGATAAACTTTTCACCATTCTGATTTTCACAATAGATATCATAAATGGCTTTTCGGTCATAGGGCGTAAAGCCTAATTGCTCATTGTTTTTGAAGGTGAGTTCTACGATTTGGTCTCTTTCGGGCAAAAGGGAGTTTAGGAAGTCAATAAGTTGTGGCTTACTGGCTTCTTCACCGAAGATTTTCTTGAACCCGAAGTCCGTAAATGGATTAAGATATTTTGCTTTCATGTTTGTAAAGGAGTAGTTCTAAAATCCAAAGTTAGATAATTTTCAGGACTTACCTCTATACTGTCTAAATGTTTGATTTATAGTTTCTTGGAAAAAGAAAAAATACTACAGGTAAATAGTGAAAAGTAGATTAAAACAAAAGCCAACCTGAATATGTCAAGTTGGCTTTCGTTTTAGCATCATTATAGGATTATTTTTTTCCTACATATCTCTCAAAAAACTCATAGATACGCAACATGCGGTCGATTCGTTGGCGAATATTTCCACTTCTCGATAACTCGTGTGTTCCACCAGGCATTCGCACATATTCTACTTCTTTACCCATGATTTTCATGGATTTGTACATCATTTCACTTTGAATTACCCCTGTTCTTAAATCATTTTCACCATGTTTGATCAACAAAGGCGTTTTGATTTTATCGATATAGGTGTATGGAGATTCTCTTTCCAAAATTGGTTTGATCTTCTCTTCCCAAGGATATCCTCCAAAGTAGTTTGGTACCAATCTCCAGGCATTCCCTTCACCCATAAAGGTTGTGAGGTCATATACGCCGCGTTGAGCAAAGGCTGCCTTAAAACGATGGTCATGTCCTACAATCCATGCTGTAAGATAACCTGCATAAGAACCACCTGTCAATACTTGCTTAGAGGTATCTACCCATGATTCTTTAGCGGCATCTGATGCAGCAGCCAAAACATCTTCAGCAGGACCTGTTCCCCAATCTTGATAGTTGGCAAATTGAAAATCTTTGCCGTATCCACCCGAACCTCTAGGATTGGCATATACAACACCATAACCTTGCGAACAAAAATATTGGAACTCATGCCACATTGAACTCTCACCTGGGCCCCACATTGCGGTTGGTCCTCCATGCATATTGAGTAGAAGAGGATATTTTTTGCCGCTCTCCATGTTTGCAGGCTTCATGATCCAATATTCCACGGTTAAGCCTTTAGAGTTTTTGTAAGTCCGTTTTTCTGGAAAACTAATCGCTTTGGTCTTAAGCCACTCGTCGTTTAAAGCGGTGAGCTTTACGGGAGCTTTCACTAACAAATCTGAGATATAAAGTTCTGACGGATTTTTAACTTCAGTTTTAGCAAACGCAATTTTATCTTTAGCAATATCAAATGCCGTAATTCCCGAATTAAAGTCAGTAAGCTTTTCTACTTTTTTAGTGGTAATATCTAACTTATATATGGGTGTTCCTCCATTTGAAGGAGCTGTCATATATAAAGCTTTTGAATCATCTGTCCATTCCAAATTTCCAGAGGCTCTATCAAACACGATTGGCGTAATGTTATTTCCATCAGTGTTGGCAATTAGTAGCTGATTGAAGCCTAACCAACTTACTTCTGATTGAGTAAAGGCAATCAATTTTCCGTCTGGCGATGGGGTAGGATTGGAATAACTTACTCCTTTTTTTGCGATGATATATTTTAAATCACTACCATCGGCATTCATACTGACGATAGCTGAGTTTTGCTCTCTATCTGGATGCAAAGTAGTGTCTCTACCACATGAAGCAAAGATCTTTTTGCCATCAGCCGACCATGTAGCACCATTATATGACCAAAAACCATGCGTAAGTTGTTTGGCTTTGGCTCCTTCTTTTACCTCTATGACAAAAAGTAGATTGAAACGTATTTCTGGATCGGTATTGGCCTCTCCTTGAAAATTCAAACGGCTGAAAACTTTAGCTTTTTTATCTTCAACATCTTTGTCTAAATAAGCTCTAATTTCTGCTAATGAACCATCTGGATTTGGTTTTACTTTTTTGTCAGGTTTTAAAAAGGTATTATCCTTAAAACCAGCTTTTTCAAATGACCAAGAAGGTAACGCTTTTGAAGGATTCAGTAAGGTGTCTTTCAACATTTCATTGACTGTTGTACCTACTGAAAAAAGAATTTTAGTTCCATCTGGAGACCAAGTTGGATTAGATGCACCTTGTTTTAGGTCGGTTAATTGAAAAGCTTCTCCACCATCCAAAGGCATAATAAATATTTGTGATTTACCTTTTACGCCACGAGCAAAAGCAATCTGTTTCCCATCTGGTGACCAAGCGGCGCTACCTACACTTTCTAAACCACGTGTAAGCTGTTTATTAGTTTGAAAATCCGAGACCCAAATGTGAGATCGATAATCAAACTCTAGTTTGTTTTCTTCGCTCGGTTCGTCGGTACGAACAGAATAGATAACTTTCTTGCCATCAGGAGATAAATTGACAGAACCAATTGTTTTGATTTTGTTCATATCGGTAACCAATACTTTGTCTGTGCCATTTTGGGCAAACAAACCATTCGTTACCATTAGCAGGACAATCGATATGCGTTTGATCATGTTAATGAAGTAAGATTAGAAAAATGTTAAGGGATTTGGAAGGCAAGCTTCAGAACAAATCTAACAAAAAAGCTAGTTTCTTGGAAGAAACTAGCTTTTTTATCGCTCTGATGCATATACTTAACTCTCAACAACGTACTCTAGTTATTAGAGTTTTTGGTTTCTACTCTAATGCGACCATCCGCATCTTTGATTACTTGTAGATAGGAGTGTTTAGATGTATTTTCTTTGGTAGGCTCTTTAGGTTTTTCAGATACCTGACTAGTTGGTGTTACATCTGTTTTGTTAGTAGAGGCTGATTTTACTACCTCTTTGGCATTGGCACTCACTTTCCCAATAGATTCGTTTTTGCTATTTCTGACACGAATACGACCTTCCTCATCTGTGTACACATTCAGATAGTCATGTCCAGTAGTATTTTGGGCATTGGATGATGCATTAACAACAGCTGTACTTACTTCTAATGATTGCTGTTGAGGAGGGGTGATTAGAGCCGTTTCGGCAGTGCCAGAAGAATCAAGCTTGTAGTTACCGTCTACATCTTTCACAACTCTAATGTATTTGTGAATAGCATTGGTCGACTGATTACTTGCGATGACATTAGGAGCCGCCACTGTGCTAACAGGAGCTTTGTAAGCGGTATCCAGCACCATTCTTCCATCTTTCATTTCGAATTTTATGGGAAGATGCTGACGGAACTCTTTGTTAAATTCACCCTTCTCGCCAGGCTCAAAACTTGGTAAGATATAAGCAGGGTTATCCATAGAAAGGATTTTCATTTGGATTTCGGCTTCACCATTTGCAAGAAGTTCTAGTTCTTTAGCAGCGGCAAAAGAAAGGTCTAGCACACGACTGTAAGCAAAAGGACCTCGGTCGTTTACTTTTACAATCACCTTTTTATTATTGCTGGTGTTGGTTACCTCTAAGATGGTATTGAAAGGAAGATTGCGATGGGCGCAAGTGTATTCGTCTCGGCTGTAGTACTCTCCACTGGAAGTCATTCGTCCGTGGAACTTGTCGGCATAATAGGACGCTCGTCCGTAATATTTTTCGCCAACTTGTGCTTTTGTTAAAAACTGTTGCCAGAAGAAAACACAAAAAAGTACTATATGCTTGATAATCCTCATAGAATTAGGTTTTAAATTTATTTGGTAAAAGAGGCTGAAAAATGGTTTTTTGAAGACCAAAAACCCTTAAACCAAAGATAAATGAAGTACCACTTTGGGTAGGAAATCTGTACATGAATAGTATGCTCTATGTCTGGAGAACATCGTACAAAGGTAATGAAAAAAAATATATATCTGACTATCAAAAAATTAGCTTTTGGATTTTTTTTTTATTTCAGAATAAACTTTCGAGAAATAACGCAAAAAGCAAATTTTTATTGGAGGGGCTTTCCAAGTTTGATTCCTTGGTTTGGAAGTTATAAGACAAGTTTTGTGAAAAGAATAACGTATATAACCTTTCTTGGAAAAGTGAAAAATGATTTTTCTCAATCCTTTTAAAATAGATAGGACATCTGAAAATTAATAAGTTGAATAAGAATAGGCTAGTTGCATTCATAAGCACGGAAGGTGAAGGCAAAGCGTTAATCGAAGCTTAGCTTTTAGTAATTTTTTTTCAATAAAAATGAAAAAAATAGAGGTCTTTTTCATTTTAAATATCTCCTAAAAAGCAGTATGAAGCCTAGAGCTACGTTGTTTTAGAGACAAAAAAAAGAGACTCCTCTTTCGAGGAATCTCTACATGTTAAATAGTCTGGTAAGAAATTATCTTTGGTCCATTGATACGTACTCACGTGGAGTAGCACCAACATATACCTGACGTGGGCGACCGATAGGTTCTTTATTTGCTTTCATTTCTTTCCATTGAGCGATCCAACCTGGAAGACGACCAATGGCGAACATTACCGTAAACATATCAGTAGGAATACCCAATGCACGGTAAATAATTCCTGAATAGAAGTCAACGTTTGGATATAATTTACGAGCTACAAAGTATTCATCGCTCAATGCTGCTGCTTCTAATTCAGAAGCAATTTTCAACACTGGGTCATTGATACCTAAAGCGGCTAATACATCGTCTGCTGCTTTTTTGATGATTCTTGCACGTGGGTCAAAGTTTTTGTAAACACGGTGTCCAAAGCCCATTAAGCGGAAACCTGAGTTTTTATCTTTTGCCATTGCAATATACTTAGCAGTATCTCCACCATCAGCTTTAATTGCTTCCAACATTTCAATTACTTCTTGGTTGGCTCCACCGTGTAATGGACCAGAAAGGGCATTGATACCTGCTGAGATTGAAGCGTATAAACTTGCATGAGAAGAACCAACCAAACGAACTGTTGAAGTAGAACAGTTTTGTTCGTGGTCTGCATGAAGAATCAATAATTTGTTCAAAGCTGCCGAAACTACTGGATCAACTTGGTAAGGAGCTACTGGCAAAGCAAACATCATATTCAAGAAGTTTGAGCAGTAATCCAAAGAGTTGTTTGGGTAGTTAACAGGGTGACCTTGAGATTTTTTGTATGACCAAGTTGCCATTGATGGCATTTTAGCCATTAAACGGATAATGTTTAACTCGTCAGAACCAGATTTATCGCCTGTGTAGAAAGCCGACATAGCACAAACCATCGCTGATAAAACGCCCATTGGGTGAGCATTTACCGGGAAGCCTTCAAAAATCTTACGCATATCTTCATTAACGATAGTATGCATTTTGATCGAATTTTCGAATGTTGCGTATTGTTCTGCAGTAGGCAACTCACCGTAGATCAACAAGTAAGCTACTTCTAAGAAAGAAGCTTTCTCAGCTAATTCTTCGATTGAATATCCTCTGTAACGGAGAATTCCTAATTCACCATCGAGGAATGTAATCGCACTTTTCGTAGCACCTGTGTTTTTGTAACCCGAGTCAATTGTAATATAACCTGTCTCATCACGGAGCTTGGCAATATCAATTGCTTTTTCATCTTCAGTTCCAGTAATAACAGGTAACTGAATACGTTTGTCACCTAATGATAGTTCTGCAAAATCTGACATAACCTATATATTATTTGGCTTAACCTTTTGAAATTTTGTTTTTATTTTGACGAAGCGAATTTACTGAAAATTGCCTTTTACATGGCAATCATTATCGGATTCTTTGGTAAATTTAGATACATATAGAAATTGTACAATTCTATGGCTGTTCATAATATTTCCCGCAAGAATGTTTCTGCAAGATAATCACGAAATTTGAAACCTTCATTACCTTTGTTGAAACTTGTTTAATAAATAATTTTAACCATAAAAATTCTTCAAATAATTAAATAAATCAATCTGATACAATAAATATATTAGAATTTTATTAGACCATTTTGATTGGTTTTATTATAGTTTTTGTTCAAAATACCATACTCATTACTCAAAATTATGCTTAAATCATATAAAAATACCGTAACCGAGCGATTTTTACGTTATGTTAAAATTGATACTCAATCAGACCCAGATTCATCTGCACAACCTTCGACCGAAAAACAAAAGGATTTGAGTCGAGTATTGGTCGACGAACTTCACGCCATGGGTATCAGCGATGCTGAACTGGATGAATTCGGTTATGTATATGCCACAATACCAGCTACTTCTGATAAATCGGTGCCTGTAATATGCTTCTGTTCGCACGTAGATACCTCCCCAGATTGTTCAGGAAAGGACGTAAAACCTATTATTCATTATAACTACCAAGGGCAGGATTTGGTTTTGCCAGATGATCATTCTCAGATAATTCGTTGTGCCGAACATCCTGATTTGCCTACCCAAATCGGTAACGATATCATTACCGCAAGTGGCAAAACTTTATTAGGTGCCGATAACAAAGCAGGCGTTGCCGAAATTATGGATGCTGCCTATTATCTTATAACTCATCCTGAAATACAACACGGGAAAGTTCGAATTTTGTTTACCCCTGATGAGGAAATTGGTCGTGGAACGGCCAAAGTCGATCTTGAAAAACTAGGCGCTGATTTTGGATATACTATCGATGGAGAAACATTGGGTTCGTTGGAAGATGAAACATTTTCGGCTGATGGTGTGGTAATTAAAATCACAGGGGTGAGTCAACACCCGGGTTTTGCTAAAGGTAAAATGGAAAGTGCCTTGAAAATAGCGGCTGAGATTGTGACAAATTTGCCCAAAGAAACTCTTTCTCCCGAAACCACGGAAGGAAAAGAAGGCTTTATCCATCCTGTTGGTATTTCAGGTGCAGTAGAAGAAGCATCGGTTAGTTTTATCATTCGTGACTTTACAGAAGAAAAGCTTCATGAACACGAAGCTTTTTTGAAAAGCATCATGGAAAAAGTATTGGAAAACTACCCTAATTCGAAGGCGATTTTTGAGGTGTATGAGCAATATCGCAATATGAAAGAGATTCTGGATAAATATCCTCATGTAACGGCTTATGCGCTAGAAGCTATCGAGCGTGCAGGTATTCCTGCCAAGCAAATGAGTATCCGTGGTGGGACAGATGGTTCTAGACTTTCATTTATGGGCTTGCCTTGCCCAAATATCTTTGCAGGCGAACATGCTTTTCATGGGAAGCACGAATGGGTGTCAGTGCAAGATATGGAAAAGGCTGTCGAAACGATTGTGAATTTATGTTGTATTTGGGAGGAAAAGGCATAGATGATAGGAGAATGGGTGTTACTTTATCTTAAAATGATAAAAGTAGGATTTACCTTCCTAAATTTGTATTAACTTCTCACAACGAATTTGAGCTATTTCATTTTATGCACTTGAGATGCTGTAATTTTATGTGCATAAAACCCAACCTTATGAAAAAATTATTCCTACTCGACGCAATGGCATTGATTTATCGTGCTCACTTTGCGTTTCAAAAAACGCCTCGTATTAGTTCAAAAGGACTTAATACTAGTGCTGTTTTTGGTTTTGCTAATACCTTACTTGAAATTTTAGCCAAAGAAAAACCTACACACTTAGGTGTTGCCTTTGATACGCCAACGCCTACGTTTCGCCATGTGCAGTTTGAGGCATATAAGGCGCAACGTCAAGAGCAACCTGAAGATATTACTGTTGCGATTCCGTATGTAAAGCGCTTATTGGAAGCCATGAACATTCCTATTTTATTAATGGAAGGCTACGAAGCTGATGACGTCATTGGTACTTTGGTCAAAAAAGCGGTTCGTGAGCATGAGGATATGGAAATTTACATGATGACTCCCGACAAAGACTACGGTCAGTTGGTAGAGGAACGTATCAAAATGTACAAGCCTGCTTTTATGGGCAAGGGCGTTGAGATTCTTGGACCACAAGAGGTTTGTGACAAATGGGGTATCGAAAGTGTATCTCAGGTGATCGATATCTTAGGTTTAATGGGCGATGCTGTCGATAACATTCCTGGCATTCCTGGGATTGGTGAAAAAACAGCACAAAAGCTTATTGCTGAGTTTGGAAGCGTAGAAAACTTGATTGCTAATGCAGATAAGTTGAAAGGTAAGCAGAAAGAAAATGTAGTCAACTTTGCTCAACAGGGCTTACTGTCAAAAGAGTTGGCAACTATTTTGTGTGAAGTACCGATTGAGTTTCACGAAGAATCTTTACGTATTTCGGAGGTAAATAAAGAAGTTCTTTCTCCACTTTTGGACGAGCTTGAATTTAGAACTTTACGCAAACGTCTGTTGGGTGAAGAGTCAGAACCTGTAGCGAAAGAGGAAACTGTTTCAGCAAAAGCTTCCAAAGCTGCTGCCGCTGGTCAGATGGATTTATTCGGAGGATTAGTTTCTGAAAAACCTTTGGCTGTTACAGAAACTACGCTCGAATCTAAGCAAAATATCTATTCTACCATTCACCAGTACCATGCCGTAGATACCCCAGAGCTACGTCAAAACTTGGTACACTTCTTGAGTTTACAAGAGGCTATTTGTTTTGATACAGAGACGACCAGTGTTGATGCTGTGGAGGCAGAATTGGTAGGATTGGCATTTGCTTATCGTAAAGGAGAGGCATTTTATGTACCTGTACCAGCCGATCAAGCGCAGGCACAAGCGATTGTCGATGAGTTTCGTCCTGTTTTGGAAAATGAAAACATCGAAAAAATTGCCCAAAATATCAAATATGACTTGATGGTAATGCAAAGATATGGTTTGACTGTAAGAGGTAAATTGTATGACACCATGTTGGCACATTATCTGATTGAGCCAGAAAAACGCCACAATATGGATATTTTGGCGGAAGATTATTTGAACTACACGCCTGTTTCGATTGAGGAATTGATTGGGAAAAAAGGAGCGAAGCAGGGCAATATGCGAGATGTAGAATTGGAAAAAATCAAAGAGTACGCAGCGGAGGATGCTGATATTACTTTGCAACTCAAAGATAGGCTACATCCGATTTTAGCTGAAAATGCTGGCGCAGTCAAATTGTTTGAAGAGGTAGAAATGCCTTTGACACAGGTTTTGGCTGATATCGAAATGGAAGGTGTACGTATTGATACCGAGTTTTTGGGTAATATGTCAAAAGAGCTGGAAACCGATATGCGTACCGTCCAAGATAGGGTTTTCGAATTGGCAGGAGTTGAATTTAATATTGGTTCACCGAAACAATTAGGAGAGATTCTTTTCGAAAAACTCAAGCTTGACCCCAAAGCTAAAAAGACCAAAACAGGTCAATATATGACGGGGGAGGAGATTTTGTCTAAACTAGAATCTGAGCATGAGATTGCGAAAAAGATTCTAGATTTTAGAGAATTACAAAAACTAAAATCTACCTATGTCGATGCCTTGCCTCAGCTAGTTTCGCCAACAACAGGTCGTATTCATACCTCATTTAATCAAGCTGTGGCGGTTACGGGTCGTTTGTCAAGTACCAATCCAAACTTGCAAAATATTCCAATTCGTACACCTCGTGGTCGTGAGATTCGCAAAGCTTTTATTCCTAGAAATGAAGAATATTTGATTTTATCTGCCGATTATTCTCAGATAGAATTGCGTATCATGGCGGCGTTTGCTCAAGACGAATCTATGATTGAAGCTTTTAATCAAGGCCGAGATATTCACGCAACTACGGCAGCAAAGGTCTTTAATGTAAGTTTGGATGAAGTAACTTCTGATATGCGTCGTAAGGCTAAAACGGTAAACTTTGGTATTATCTATGGCGTTTCGGCATTTGGCTTATCACAACAAATTGCAATTTCAAGAACTGAGGCCAAAGAAATTATTGATAGTTACTGGAGAGAGTTTCCAGCCATAAAACAGTACATGGATTCAGCTGTAATTAAGGCTAGAGATACAGGTTATTGTGAGACGATTCTTGGTCGTAGAAGATATTTGAGAGACATCAATGCTCAGAATATGGTCGAAAGAGGTTTCGCAGAACGAAATGCCATCAATGCACCAATTCAAGGTTCGGCAGCAGATATGATTAAGGTGGCAATGATTAAAGTGAATGACTTTATCAAAAAAGAAAAACTTCGTTCTCGCATGATTTTGACAGTGCATGACGAATTAGTATTCGACGCTCATCGCGATGAGTTAGATTTACTAAAAGAACGAGTAAATGACTTAATGATTCATGCAATAGATTTTCCTGTAAAAATGGAAACAGGCATGGGCGTTGGTCAAAACTGGTTAGAGGCGCATTAGAAAATATATGTCCCCACGCTGGTGCTGGATTCCTATCCAGCACCTATTTTTTCTAAGGATTCTATCCTAAAATCCATAAAATAGTTTTACAACAAAATAAAAAGTTCTATGTCTAGAAAATGCAAGTTTACAGACCAATCGAATCTGTATTTTATCAGTATTTGAGCTAATTCATCGTTCATGCTTATCTCTAATTATAGCAATAGAATATTAATATTCCAACCATTGGACTAGCATCCTCTCTTCTTTTTAATATCTTCGTAAAAACATATACTAAGAATATCGTTCCATTAAGCACATGAAAAAATTACTATGCTATGCTCTACTGAGCATACTTTCTTGCTATGAGATATATTCTCAAACCACTATAACTCAGTCACAGGCTCCCGCTGAAGATTCTTTGAAATTGGGACTCAAATGGAAAAATGCTCCTATATATGTTCGAAGTATGCCTTTTGCTATTTACACTGGCGCTGGTAAGCTGTCTGACCGTGTGGCTCAGAATATAGAAATAGGAAAGTCTTTTAATATTGTAGATTTAGGGATTGCCTACGGAAGAAACTCTTTGCGCCCTGATACTACTTCTTTTTTGGAAGCAAGAGTGACAATGGATGTTTGTAATATGGGAATATTTGCCAATGAAATGACAATAGGAGCGGGAAAACTCTTTGACTCCCAAGGAAGTTTGATGTTAGAACTGACCTATAGCATTTTTGCACAAATATCTCCCAAATGGGGAATTGGCTTGGTAACAGGATATTATGATTTTAGTAATGAATATTATGACTCATCGAAATCATTCTATGGTTTTTTGATAAGATATGGACTTCAAAGGACAGACAGCGGAGGCCTTTTTGGTTTAGGAAGAGGGCATGGACGTCCTGGAAGACCAGGCAGAAGTCATGGACATGGAAGATAAAACATGAGTTATCCCTAATTTTTAGGATTGGGATTATTCTCCATAATTTTCATCAAAAAGCGGTCGAAAAATATTTTTCGACCGCTTTTTGATGCTATTATACTAGATTTTATTCAGCTCAAGACGCAAACATTGTGTCTCTACTACTAAAATACAAATTTTAACATAATCACTCATCCGCTCAATCACTAAATTAGGGACGACTCAGGTTTCTTACAAACCGTATTTATCTAGCAAATAAACTAATGAAGCCATAGAAGCTGCACCAAGCTCTAATTCACGTTGATTTACGGTATCAAATTTGTCATTCGAAGCATGGTGATATTCAAAATAACGTTGAGAATCTGGTTTGAAGCCAATCAACACTGTTCCTTGTGGACCCAATGGGCCGATATCGACACCTCCGCCACCGCGCTCGATTTCGTGTAGACCGTATGGAGCAAACAAAGATTTATATCCTTGGATTTTTTCTAGAACAGAAGCTGCCGCTCCTTGAATACCAAAGCCTTTTGGTGTAAAACCACCGCTATCTGATTCCAAGGCGAAGATATGTTTCTCATTATTCTGCTTCGCTAACTCTGCGTATTTGATACCGCCACGGTTACCATTTTCTTCATTCATAAAAAGAACAATACGGATAGTGCGCTTAGGTCTGATACCTAACTCTTTAAACAATCGTAGCACTTCCATCGACTGAGCAATACCTGTACCATCGTCGTGTGCGCCTTGTGCAACATCCCAAGAGTCTAAGTGACCACCCACTACGATATATTCATCTGGTTTTTCTGAACCTTTAATCTCAGCTACTACATTGTGAGAAGGGGCATCGTCCAAAGTCTCACAGTTTTGTTTGAAGAAAAACTGTGTCTTAGGATTTTCCTTCAAGGTTTTGCTAAGCAACTCAGCCGCATTTGTTGAGATAGCTCCAGCAGGAATCAATGGAACGCCTGTAGCGTATTGCATCGAGCCTGTATGAGGATAGTCGTTCAATGTATTACTCAATGAACGTATAATTACACCGATAGCGCCAACTTTACTAGCCTCGTTGGCACCACTGCGACGTTGGTCACCCGCACCGCCGTAGGCTTCAAACGTATTAATTTTAGTAGGATCCATTGGGCGATTGAAGAAAATGATTTTTCCTTCGCACTTTTCTTTTCCTAAAGCACGTAATTCTTGAAAGTTCTGAACTTCGATTACTTCAGCTTGAATCCCTTTTTTAGGTGTTGCAATTGAACCTCCTAATGCCAATAATGGAACTGTGATTTTTTGTTTGCCGACAACGATATAGGCCTCTTCTTTTGCGCCACGTTCCCAGTGAGGAACCATCACATCTTGTAAGAAAACACGATCTGCACCTGCTTGCTCAAGTACACTTTTGCCCCATTGTACAGCTTTGGCAGCATTGGCAGAACCAGCCAAACGACCACCAATTTGAGTAGTTAGTTGACGAAGCCACTCGTAAGACTGTCCGTGAGAAAGAGTCGCATCATATAATTTTTTAACGACAACCGAGTCCGCAGTTTGTGCCTGACTAAGCGTTGCCGACAGCAATAGTGTTGTGATGAAGGAGTATTTTTTTTTCATGAATAAAGGTAATGTTTGTGTGTAAGACGAAGCCAAACACTTGTGGATTGAATTGTAATTACGGTTTGTTGAATTGGCTTAATTCAGCCATTGTATAGGTTTTCAGACCTAATTTAGCACTTTCTGACAAAATATACGTCAAAAATTCGACTTCAAATCCATATTCTTGTCCTGTCTTCGCAGACTGAAATAGCGGTTTATGTCCAAAAAGCATAACAGCACTTTGGGTACTCTTTGCCTTTTTTAATACGTCTAGTATCTCTTTTTCTGAGAGTTCATTACCATTATCAATCATTAGGGCGCTTACGCTTTTGGATTGATTAGGTCTAAAATAAATTTCATTAATCTCATCAATCTTTCGCTCAAATACCCAGTTCCCTAGCTTTCTTTTTTTGAGAGAAACATCTCGTAATAAATTGAAATATTGGTAAAGCTTTTGGTCGAGCCACCAAAACTGCGAGCCTCCTGGATGGGCAAAGGTCGTAGGCGTAAAGCCATGTTTTTTCATGGTGTTTAAAGCGGGAAATATTTCTACTTCAAAGTATTCTCGTATCGAATTACGCCACACAAAAGGTATGGATTGGGTATGTATTGCACCATGACAAGCAATTTCATGCCCATCCTTGGATAACGCACCTAACATATTCCATTCTTCAGCGCTAAGGCTATCAGGCTGAGTCAAATAAAAGGTCACATGCGCATTATATTTCCTAAATAGAGGGCGTAATAAGTACCATTCTTTGATGAATCGGTCATCAAAGGAGAGTGCGATTCCAGCCTTGGGCATATTTTGTGGAAAGAGGAAGCTTCTGAAAAGCCATAAACTGCTCATACTTAGCGCCACTAATAATGCAATTATCCCTCTTTTTTGTCTTATAAATATCATTTATTGAAAGGTTGAAATGTACACTCGATATTCTTATAACTTTGTAGCGGGAAAAATTTAAACTTATAAAACATGTTCAGACGACCTGAAATTTTTGAGCAATTTACAAATTTAGTTGCTGCAGAAACCACCAGGCATGGTGGCATAAGCGAAAAACCTTATACTTCGCTCAATTTGGGCTTGTATAGTGGTGACAAAAAAGAAACAATTATTCAAAACCGCAGAATTTTGTATGATGCTTTAGGAATTGGAGAACGTAGAGTAGCACATTCTCGACAAACCCACAGCGATGAGGTGGTTGTGGCAACTAGAGGCAAAACATTTCAAGGTTATGATGCATTGGTTTCAAACAGAAAAGGTGTTTTTTTGAGTGTAACAGTAGCCGATTGTACACCAATTCTGATTTATGATCCTGTAAAACAGGCAGTCGGTGCAGTACATGCAGGTTGGCGCGGAACAGTCAGACAAATCACCGCAAAGGCGCTTCAGAAAATGCAAGAAGAGTTTGGGACAAGACCCGAAAATTGTTTTGCTTATGTAGGTACTTGTATCGATGAAAAAAACTTTGAAGTAGGTATCGAGGTTGCTGATGAATTTAAACCAGATTTTAAAAGGTTTGACGACGAGCGCCAAAAGTATTTAATCGATTTGAAAAAGGCCAATCTTGCACAACTGTTAGACTGTGGTGTTCCGATTGAAAACATTCAGGTTTCTCAGTATTCTACGATTTTAAATAATGACGACTATTACTCTTTCCGAAAAGAAAAAGGTAATACTGGTCGATTTACAACCATCATAGGCATCCAGCCTGAATAATTATTCTCTTGACAATTACCTGACGGATTTGAAAACCAGGGTTAACTATTGTTAATTAAACTGCTTTATAGACATTCTTTTTCTGAAATTTATACAGATGGCTATCGAATCTTGTTTCGATAGCCATTTTTGATTTTGTGGAAATAAAAGATATTATTGACTTATTTAAAGGCTTTATTCTTGGTAAAATTCAATAAAATTGTAGTAAATAAAGAACTTGTATTCGAAAAGTTATATATTTTAGGTTCTTTGAAACTTAATGCTTTAACTTTGTGTCATAATACCAAACGAGATAACACTGGTTTAGTTAAGGAGTGGTAAATGTTGCGTAATTTTTTGATTTACAGAAAATTGCATTCGTGTTATCTTTTGCAACCTTCCAAGATTGATTGGAAGACACTCTTCACTCAAATACATTCATTATGAAATACAACTTGTTATTGGCAGACTTAATTGTGAAGGAATCACAAAATGCCGCAGCTTCAAAAACTACAAAAGGTAGTGCAAAATCTGAAAAGAATAGTCGCAAATCGTTCTGGAAAGCTGTTTTAGCTTTTATGCTTCGTAACCAGAGCGCGACGATGTACCGCGTAAGCTAGCAAAAAGTATCTATGAAAAAACAAAAGCAACTCGGCAACCTCTTGATAAGCAAAAGACTTGAGAACGGAAAGTAACCTCTCCAATCTCAAGTCTTTTTTGTTTATTTACGATTTATAAGTAATCGTGCAGAATAAGATTTTATTTATGAGTTTAGGCACTAGACAAAGAGTGTTAAAATGTTTTTTTTCATAACCACAGACATACATTTTACCTAAAGCCCACCGCCGAAAGCCGATACCTGAAAGCACAAAGCTAAATCTTAAATTTTATTTTGCCCAGTAACTTAACTTCACTCTACACTCTCCATTCAAAACTCCGCACTTGACTAGTTCCCGCCATTTTTCACACGACTTTTTTCTTCGTCTAAGCCTGTTGAGCGGTTGCGAGCAGCTGACACTTTTGAGTTTCCAAAGCGATAACTAAATGTCAAACGTACCTGACGACTGTCCCATGTATTGTTTGAAATAATATCAACCGAGCCATATTGTGTCGTCGCTGTGGCTTTGTTGGTAAAGAAAATATCTTGAACGTTCAATTTCAAAGTAGCCTTTTTGTCAAGCAATGTTTTCTGGATACCGAAGTTTACTGCACCTTGCGAGTTGATTTTGAAAATACTCCACAGACCACCAGAAACGTACCAACCTCCTAATTCAAGTTTGTAATCTTTACCTAAGCTAAATGTATTATTCGAGTTGAAATAATAGTTGGTTGCTGACGGAACTACATTGATGTTTTGAATAGCTCCTTGAACTTTTGTGTAATTCAAGTTAAATTCATTCACACTCATCCACCATTTTGTAATTGGCACTGGAGCCGAAATTGTCACGCCGAAGTTATCTTGTTGTGCTAAGTTGTCTACCGTTTGGTAAGTAGCTCGAGTTGCATCATTTTGTTTCAAGATTTCTGACATAAAATCAGACGTATGACTGTAATTTACTGTTGTTGAAATAATACCCTTGTACGAGTGTGTCAGTTCAAATGAATTGGTCAATTGTGGACGCAAATAAGGGTTTCCAACTTGATAAGTATATGGATCTAAGAAAAAGACAAATGGATTCAACTGGTCATATCCTGGGCGGTCGATACGACGACTGTAGGTTACGCCTAATGTATGGTTCTTATTGGCTTCGTATTGCACAAATGCACTTGGAAACAATTTCAAATAATCACGTGTAAAAGTTGAATCTTTTAAGGTTTCATAACTCGTAGATTTGCCATCTGCAATCGTCCATTCCGCACGTAAACCTAATTGTGCACTAAACTTATTCCATTTGGTTTGATAGTTTAAATAAGCAGCATTGATGTTTTCTTTGTACACAAACTGATTGCTATTTCTTTTCAACAAATTCAAACCACTACTTTCTAATTTTTCATAAAATCTTAAATCATTATCAGTAATAACATAGCTTGCTTTTACTCCCATTCCCCATTTAGTAACTTTCGAAACTGGTAAGGTGTAATCTACTTTTAACGAATATTGGTTGATACCTGAAAGACTTTTATTTACCAAAGTAGAGTCAGAACGAAATTTGCTTGTCAAATCATTCCCATTAAAGTACTGTGTAATATAGTCATTGCTTGAGCGATTGTCATAATATGCATAGTCCAAATCGACCGTCAACTCTCTACCAGTAGAATCGTAAGTATGTTTTAAGTTTAGGTTAGTCGAGATATTCTTCCAAGGTTGCGATACATTATTTGCCGTAGGAATGGTCTGCGTAAGCTTATTGTTGACATATTTGGTTGTCACCGTCAAGGCCGAATCAGAATCCCAACTTCCAGACGAGCCATTTACCAAGATACCAATGGTTGTTTTGTCAGAAATAAAATAATCGACACCCGCTTTTAAAGAGTGATTATAGCTAAAATTTATTCTTTTTCCGTCGGCATGATACATTTCGTTTTGTGCTCTGAAATAGCGGTAAATATCATTCGTATTTTCCTGACGACGTTCGTTCCAGCTATAGTTGCCATACGCATTTACTTTGCCATTACGATAGTTGAGGTTGATACCAGCATTTTCACGTAAATATTTCCCATGTCCAACACCTACGTTGGCTGAACCGTTCAAGCCCATATTGACATTTTTCTTCAACTTAATATTGATAATACCTGCCGTACCTGCTGCATCATATTTTGATGAAGGGTTAGTCATAATTTCGATTTGAGCCAATTGTTCAGCCGAAAGGTTACGCAAAAAGTTCGCTAAATCTTGACCAGATAAATAAGAAATTTTACTGTCAATCATGACACGTACTCCTTGTTTGCCTTTCAAACTGATGTTTCCATCTTTGTCAATCATCACATTGGGAGAACGCTCTAATACCTCTAATGCAGTAGAACCAGCCGCCATAATGCTGTTTTCGACATTGACTACAGTTTTATCAACCTGACGTTCGATAAATGGCTTTTGAGCAGATACCGTAACCTCGCCAAGTTGTTTACTTTCTTCTACTAATACAATACTTGCCAAGTTGATATTATTATTTCCTTCCGAAATAATGATTTTTGGGGTAAAAAACTTCTTGTATCCCATTTGCGTCACACTTACAAGATATTCACCCGCGTTTACGGATTCAAACTCAAAATGTCCGTTAGCATCGCCCAGTGCACCTTTTACCAAAGTACTATCCTTTGCTTTAAGTAAAGTTGCTGTTGGGAATTCTACAATTTTATGTTGGTTGTCGCTAACCGAGCCAGAAATTTTTCCTTTTACTTGTGCCATTCCCGCATAGCTTAATCCACAAGTAATGATTGTCGAAAGTATAAATCGTTTCATCTTTTGAAGTGTTTTATCATTGTATCGTGTCTCAAATAGGTTTAGAGGCACCTGAGGTAATGTGAATGTTTATATCTCTCCTTGAGATTTGATTTAAAGTTAATTGTTATGCAAGCTACTTTGCAATGCAAACTACCTGATTGGCTTCTCCAAATGATAAATGGTAAATTAAGCCAAGAAAGCATTTGGAAGAAAAAAATGACTTGTGAGAGAATTTGTAGATATGATGCAGAAGGGCAATCAAAGGTTGCAGATGACGATACAAAAATTGTAAAAAAAGTTTATTGAGATAGATGAATTATGATAAGTGGTTGATTATTAGAAGTAAATAAGGAGGATTCTGGAAAGAATAAAAGTGTAGTCGTAGGGATTGGTAGATGTATTTACTTCAGGATGCGTATTAGAATGCATCCTGAAGTAATGTGCTATAGAGAAGCAATGATTTTTAAACCATTTAAGGTTAGGGTTTTATCTACTTCATCAAACTCTGAACGAAGAGGAGTCAGGATAGAGGAAAGCCCCCCAGTAGCCAAGACTTTACACTCTTGTCCAACTTCTAGTTTGATTTGGTAAATCATTTCTTTGACCATTCCTACATAACCCCACAAAATCCCTGCTTGAATCGCATGGACGGTATTTGTCCCGATGGCTGATTCGGGCATAGAAAGGGGTACTTCGGGCAATTGTGCGGTATTGGAAAATAAAGATTTTACGGCTGTTTTGAGTCCTGGTGCAATTGAAACACCCAAAATTTTACCTTCGCCCGATACTACGGTAAAGGTAAGTGCTGTTCCAAAATCGACAACCAAGCAGGTTTGTTGGTAGGTATAATAGGCATACGTTGCGTTACAAACCAGATCGGTGCCTATTTCGTAAGGACTCAAAATTTCCATATTGAGCTTATCATACATTTCTGGACCGACCATCATGGGTTGAATACCAAACATGGTAACCGACATATCTTTGATGACGGCTCGTAAATCAGGTACAACACAGCTAACAATAATCTGATGGATATCGCTAAGTTTGAGCGAATTTTCTAAAAAAAGCAGACGAAGTTGTGCCTCATAATCTTGAGAACGTTGAGAAAAAGAAGAACTTATGCGAAACTGGTGAATCCATTGCTGGTCATCGTTTACACCAAAAACAATATCTGTATTGCCTATATCAATTGCTAAAAGCATAAAGTATATGACAGAAACTCTCTGCCAAAAAGCTTAATGAATAATAAGAAAAGGGTTGAAATCTTTCCTCAAAAGTACATATTATTTTATGGATTTTAGGTATCTCCAAAGAGACGAGGAGGAGACTTTGTTGTAAATTCTCCTCCTTGTCAAATTTTTAGAATCCAATACGACTTCTTCTTTGTTTGCCTTTCGAATCGTTGGCATAGTCGTGCATATCGGCTAATTCCTTTTCAAAGCCACCCGATAAGATCGGGAATCTCAACCAACTGCGAGGGTCGAGATTGCGGTCGTCAACATGGAAACTTGGCGCATAACGCTCGCGTTTCCATTGATTACGACTCCACAAGCGGAAAAAACGGTCGATACTCATGACCAATTTTTCTTTGTTGTAAATACCTTCAAATTCCAGCTCCATCAACTCAAGACAATCTTTGGGTGATTTTTTATCTCTAAATGCTGCCGTTTCTATGGCATTCAATAGGTCATAAGGCATCAAATCTTCTTCGTCGATTTGTTTGGCCTCTAAAGGACGAAGCTCTGCGGTTGGTTGCAGATTGTTCATAGCATTCAAGCCTGGAAGTTTTACCTGTCCGTCTAGTCCTGTATGCTCTAACCAACGTAGCCAATGACGCAAGAAATGCTTATCAATACCAGCAATTGGAGAAATCGAACCAGAAGTGTCGCCATCCATAGTGGCATATCCTACAGCTGCTTCCGAGCGGTTTGAGGTAGCTAATAACAAGGCGTTATTGATGTTTGCCAAAAGCCAAGCACTTGGGGCACGTACCCTCGCTTGAATATTTTGAAGTGCCAAATCATCCGTTTCCCATGAAAGGTTTCTCCCGATAGCCCCTTGAATCAAATCTTTATAGGTTTCTACCAAACCATTGATATTAATATCGTAAAAAGTCGTATTGAGTGATTCTGCCAATGAACTTGCTGAATAGCGTGTATCATTCGAGCTATTTTCTGTTCCTTGATAAATATTGGTGATTAAGGCTTTTGATAATTCTTGAACACTTTGGCAATCTTGAATTTTCTTAATATGCCCCAATTTTTGTTTGAAACCTTCGAGTCCTAGCTCTGAAACACCAAGCTCAATCGCCAAATAACACAGACCTGTAATAGCCGAAGAGTCTGCCCCGCCCGAAAGTGATATTACCCAACCTGACGAACGAGATTTGCGAAGATAGTCAAATAACGCTAAGGCAATAGCTCGAGCAAATTCTTCCTCTTTCTGAAAACCCTTTGCCTCCCAATGTTCTAATTCAAAACGTTGTTTGATTGGTTTGATAGGAGGGAAGTCGTATAGGAAAGGTACTTTTTGGGAAGTTCCCGAAAAAGTTAAGCGATTTTGAACTTGCTCTAAACGAACTTTATCAAGGTCAATCACTGCTGGGGTCAAATAAAAATCACGATAGCTAAAACGAGTACCCGAAACTAACATTTCACCTGCTTGTGCTACCATTGCATCGCCATCGAATATCGCACGACCAGCCTCGTTACCTAACAGATTGGCATAGATATAAGCAACGCCAAAGGCTCTTGAGCCATCTTGAACAAGGCGTTCACGAGTTTGCGTTTTGAAAAAGGCAAAGTGCGAAGCTGTAGGATTTAGAATAATATCTACTCCTTGCAAATAAAGCGAGCGACCAGGACGGTTCGCAATCCAAGCATCTTCACATATTTCAAATCCTATTTTTACGCCACCAGCCTCAAAAATTAAATCTCCAACAGGATAACTAAATTCTCCGATAGTAAGCTCTGTACGCTGATTGTCTGGCCAAGGCTGAAACCAACGCGTTTCGTAATGTAAACCGTTGTTAGCTAAATTCTTCTTACAAGCAAAGCCACGAATTTGTTTATTAGAAATCAAACATGCGGCATTATACACACGGTTGTTGATAAGGATAGGTAATCCCACTGATACGATAAGTCCAGAGGTTACTTCAACGATATCTTGAAGCATTTCGAGTGCAGTCTCGCAGGTACCAGAGGCATAAAACATATCCTCGCAGCCATAGCCCGTAATACATAGCTCGGGCAAACATAAGATTGAGATATCTTGACTTTTGGCTTCTTCGATACAGCCAATTATATTTCTTTTATTGCTTTCCCATGCCAAAGGGGTTTGGTTAACCACCCCAGCTGCAACTTTTATTAAATTCATAAATTTTCAGATAAGTAAATAGTGTAAGCATGAAGCCGTTGAGGCTATGCTTTGGCAGTTTTGTGATAAAACATAATCTTAGCTCAATCAAGTTCCTCGGTATGCCCGTCTGTATTATGCGCTAATTCTTTTTGTCAAAATCAACTCTTTCGCCAGGTAATAAATACTTGAATTTCTTTTTCCCTGTCTTCTTGTCTTTTTTACCATTGTATTTTTTCCCTCCGCCCAATCTACTCCAAGGCCAGTGTTTTTTGGTAGTAACCCAAGAAAATGCAGCACGAGGACGAAAATTTCCTCCTTCATGTCTATGTTCGGTACTAACTCTACATGTTTTTTCAGGGCATCTTCTTGCCCAAATACAGCCTGTAAGTAATTGGCAGGCTCCAAGGATTAACAAAAACAATATATATGCTCTTAGTTTCATATTGACGATACAAGTTGATTTGATTTAAGTTTACAAAATTAGTATTCTCTATTGAATCTAAGCTTTACCTGCACAAAATAGCAAATAAAAAGGTAGCCTTCGATGGAAGACTACCTTAAATTTTAACGATTACAAAATAGATATATTTAAGAGTAAGTAAGGAATATAATGTTGTTTGTAAGAAATTTCGAGAAAAGTTAATTATTGTCTTGAATATCTGCTGACAGCCATATCACCCAAATCAATGACTAAACCATCAGGGCTTAAGATTTGACCATTTGAAAAATGACTGTGTTTGTTGTCACGATACTGTGGTTGTGGCATATTTTTGAAATAATATCCTTTACCATTGATTGCATAAATACCTTGTTCGAAGTCGTTGAATAAGAATCCGAAATGTTCTTTTATCACACTCGCTTCGTTAGACGTATTCCCTTCGAATTGCGAAGGCTCCAACAACAAACCCTCTGGCTCGGCAAGAATAAAGTTTTGTCCACCGATTTGCACTTTGGCACACACGTCACTTACGTACTCGATGTCAGAAGCGCCCATGGTGTCAGAATAAAAACCGATTGATTTTTTCAAATTTTCCACCACCAAGTGGATGTTTTCAATTTTACAAGCCGATGCGCTTACATCTTCGCGTTGAACAAACAAAAATAACTGATTGTTAAAAGGCGAAGTAATCAATACTTCAGTAGTAGGTTCGTCAGGAAGCATTGATTTGCTGAATTTGGTTGGATATCCAGCAGCTTTCAATTCTTTTGCCGTTCTTTTCAAATCAGAAGTAGCAACCACAATCCAAGCCAAGCCATAACTATTGATACATGTGCCCCAGTTTTCTACGCTTTTGTTATAGTTACAAGTAGCATTTGGTTCTGGTTTTTCTTTTTTGAATACTCTGATAACGGGAGAGTTCGGCAATTCGAATTCATAAATGTTTTGATCATTGTTTGTCATCAAGTTTGCACCTAAAACTTCTTGAAAAAAGAACATTGCTTTAGGCTTTTCATCCTGATTGGCTAGCGCCAGGCTGAAATAATCCAACTTAACATTTTCTGATTGAGCAAAAACACGATTTGATAATAGAACAAGGGCAACAAGAGCCATTAATGAGTTGCTAACCACCGCATTAGCAACTGCTTTTTTTAACAAAGTAAGGAAATTGTTCATAATTATAATCTTTTAATGTGTTGCGATAAATATAGTGTGGAAATAATGTTAATAAGATTGTTGTATTTGCTTATTGCTTTTAGAAAATACGTATTTGGCATTGACTATTTGGTCGCTGGGCAAAAAACACCCATCATCGATATACCATAATCATATATACGATTATAAGTAAAAAAAAGATTAATTTTTCGTAAAAAAAGGGAATTTGGAAAAGACGAGATAATTAGTGGTAGTACTTTATCTTGCTCATTTAAAAGTATTACTTAATTATGCTTCTTGCTTTAAATTAATAATGCACTTTCCAAATGCTATAGAACATTGTAATACTTAACTAAAAGGACGGTTTATCTAGTGACTAGGTATTACAAGCTTACTTGTTTATAAAATTGTGACTACTTGAAGCTGACTTGAACAAATATAGTACCTATAAACGAACAATGCAAGAAAAAAATAAAAGAATTTTCCTGAAATAAGGGGAAAATTTATGATGTGCGTGGAATATCGGGTTGGTAAAATAATTTATAATTAAGTGTGTATAACTAAATATTTCTGTTTTTGTACAATTAGTTTTATTGTAAAACGCTGAAATTCAATATTTTAAATAAATGCTATTATAAGTTGTGTTATATATTTGTTATACTTTGATAAGTGTCGTACATTTTTGATAAAAGTAGAAAGTATTGTTTAAATTTTTTGTATTTGCATCAAGAACCCAAAAAAAGTGAAGTATGTTTTAAGAATCACTATTTTTTTTTACCTTTGAGTAAGAAAATTTTATATTTTTTAATATCCTGCCTAAGAACTCTTTCAATAAGAAAATTATTTTGAATTGCATTTATAATAATTTAGTCTCTAAGTCCTTGTCTTAAACATAGAATCCATTTCAGAAAATCATAAAAGGCTGTAATTATACTTGCCAAAATAAACCATCAATCTAATTTGAGGGGAGTTTTACTATTGCTTCCCTGTCCTATTCAACTATGATTCGTGTAATTTGTATGTTGGTCTTGTGGCTATCATTGAGCAATGATTCTATTGCTCAAGCAATCAAGCCGTACTTTATTCATTATAGTACCAATCAAGGACTTTCTCAAAGTCAGGTTGGCGCTATTTTGAAAGACAAACAGGGCTTTATGTGGTTTGCTACACAAGAGGGTCTTAACAAATTTGACGGGTATACTTTTACCATCTATAAACATTATACCAACGACACCAATTCGCTTTCTGATAATAATATATTTGATATCGTAGAGGATTCGCAGGGATATCTTTGGGTAGCTACAGGAAGAGGTCTTGATAAGTTTGATAAAACCACCGAAGTTTTTACCCACCATACAACAAAGCTACCCGACTTAAAAATTAGAGATTTATTTATCGACTCTAAGCAACATCTTTGGCTGGGAACTGTCGATGGGCTTTATTTATTTAATGGATCAAAGAATAACTTTAGTGTCTTTAAGCATCGAGATAATCAATCTAATTCTCTAGCTGATAATTATGTGTACCGAATAGCGGAAGACGCTAAGGGAAACTTATGGATTGGGTGTAAAAATGGACTATCATTATTTAATCCTACCAACAAACGCTTTCGAAACTATTATCACCAAGATGGTAATCAACACTCGTTGTCCAACAATTGGGTCACAAGTGTATTAAAAGATAGCCATAATCGTATGTGGATTGGCACTAGAGGTGGAGGACTGAATTTGTACAATGAAACTTCTGATGATTTTAGGTCTTTTCTGCATAATGCCGATAATCCTAACAGTTTAGCTCATAATGACCTTCTATGTCTTCAAGAAGATGAAAAAAATAACATTTGGATTGGAACAGAAAATGGTGGATTGAGTGTATTGAAGCTCCCCAATTTTCAATTTACCACCTATAAATTTGATGCAAACGACCCCAATAGCCTAAGCAATAACTCAGTATATAGCATTTATCGTGATGATATTGGGAACATGTGGGTAGGTACCTGGTCGGGTGGTGTAAACTTCTTGCCAAAATTTGGTAGAAAATTTAAAAGCTACAAAAATCAAATTGGAAGCAATAGCCTAAACAACAATTTCGTCTTGTCGATTACAGGCGATGGAAAAGACCAAATATGGATTGGAACCGACGGAGGAGGAATCAATTATTTTAACCGTAAAACCCAAACTTTTGATTTTATCAAAAATAACCCTTCCAATCCCAATAGCCCCAGAACAGATTATGTGATCGCAGTGGATTATTTTAATTCTTCTATGTTGGCCTTGGGCTATCATAGAGGAGGTTTTGGTACGTATAACATCCAAACCAAAACATTTGAGAATTACTCGATTGATACACCCGACCCAAAATCTCGAATCAGTTCCTGGAGTGTGAATTCGATTGTTAGAGATCATCAGCAAAATTTTTGGATTGGTACTTGGAATGGAGGCTTATGCTTCATGAATGGGCAAACGAATGAAGTAACGTCATTCAAACATGAACCTGATAACGCTAACTCTATTCCCAATAATAATATTAATATAGTTTTTGTAGATCGAGATGGACGTACTTGGATTGGAACCGAAACTGGTGCCGCAAGATACCTTCCTCATTCAAAATCATTTGCTAGATATATTCATCAGGTCAGCGACCCACAAAGTATCTCTAACGATTATATCACGTGCTTTGCTGATGGACCCAAGGGTTACCTTTGGGTAGGTACAAGTGGAGGCTTGAATTTATTGAATATTAAAACGGGGAAATTTAAAAGGTATTCGGAAACAGATGGATTCGCCAATAATGCCATTAAAAGTATAGTAATTGATAAAAAAGGAAACCTTTGGATTAGTTCTAATAAAGGATTAACGAGGTTTAACTATTATAAAAACGACGTTCGAAACTATTCCTTGGCTGATGGATTACAGAGTAATGAATTCAAAGCGCGTGCTTCATTCATGACTCAAGATGGGGAAATATATTTTGGTGGTCCAAATGGCTTTAATAGCTTTTATCCTGACAGTATCAAGGATAATACCTTTGTGCCTCCTGTATATATCACCAATCTTTCAATTTTTAATACGCCGATAACAACAGGGTTTTCTAATCCCAATTTTCCAACACATATCAATTCAGCCAAAAAAATCGTCCTAAATTATGACCAATCGGTATTTACCTTAGCATTTGCAGCCTTGAATTTTACCATTCCTGAAAAAAATCAATATGCTTATAAACTTGAAGGTTTTGACAAAAAATGGAATCATGTTGGGAGTAACCGTAGCGCAACCTATACCAACCTAAATCCTGGTACCTATTGGTTTAAGGTGAAAGCCTCTAACAATGATGGAATTTGGAATGCCGAGGGGGTAACCCTTGAGATAGTTATCCTGCCGCCATTTTGGATGACATGGTGGTTTAAAGTCTTGGTATTTGTTTTGGGAATAGGCATTATACTTTTGGTGTATTGGCTACGAGTGCGAACAATTCAAAACCAAAACGAGCGACTAGAAAAAGAGGTTGTAGAAAGAACAATACAATTACAAAAGGCCACAGATGAAGAACATAAAGCCCGTTTGGAGGCGGAAAAAGCCAATAAAGCCAAAAGTATTTTCTTGGCCACAATGAGCCATGAAATTCGTACGCCTATGAATGGTGTAATAGGTATGACTGGCTTGCTATATGAAACCGATTTGTCGGAGGAACAAATTGGTTATGTTAGAACCATCAAGCAATGTGGTGAAGACTTACTGTCAGTTATTAATGATATTCTAGATTTTTCTAAAATTGAATCTGGAAATATGGAGCTGGAAGAGCGAATCTTTGATGTGCGAGCTTGTGTAGAAGAAATGCTGGACGTGTTTGCCTCAAAGGCTTCTGAAGCGCGTTTGGACTTGATGTATGAAATTGCCTACAATGTACCTCAGCAGATTGTGGGCGATGAGCAACGTTTGCGTCAAGTACTACTTAATTTGGTGGGTAATGCTATTAAATTTACCTCAAAGGGTGAAATTTTGGTTAGAGTTCAGCTTCAACAACAGCATGAAGAATATGTAGATTTATTATTTGAAGTAATAGATACGGGTATCGGAATTCCAGAAGATAAACTTTCACGTTTATTCCGCGCATTTTCGCAAGTTGATTCTTCTACAACACGCAAGTACGGTGGAACTGGTTTGGGGCTTGTCATCAGCGAAAAACTTATTCGATTGATGGGTGGGGTGATTGGTGTAGAAAGTAAAGAAGGGGAGGGTAGTAACTTCCATTTTACGATTCACTCAAAAATTAGTAAAGAACCTATCCAATCGTATCGCTTGCTTCATGAAGTAAGTTTTGACAATAAACGAATATTGGTTATTGATGATAATCAAACCAATCTTAAAATTCTCAAACAACAATTGAGCTCGTGGGGATTGGAGGTTGTATTAGTGGAAAGAGCAGCTCAAGCTTTGACATTGTTAGCCGATGAAACTCTAATTTTTGATGCAATTATCACCGACCGCCAAATGCCTGGTATGGATGGCATCATGCTTGCCCAAAATATTCGTGAGCAAAGAAAAAATCTGCCAATTATCTTATTAACCTCCGTTACCGATGATACACATAAAAATCATAAGGATTTATTTGCTGCGGTACTCACTAAGCCTGTAAAACAGCATTTACTGAGTAAAACCCTTCTGATGATCTTGAAGAAGACGGAGAAAGCTCAAGAAATAGCTAATATCACTCATCATAGAAAATTATTTTCGGATTTTGCACAACAGTATCCATTAAATATCCTTGTGGCTGAGGACAACCCTATGAATCAATACTTGATTGGTAAAGTATTGAACAAGTTAGGCTATCAACCTCAAATGGTCAATAATGGACTTGAAGCACTATTGATGATTCAAGAGAAATTCTTTGATGTAATTTTTATGGATGTCCAAATGCCAGAAATGGATGGATACGAAGCATCTCTCAAAATTAGAGAACTACAGTCACAACAGCCAGTGATCATTGCTATGACAGCTAATTCAATCGATGAATGTCAAAAAGATATTGAAGACGCAGGAATGAATGATTACTTGAGCAAGCCTTTTAGCTTAGATTCAATTGTAAATATCTTGCAAAAGTGGTCAAAAGACCGTTCCTAGAAGAGACAATAGAAATCGATATAAAACAAAAAAGCTCGACATTTGTCGAGCTTTTGAGCCTTCTATCGGGATCGAACCAATGACCTACTGATTACAAGTCAGTTGCTCTACCAGCTGAGCTAAGAAGGCTTTTTTCAACGATTTCGACTTGCTTGTCGTTTAACGTGATGCAAAATTAGTGTTTTCATATATGTCACACAAGTATTTTGATGAATTTTTTTTGAAAATTTTTCTGAAAAGTACTTAAGTGTTTCTTTTATAGTATTTTAGTGGTAAAAAAAAATAAATGAAATTTGAGATATTCCAACCTTCCGATACCTTAAAACCATATATCAAGCAATTTGTTGTTTCAGAAATGGAAGACGAATCAGAGTATAAGGTGTTGCCGTCTTTAGGTATAGTAGTAGGTTTTCAGTATAAAGGTAGTCTTGCCATTATTCAAGAAAGTCAAGCTTCGACTCTACACTCAGCAGGGATTACAGGAATAGTAGATAGTTACAAAGTTTTTAAAAACTCGCCTAAGATTGGAACATTGCTAGTATTTTTTACAGAAATAGGATTAGCTCATTTTACAAAGCATCCAGCGAATGAACTTTTTAATCTGAGTATTGGCCTTGAATATATTTTCAAAAAATCCTTAGTTGATGAAATACAAGATCGTTTAAGCTCAGTTCAGACAGATATCCAAAGGATACAGATAGTGGAGCAGTTCTTTATTACTCAGCTACAACACATTCAAACGGACAAATTGATTGTGGAGGCCGTTCGAATGATTTATCAAAGTAAAGGGAATATTCGTGTGAAAGAATTAAATGAGCGACTAAATATCAGCGCAAGTCCATTTGAAAAGCGTTTTCGAAAGCTTGTTGGAATCTCGCCTAAGAAATTTGCATCAATTGTGCGCTTCAATGTAGTACTCGATGCCTTAGGAGAGGCGAAGTCTCTTTCTGAAATTTGTTATGAAAATAACTTTTTTGACCAAGCTCACTTTATCAAGGATTTTAAGCAATTTACTGGTGAGACCCCCGACAAGATGAGGCATTAGAAAGGCTATAAAACAAAAAAGCTCGACATTTGTCGAGCTTTTGAGCCTTCTATCGGGATCGAACCAATGACCTACTGATTACAAGTCAGTTGCTCTACCAGCTGAGCTAAGAAGGCTTTTTTCAACGATTTGCAGTACGTTTGTCGCTTATCGTGATACAAAATTAGTAGCTTGAATTGTAATATGCAAATGTTTTAGAACGCAAAAATGAAAGTTTTTTGTAAGTTGTTCGTAATTTTTTGATAACAAGAATGTTACAAAAACCTTACAAATGATTTTTTTTTGAAAAAAATATGAAAGAGGTATCTACCAACAAAAATAGGATGCGAAACTCGCATCCTATTTTTGTTTTTTTGTATAATAACTATTTCTCTGCTTCACGAATTACTTTCAACTGATGCTTGAAATGAGCTAAATCTTGTTCTGCTTTCTTGATTTTAGCTTCTACATCAACACGAAGTTTATCCGCATTTTTGGATTTTGCAAAGAACTCCAAGTTGTTTTTGTACAACGAGATGTCGTTTTCAATTTGCTGAATCTTACGACGAATATCATTTTCTTTTTTACCCAATTCTCTTGGTGAAAAATCACCTCTCGATTTCAAAATATCAACTTCTGTTTGAAGTGCTAGTTGTTCTCTTTCTTTACCAGAAAGTTTACCCATTGCACTCACATATTTGTTGATAGCAGAAATATAGCGTTTGCCAATCGACTGCATATCTTTCTTTGGTACGAAACCTATGCCTGCCCATTGAGCTTTGAAATCGGCTAGTTTTGAAGTCTCAGCGCCTTCAACTGCTTCAGCTTCGATTTGCTCACAAAGTGCAACTTTCTTCGCTAAATTTGCTTCAAACTCTTTCTCGATATTCTGGTTTTTGGCACGTTTTGCATCAAAGAAACTATCACAAGCTTTTTTGAAACGCTCATAGATATTGTCTTTATCTTTTTCAGGAACGTGACCTACTTCGCGGAATGATTTCTGTAACTGAATTACGCTATTTGTAGCATCTTGCGAATCATCACCAGAAGTCAAAAGCGCTTCTACTTGTTCAATGATAGCTACTTTTGCTTTCAAGTTTTCTTCACGCTTACCCTCTAGCTGACGGAAAAACTCGCCTTTATTTTTGAAGAAGGTTTTGATATTACCCCAGAATTTGTCGCTAAGTTCTTTACCTTTTTCTTTAGGCATAAAACCTTTCACATTATTCCATTGGTCTTGTAAGGCCAAAAGGGCTTTTGTGCGCTCATTCCACTCAGAAATAGATTCTGTTGTAAAATTGGCGAAAGTTTCAACCAATTCTGCAATTGAAGATTTGAGTGTATAAACTTGTTCTGATTCTGCTTTTTGAGCTTCTAGTTGTTCACGGCGTTTGCCATAAATTACATCCAAAGCTTCTTTAACTCTTGTCCAGATTAGCTCGTTTTCTTCTTTTGGAGCTGGACCGATATGCTTATATTCTTCGAAGATAGCTACAGCTTCGTCCAAAACTTTACCAGTTACGGTATCAGATTTAGCTGCTTCAGCAATTTTTTCGATTTTAGAACAAAGTTCAATTTTGTGTTGAAGATTACGTTTTCTGTCTAACTCCAACAATTCGAAGTAGATACTTCTGTTGCTGTAAAAACGGTCAACTAAAGCATGATATGTTTGCCACAAAGTATTGTTATGAGGCGAGTTGATATTACCTGCTGATTTCCATTCATCTTGAATTTTCTTGAATTCAGCAAAACCTGCTTTGATTTGAGCAGGATCAGTATTGTCTTCTCCTTCAACAATAGCTCTAAGGCGGTTAAGAAGCTCAGTTTTTTGACTAAAGTTCTTGTCACGCTCTTTTTCTATTTGATTAAAATACTTTGCACGCTCTTCTTTAAGTGCCTTAAAGAGTTTGTCAAATTTTTCGATAGTTTCATCGAATTTAAACTCAAATCCATCTTCCGAGCCATCATTTGCCTCTTTGAATTTAGCAAGAGCTTCTGCACGTTCTGCTGTTTTGAACTGTTCAAAAAGCGGACGAACTTCCTTAAGAACATCTTCTGATTTGCGGAAAGCAGCTACCGAAGGTTGCTCTTTGACATCGTCAAGTAATTTTGACAATAGCTCAACAAAGTCATTTTTTTGGAAAGTAGAATAATCAACTGTGTGAACATCAGTTGTTTCAGCTTCAGTGTTTTCGGCCAATTCTAATACCTGTGCGGTAGTCGCGTCGATTTCCTCCTGAGGATTGGCAGCCTGTTGCTGTTTAATTTCGTTTGCTTCTTCGTTAACCATGCGATTCTTTTTACAGCTTATACACTAAATAGTAGTTTGAGGTGCATGCTTGTCTTGCGAGCTACTATCGAGTTTATTTACTGTGTGCTATTTTCAGTTTATAAACACTTAATTTTCAGATTTTTCGAAAAATATTATTATTTAAAATATTCTTTCAAATAACAGTTGTTCAATTCTTCAAAATCTGATTTGCAGACATTACAATTTTAGTACAAAAATAGAAAAAATAGTTAGAGTATAAACGTATGATTTTTTTTTCGTTTACAAAACGCACTAGTTTTTCTGTTTTAAGGGGTATATGTGGGAGAATAATGCGAAATTTAGGGCAAACGGCTCAGAATACGTAATTCTTTGGGATAATAATTATTAAATCTGTTTCCTAGCGCTTTTCCCCATCCCAAAATATGTTCTTCGTAAGCAATGCCACACCAGCCTCGCTGATCGGTATCAGGTACAAAATCATCTTTGCGAAGGTACGCAATTGCTTGTTCATAAGAAACATTCAAAATAGGTACTTGCTCAGATAGTATAGTCGAAAGGGCTAATTCATGCTCTGGAATCAAATCTTTTGCCCCAATTTGGCCTAATAAAATCCCTGCCTTTTTGATATATAAATTACTCTGTAAAATCTTTAAATCACTCTGGTGCTCGGGATTGATCAGATAAAAATTATCGTTTTTTTCAAACCACATATAATTTTCTAGGTCTGTAATCCATTGACTCAAAACACTTTTTTCATGTTTGAAACTTTTGGTACGTTGAGGCTTAATATGTGGACGGTGAAAAGGTTTGTAATCCGCTTTAGTTTTTTGAAATGCAGCCAAGAAAAAACCTTCCCCTTTGGCTTGGTCAGGATAAAAACGATATCCTATGGCTTTATGATCGGGTGACTCTGTGCGAACAATACCCCATTGTTGTATAGTATCAGTATCTTTTTTATCTAAAACTACATTTTTAGCCGAAAGGTTATCAACTACCCAGTCCATGATAGTTTCGTTTTCAGCTTCAGAATAGGAGCAAGTCGAATACAATAAAATACCACCTTCTTTGAGTGAATCCCAGACATCGGCTAAAATACGTTGCTGACGCTGACTACACATAGCAACATTATCTAATGACCATTCAACTACCGCCTCAGGGTCACGACGGAAAAGTCCTGATCCTGAGCATGGTGCATCTACGACAATTAAGTCGAAGTAGCCACCTATTCTACTAAAATCTTTTGGGTCATTATTGGTTACATAGGTATTGGTCAAACCCCATTTACTCATATTGTCGACCAAAATGTTTGCACGACTTTTGATAACCTCATTACTAACTAGCAACGAATCAGGGCTAAGTAGGCTTGCCAAAAGGGTACTTTTGCCACCCGGAGCTGCACACAAATCCAAGACTCTCAAATCCTCGTCGAGGTCGACGCTTTGTTTGACAGCGTATTCCAAAAACATCGAACTTGCTTCTTGGACATAATACGTACCCGCATGGAAATAAGGATCAAAAGTAAATGCTGGACGAGCATTAAGGTAATAGCCATACTGATTCCAAAGTACAGGACTTTGAATATTCAAGTGGGCTGGGGGAGTATTTATTTTATCAGGATTGATTCTGATTGACGTTGGAGATTCTCCTAGTTCATGCGTTTTGATAAAAGAATCGGCTTGGTATCCAGTAACCTGACTAAGCGAATCTAGTAAAGCTTGAGGAAGGGACATTATTGGCATTTATTTTAGAATCTACATCCTTTGGTGATGCAGATAGTCTTATTGGTGGATTTGCTCCCAGTTGTTGATAAGCAACGAAGTCCCAAATTTACAATGAAATTTGGGACTTCGTGAGATTTATACTGATAAACCATTTTATTTCTTGCGTGTCTTCACCTTGGTAATGACCCAACCACCTACTTTTCGACCTTGTTCTAGACCTAAATCTAAAGCTGGACGGAAGTGAATACCTCCGTAAAGTCTACTAATAGATGCTTCTTCGGCGGCATCTTTATACGATTTGAAATTGCGCACTGGCAAACCATACTGCATTTCTGAAGAATCGGCAAAAGCTACATTATCTCCCAATACACTTGAAAGCGCAACAGAAGCAGCACCTGAAATTACAGAGTGCCCTGAAGTATATTCTGGGAAAGGAGGTGTTTGAAGAACTGGTTGCCAGTTTTTGTCTACCAATTCATTAATAACAGTTTCTGGACGAACCTTGATAGAACGATATTTTTCGTCCCAACAAGAAATAAATCCATCGAAAATTGCCATAGAAGTTAACAAGTAAGCTTCTGATGTTTGATAAATATCTGCTTTGAGTTGACGAGAGGTTTGTGTTACAATTGCCATCCAGTGACCACCAGGAGAAACCTTTTTTGTAGCAAACATCGCATGACCCGTAATATTCATTTTGAACGGATTACAATCCCAGAAATTGGCAATGTTTCTTTGTTCTTCAGTAAGATTATTGATGGTATTGTATACATCCATTACCATATCATAATACTTACTACCTTTGGTCATATCGTATTCATAAGGTCTTGGGGGCATAAATTGAGAAGAAGTATCCAAAGTAGCAGGACGGATTTTTGACCAATATGGCTCGGCTGCATCAATGTAGGCAGGAGGAGTTGGTACCCAAGTTCCTTTTTTCTGAGTTACGGTATAACGGAAACCACGAGTTTGCTTGTAATTATCACCTTTTGAGTAATTCATAATTGATGCTGCAATCGAATCTCCAAAGGCTATTGAACGCTCATAAACCTCACTTGGAATACCTGTTGCCTTATAGTCCTCTTCTAGTTTTTTCTCAAAGTCAACATAAATTTCTTGCGCAAAAGTCAAGTTTTTACCAATAGTCAGATAGGCACGTACAGCGGCAACAGGATAGGAGTATTCTTTGCCAGCTTCTGGTTTTGCTACTTTTTTGAACCCTTTCAATTGTCCTACCATCGATTGATAATTGGTGTTTCCTGCCGCTAGTGCTTCATAAGCCGCTAGGGCTGAATACATATAAATACGACTTGATACAGGAGGTGCAAAAATGTCGTGAATGATGGATTCGGTAAGTTGGGATTGTGTTCTTCTTAAAAACTCTGGATTTGCTGCTGCTTGCTGCCAATTTTCATTACTTTTTTTACAGCTAAAAATCGCAGTAGCTAGCAATACAAAAAGGAATAGTCTTTTCATCTGAGAAGTATAGTTTTTGGTTAATGCAAAAATGGTTAACGAGTAGGTTCTTTTTGCAGTTTTCGAAATAGATTCTGTGTTTTATATATAATTGTTTACCAACAATGCTTGTATCGCCAAAGTTAATAAAATCTTTGAATGAATTAGGGCTATATCTGTCAGTATTCGAGCTGATTTTTATAACTATTTGATAAATTCTTGAAAAATTCAGAGAAAAAATAGCTTTTTGAGTACAAATCGAAGATTGTGCTAACAATTAGGAAGGAATGAGGTTTTGTTGTTAAATACCAATTTAAAGGATATGTCAAAACAAAAAATTCTTATTATCGGAGCAGGAATTGCTGGGCTTCGTGCAGGACAAGTTCTTGTGCAAGATTCATTTGCAGTTACGATTGTAGACAAGGGAAGAGGCGTTGGAGGTAGGATGGCTACCAGAAGATTTGCAGATACCAAAGCCGATCATGGTGCACAATACTTTTCGGTTAAGTCAGCAATTTTTCAAGAATTTATTGATGAGGCTGTACAAAAGCAAGTAGTCAAATCTTGGAAAGTGACCGATAGAACTCATCTTCGTTATGTTTGTCCCGATGGCATGAACGCTCTTCCAAAATTTATGGCTCAAGGACTTGATGTAAAATTGACCGAGAAAATCGTGCGAATAGCCCATGGTGTAGCTTTTGCAGAATCGGGAGAGCAATATGACTTTGATCAATTGATTATTTCGGCTCCAATTCCACAGGTTTTACAGCTGTTTGAAGATTCTGATATTTTGCTGGAAGATGAGGAGAAAAATATTTTAAATTCTATTCAATACGACCCGTGTTGGGCGGTTATGGCAAAGCTCAAGTATTCAGATAGTACGATTACAGGGGGAAGAATTTTAGCAAATAGTCCTGTCTCATGGATAGTAGATAACGCTGAAAAGGGCTTGACAGAGCATCCTACCCTAACAATTCATGCTTCAGCAGATTATTCGCAGTCACACCTTGAAGAAAATGCTGAAAAAGTTGCTTCTGAATTAATCGCTTCTGTTTCGGATATGGTGAATGTTGAGCAGATAGATACTTATCAGATACATCGTTGGAGATATGCCTTGGCATCACAGCGAGCTAGTGGCACTTTTCTGCAATTAAAAAATTATCCCGTTTATATCGGTGGCGATGCTTTTGGTATTGGTAATGTAGAAGGCGCATTTTTGTCTGGACAAGCTATAGCTCAGGCGATTTGCTAAATATTGAAGATGTATCACAAACATGAGTCATTCCGAATGCCTCATGTTTGTGATTTAGATATCAACGGTTGGCAATTAGCTCAGCCACTTTTCTTCCCGACATCATGGCTGCATTGAGTGATGGATAGCTGGTCCAATCACCACATTGGTACAAATTTTCAGCTATTTTAAATTGAGGATTCAATACACTACCTGCTGGGAAAGAATTCAAAGATTCTTTTATCTCATATTTCTTCAAAAACTTCCATGAATCTACCTCTGCCCCAAACCAATCTTTTAATTCTATTCTCAATTGTTTTTCCCAAGATTCATCCGAAAGAGAAGGCGCATTTTGGGTAGAAACTGATACCAACGCTTTTCCTTCAGGCGCATAATGTGGAGCTATATCACTAGGTACGCACAGGTTATGGATTAAACCCTTTCTGTTTGGATTCAACGCCAACATAGGTTTGTCTAAAGGCGACTTAGGAGCTTCAAAATAACTACAAATAGTACTGTTGAACTGAGTAGGTAAAGGTTGACCCAACAACTGTGCAGCTTGATAACTATCAGTGGCAATCACGATTTGATTTGCTACAATATTTTCACCATCAGAAAGCACCACTGTATTTCCCTGAATTTTACTCACCTTAGTATTCAAGCGAATAGTATTTGCGGGTAATTTTGACGCTATCTGTTTGGCGATTTGCTGCATCCCATTGGCAGGAATGGTAGCTTCGCCATCATAGAATTTCCCAAAAATATATTTAAAAAAAGAAGCGGAGGTTTTCAGTTCATTTTCTAGGAAAACGCCTCCGAAGAAGGGCTTGAAAAAATCGGAAATAAACTTTTCTGAAAATCCATAAGCTTGTAAAAACGCTAATGTCGACTCCGTAGGTCTTTCCATAATTTCCTCATCAAGTCCTTGTGCTTCCCAACTAAGTCGTGCAACACGGAGTTTGTCGGCAAAAGTACCCACCGAAGAAAATAGTGAAGATAGTAGCTCGCTAGGCTCCTTAAATGGATTAGCGAGTGTGCTAAATCCCTGCTCAGTTTTGATAAGTGCACCAGACTTAAACTCCTTCAAATCGAGTGCTTCAAAATTTAATAATTGTTGTGCTTCGGGATATGATGTTAATAAAATTTGAAAACCTCTATCTAGTAAAAATCCATTTTCTGTATCTGTTCTTACTCGCCCTCCTATATCATCTGAGGCCTCTAAAATGCGAGTTTCAATGCCCTTAGAATGTAGGTAAGAAGCGCAACTTAAACCAGCAATTCCTGCTCCTATAATGAGTACCATATACTTCGTTTTTATGTCTTTGTTTAAAATTTAAGTACGAAATAACCTATTTTGTTTAAAAAATATTAAACAAAAATTATCTCCCTGACAAAAATCTGTTTTTGAGTGTGTTTGTTAGCTGTATGACAAAATAAAGGAAAATTGTATTATTTTTATATGTCTATTTTTTTTGATTTTAAGTGTAAAATACTGAATTATTAATTTTTCATAAAATGAATAAAATTATCTATATTTGATTTGTAAATTTAAGTATTTGATTTTTAATTAATTATAGTTTTTTGACGCCTTTTTTTACGATATTTTTTGAAAAGAATTTTGAACACAGGTAGTAAAAACTAGGATTATTTTAGATATTTTTTGTTATTTTGCATAGAGATAATTCACTTCTAAAATTGAACAAAACCATTGTAAGGTTCACCCAGAAGATGATTTTATGAATATCGATGCAATGATTATTTTTTAGAAAAAAGTAGAAAAGTCTATTCTTTTTATAGGTTATATTCTGCTAGTTTTTATTCAGAAAATTATTGAATTTGTCCAAAAACTAATCGAACCATGAGATTGAATAATATACACTTTATTCAGTCGAAATTTCAAACCTCAAATAGTTATGAACTACCAGATTCACGAAGGAAACGGATATAAATATATTGACGAAGGACAAGGTGAAACCTTGATGTTATTGCATGGACTTTTCGGTGCATTGAGCAACTGGGAGGGAGTTATCGAAGGCTTTAAAAAAGACTATCGTGTAATTATTCCAATGATGCCAATTTACACTATGCCTATTACAAAGGCAGGCTGTGAAGGATTAACAGAATTCATTGAAGGATTTGTTAGTTGGAAAGGCCTTGACAATCTAACTCTTTTAGGCAATTCGTTGGGCGGTCATGTGGGATTGATTTTTACCTTGAAAAATCCTACAAAAGTAAAAAGATTGGTATTGACGGGTAGCTCTGGGCTATTCGAAAATGGCATGGGTGGTTCATATCCTAAGCGTGGAAGTTACGAATACATTAAAGAGCGTGTAGAATATACATTTTATGAGCCTCAAACGGCCACAAAGGAACTAATTGACGAAGTTTTTGATATTACTAATAGCGCACAGAAAGTAATTCGCATTATTGCTATCGCAAAATCGGCTCAAAGAAACAATATGGCCAAAGAAGTGGTTAATATCAAAGTGCCGACTTTGTTGGTTTGGGGACTTAATGATACCATTACTCCACCTCAGGTAGGACATGAGTTTAATCGATTGATTGAAAACTCAGAATTACACTTCATCGACAAGTGTTGCCACGCTCCTATGATGGAACGTCCTGAAGAGTTTAACAAAATATTGAGTACTTGGTTAGAAAAAACGCCCATTACACAGTTAGAATTGGCGTGTTAGCAAGCAAATATTTGACTTATCGAATTGGGAAGTTGCCATTAAATCATTAATTTTAGAAAATAGAGAACAATAAGAAGGTCATTTCTTGAGTTCTGCTATTGAGAACAACTTACCACTTTATTACAATGCTTGCAAAAGATATAATAAATCATGTTTTACCCATTCTGAAATCCAGTGACACTGTTGGAGACGCTTTGGGGTGGATGGAGGATTATAAGGTTGGGCAATTAGCAATTGTAGAAGATACCGAATACAGAGGATTGATAAGTCAAGATATACTGATAGATGCTGATGAATCATTGCCGATGGTGGCTTTGCAGCCTGAGTGTCCAGATGTTTTTGTTTTAGAAAACCAACACCTTTACGAGGTATTGGCTCAATCTCAAAAATTTGACTTAGAGGTAATTGCAGTACTTGACCACGAACATCATTTTGTGGGAACCATACTTGTAAATGAACTTCTTAATGAGCTTACTAAAAAGTTAGGTTCACAAGAACTAGGTGCTATCATCGAAATTGCCATAAGTAATCGTGACTATTCGCTTTCCGAAATCAGTCGGCTGATTGAGGCAAACGATACCAAAGTTATCAGTAGCTATTATACAAGCGGCGATGAATCGTCGAACTTTAGAGATATTTTAACACTCAAGCTTAATCGGAGAGATATATCACCAGTGGTGGCGACTCTCGAACGCTTTGAATATCATATAATTGGAGCATATGCTTTTGAGCCAATTGTAACACCTGACAAAGAGCGATTCGATATGCTGATGAGATATTTGGACTTGTAATAAAATTTTGAAAACCCATAAGAACTCACTAAATCTTATGGGTTTTATTATTTCTTGCAAAATCAAGCCTTAAATTTGCCTTTTCCAAAATGAATCTCTTCTTTTGTTTATGGGAGCAAAGAACAAAATTCAAATTCATTGAATTTTGTCGAATAGCCCATTTTGTTTGATTTTACAGTAATATAAGAATTTGTAGTAGAATGAAAATAGCCATTCATGGGCGTAATTTCAACGATTCCGTAAAGCCATTTGTACAAACAATGTTTGATACCCTCGATGCCAAAGGGGTATCGTTGCAAATCTCTGAATCGTATCATAAATTTCTCCAAGAAAAAGGAATTGTTTACAATTCAACCTCGATATATACCTCTCAAAAAGACCTAGCTGATGCCCAGTTTGTTTTTAGCTTGGGCGGCGATGGTACTTTGCTAGATGCTGTTACCCACGTCGGTGATTATGAAATACCAATTTTGGGTATCAATACGGGTCGTCTCGGTTTTTTAGCGACGATCTCACCTGATAAAATTCAAGAAAGTCTGGATGAGCTGTTCAACGAGCATTATAGTCTCGACAAACGCACACTGGTAAGCATCAGTACACAGTTGAATGGAAAACCTATTGATATATTTGATGGTTTAAATTTTGGACTCAATGAACTGGGTATCATGAAAACAGATACCTCTTCTATGATTGTGGTAAAGGCGTATCTTAATGGTGAATATCTCAATGCTTATTGGGCTGATGGCTTGATTATTGCCACTGCTACGGGTTCGACGGGTTATAATTTGAGTGTCGGAGGACCTTTGGTAATGCCAAGTTCCGATATTTTTGTAATAGCACCGATGAGTCCACACAACCTTAACGTAAGACCATTGGTAGTGACTACCGACTCAATCTTAGAGTTTGAGGTAGAGAGTAGAAGTGCCAATTACCTAATTTCACTTGATGCAAGGTCGAAGGTTGTGGATGGAAATGTAAAAATCAGGATGGAAAGAGAAAAATTTAAGGCTAATTTGTTGAAATTATCCAATACTAATTTTCTCAATACGCTAAGAAGTAAATTAAATTGGGGACTTGATATTCGAAACTAGTGGTAGGAGCGTATTCAAGAATTAACGTTTCGAAGAATTAGTCAGCATACCAAAAGCAAAATATTAACGTTTATTAACATATATTTACCTTAACAATCGTAAATAATCACGCTGTCAAACCAGAAGTTATTCAGACCCGACTTATGAAAAAAAATATTGCACTAGTGTTTTTCTTGATGTTAGGTGTGTTTGGTTTCCATGAGAGTAATGCTCAATTCAAGTTTTCGAACTTATTCGGAAGCAAAGATCAGCCAAAGAAAAGAAAGACATTCGAGGCTTATTCGTCAGTGAGCATTGGTGTAGGATCATCACACTATTATGGAGAGCTATCGCCGTACAACCGCTTTTTACAGTCAACCATCAATGGCGTTCGCTGGAATGCCTCCTTTAATTTTACCCGTCAGTTGTCTCCACAATTTGGCTTAAGATTTGGCCTGACATGGGCTCGGATTTTTGGTGATGATAATTACATGGATGGTGTGTCTGGCTTTGAGGCAAACTTTATGCGTAATCTCCATTTTCGTAATGACATCAAAGAATTCTCGATTGTTGGACAATATGATTTTGTAAGAACAGCCAAAGGTTCTGCGCGTCGTGCGGCAGTTATTCCTTATATTTTTGGGGGAGTAGCAGTATTTGCGCATGATCCAATGGCAAAACCTGACAAGACTTTATTTCCTGATCAAAGTGATTGGGTGCGCCTACAACCTCTTCATACCGAAGGGCAAGGTTTACCGGGGTATGCTCAACCTTATTCTTTAATCAGCGTTTCGGCACCACTTGGAATTGGCGTTAGATATAAGCTCAACCATAATTTTGACTTAGGACTTGAAATTGGATATAGATTTACGATGACCGATTATCTTGATGACGTTGGTGGATTTTATGCAGATCCAGCAGATTTAGGCACACAGAGTGCATTGTCTGTTGCGATGGCCAATCGTACTTTAGAACGAACAGCAGCCTATTCGGGTAAAGATCGTACCAATGGTGTGATTAATTATCTAACATCTATAGGTGTTTACAATCCAGGTTCAGGGGTTGATCCATTTACCTATTCGTCGGTACCAGGTTTTTCAGACCGTACTGATGCTCGAGGTAATAGCAAATATAAGGACTCTTACATGCTTACTTCTGTGAAGTTGATTTATTATATTCCAACTAAAATAAAGTGTCCTCCACTTCGTTAGTGATTATAAAAAATTGGTATAATTTTTACTTATAAAAGTAATTTAAAATACGCTACAAGCCTAAAAGTCAGGATTTAATGCCTGACTTTTTTGTTCCTTAGAAAACTACTTTTCCATTATTTTATGACCAACTTGAGAGTTTATGTGTTGATTTTCGCTATTGCTAGTGTATACACTACGCAATTGTGGGCTCAAAAAATTGAAATTGGCGCAGGATTAGGGGCAATGAACTACAAAGGTGATATTTCTCCAGATTTACAAATAGGCACGGCAAAGCTGGGGGGTAATTTGTTTTTTCGCTATAATCTCAAAAAAGATTTATCATTTCGAGCAAGTGCTTTGATGGGTAGTATCGCTGGTGATGACAAAAATAGTAGTGACCCATTTAATCAGCAAAGAGGAAAGAACTTTTCAACTACCATCAATGAATTGAGCTTGACGGCAGAATATAATTTTTTTAACTATCAGTATCATCGCTATCATAAGGACTGGTCTCCTTATGTTTTTGGAGGTGTTGGTTTTATGAAATTCTCACCAAGAGATAATCCTACGGCAGATTATAAACAAAATCAGATTGTCTTGCCTTTTGGTGTGGGTATCAAGTACAACATTAAAGGACCTTGGGACTTGAATTTGGAGTTTGGAACAAGAAAGACCTTTACCGATTATTTGGATAATTTGGGAGGGAATGACCCCACATTACCTAAAACACAACAAAACGATTATTCTAAAGGCGATATGTATTATTATACAAGTTTGACGCTGAGTTTTAAATTCATCAAAATTTATTGCCCACCTAATTAAGTAGTAATACTGCAAAATATATGATTAGGCACTAGACAACAGGCACAAGGTAAAGAGTTTTAGCCTGTTTTTTAGTAACTACAGATATGTTTTCCCGAATGCCAATAGCCGAAAGCCGATACCTGAAAGCCAGAAAGTTGAAGGTTATTTACCCACTAACTTAAATTGAATTACTTCTGAGAGGAAACAATAGGTAGCTTGTTTAAGCCTCAAAATATGATATCAGTAATAGCGCTCATTTAGGTAATACTAAATGGGCGCTTTTGATTTTTATGGACTAAAGATCATTTGAAGAGCCTAATATGACTTCCTGTCATTTTGAATAGGGGGTTTATTTCGTTAAATTTGCAATAATCTTAATAGATTCATGTAAATTAGAGGCTTTTAGGGCATTTTAGGATAGAATAGAGCTAGAGTTGAAAGCTTTTTGAAACCATCAAATTGGTTCAAAAACTAGCAAATGAGCGTAGAATAAGCCCTTATGAATCCAACTGTTTGTTAAAAAGTGTTAAATCAGTGAAAGAACAATTAGACCGAGACAATCTACCAAAACACATAGCCGTTATCATGGACGGAAATGGCCGTTGGGCCAAGCAAAAAGGCTTTACTGATAGAATTTTTGGACATCGTAATGCCCTTAAAGCGGTAAAAGACGTGATAGAAGGCTGTGGCGAATTAGGGGTAAAATATTTAACGCTTTACGCTTTTTCTACCGAAAACTGGAACAGACCTAAAGCGGAGGTAGATGGTTTGATGAATTTGCTTGTAAAAACGATCAAAGAAGAAGTACCAACCATGCACAAAAACAATGTGCGCTTGGATACCATCGGCGATACAAGTGCTTTACCTGATTATTCACGTAGAGAATTGTTGTCAGCTATTGAGGATACCAAAAATAATACAGGCTTAACCGTAATTTTGGCCTTGAGCTACAGTGGCAAATGGGATATTGTTAATGCGGCTAAAAAATTAGCCCAACAAGTGAAAGAAGGTACGATTGGTCTTGACGACATCAATGAATCAGTTTTTGAGCTTTCACTTGATACCAAAGGCATCCCGAATCCAGACTTAATGATTCGCACAGGTGGCGATCACCGTATCAGTAACTTTATGCTTTGGCAACTAGCTTATGCGGAACTCTACATCTTTGAGGATCTTTTCTGGCCAGATTTCCGCCGTGAGCACCTCCATATTGCTATTGGCGATTATCAGGCAAGAGAAAGAAGATTTGGCCGAACATCCGAACAGATTAAAAAAAGTATATAAAACAAAGAGCGTGTCACAGAATAGTTAGCCAAAGGTATGCTACACACAACATACCTCTAATTATGACTAACAAAAACTATACAATGAAGAAATATTCCTTTCTGTTTTGCTTAACCCTTCTTTCATTTATTACGCAAGCTCAGTTGAGATTTGGTGGTATGGGGCGTCCTGCAACTCCAGCTCAAGCAGAGCTTAATTATGCTTCACCTCAAGAGTATGAAATTGCGGATATCGTAGTATCGGGTTCTAAATTTTATGATGGCAACTCGATGATTACCCTTTCTGGGCTTCGTGTTGGCGATAAAATCAAAGTGCCTGGAGATGCCATTTCTTCGGCTATTAAGAAATTGATGGATCAAGGTATCCTTGAAGAAGTAGAGGTGCAAGCTGCCAAAATCGAAGGTAATAAAATTTGGTTAGTGATTCAATTAAAAGAGCGCCCTCGTCTTTTCAGAATTGAATATAACGGCATCAGAAAAGGTGAACAAGAAACGCTTTCTGATAAAATCAAGACTTACAAGGGGAAAATCATTACAGCTACAGTAAAGAAAAATATTGAGCTGGCAATCAAAAAGCATTACCAAGAGAAAGGATACCTGAACGTAGGTATCAAAATTGCTGAAAGAACAGATACTTTACGTGGTAATAATGCTACAATGAAGATTTATATCAAGAAAGGTGATAAAGTAAAAATCTCGAAAATTGAGTTTGATGGTGTGTCAGAAATGAAACTTAGCACCCTTAAACGCAAATTGAAAGGTACGAAGGAGAGGAAATTTTGGAGAATATTTACGCCTTCAAAATATGTTCCAAAGAAATTTGAAGAAGATAAAGGTAAGTTGATTGAGTACTACAATAAAAAAGGGTATCGTGATGCTCAAATTTTGAAAGACTCAGTGTTTAAGGATAGTGACAAAACCGTAAAGGTAATTTTCAGAATGGAAGAAGGTCGTCAATATCACTACCGTAATATTTTCTGGGAAGGTAACTACATTTATCCTGACTCAGTATTGACTGAAATTTTAGGGGTTAAAAAAGGAGATATCTACAATACAGAAGATTTGGAAAAACGCTTGAACGGAAAACCTCAAGAAGACGTAAGTTCAGCTTACATGGACAATGGTTATTTGTATTTCCAATGTGAGCCAGTTGAAACTGCTGTAGTTGGCGACTCAATTGATATTACATTCCGTATTACTGAAGGTAAACAAGCTACGATTAACAAAGTAATTGTAAATGGTAATACCAAAACTTCTGACCACGTAGTAATGCGTGAGATTAGAACATTGCCAGGACAAAAATTCAATAAGTCAGCGATTATTCGTACAGTACGTGAATTATCAACCATTGGATACTTCAACCCTGAAAAAATTACGCCAAACCCAATTCCAAAAGCGGATGGTACGGTAGACATTGAATACAACGTAGAAGAAAAACCTTCTGACCAGATTGAATTGTCTGGTGGTTGGGGTGGTTATATCGGATTCGTAGGTACGTTGGGGGTAACTTTCAATAACTTCTCTGCCAAAAATATTGGTAACTGGGAATCTTGGAAGCCACTTCCTTCAGGTGATGGACAAAAACTATCAGTACGTTTCCAAGCCAATGGTGTTGCTTATCAAAACTACTCATTGTCATTTACGGAGCCTTGGTTAGGTGGTAAAAAGCCAAACTCATTCTCAGTGACTTTGAGCCGTAACATTTCATATCCTTACAAGATTCAGCAATACAACTATTTGTCGAACCCTTATGCTTATGGCGGTTATGGTTATGGATACGGCTATGGATACGGTACAGGAACTTCGACTTCGACTTTGACGACAGCACAACAAGATAGTGCGACAACTGCTCAAAACAGTGCTCACTTCAACAGTACAAGTTTGTCGTTCAGTTTAGGAAAACGCTTGAAATGGCCAGATGATTATTTCTCTTTGAGTAACTCACTTTCGTTGTCATTGATTGATATTGCAGGTTTAGGTTCTAGTTATTATGGATACCCTGAAGGAAAATCATTGTCTATTGCTTTTGTAACGAACTTATCTCGTAACAGTATTGACAACCCTACTTTCCCTCGTTATGGATCTAGTTTCTCATTAACAGCATCTTTAACACCTCCATATTCGTTAATTAGTGGAAATACGAATAGCACATTGATTGAGTACCACAAATGGATGTTTGATGCCAGTTGGTTTACCGCAATTACCAATAAGTTAGTGTTCCACATGCGTACACACATGGGTTTCTTGGGTAGTTATAATCCAAATAAAGCCATCTCTGTATTCGAGCGTTTTGACGTAGGTGGTTCGGGTATGATGACAGGTTATACGATTGCTAGCCGTGATATTATTGGTTTGAGAGGTTATAAAGATCGTATTTTAGGTTCGCAAGGAACAGTGCCAAATGGTGGAGTTGCTTACAATAAGTTTGTAATGGAAATGCGTTATCCAGTATCGCTTAACCCATCAGCAACCATTTTCTTATTAGCTTTTGCTGAAGGAGGTAACAACTTTGCTAACTATCAAGAATACAACCCATTCAAGTTATATAAATCAGCGGGTGTTGGTGCACGTATCTTTATGCCAGCGTTTGGTATGATTGGTATCGATTATGGTTGGGCATTTGATAAAGTTCCTGGTGTGTCAGATTTTGGTCGCCAAGCCTTTACTTTCTCAATCGGTCAACAAATCCGATAGTTTATAGACACTTTGCAAAGGGTAATAGGAATTCTTGTTCTTATTACCCTTTGTTTCTGTAAAGGATAGAATCAATGGTTTCTGGAGGAGTTTTATTCGTAGTAATTTTAGACTTGGCAAATTCAGTATATATTTGTTAAGCATTTGTTAATCTCTGAATTTAGAGAATTCAAGATTCAATATTACGAAGAGCCTCGTCGTTAATGTTCTACCAAATGCTAGTCAGGAACTGTAGATGCCATCTCATTTGATACATTTATAAGCACATACAGAACCTTCCTTAGTTTTAACTAAATAACCCTTATCACCGTGAATAAGCAGATTTTTTTACTAATTTTGGTTTTCTTTAGTGCTTGTATGAGTAGCTTCGGACAAAAGATTGGCTATATCGATACAGAGTATATTACTTCCAAAATGCCTGAATATCAAAAGGCACAAGAAGATATAGAAAAACTCACGACTAAATGGGTGAAGGAGATTTCTGAGAAAAATGAGGAAGTTGCCAAACTTGAAAAAGCGTATCGTGCGGAAGAAGTATTGCTTACAGAGGAAATGCGCCAGCAGAGACTCCGAACCATCGCTGATAAAGATAAGGAGGTAAAAGAACTCCAAAATCGAGTATTTGGATTGAATGGAGAGCTTTTTAAGAAGAAACAAGAAATCATGCGTCCTATTTTGGACCAGATTGTGAAGGCTACAGAAAAAATCGTTAAACTAAAAAGACTTGATTTTATCTTTGATAAAGCATCTGATAGTTTGGTAATGATTTATACAAACCCTACCCATGACTATACCGATTATGTGATGGAAGAATTGGGTATCTCTGTTGAACAGTTAAAGGAAAAAGAAAAAGAAGAACAAAACAATGCCAAAGAGGAGCCAACAGGAAACTCAAAAGCGAAAACAAACAAAAAAAACTAATTAACAAATCAAAATGACAAAAATGAAGAACAAATTTTTTATCGCCTTGTTTGCTATTGTGGCATTGGCTACCTCTAACGTAAATGCACAAACAAAAATTGGTTACATTAGCTTAGATTACGTATTGAACCAATTACCAGAAGCAAAACAAGTAGAAGCTGAATTGAAAACTACGCAAACTCAATATGAAAACTTGTTGCAAGGTAAAATCAAAGATTTTCAAGCTAAATATGCTGAATACGAAAAAAATCAGGCTACAATGAATGACGTAATCAAAGCTGATAAAGAGAAAATCTTACAAAACCTTCAAAATGAGATTGAAGAATTCCGTCAGTCATCAGCTACTTCTTTACAAAAGAAACAAGCTCAGTTGTTGCAACCATTGTTGAAAAAAATCGAAGACAATATGCACGTTGTAGCTAAAGAAAATGCTTACACGTACGTATTCAACTACGATGCAGGTCAAGGTACAACACCAATCGTGTTGCACGCTCCAGACGATGCTAACATCTCTGATTTAGTATTGAAGAAAATGGGTGTTACTCCTAAGCCAGTAACTGCAGCTCCAGCTCCAGCGCCAGCAGCTCCAAAGAAATAATCATTGATTTTTCGATAATAAAAAAGCCCAAGATTTATCTTGGGCTTTTTTATGGGGTGATCGTAATTAATTCTAACAACATTTCAGCCCAAACTTGATAAGCATTTTTTTGCAAATGAACGCCATCAATACTGTAGACACTCAATAAAAAACCATTTTCACAAAGTTTTGAATTTATATCGCAGAATGAGATTTTTTCTTGATTACAGAGCTTTAATAAACCTTCATTGAGCACTTTAATCTTTTGATTGATTTCTGCCTGATTTTCGGTATATATGCAGCTATTAATGATAAGTCGGATAGACTGCCTCTTTGACTGCTGAATAAAAAAACCATAGTTCTCTAAGATATGTTCTACAGGCACTCCCGAAAATAAATCATTGATTCCACCATTTAGGATAACAAGCTTTGTTTTTTCAGGAAACCCTTTACCAATATTCCATCTTATTTGTTGCGTAATTGCTCCTCCGTAAGCTTGATTACTGATGTCAAGCCTTCCCAACCATTTGCTCCAATTTTCTTGCGCTAGGATTGAGTCACCAAGAATAAGAATTATGGCATTTTCTGGAAATAACTTTTGCATAAACTTATCAGAATACTTTCTTAACAGCCAAAAAAAAGCTGCTACAAACAGAAGGTTGAGCAGCAAAGATATTTTGAGAGCAAGTTTCATTTTTGAGTAGACTTCCTACAATTTGGGAATTAACATAGGAACTTCTTTTTGGTATTTTTCATAAGTTTTACCAAAAATCTGAACCAACTTTTTTTCTTCAAAATATATTCCAATACGAATATAAGCAGTCAAAGCTAATGCCATGGCTAGGTTGTTGGCTGTTCCTGTGATGCCAAATACTCCCCAAACAATAACGAGGGTACTTAAATAAAGCGGATGCCTAACAACACTCATAATACCATCGGTAATCAACTGTGCAGGAGCTTCTGCTTGTATGCCTAAAAATGCTTTTAAATCGTACTGTTTGAAGGAAATAAATAACATATAAACACCTAAACTAATCATCAATCCTCCAAAAATATTGTTAGCCGTGCTTGCAGGCATTAACAATTGAGAGGGTGTTGTGAGTTGAAAATACAGGATTGGAATCATCAGTACGAGCGAAAGTATCGTATAGGCCAATCTGTAGTAGGGAAAGTTGATTTTATTCTTCACTTCATTGGACGCTAAGGCAGAATGAAGCGTTCCATACACAATCCATAATATGCCAATGATAATCTCTATTTTCATATTTTTATCAATTTATAGCTATTCTTGAGAAGATACAGATTCATTTGTATCAGCAGCATTCATATCTACATCTACAGAAGGTGCTACTGGTGCAGGTTTAGGTTCCAAAGAGGCAAAAAAAGTATTTTGCCAAATCATAATAGCCATTACACCACAGAAGATTGCTGCATCTGCAAAATTGAATATTGGCGTTGAATACCAACTTCCCCCCCAAACAGGCACCCATTCTGGAATCCATCCTTGATAGAAGTCAAAGAAAAACATATCGATTACTTGTCCATGAAACCAAGGGGTAGGAGAGTCATACGGAGCATTGTGCAATAATACACCATAAAATGTACTGTCTATTACGTTTCCAATGGCTCCACCCAAAATAGCTGCAATACTCCAAAGCAAACCCTCATGAGCGTTCTTTTTAGCAAGTTTTGTCAAATAATAGCCAATGCCAACCATCGCAAAAACTCTAAAAAGACTCAATACAATTTTGCTATATCCTTTTGGAAGAAAATCAAGCGTTATACCAAAGGCCATTCCTTTGTTGAGTACATAATGAAGCTTCACAAAATCGCCAATGATAGGAACTTCGTTGCCTTCATATTTCAAAAAATGATAAATAGCGAGCTTAATAATTTGGTCGATAACGATAAGTAAGAAAGTAAGCCAAAAATATTTGTATGGGGAACGAAACATTTTGTTTAGAATTTTGCCACACCCAAACTCTCACAAGTCCATGAGCTAGGTGGCAGTTAGTACATTAAATGGTTAAACAAACCTTAGTTTTGCTTTTGAATCGCAAAGGTACAAAATAAAAACGCCACGATGACAAAATAGCCCGTGGCGTTTTTATTTTATTCTTTAGTAAATCGTCAACTATCTTTTCTGACGACGTACCATTTCTTTCTTAATCAAAGTAAACTCACGGCTTGCTTGTCCCGCTACAGAAGTATTTTCGGCAGCACGACGGAACAAATAAGGCATAACAGCTTCTACTGGGCCATAAGGTACATATTTAGCAACATTGTAGCCAGCATGAGCTAGGTTATAAGAAATGTTGTCGGACATACCCAATAGCTGTGCAAAATAGAAGTGTTTGTCTTTGGCATCAATTCCGTTCTTTTCCATGAGTTGTGCCAAATACTTGCAGCTGTATTCGTTGTGAGTACCCACACAAATCGAAATAGCATCACGATTTGTTACAGCGTATTCAACGGCTAGATTGAAGTCTTTATCTGTGTTCTCTTTTGTTTCATGAACAGGCTCACAGTAATTTCCTTCATGCGCACGCTGTCTTTCTTTTTCCATGTATGCACCACGTACAAGCTTTACCCCTAATAAATAGCCGTTTTTACGAGCAGTTTCGGTCGCAGCTTTCAAGTTCTCTAGCATATCTTTACGATACATTTGGAACGTGTTGTACACGATACATTCTTGCTTGTTAAAATGAGCCATCATGTCGTAAGTTAGCGCGTCAATAGCATCTTGAATCCAAGATTCTTCAGCATCTACAAAAATACGAACATGTAATTCAGCAGCTTTACTGCACAAATCATACATTCTTTGGTGAACTCTTTCAAATGCAGAAGATTCTTCGGCAGTCAATGGGACTTCACTTTGTACTTTTTCAAGTAATTCAGTACTACTAATGCCTGTTACTTTGAAAACTGCGAAGGGAATAGCACTATTATTCTGTGCTTTTTCGATCGTTTTAAGGATTTCTTCTTTTGTAAGCTCAAAACTAGATTCACTATCTTCTCCCTCCACGGAATAGTCCAAAATTGTGCCAATCTTAGCTTTGTCCAAATTTTCTATTGCCTTATTGCATTCCTGCAATGTTTCGCCTCCACAAAACTGTTCGAATACAGTAGATTTAATCAGTTTTTTGATAGGAAAATGAAGAAAAATGAACAGTTTGATAAAAAAAGTTCCTAACTTTACAAGCCAGTTCTGATTCATACTTGCAAAGATGAGATACATCTTCTTTAATTGTAAATCAGATTTGTCTGAAAATGCGATAGACATGTCCTCAAAGGATATTTTATCGGCCTTCATCATCGGTTGTGAAATGGATGTTTTAGTCATGTTCAAAGACGAAAAATCGACTAATATGTTGTTAGATGGTGATCAAGTTTTCAAATAATGTTTTAATTAAAAACCCGTTAGTATCACATTGTTAAGTAGTGTGTTAATTGCTTAAAATTAATTAAAACGTGCAAATATAGTATATTAGAATAATACAAAAATACATTGGGGTAGGATTTTTTTATTAATCCCTTGTTTGGTTAGAATTTGCAGTTCTTTTGGTGTTAGAACTGGAACCTATCTGAACTCAATTAGATTGTCATTCTGAAGCAAAGATACTAGTAATCTTTGAAGTTGAGTGATGCTTCGTTGATATCCTAGTGTATCGTGTAAGTTTATATTTTTTTACTTGAATTAATACTGTTTGCCAATGAACGCAAATTTAGACGTAGTGCCGATGCAGGAATGGATTAATACTGACGGCAAACCCTTAATTATTGCAGGTCCTTGTTCTGCTGAAACAGAAGAGCAAGTACTTGAAACAGCCAACCGAATCAAAGCGGAAGGTTATGCACACATTATGCGTGCAGGTGTATGGAAGCCACGTACTCGTCCAGGTAGTTTTGAAGGCATGGGAGAGCCAGCTTTACAATGGTTAGCTGAAGCAAAAAAACAAACTGGATTACCGTTAGCAATTGAGGTAGCAAATCCTGAACATATTGAGTTAGCATTGAAATATGGTGTTGATGTATTGTGGATTGGAGCAAGAACAACTGTAAACCCATTCAACGTACAAGATTTAGCTGATGCATTGAAAGGTGTTGATATTCCTGTATTAGTGAAAAACCCAGTTAACCCAGACTTAGCTCTTTGGGTTGGTGCTTTTGAACGTTTACAAGGTGCTGGTATCAAGAAAATTGGTGCAATCCACCGTGGTTTCTCTAATGCTCAGGAAACAAAATATCGTAACTCTCCAATGTGGCAAATGGCCGTTGAGATGAAACGTTTGTTCCCACAATTACCAATGATTGGTGACCCGTCGCACATGGCAGGTAAGCGTTCGTTGTTGATGGAATTGTCACAACGTATTCTTGACTTGAACTACGATGGTATGATTATCGAAACTCACCGCGATCCAGATAAAGCTTGGTCTGATGCTTCTCAGCAATTGACTCCTGAAGCTTTAGGCGAAATGTTGCGTGAGCTTGAGGTTCGTAAAGCAAACTACGGCGTTGAATTTACTGACGAATTAGCTGGCTTGCGTGCTAAAATCGATAACATCGACCGTGAGCTGATGGAAGTTTTGGCTGCTCGTATGGCAGTAGTTGAGAAATTGGGCGAATACAAGCGTGATAACAGCGTTGCTGTATTGCAATTGGATCGTTGGAAACAAGTACATGCTGATCGTGCAAAACAAGCTTCTGGCTTAGGTTTGTACCCTGAATTTGTTGAAGAATTATTCAAACTTGTTCACTTGGAGTCTATCAGAAAACAAACTGAAGTTATGCACTCTTCTTTGGCATAATCTCACTCTGAGCAATAAATAAAAAAAGTGGTTGTCATAAAAATGGCAACCACTTTTTTTTCGGCATTGATTATATCGGGAAAAACCTCTATTTTGCCTCTTCCACATAATACCCGTATAGTCTATGAAAAAAGCCCTACTTATTCTGTTTAATCTTCTGTTTTTTAGCAATTTATTGACTGCGCAAACTCCAAAAGCTGACGATAGTAACGGTGTTTTTTGGAAGCCTATTGTCGAAATGGACGATAAACTTTATCCTTCTTATGTGCTTGCCAATGTCAATCGTAATTATTTGAAAGATAATGATACGCCTCAAGACAAGAAAACATATTTTGGCGATAGTGAAGGGCAGTTTGGGATAGAAATTACCTATTTGAAATTAGGACCCGCCAATGTGAAATTGGTAGTTGAATGCCCCAAAATAATGGAAACAAGCTCCTTCTCGGTGTACTTAAATGGTAAAAGTACAAAATATCAAATTTTTCCAGAAATAGCCTACAAATGGGATGTTCTCAGTAATATCTCTCAACCTTTTCCTGTCAATGTCAACTACTATGTGTATGTCAATGATGTATTAAAGGAAAAACAAACCAAAATTGTAACAGTCAGAAGTATCAATGATTGTCCGTATATTTTTATACATAGACAAAAAGTGATACATGATATGAATTTTATGTATGCGGCCTATGTCAATGAAAATCATCCTATTATTACGAATCAGCTTATGCCCGAAATTATGCGCACAGGAATTGTGAATAGTATCACGGGATATCAGACTAACGATAGGATGGAGGTACTTAGACAGGTATTTGCTGTTTGGAATGTGTTGAGACAGCGAGGAGTAAAATATAGTTCTTTAGTATCGTCCAATAATGAACCTGCCCAAAAATATCCTTTGGTAGTTCATCAATTTGTACGAAGACCAAGCGAATCACTAGCTTCTCAACAAGCTAATTGTGTAGATGGGACGGTGCTCTTTGCTTCTATTTTGTATAGAATGGGAATTCATCCATTGATTGTGACCACTCCCAATCATTGTTGGTTGGGGTTTTATATGAATGCGCAACATACCGATACCATGTTTTTGGAGACTACCATGATGGGCAGTCATATTTCATCTGATCAGCTTGAAACAGCAAAGGGACTTGATGTATATAGTCTCATTCTAGATCGACTGTATCCAGATTCTTACAAAACTTTTTTGCTGGCTGTAAAAGTTGGATTTTCAAATTATTCAAAAGATAAAAGTAAATTTCTAGTAGACTCGAAGGTAACGTTTTTACCAGAAAATGCAGATATCGAACATTTACAATATCAGATTTTCGAAATAGAACGATACAGAAGAGAAGGGCTTTTGCCGATAATATCTAATTAACTAAAAGGAAGTTATCAGTTAATGGTATATTAGTTGTTGCAATGTGTTAATAATCAGAAAGATAAAATTAATGTGTACCGCAGATATATTATTAATGGAATCTTTCCTGTTGCTTATATCTTAGTCATTATTCAGCAGTAGAGACGCAATCATTTCGTCTCTACTGCCAGAATACAATTTTTAAATTAATCACTCATTCAATCGCTAAATCACTGAATTAGGGATGATTCATGTGTCTCAGGTATCTAGTTTAACAAATTTTTATTCATGTCTCACTACTAGTTTTTCTACTACTGGACTACCTACATTCTGACTAACACGAACGAAATACATGCCTGAGCGAAGATTTTCTACAGAAATAGTAATATCATTTTGATTACCTGCCAAAGCTTCTTGTTGATAAACCGTTCCATCCATACCAATCACTGCTAGTTCATTAGCACGTGCTGATACTTCTGGGCTAAGGTTTACTTTTGCGTAATTGGTAGTAGGGTTTGGATATAACTGAAGACTCATAGCTCTAACACTTTCTTGAGCAACGACTTTGATATCCGCTACGGCCATAGAGGCATTGTTAGTATGTGCTACAAATCGAATATTCTGAGTACCTCTTGGTAAATCACTAATATTGAAAGACAAATTTTGCCAAGCGCTGTTTGATTCGATAAAAAGAACATCTTTTGAGGTTAAAAGTTTTCCGTATACATCATACGCTTGATAGCTAAATCCAGCGTTGTCCGATAAAGTTTTAACTTGAAGATTAACCGCATAATTACCATTATCGTTATTCACACGATAGTCAAACCAAGCGCTGAAGTGATTAGCAAAGCTCTGCGGGTTTAGGACTAAAGTATTTTTTCCTAATTCGCTTCTAAATTGGGTAGATTGAGCTGGTGTAGCTTTCCAATTTAGAGCCTCTATTCGTTGACCAACTAGATTGAACGATGCTATTAGTGAAATAATGATGATAAATGCAGAATGTGCGTGTTTTTTTGGTACGATTATTGCAGTGATGTTATCCAAAGACGCAAATTTGTCCGATTGGAATGGCGTACATGCAGATACACCATTTCCTGTGCTTTGACGAGCAAAGCTTACCAGTAAGTTTGTCATAAGTAGGAGTGGGCAAAGATGTTTTACAGGTAATAGTTTGTTTTAAGGGCAACTATTACACTGCACAGAATAATTATTCAATGAAGACCGTGCAGGGTCACATCGACTAAGCATTCTGAAAAATTATTCCATACTCAGCTAGTGCATTCAATTTGAGTGTGCAGCCCAAAATAATGTGCTAGTTGAGTTGATTTTTTTGTCCGATGTGCAGTCGAACAATGTATTGTTATGGTTTTTGTGCAGAAAACCATAATTAACAAATATATCAAAAGCGTTTGATAATGAAATAACCTTGTAATCAGTTATTTGTGAATATTTCAAAACTGAAGCCAAAATACTTATTTTTAAGTATTTTGGCTTCTTTGTTTTATGGCTGTTTAACCAATATGTCGCAAGCCGTGTATTGATAAGTTGAGAGGTATGGAAGAGTAAAAATACACCTGTATCAATCCTTTTTTAGTTGTCAAGGGTATGGTTTAGCAAAATTTAAGGTATTTTTAATCTACTGAAAACTCATGCAAGAATCATATCTGATAGAAATTAAATCTTAGAAAATTATTAAAATATACTACTGTAAATGAGCTAGTTATCAGTAGATGGAGTTGAAAAGTGCAATTGCTTTTCTGTTTTTGCTGAGTTTTTCCGAAATTTGTACGTAAAATAAAAATACAATAAAAGCAGGTCAAAGATGGTTAGAAACTTAGAAAACGTTTTGTAACTTTATTCGACCTTAAAAAAGCATTGCTTTTGTACAATTAACATCAATTTTTATCATGAAAAAATTAGTTCTTTTTATTGCGCTACTACCTCTAGTATCGTCTTGCGTAAGCAAGAAAAAGTTTGCTGAGGCGCAGGCTAAGCTTGTAGAACTTGAAAAAAGCAGAGACGAAGCTCTTGCTAAAATTAAATCTGACGCTGCTGATTGCGACAAAAGAGTAGGTGACTTGCGCGCTGACTTGCAATCAAAAGACAATGATTTGAATGCAAAAACTAAACAAGTAAAGGATTTGACTGATCAAGTTGATTACTTGAAAAAGACAAACACAAACTTGTTAGATCGTTTATCTGATTTATCAGTTGTTAGTAAGTCTGGTGCTGAGAGCATTAAGAAGTCTTTGGATGCTTTGAACGATCAAAGCAAATATATCCAAAACTTGAACTCTTCTATCCAACGCAAAGACTCTATCAACTTGGCATTGGTAATGAGCTTGAAACGTTCATTGGCTGATGTTAATGATGATGATGTAACTGTTGAAGTGAAGAAAGGTGTTGTTTACATCTCTATCTCTGACAAAATGTTGTTCCGTTCAGGTTCATCAGAAATCAACGCGAAAGCTGAAGCTGTGTTAGAGAAAGTTGCTAAAGTTGTAAACGATCATAAAGAACTTGACATCTTAGTAGAAGGCCATACTGATAGTGTACCTATCTCTACTGAATGTGTGAAAGATAACTGGGATTTGAGTGCTAAACGCGCTACATCTGTTGTTCGTTTGTTGCAATCTAAATTTAGCGTTGCTCCTGAGCGTATGACTGCTGGTGGTCGTTCGGAATACTCTCCGAAAGAAAACAATGACAATTCTGCAGGTCGTAAGTTGAACCGTAGAACTGAAATTATCGTAACTCCTAAATTGGATCAATTCTTCCAATTGTTGACTAACGGTAAATAATCTTAGTAGCTATGTAAAAAGGGTTGGAAGTAATTCCAACCCTTTTTTGTTTTTATAAGGTAATAATCTTAAGTAATAATGCTGAATAAGATTGAATTGTTGAGCTTTCGGCAAAATGTTTGAAACATATTTAAACTTTTAGCCTATTGCGGTAAAATTTAATTAACAATATGTCTGTTGTACACTTTGGTAGTTGTAAGTGCTTTCAAATAACAGATATACGATTAACAAATAACTTCCTGATTACAAAAGTGCCGCACCAAAAACGCCTGCACTATCACCTAATAATGGTTTTACGATGGGTGTTGTAATTTTTTTATCATTGAAAATGTATTTCTTAATGCGCTCATATCCTTCTGTATAAAGCAAATCAATATTTCCTACACCACCACCAATCACAATTAGGTTAGGGTCTAAAACATTGGTCAATGTAGAAATCGCACGACCAAAATATTCAAGTAGTCTCTCGATAGTTGCAGTAGCAACTGGGTCGATACCTGCCTCGTGGCGTTCAAGTATTTCTTTGAGTTTTAATGGTTTTTCTGCATTATCAGCATAATATTTCTCTAATGCTGGTCCTGCAATGACCTTTTCAACACAACCTGATTTGCCACAATAACATGGCTCTCCGTTTTCTTCCAAGATATTATGTCCCCATTCGCCACCAATACCATGTTGACCACCAATTACTTTACCATGAACCACTAGTCCACCGCCGACGCCTGTCCCCATGATGACACCAAATACCACCTCAGCATCAGGATAGTCTTTACCAGCGCCCATTAAGGCCTCTGCAAGTGCGAAACAGTTGGCATCATTGGCAAGTTTGACAGGTATGCCTAATACTGCTTCGAGATCCTTATTCATAGGATTTCCATTCATGCAAACCGTATTACAGTTTTTCATGGTTTTGGTGGCAGGATCTAGCACTCCAGGCGTGGCAAACCCAATTTTCTGAGGTCTTTCGCCAAGTTCATCGGCTACTAAATCGACTAATTTTTTGATTTGAGAAATAATATGCTCATATCCTTTGTCTGCTTCGGTCGGAATCCTCTTACGAATCAACACATTCATATTATCGCTGCTCTCTAATACAGCACATTCGATTTTGGTTCCGCCCAAATCAATACCCCAAAGTTTCATTTTCTTAAATTTGTTAGAATAATTAGTTTAGATAGAAATTGAGTAATAGTTATTGTCAAGAGCTAAGTATGAGTACAAACTCACAATTCAACCATATTACTTAGGTAGCTCTTTTGCTTATCTTCTGTTGTCGTCGTCATCCATCATTGACAGATAACTCATATAGCGACTTGCCGCTATTTTGCCCTCTCCAACAGCTTCGATTACAGCACATTTGGGTTCATTGATATGCTGGCAATTATTGAATTTACATTCTCCCATAAGCGCTCTCATTTCTGGGAAGAAATGAGAAAGTTCTTCTTTTTCAATATCGATTAAGCCTAATTCTTTGATACCTGGCGTATCAATAATAAAAGAGTTATCTGCCAATTCGAACATTGTGGCAAAAGTGGTTGTATGAACTCCTTTGTTGGCAAAATTGGAAATCTCTGAAGTTTTTAGGTCCAAATGTGGAGCGATTTTATTTACTAAAGTCGATTTTCCTACACCTGAATGCCCCGAAACTAAGGAAATTTTATCTTTTAATAAATCTCTAAATCCGTCTATCCCAATGTTTTCTGGCACAGAAGTGAAGATACATGGGTAGCCAATTTCTTCATACATTGCTGCCAAATCAGCTAATTCATCTTTTTCTTCTTCAGAAAGTAAATCTACTTTATTGAAAACAATTGTTACAGGAATTCTGAATGATTCTGCTGAGACTAAAAAACGGTCAATAAAGCCCTGTGATGTTCTAGGATAATTAAGCGTGGCAATGATAACCGCTTGGTCAAGATTGGCAGCCAAAATATGCCCTTGAGCAGTTTTGTGTACCGATTTACGAATGATATAATTTTCTCTTTGTTCAATTTCGTAGATAATCACCGTATTTTCAACGGTATCCTCGATAGTGAACATTACTCTGTCGCCTACAGCGAGTGGGTTTGAAGTTTGAAGTCCTTTGATTTTGAACTTACCCTTCAAACGACCTTTCCAGACGTGCTTGTCTGAGTCGGCCATTACCTCGTACCATGAGCCAGTTGAGCGTATGACTAATCCTCTGTGCATATATTAAATCGTAAGAAAAGTAATTCATTCGAAACGTATTTCTTCTTGCAATTACTTTTCAGTGAGTCACTTATTCGTTGTTTGAATAAGATTTTTTACAAAATTGATAATGGTTTGAGTGCTTCCAATATTACTTTTAACATAGGTTAAAATTTTGTCAGAAACCTCTTTTCGTTTGTTGAAATCTTGATATAAACTGGTGAAAATACTTTCAAAAGTTTGAGTGTTATCAATTACCTGAGCTCCTCCTATGGCAATCAAATCCATGGCCTCCTGGAATTTAGTATAAACCTTATTTCCAAAAAAGATAGGGAGTCCAAAAGTGGCTGCCTCCAAGGTATTATGTAAACCTTTACCATAAGCTCCTCCAATCCACGCATAATCGGCGTATTGATAAAGAGATGAAAGCATTCCTATATTATCGATAAATAGTACTTCGGCGTTGTTTAGTTCTTTACCATTCAGAGCTTCAGAATAGCGAATACTTGGCTTTTTGAGCTGTTTTTGCCATTGTGTAATTTCCTCTGGATGAATTTCATGAGGGGCAATAATTACCTTTAAAGGATATTCAAAACTATTGATAAAAGGACAAAATACGTCAAAGTCTTGTTGCCAGCATGAGCCCACAATTAAGGTTTGTGTATCGTTCTTGAACTGCTCTGCAATAGGAATTACCCTTTTATTTTGGGCAATTTGAGCAACTCGGTCAAAGCGGGTATCACCTGCAATACTTACATTTTCTTGAATTTGAATACCAGCTAAAAGAGATGCCGACTTTTCGTTTTGGACAAAAATATGAGTTAATAATCGCAGAATACTACGATTAAATTCACCATAAGATTTAAAGTAAACCTGATTTTCTCTAAATATAGTCGAAAATGAAATACTGGGAATATTGGCTTGTTTGAGACAATTCAGATAGTTATACCAAAACTCATACTTTACAAAAAATGCTACCGTAGGGTTGATAAGTTCCACAAAACGTTTGGCATTACTTGGAGTATCTGCTGGAAGGTAACAAATAAAATCTGCCCCTTCGTAATTTTTTCTAATCTCGTATCCAGAAGGGGAGAAGAAGGTTAGTAATATGTGATGATTGGGAAATTCTTTTTTGTAAGCTTCGATCACAGGACGACCTTGCTCGAATTCACCCAAACTTGCACAATGAAACCATGCAATAGAAAGTGGGCTTTGTGATTTTTGACGAGCTTGTGTTAGTTGATATTCGAGTTTTTCGAAAAGTCCCTCTCGACCCTTGAGCCATAGCTGAGCCTTTTGATTGAAAGGACTTACCAGACGAATTAGCCATTGATACAGCTCAATCGATAAATTATATAGTACTTTTGCCAATGCGTTTTAGAATTGTATCATGAAATTTGAATCAAATTTACTAGTATTTCGTTTAGCAATAAAACAATTCTAAAAGACAAACAACAAAAATACCATAATCATTGATAGAAAAATGATAATTAGGTCATAGATAGGTTATCATTTTGGTATCTGTAACACATATTTTACCCCATGAACTGGAATCAATTAACCACAGTAGAGCAATTACAAGCCATTAAAGAAGAGTCATTTAATCAACCAGTGTTGATTTTTAAACATAGTACTCGTTGTTCAATTTCATCTACAGCCTTAAGTCGTGTTGAGCGTAATTGGAAACAAGAAGCCGTTGGTGAATTAAAGCCTTATTATTTGGATTTGATTGCGAATAGACCCGTATCAAATGCCATCGTGGAGGAATTTGGGGTAGAGCATCAGTCGCCACAAGTGATTCTAATCAAGGATGGAGCAAGTGTGTATGATGCTTCACATTTTGATATTCGTTTCGAAGAAATTGCCGAAACAGTCTAACGATGTCGGATTGGAGATTTCGGATTGACGATTAGAGCTTAAATAGCTTTTGGGTTCAATCTTTCAAATAGTGGGCATCAGAAATTATAAAGGCTACCTGATTCAATTAGGTAGCCTTTATTCTATTTATCAAAAAGATATTCGATGGTCCTTAAAATAAGCTGAATGAATTTCTGTAGTAATAATCAAGCAGATATGACTAAGAATGCTTTCTAATAACGGGTACACTATTAACCAATAACCTGCATTTGCCTACAACCACTGAATATCAATTACTTGTTCGACATCAGGATGAAGGCTCAATGAAACTGGACATTTGTGTGCTGTATTTTCTAATTTTTTAATATGTGCATCGTCCAAGGCAACATTTGTCTTCATTTTCAGGTTAATCTCTAAGCGAGCGATTCTGCGCGGAGGAGTTTGAGACATGATTTTGGTAACCTCAACTTCCGAGCCAGCTAATTCGATACCGTCTCTTTGGGCAACGATTGCCATTGTTGTAAGCATACAAGTACCTGTGGCAGTAGCTACCAAGTCGGTAGGAGAAAATGCCTCGCCCTTGCCCATGTTGTCGGTAGGAGCATCGGTAATGAGCTGATTGCCTGATTGTAAGTGAGTAGACTCTGTGCGAAGTTCTCCTAGGTAAGTTGTTTTTACTGTGGGCATATTAATAGAGTTGTTATGATGTTTGTAAGAAAAAGGTAATTTTAATTGAAAATAACCAAGCTCCAAAATAAATTGCTTTATATTTCGTATTGCTTAAGAAGCATTGGCTTTTGTTTTTCTTGAATACAAAGGTCAATATTTGTATTACCGAAATTTCCTGTTTACTTTTCCTAAAATTACTCAAAAACCTTGATTTTTGGTGATTTTAGGCTAAAATGAAAAGTTTATCGTGAAAAAAACTACCCAATATTTAGCAATGAGTTTACTGTTGATGGCTTGGTCAAATTTGTCGCAAGCACAACGTAGAAATACTCCTGCCAACACAACTACTACTACAAAGTCTGCTGCTCCTAACCGTGCGCCCTCTACTAAGCCTAAAAAGGAGGTAGATGAAGAAAATTTTAACTCAATTTTCTCAGTGGGTATCACCACCAACACCAATTCAGGGTTGTTAGGAGGGTTTATGGTACGTAAAGAAATCGTTATTGACAACGGTACGGCACGTAGACAGATGCATTATTTCAACTTAGAATTGGTGAATGTAGATAATTACCAAGAAAGTACACTTCATGCTGGAGGGAATGGCTCAGGTTATGCTTATGGCAAAAAGAACTATTTGTTTGCTTTGCGTCCGCAGTATGGCCGTGAAATAAGCTTATTTAGAAAATCTTCAGATGGAGGTATCAATGTGAATGGATTCATCGCTGCTGGCCCAACGCTTGGTTTTTTGAAGCCGTATTACGTAGATGTATATTACGGAAGAGGCTATTTGGTAAGCGAACCTTACGATCCCAATGTTCATTCTATCAACAATATTGCTGGAAGTGGAGGCTTTTTTAAAGGATTGGGTAATATGAAATTTACACCGGGTATCAATATCAAAGCTGGTTTGAATTTTGAATTGGATGCTTTTCGTCAAAGCAATATTAGTTTAGAAGTAGGTTTCTTAGCAGATATCTACAGCAAAAAAGTAGAAATTATGGCACTTTCTGACAATCAAAGTGTCTTTACTTCGGGATATTTGACAATTTTCTTCGGGGGTAAAAAGTAAGTTCGTATTTTTGCACATTGTTGAATCAAAAATAGGGTAGAGTTTGTTAGAAGTATAGATCACTTTTTCAACATACCTCAATTTATTGTAATGATAGAACTTCCAGTAGTAGCTCCTAGTGCTACCAAGCATAACAAAAAACCAGATTGGTTAAGAGTAAAATTACCAATCGGTAAAGAATACGCAAAAGTTCGTAGTATTGTCGACGAATATAAGCTACATACCATCTGTCAATCAGGGAATTGTCCAAACATGGGCGAGTGTTGGGGAGCAGGTACAGCTACCTTTATGATTTTGGGTAATGTTTGTACTCGTTCTTGTACATTTTGTGCGGTGGCTACTGGTCGTCCAAACGAATATGATGCTGATGAGCCACGTCGTGTAGCTGAAGCTATTAAGTTGATGGGAGTAAAGCACGCTGTTATCACTTCAGTAAACCGTGATGAATTGAAAGACCGTGGTGCCGAAATTTGGTATCAAACGGTAGTACAAGTAAAACAAGAGTCTCCAACGACTACCATCGAAACACTTATTCCAGATACAAAAGGTAATTGGGACGCCCTATATCGTATGATTGAAGGTGGTCAAGAAGTTGTTTCGCACAATATGGAAACAGTTGAGCGCTTGTATCGTAATGTTCGTCCTCAGGCAAAATATGCACGTAGTTTGGAACAGACTAAACGTACCAAAGAGTTTGGTAAGCGTACCAAAACGGGTATTATGTTGGGTCTTGGTGAAACCAAAGAAGAGGTATTTAAAGCGATGGACGATTTAGTGGAAAATGGCTTAGATGTTTTGACTTTGGGACAATACTTACAACCAACTAAAATGCACCATGAGGTAATTGAGTGGATTCACCCAGATACTTTTGCTATGTACAAAGAAGAAGGTTTGAAAAGAGGTATCCAGTATGTGGAGTCGGGTGCATTGGTTCGTTCAAGCTACCATGCAGAAAGACATATCTAAGTATTAGTGCTGAATTATGAGTTGTGAATTGTGAGTTTAAATTATTAGCATTTCATGACTTTTATTTGAACTATTGACTTGATTTTTGATGGTTCAAGAATCTGATAAAATAGAAAAGCTTTACCTTCAGGTAAGGCTTTTTTTATTCATACTCCTGCTAGGCAGTCAAGAAATATCTAAACAAAGTAACCTTCTTCATGTTACTAAAAGAAAAAGTTATCCATGAGTACAGCATCAGAATCCTATTCGTCAACATATGATTTTATTATAGCAGGTGGAGGCTTGGCGGGTCTATCGTTGGCTTATTATCTATCTCAATCGAGTTTAGAAAACGCTAAGATTCTAATTATTGATCAGTCTGAAAAAAAGGAAAATGACAAAACTTGGTGTTTTTGGGAAGCTCAGCCAACGGCTTTTGACGAAATAGTTAGACAAAAATGGAATGGTGTTTGGTTTCACGGAAGTAGAAATTTTAGCCAGTTTTTACCCATTGATGAATATAGATACAAATTAATCAGAAGTGCTGATTTCTACCAGTTTATCTATAAGGCTATTTCTCGAAAAGATAATATTAGCTTTTTGATTGACAGTGTATTGTCTGTAGAAAAAGATATTGATAATAGACCTCAAGTTAAAACTACACAAGGTATTTTTAAAGCCTCTCAAATAGTTTTTGATAGCACATCTCGTTCGTCATACGATGATACTCGATATAGCCAAATGCTTCAGCATTTTAAAGGTTGGGTTATCGAAACCGTTGCGCCAGTCTTTGATGAAACTAAGCCGACCATGTTTGATTTTAGTGTAGAACAGAACGATGAATGCCGATTCGTATATGTACTACCATATAGCCCTACCAAAGCCTTGGTTGAATTCACGATTTTTTCTGATAATTTATTAGAGGATTCTGTTTATGATGATGAGCTAAAAAGTTATATCTCGCAACGGTTAAAAATTACTAATTATCGCATTGACGAAATAGAAAAAGGGACAATTCCGATGTCTGATGAGCCTTGTATTCAAATACCCGACGATGGCATTGTGCGCATAGGTACTGCGGGGGGCTATGTAAAGGCGTCGACAGGATATAGTTTTACTCGGACACAACGTATTCTAAAGAACCTCGTTCGAGATTTGGAGCGAGCAAAAGGTAATTTTGATTCTTTTGAAAAGGAAAAAAAGTCGTGGAGAAAAGGCAAATATATTCCCAATTGGAAAGCCTTATTAGATAGTATTTTGCTAGACGTAATGCTCAAAAATCGCCATTCGTCAAAGGATATTTTTACCCGTTTATTTAGTAAAAACCGACCAGCCCAAATTTTGAAGTTTTTGGACGAAGATACAAGTCTATTAGAAGACTTGGCTATAATGCATACTGTTCCGATAATTCCCTTCTTGAAATCGGCATTTGTAGTGATATTTAGAAAAATATGGTTATTTTTAAGATAATTTATCTATAATCTAGTAGTCAACTAAGCTAAATTGTCATTTAAAAATATTAGTTGTAGTTTTGTAATACAATTCTGACCCTTGGCTGTAAGCACTGAGCTAGATACAAGAATTCTGAGAGTTTTTCCTCTTATTTTTGTCGATAATTTCGCTAGTAAGCTTTTGTGCTTGGGTCGAATATTTCCATAGAATTTCAAAAAAAAATTAATTGTAGAAATGGCATATCTTTTCACCTCTGAGTCAGTTTCTGAAGGACACCCAGATAAAGTTGCTGACCAAATATCGGACGCCCTTATCGACCACTTCATGGCGTTTGACCCTTCATCAAAAGTAGCTTGCGAAACATTAGTAACCACTGGTCAAGTAATTTTGGCGGGTGAAGTAAATACTAACACTTACTTAGACGTACAGAGTATTGCACGTGAAGTAATCCGCAAAATTGGTTATACAAAATCTGAATATATGTTCGAAGCAAATTCTTGTGGTATCCTTTCGGCTATTCACGAGCAATCTGCTGATATTAACCAAGGTGTTGATCGCAAGAACCCAGAAGAACAAGGTGCTGGTGACCAAGGTATGATGTTCGGTTATGCTACAAAAGAAACCGAAAACTATATGCCATTGGCATTGGATTTGGCTCACAAAATCTTGCAAGAACTTTCTTACATCCGTAACAATGAGCCAGCTTTGATTGGTTATTTGCGTCCAGATGCTAAGTCTCAAGTAACAATCGAATATTCTGATAACAACGAACCTCAAAGAATTGATACAATCGTAGTGTCTACTCAGCACGATGATTTCGACTCAGAAGAGGCTATGTTGGCAAAAATCAAAGAAGATATCATTGCTATTGTTATTCCTCGCGTAAAAGCAAAGTTGACTCCTGAGTTACAAGCTTTGTTTAGCGATGAGATTACTTACCATATCAACCCAACTGGTAAATTTGTAATCGGTGGTCCTCACGGAGATACAGGTTTGACAGGTCGTAAGATTATCGTAGATACTTACGGTGGAAAAGGTGCTCACGGTGGTGGTGCATTCTCTGGTAAAGATCCTTCAAAAGTAGACCGTTCTGCGGCTTATGCTACTCGCCACATTGCGAAAAACTTGGTAGCTGCTGGTCTTTGTGACGAAGTATTGGTTCAAGTTTCTTATGCAATCGGTGTTGCTAAACCATGTGGTTTGTATGTAAACACTTATGGAACTGCGAAAGTTGATTTGACTGACGGAGAAATCGCTCGTAAAGTAGAAGAAATCTTCGATATGCGTCCTTACTTCATCGAACAACGTTTGAAGTTGAGAAACCCTATCTATTCTGAAACTGCTGCTTATGGTCACATGGGACGTAAAAACGAAGTTGTTACAAAAACATTCAAGTCTCCAGATGGTAAAGTAGTTGAGAAAGAAGTAGAATTATTTACTTGGGAAAAACTTGACTATGTAGATGCAGTAAAAGCTAAATTTGGTTTGGCTTAGTACTTACAGTTTCGATATTAAAAAAGGCAAAGTCCACGGACTTTGCCTTTTTTTGTTATTAGTAGAATAAAAATTAGCGATAGCTTTCTAATTTCATTAATGGAGTTTGTCCATTAAAAAGTGTTAGTTCTCCACCGACGATATCAAAGCGATTAGCTTTGCCAAGTGCTTCAATAAAACGAGTTTCGGCCTGTAATTTATCACAAGCCATTTTAGTGCTTATGATTTGGCTGAAGGTAACGTTTGTGCCATTGCTTTCTAAGTCTCCTCTTAATCTGTTACATCCTCCAGTTCCTGAAAATCCTTTTAAGTCTCTCGCAATTGTCAAATAAGCTGACTTCGAATTGGTAGGTTCCCAAGCACTACCTGTGTAGTATGCAGATAAAATCCATTGTGATGCTAATGGAAGTTTGGGCAATTCGGGTTCTTGCTTAGAAACTACCCTTACTAATGTCCATTTGGTGTCTGGCGCATCGGCAGGAGGGTTTTTAAGTTTTGTTTCTTTTACCTTAATTTGATATTCAAATCCTTCAACAAATTTAAAACGGTCAATTGCGCCTGAGTACGTTTGCCATTCCTCTTGAGGAGCATATTTTACCTGAAAACATTTTAAAGGAGCCACACCATTACAATCGACCTGATGTGGTGCAATCCACACCGATTTGTAATTTCCTCCACCACTTGAGCGACGAACTACACGGCTTACACGGTGCTTACTACGTTTTGAATGATGTTTTTTGCGACGAGGGCGTGCGTCAACTAATAGGATGCTACTTAATAGAAGCGATAAGGTTAAAATCCAATATTTCATGAAAATATAATGGTTTAAAAAACCTTGTATCTTCACAAGCGGGATGATACAAGGTTTTTGAAAGTAGTCGTATTTACGCAAATTAGTAAAACTCCTTTAGTTTATCGATAACAAATGGTAATTTTCGAATAGTCTGGATAGAATATATTTAAGAGGAGGGATGGTGACATAAAAAAAGAGGCTACCTTTTGGGGTAACCTCTTTTAGTTTTAACCTATTTCGTCCAAATTGATTGGTAAATTTCGAAGTCGTTTACCAGTCAAGTTGAATATGGCATTACAAAGTGCAGGAGCAATAGGTGGTAAGCCTGGCTCGCCAACTCCTCCTGGTTCTTCGGTTGAATCAATAATGTGAATTTCTGTAGCTGGCATCTCATTGATGCGCATTACGTTATATTCGTGGAAATTGGTTTGTTCGGTGATACCATCTTTGATTGTGATACCATTTTTGATAGCTGCCGTCAATCCCATCACGATATTTCCTTCTGTTTGAGCTTTGATATTGTCAGGGTTGACCGTCATACCGCAGTCAATAACAGAAACAACTTTTTCAATTTTTACCCCTTTGCCTTGTTTCGAAACCGTAATTGCATGTGCTGCAATAGTACCGAACGAACGAGCCACAGCAATACCAATGGCCTGATTATTAGGTAATTTTTGATGATAGTTCGATTTCTTAGCTAAAGTCTGTAAAACTCTTGAAAGGCGTGGCGAGTCAGCTAACATTTCTAATCTAAAAGCCAATGGGTCAATGTGCGCAGCATGTGCTAATTCATCCATAAAACACTCTTGACCAAATGCTGTAGTAGATGAATATACCGAGCGCCACCAAAGAATAGGAATATCGGTTTCTGCTAGATTGAAAGATAGTTTTCTGTTAGCAATATCATAAGGACTATCTTCAAAATTAGCTGTTTCATGTGCCCAATCATCAGCTTTGTCTTTGAGTGTTACCCCAAATACTTGATGCTGAATCGAAGAACCCACAATTTGGTGATGGTGAGCCACTAAAGCACCTTTCTCATCAATGGCACCTTCTAATCTGTCAAGCATACCCGGACGGAATGGTCCTTGCGTCATGTCGTCTTCGCGTGTCCAGATTACTTTAATAGGAGCATTAAGCTGTTTAGAAATATGTGCTGCTTCCATCACATAATCGAAATAGGCTTTTCTACCAAAAGCACCGCCCATAAATGGTACGTTTACTTTTACATTCTCAGGCTTAATTTTTAGGTATGCCGACAACTGTTGAATCAAGCCATCAGGACCTTGAATAGGAGCCCATACTTCTACTTTGTCGCCTTGTACCCATACAGTTGCATTCTCAGGCTCCAGAGGAGCGTGCGCCAAGAAAGGTGTTTCATAAGAAGCTTCAAGTTTTTTACTCGCTTTTTGGAATGCACCTTTAAAATCACCTGCTTTTTCTGGATAGTCTATTCCCTCTTGTTTGGCTAACTGGCGAAGATTGGCATAATAAGCATCTGTCGAAATTTTGTCTGAACCCTCTGCATCCCATTGTATTTTAAGCGCTTTTCTTGCTTTCAAGGCAGCCCAATAAGTATCAGCAACGACTGCAACAGCTTCTACGGCACGGTGAGGCATTTTGCGTTCGGTTTTTACGACCTTTTTCACACCTTTTACCTTCATGGCTTCTGCACTATCAATACTCTTTACTTTACCTAAAATAGTTGGAGAGCGCTGGATACTCGCATACAACATGCCTGGCACTTCGGCATCGATGCCAAAAACTGCACTACCATTAATTTTAGAAGGAATCTCTGGTCTTGGAACTGATTTTCCTAAAAGTCTGAAGTCTTTCGGGTCTTTGAGTTTAGGGTTTTTAGGCACTTCTAATTTTGAAGCCTCTTCCACTAATTCTCCATAAGTATAAGACTTGCCAGAAGGCTTGTGATATACTTTACCAAGTTGAGCGTAACAATCCGAAGTAGGAACATTCCATTTTTTGGAAGCAGCTGTAATCAACATTTCTTTTACCGCTGCACCTGCTTTACGCATAGGTTGCCAGCGTGTGCGAATAGAAGACGAGCCACCAGATAACTGTGCACCATACTTACCTTGACCGTCGGTATTACGGATTTGAACTTGAGATAAATCTACCTCCAGTTCCTCAGCCAGTAATAGCGGTAAAGATTGATAAGTGCCTTGCCCCATGTCTGGACGAGCGTTAAATAAGGTTATTTGCCCATCGTCACTGATCAAGATATAAGGATTGAGTTCTAGTCCTGCTAATGAACTCGTTGTGTCGATTTTGGTAATGGTTGCAGCTTGTCCTTGTTGCCAAGGCAACGAAAAGCCGATAGCCAACAAAGCCCCAACTTTTCCCGTAGATTTCAAAAAGTCTCTACGACTTGAAGATTCTAATGATTTTGTCATGATAGTTTGAGAGTTGAAGGTAAACAATGGTTTTAGTAAGTGAGTGGGCAAAATAAACTGTTAGGCTTTTGGTATTCAGCTATGGGCAGTCGGCAATATATTTCTGTGTTATTTTAAATGCCTAATGCCTAGAGCTGAGAGCCTAAAGCTGATTTTGCCTAAGTACAATATTCTTACCTGCCAGTTGTATTACCTGAATCTTTCATTAATTCTGCCGCACGGTGAATCGCTTTGCGAATACGTGGATAAGTTCCGCAGCGGCAAATATTACCAGACATCGCCTCATCGATATCCGAATCATTAGGATTTGGATTTGTTTTCAAAAGTGCCACAGCAGACATAATTTGTCCTGATTGGCAATAACCACACTGAGGTACTTGAGCTTCAATCCATGCTTTTTGTACAGCATGATCAGTGTTGTTAGAAATTCCCTCAATAGTAGTGATTTTATTGGTTGCCTTTACTGTAGAAACTGGCGTTGAGCATGAACGGATTGGCTGTCCGTCCAAATGAACGGTACACGCACCACAAAGTGCCATTCCACAGCCAAATTTAGTGCCTTTCAAACCCACGTAGTCACGAATCACCCACAAAAGTGGAGTGTCAGGATCAGCATCTACAGTATATTTTTTGCCATTTACAGAAAGATTGTACTTTGCCATGATGTGCGAAAGTTTAGGAGTTGATTAGTATCTAGAAGGATAGTGTTTGTAAAAGCAAGACGAAAGTCGTCTGACTTTATCTTTAACATTTATAAAAATACAATTTGTCCTTATTTTGTTCAAATTTTTTAGATGAAAGACAAAGTATTTCAGCTTGCGGATATTTGATTGGAGATTTGTTACAATATAAAGATAAAAAAAGAGACGCAATTCCTTACGTCTCTACAATTTATCAAAATCAACAATGTCATATTACCAATCAGGTGTTACACCTCCACGTACTCTTGAGTTGAGAGAAATACGAATGATAGGGGTAATTCTTGAGGTTGGGGTATCCTTTGTGAAAGTACCATTTTCAAGTCGGTAGCCAAATTCTAAACGGAAAATACGTGCAATACCGTCGATACCATAGCCAAATTCTGCATAGTGAAAATTCTTGTTGGCTGTATACATATAGTTCGCAAAGAACTCTTCACGTAGTGCCAATTTTCGTGCAATATTTAATCTTGAAATTAGAAATTTTCTCATTCCAACCATGGTCATGATATCAATGTATGTACCATTAGTCGAATACAAAAATGGATCGATAAACTTCTTACTTGCACCCCAAACATAATTGTCATAAAAGCCTACTAATCTGTGGGTTGTCAACATATCTCCAATCGAGATCATGTTATTATTCCCATTAAAGTGTTTGTAGTCAGCGAAGGTCATATTTTTGACATCAAAAAATGTCCCTGCTTGTGCAATGTAGTTAAAGTTTGTATTAAGAGAGATTGGGAAGTTATGTGTAATTCCAAGCTCTACTGTATGAAAATCTATGTCAGTTTTGAGTACTTCGCTGAATGCCCCACGATACTTGAACATAATTAATGGTGATGAAGACAAATCTACCATTCTTATATTGTTACGGTATTGCTTTTTTAGGGTTGGACGATAATTTACCTGAAAGCTAACCGAAAAAGCTGTATTGGTTTTAAACTCAGTAATTCCAATTTCTTTATTTTCTGGGTTATTAGGCAAATAGGGCGTATTTTGAAAGTTAATCCAATAATAGTCAGTGGTATTCTCCAAAGGGAATCTTCTTGCCCATTCAGCCGAACCACGAATTGCCAAGGTGTTGGAAATTCGTTCGACTAAATTGAAATTAATAAACTCTTTTTCGTAAATCTTTACATAGTTTTTCTTCAATAATAAAGTAGATAGAGAGTTCAAGTCAAAAGCGATAGGGGTATCCACATTGTATTGCGATACAAACTTTCCTCCTGTAACACTAATGTCATCTTGTTGAGTTTTCCAACGAAGTTTCAGTGTGCCCGATGACTTCTGTAAATTGTAAGAGTAACGCCATGTTGGGTCTATTTCAAACCAATCATAACGGGCTTTTCTGAAACGATATAATGCACCTGTATTTTGTACGAAGCCTTCGACAGTATTAAAGTTGAAATCAAGTACTGGTGATTTGTAGTAAATTTCATGAGGATAAAACCCTCTTGAGTTATCCCCCCAAAAATAAGATCGGCTAAACAAAATACTACCAACCCCAAATTTTAAGTTAGCTTGTCGGTAAGTAGAATATTCGTCGGGTTGGGGTGGTAGTGTCGATTTTGACACTGCCGAAATCGACAACGTTGGAATGTATTTTTGGGCTTGGTATGACTGTTTCAAGTTATCCCACCACTCAGATGATTGGGATTCGGGAAGGAGATCAAGATTAATTTTATCGTATCTTCTCAAACCAGAACGGATGTTGGCATCGCTCCAAGTGTTCTCAAGGTTTGAGCCTAGCGTACCCATTACTTGTTTAAATTGCTGTACCTCAAAGTTTCGCTCTTGAATATTATAGATTTCACGAAATTGATGCTCTTGAGGTCGAACAATAGGAGCTATTTGCCCAAGTTTATAATTCCAGACATGGGAAATATACTGATACTCGCCTTCAAATCCCATTAATTTACCCGAAGCCTTGATTTGATATTTTGAAGGCAAAACCACCTGCTGAACCGTTTCAAACGAAATTTCAAAGTGATATTTGATAGCATAATGTTTTACGAAAACATCTAACCCAACAATCCAGCCATCTTCTTTCGATAAAGCAATTTTCCCAGAAAATACCTTTTCGTCATTATCATGTTTCGGAATAATCAAAAACCAGTCAGCTTCTTTTCCTGCCAACACATCTGAGCCTAACCATTTAAAGTCATAATAATGTAAAGCCTTTGGCGATAAAGGTGATATCGCACTCGGACCTACCTCAGGTTTGTAAAAATTAGGATTTACGAATTTGTCTGCGTGGGACTCTGCATGATAATTATTGCGTGCAGCCTGATAGTCAAATACATAGTTGTACGATGAATCTACCCTGAATTTGGCGTATGATTCAGATTGGTATTCAAGCTTACTTTCCAAACCTTCTTTTTTCAAAAGGTTTTTCCAAATGGAAGGAATCCTATTCCATTTTCCTGTATTCTGGATATAAGTTTCAGCAGAAAAATTAGCCTGTTGCAAATCGTGCTTTGGAGCGTTTTGAATGGCTTTTTTTACCGCTTGGATTGTATATAATGATGAGTCTGAAGTATTTGAATGAAAGGCATTGGCAGTATAGTGGTAACAGCAAAGTGATAAAAACAATATCAGTGGCCGAATGAAATCTTTTAACATAAGGACTCGCAAAGCAAAGCTTTGGCTCTATGGTTGATGTGAGGAATATCCTCAAAATTAAATAAACGGGAAATTGCCCTCTTTTAGTTTTGTTTATCTGAAAAAAATACTGATATTTATTTAGAAGAAAAAAGGATAAAAGTCTATTTTTTAGTCAAATAATACCATTACTTTTTACCTAAAGCTAAATTACTAAATAAAAAAAGGCAATGCAAATTTAAGTACTTCTTTGATAGTCCTCGACATGAAGTCCTATGCATGAAGTCCTATGAAAGAAATAAATTCTAATCTAAGATTAATGTCACTCTCCCGATTGCCACTAAAATAATAAGTAATTTTGTGCGTTCGATTTATTATTTAGATTCTTTCCAAACAAATTGAACAAACTAATAATTATGTTGTTAGTTAATTATTAACCTTTAAAAAACCAACAACCACATGCAAAGCACTCAGTTAAGCCTTATCGTTAAGAAACTGACCGAGTTTTACGGCACTGAATTTAACAATTTCACATACCAGTCACCACTATCGCCGACCAAAACTTACGAAAAGGATAGTATCAACGACTTTGTGAATGACCTTATCCAAGAGGCCAGAAAACAACAGTTTTTAGTAGTCGAAAACTACGCTAACGCCAAAGAGTTCCACGTTCTAATCGAGCAAAGCTCTCATCCAATTATATTTTTTGATGATTCTCACGGAGAGATTAGACCAATTTTAGCATCCAGAAAGCTCAAAGATGACGCGCCTTTCTTTTGGCGTATCATGGATAACGAAACAGAAGCTATTTCTTTGTCTTCTTCTTTTAGACCCGTTACTGTTTCAAGCGCTCCCGACAAATCTAATAATGGGAAGGTGAGATTTTTGAAAATCTTTCCCCTAGAGAATATTTCGGAGGACAATGCCTTCGAGCAGTTGTCTCCTGTACAGAGGCTGTTTAATATGCTTCGTAAGGAGAAAAAAGATATTACTACAATTTATATTTATGCCATTGTAGTGGGTATCATTAGCTTAACCTTGCCACTTGGCATTCAGGCCATCATTGGGCTTGTATCAGGAGGTCTTTTCTTTAGTTCAGTTTATGTCTTAGTAGGTGTTGTAATACTTGGAATTGTCTTTTCGGGTATCCTACAAATTTACCAACAAACGCTTGTCGAAATTCTTCAAAGAAGGGTTTTTGCCAAAGCTGCCTTCGAGTTTACCTATCGTATCCCTAGAGTCAAATCTGAATCCTTATTGGGGGTCTACGCACCAGAGTTAATGAATCGTTTTTTTGACATTCTCAATGTTCAAAAAGCACTTCCAAAAGTACTTATCGATGTTACAGCAGCCGTAATCCAAATTCTGTTTGGAATTATTTTGCTATCCCTTTATCACCCTTACTTCATCGCATTTGGGGCTATTATGGTCATTGTTGTATCATTAGTAGTCTATTACAATGCCCCCAAAGGACTTGAATCCAGCTTGATTGAATCAAAGTATAAATACAAAGTGGCACAATGGCTAGAAGACATTGCTCGTACTTTATATGCCTTCAAATCGGCTGGCTCTACCAATTTGCCTATGCAACGCATGGACTATTTGGTGAATAATTATCTTAAATACCGCAAAAAACATTTCAATGTACTACTCATCCTTTTTGGAAATGCGGTATTCTTTAAAGCGTTTATTACGGGTTTGCTCTTGATATTGGGTACAGCTCTGGTTATCGACCGACAAATTACGCTTGGGCAGTTTGTTGCTTCTGAAATCATCATCGTTTTAGTGGTAAACTCTGTCGAAAAATTGATTGGTAGTATCGAAACAGTTTTTGATTTGTTGACAGCCGTTGAAAAAATGGGAACTGTAACAGACCTTCCTTTGGAGCGCCAAACGGGCTTAAACTACGATTTTAACCAGCATTCGGAAGGAATGGCCATCAAGTTGCAAAACTTGAGTTATAAATATCCAGATGGAAATAAAAAGGTATTGAGAAACTTGAATTTGGATGTGCGTCCAAACGAAAGTATTTGTATTACTGGTACCAATGGATCAGGTAAAGAAACTTTGCTTAAAATCTTATCTGCGATTTTTACTGAGTACGAAGGCTCTGTTTCTTACAATGGTATTTCGATTCGTGATTTGGACTTAAATGCCGTTCGTGATGCAATTGAGCGCAACCTTGCTGTGGACTTGATTTTTGACGGTTCATTAATCGACAATGTAGTAATGGGACGTAAAAACATCACTTTTGAAGATTTGCAGTGGGCGCTCCGCAGTCTTAATATGCAAGATGTAATAGCTGAGCTACCCGATGGACTCAGTACTCAAATGATCGCAGGAGGTAAGCGTTTTTCTGAAAGCTTTATCGCCAAAGTATCTGTGGCTAGATGTGTAGTTGAAAAGCCAAAGCTACTGATGATTACTGATATCTATCGTGAGCTACACAAGGCCGAGCGAATGAAATGTATCTCATTTTTAGCTGACAAACAGAACCCTTGGACTTTGCTCACTATCTCTAACGATCCTATGGTAATGGCCGCTTGTGACCGAGTTTTAGTAATGAATGAAGGTGAAATCGTTTTGGATGGACCATTTGATCAGCTTATGAAAAACGATAAGTTTATGTCATTGGTGGATTAGTTGTTGAACAAGAGGCTTTGAGCCAAAACAATTATTTCAAACGTAATTTTAAGAATTTACTCATGTTAAATATATCAAAACAAAAAGTTCACGACCGTGTTCATGAGGAGTTTGATTTATACTCTCTCAACACCTTGCATACGCCACGGTCAGCGGTCGTCTTGAAACGATGGCTCATCGGAATTGGGGTTGTTTTGTTGCTTGTTATGTTTTTGCCTTGGCAACAAAACGTCAATGGCAAAGGAGATATTACAGCACTTACTCCCAAAGATCGTCCTCAAAATATTCAAAATATCATTGCTGGGCGAATTGAAAAATGGCTAGTTAAAGAAGGTGACTATGTCGAAAAAGGCGATACTATTTTAGTGGTATCCGAAATCAAGGATGATTATTTTGATAAAAACCTTAAGGTAAGATTACAGGAGCAACTTGCTGCCAAAAAATCTGCTATTGAAAGCTATCATGTAAAAGTAAAAGCCCTTGAGTCGCAAATTGTGGCTTTGCAACAAAACCAGCAGTTTAGTTTACAAAAAGCTAAAAACAAGGTAAAACAAAACCAAGCCAAAGTAGTATCGGATAGCACCGATATGTTGGCGGAACAAGTGCAAGTCAATATCGCTCAGGTGCGTTACGACCGTGGCGAAGATCAATACAAAAATGGAGGTATTGTGTCGTTGAGCGAACTTGAATCTCGTAAGCTCAAATTGCAAGAAACAAAAGCAAAGTATGTTTCGGTACAAAATAAATTGTTGGTTTCTCGTCAAGAGCTTATCAATGCTCGTATCGAACTCAACTCTGTAAATGCAGAATATGCAGAGAAAATCTCAAAGGCAGAATCTGATAAAAGTACAGCATTATCGTCGGTTGCTACTGGAGAATATGAATTGTCGCAATTACAAAATAAAATTTCTAATGTGGATTATCGCCTCGGACAATATGTTGTTCGTGCCCCACAGGATGGTTTTGTGGTAAAGGCTTTGAAGGCAGGTATTGGCGAAACCATTAAAGAGGGAGAGTCTATTTGCACACTTCAACCTTCTAATCCTGACACAGCTGTAGAACTATATGTAAAAGCGATGGATGTACCTCTTATCCAAGAAGGTCGTGAGGTGCGCTTGCAGTTTGAAGGTTGGCCAGCTTTAGTATTTTCGGGATGGCCTTCTACTTCAGTAGGTACATTTGGTGGTACAGTCAAAGTTATTGACCGAGTAGATAGCAAGGGCGGAGAATATCGCATGCTAGTAATTCCGAAAAAAGGAGATGACCCTTGGCCAAAGCAATTGCGAATGGGCTCAGGTGTAGTAGGTTGGGTAATGCTCGACAATGTCCCTATTTGGTATGAAGTATGGCGTCAGCTCAATGCTTTCCCTGCCAACTTAAAGAGTGAACCAGAGGAAAAACAACCTGACAAACAAGCTAAAAAAGAAGATAAAAAATGATAAAGATGCAGAATAACACACATCAGGGTGCTTTTCTTGTCAAACCTTTCTTTTTTATTCTTATACTCTGGAGCTTTGCAGGCTTCAGAGTATCTGCTCAGACAGCTTTTAGTTTTGAGGATTTTAAAAGTTTGGTGCTCAAAAATCACCCCATGGTAAAGCAAGCGGATTTGTACCCACGCGATGCCGAAACCGAAATTATGCAAGCTAAAGGTCAGTTTGACCCCAAACTTAGCTCTACGCTCGATCGTAAAGCTTTGGGTGGAAGCGAGTATTATAATCGTTGGGAAAACGCCCTAAAAGTTCCTGTTTGGACAGGAACAGATTTAAAATTAGGATACGAAAATCGTACAGGTAAAAAACTTTTACCCGAAGAATCTCCCGAATTACTGGTAGCGGGCATCACTGTTCCTATTGGACAAGGGATGATTATCGATGCACGTCGTACCACTTTAAAACAGGCGCAATTGGCTAAGACAATTTCTGAAGCAGAACGATTGAAATTAATTAACAAAACCGTTTTGTCTGCTTCGAAAGCTTATTGGGAATGGTGGTTTAGCTATCAGCAATTGCAGTTTATTGAAGAGGGTTTGAATTTGGCAAATACTCGATATATAGCAACTAAAGAACGTGCTACCATTGGCGAACAAGCTGCGATTGACTCTGTGGAGGCAAAGATTACCTTGCAAGACCGTCAGGTAGCATTGGAGCAAGCTTATGTAGAGTTGCAAAACACTCGTTTGGCACTTTCTAATTTTTTGTGGGATGCCAACGAAAATCCATTAGAATTACCTGAGGGCGCAATTCCCCCAAAAATTCCGACCCGAAAACTTGATGAGGTTACTTTGCAAAACCTCATTACTCAGGCAAAAGTACAACACCCCGAAATTGTAAAGTTGGATGTCAAAATCAAACAATTGGGATTAGAGGAAAAACTTAGAAAGGAATTGTTGAAACCGCAATTGAATTTCAATTTTAACTTTATTACCAAAACCCTCAATAGCAATTACGGACCAGAGGGAGGTATTTCTTTTGATAATCATAAAATGGGTGTTGAATTTGTAATGCCAATTTTTTTACGAAAAGAAAGAGGTAAGCTCGAACAAGTTCGTATCAAGCAATTGTCGACAGGTTTTGAATACAACTTAGCAAAAAGAGAGGTCGTCAATGATATTTATGCGGCTTACAACGATGTAAAAAACCTTGAACGCCAGCTTTCTATTCAACAACAAGCGACCAGCAATCAGGAACTTTTACTGAAAGCTGAACAACGTAAGTTTGAAATAGGCGAAAGTACACTTTTCCTTATCAATTCTCGTGAAAGTAAGTTTATTGATATGAAAGTTAAGGTTGAATCATTGCGAAGTAAATACGAAAAAGCACTAGCAAGTTTAGCATATTACTCAGGTTTAAGTGAGTTATAGTCCAAAGCCCTACAGTTTAAGCTGTGGGGCTTTTTTTTGCCTTGCATTTATTCTAGTACTTTTGTGGTATGAACGCTCCTTTATTTAGTCCAGAAGAAATCCAGTTTATACAAGAACATCTCAACGATGAACCCAGCAAATTGATGTTGCAGGCGCGTCGTTATCCGCATTTGCCCATAGCCAAGTTGGTTCAGCAAATTCAAGCTCGCCAAAAAGCTCAGCATAAATTACCCGATTGGTATGCCAATGCCAACTTGATATTTCCTGCAAATCTTTCGGTAGAGCAATGCTCGTCGCAAGTGACGGCTCAATTCAAGGCAAGTTTAATTCAAGGAGAAAGTTTGGCTGATTTGACGGGAGGAATGGGAGTGGATACGGCTTATTTGGCACAAGGTTTTCAGAAAGCTTTTCATTTTGAGCAAAATCAGGAACTTCAAGAGATAGTGGCGTATAATTTTGAACAATTGGGCTTAAAACATATAGCCTTTGTGGGCGGTAATTCAATTGAATGGCTCAATGCGCAGGCTGTTGCTCAAACACATTTTTCTTGGATATATCTTGACCCACATCGTCGTGATGAAGCAGGAGGGAAGGTTTTTGCCTTGAGTGATTGCGAACCCGATGTAGTGAAATACCAAGACTTGCTTTTTCAATTTTCTGAAAATATTCTGATTAAAGCATCTCCTATGCTCGACCTCGACCAGTCTATTCGAGAATTGAAGTGTATCAAACAAATTTGGGTAATTTCGGTAGATAACGAAGTGAAGGAGGTTCTTTTTCACCTGAAATCAAACTATAGCGAAGCTCCAGTCATAACTTGCGTGGCGCTATATAAAAATCAGGATACTCAGACTTTGAGTTTTTACAAAGAAGAAGAAGCGCAAACCGCTCCGAGTATTGGTCAGCCCGCTCGTTACTTGTATGAACCTAATGTAGCATTATTAAAAGCAGGCGCTTTTAAGCTTCCTTGTAGTCGCTATGGATTACAAAAAATTGCATCTCATAGTCATTTATATACTTCAAAAGTTTTTCAGGCTGATTTTATAGGACGTTCTTTTGAAGTTCTGGCAGTGTGTAAACTTGATAAAAAAGCCATTGCTCCATTTATTTCGAATAATCAAGCCAATATTACCATCAGAAATTTTCCTTTAACAGTAAAACAAATCAGAGAAAAACTTAAAATTCAAGAAGGGGGGAATACCTATCTTTTTGCCACTACCGATGCCCAAGGGCAAAAAATCGTGATAGTTTGTCAAAAGGTGACTTCTTAAAGAGATATAAGTCTTATAGCTACCAAATACTCAAATAGTTGCTTGAAATCAAACCGAATAAGCGCTAAATTCGTTGGTAAGACACAATCAAAATTTTCGAAATCATGAAAAAACTTCTCATCTTATCCATCCTATTGTTCATTGGCAAATCTGGCTTTAGCCAGGTTTTTACTGGAACTCTCGAAGTTGACCGTGCCAATAAAGAAGGCTTATATACAACAGTATCAGTCGATGAAAAATATGTAAAAGAATCTTGGGCACAAGAATTGGCCAAATACGGGCGTGTAGAGGACGGCAGAAGTGGCGTATATCGCATAACAGGGGCTAATATCCCTAGTGTATCGAGTCTTCCATTAATGGTGGTCAGTAAAGTATTTTATGATAAGGGGCGTACTAAAATATTTGTTTCTTTTGGTTTCGAAGACCAAGTTTATATCAATGGCGGGCATTCTCAATACCCACAAGCTGAAAAGTTTCTCAACAACTTTGTTGATCTGATTACTCAACAAGAAAATGTAAGAATTCAACAAAAAGCCTTGGATGATGTCACTGAAAAGCAAAAGAAGTTTGCTAAATCAGGAGATAGACTGGTAAAGTCTATTGAAGACAACAAAAAAGAAAAGGAACGCCTTTTGAAAAGAATAGAAGAAAATGGTGTAGCGCTTGAAAAACTTCTTTCAGAAGTAGAACAAAACAAAAAAGATCAAATCAAAATTCAAGAAGAACTGGCCAATCAGCAGAAGAAATTAGAAGAGGCAAGAACAAAATTGCCAAAATAAGTCAAAGTGAAAAACTCCTAATCAAGTATGTTTTGATTAGGAGTTTTTTTTGTGACCCGTCCAAAAACTCCATTTAGCCGTCAAAAACTGCCGTCCGTTTATTTTCGTCTTGAGAATTCTGTAGCTCCACATAACTTTCGAACATCAAACAAGGCAAAACAGCAACATTATCCCAATAATTAACTAAATTAGGCTGTAACCTTTGATTTGAAACTAGCATCAAACCTCGTAACAATTAATACTTACTACCATGAACGAAAGACTTTATCGCAATCCTTCAAAAGCTACTTTGGGGGGTGTTTGTGCAGGACTCTCAGAAAGATTCGGAATAGAAACTGTAATTATACAACTGATATTTTTCTTCGGAACAGTGTTGTCACATGGCTTTTTCTTTTGGATGTATATCATCCTTTGGATAGCCTTACCAGTTAAAAATACTTGGGACACCACTGTAAACGATGCCACTGCTTTCAATTTTAATAAACCTGATATGAAAAAAGAATCAAATAAAATTTGGGGTGCCGTACTTATCGGCCTAGGCTTAGTTTTCTTCTTAGATGAATGGATCCCAAGCTTTGATATGCATAAATTATGGCCTTTGGTACTTATTGGTGTAGGTGGTTACATCATTTTCAAGGATAGAAAGTCAAATGGCAATAATGATAATTACGGTCAATTCTAATATTCAAAACCTTTAAGCCATGAACTCTAAAAATATATTTGCAGGAGGTTTTCTAATTATATTAGGTATCCTCTTCCTCGGAAAAGAATATGGGTGGTTTCATATCCACTGGCATGATATCGCTCGAATGTGGCCATTGCTATTGATCTACATGGGCTTGATGGCCTTCGTGGGCAAAACCAGCCGCTCAGCCACCGTAATTTCTATTATCATGATGGCTATTTTTATTCCATTGGTATTGGTCAAGAGTTGTGTTGATGATGTAAAGTCAGAAGTGTTTGATGGAGATAAAAATTTCCATTTAAGATTTGATGATGACAATGATAACAACGACGATAAGGACCAGAGTGAAGATAACAATAGAGATGATAATAACGATGATGAAAAATCTTTTGGCGCTGGTGGCAAGCAACATATCACCGAACCAATGAGCTCATCTATCAAAACTGCTAATTTTGAGTTGAATGGTGGAGCAGCAGAGTTTATTATCGACGGTGGGACTTCTGAGTTAGTAGAAGCAGATGCCGATCTTGATTTTGGAAAAATCTCTTTAGGAAAAACTGGAGATGGCGATAACCCTAACGTAAAATTCAAACTTTCTGGAAAAAAAGAAGGTATCAATTTTGACAGTGACCGTCATAATAAAGTTGATTTGAAATTCAACCCTAATGTGCTTTGGAACATGAAATTTGAATTCGGTGCTGGAAAAGCAGATTTCGATTTTTCATCATACCGTATCAAACAATTGGATATCAAAACAGGGGTAACCAAAACAGATATCAAATTGGGTGAATTGTCAGATAATATGATTGTTAACGTAGAGTCAGGACTTACTTCAATTGAGTTTGAGGTTCCCCAAAGTGTGGGTTGTCGAATCAAAGTAGATGGCGGATTAAATTCGAAAAACTTTGATGGTTTCACTAAGAGAGGTGACTATTGGGAATCTCCAAATTATGACAAGTCAAGCAAAAAAATCTTAATCAATTTTGAAGGTGGATTGCAAGATTTGAAAGTGAAAAGATACTAAGAATTGCTGAACCTTGATTTTTGATAACAATAAAAAGGAGCTCTCATTGATTTGAAGAGCTCCTTTTTACTTTATGAATATTACCCTTTATTTAATAGTTTGGCACAGTTCCACCAATACTGAATTTGTTGATTTTGGATGTAAAAAACATACCAATTTGTTATCAGCACCTTTTTTAGGCACCTCGTTCAATAATATAAAACCTTCTGATTTTAATCTCGTCATTTCGGATTCAATGTCCTCGACTTCAAAGGCAATATGGTGTATACCTTCGCCTTTTTTCTCAATGAATTTTGCTATAGGACTATCTGGATTCGTTGCTTCTAAAAGCTCAATTTTTGTTTGTCCTGTCTGGAAAAAAGAAGTTAAAACCCCTTCTGATTCTACGCCTTCTTGTTTATAGGGTTGTACGCCCAGTAATTTACTAAATAAGCTATTGGATTCAGTCAGGCTCTTCACTGCAATACCAATATGTTCTACGTGTTGCATCCTATGGTTTTGTTTTGATTTTCGATTAAACATTTATCTTTGACAAATATCTAAAAACTATTATTTGATAGCCACAAAACTATCTCAACTTAGCACAAATAGATTTATCAAACCTAAAATTGTTATAACTCTTTTGATAAATACCCACCAATAAGCGTAACAGAAAAGTGGGTTTGAGTAATTAAATTGTTGAAAGATAAGGTTTTGTATTGAAGGTTTCATGCTCATAATTCAATAATGTCGGTATGTCCAAACGTAAAAGAAATAACTCTCAAACAACATTAGGCACTTCACCTGGTACACTTACCTATGTAGGAGCGGACGTAAATTATGCTACCAAAATCACTTGGGTAGAATATAACAATGAAGAATATAAAGTATGTCAAATTCCACACTTTTCGGATTTGAATCAGCTAGAATTAAGTAAAAATAAAAGGCATTGGTTTAATATCGACGGTATTCACGAACCACAAGTGATTGCAACAATTGGTGAAATATTCAATTTGCATCCGCTTATTTTGGAGGATATCATGAATACTGAGCAAAAACCAAAATTTGAGTCTTACGAAGGAAATCAACTCTTTTTTACCTTCAAAATGCTCAATTATAATGCTTCTACACGAGAAATTGAAAGCGAGCATTTGAGTTTAGTTCTGATTGATAATTGTGTCCTTTCATTTCAGGAGGAACGTACCACCGATATTTTTCTACCTGTTCAAAATCGAATTGTGGCATCGGCAGGTAAAACTCGTAAGAATGGAGTCGACTACTTGATATATTGCCTAATAGACCTAGTCGTAGATAACTATTTTATGTGTTTAGACTGCCTTTCTGATGAGATAGAGCGTTTGGAGGAGGATATTATTCAAGATGCCAAACCGATCGCAATGCGAGAATTATATGGTTTGAAACGGGAAGAAATGGCATTGCGAAAATCTATTTATCCTTTGCGAGAAATGATAGCAACTGTCCTACGTGAGGACTACCCAAGTATTACGCATTATACTTCGCTATATTTTAGAGATGTACTCGATCATACTTCACAATTGATTGAAAATATTGATTCACATCGTGATTTGATTGCCTCCCTAATGGATTTGTATCTTTCGCAAGTGAGCAATAAAATGAACAATATTATGAAGGTGCTTACGGTCATTTCGGTCATTTTTATGCCTCTGACATTTGTGGCTGGTATTTATGGGATGAACTTTGATAATATGCCCGAATTGCACTGGAAATACAGTTACCCTGTTGTTTGGATCGTCATGATTGTCATGGTGATTTTAATGTTGATTGGGTTTAAACGAAAAGGTTGGCTGTAGTCTAGTAATAAATACTCATATTTGAGATTTGCTAAAAAACTGATTTTACTTAGTTGTAAAAAAAAGTTTTTTTATGTTTTTGAGCGATAATGCTATTTTTATAACCCTATTTTATTGAAAAATATACTTTTTTAACAAAAACAGGGTAAATATGAATCCTCTATCATTATCAAATTGTATTTTGACTCTGCGAATGGTTGATTTATGAAGTATTTAACTACAAAAAGTGCAATAAATAATTGCCATAAATCAAAAAATATTTTTTAAGGCAACTATGGGTGCAAAATCAATGTATTTTTTCAAAAAAATATTCATTTCTAAAAAAATAGGTTTTAAAATTCTATAAATCCTTTGAAAAAAGATAAAATTGAAGGCTTTGTGGGTTATTTTAGAAGATGTTGAAATTTTGTGAAGGAGTTTTAACTGCTTGATTTTCTGATACTTTAGTCGGATATTTGAATTATAAAATGGTCTAAGTAACCAATGGTTTAGATAATCACTAAAAATCATAGAAGAGTATGGAAAGCGTGTTTGCTTCGATTTTGTTAATCTCGGGTCGTCCGACTCAGCCATTCACTGGTGTACCTCCAGTGGTAATGGTTATATTTATGGTAGTTTCTGTTGCACTGATAGTATTAGGTTTAGTAATTTCTAGAAAGCGTCAATCATGGTTGGAGCATTCACAAATTACGGAAGGTGAAATCGTAGAGGTAAGTAAACGTTACGAGCGTAGTGACAAAATGGGTCAGTCGCCGATTTATTTTCCTGTTGTGTCTTTTAGCTTCAAAGGAAGAACTTTCAAAATTGAATCTGAGACTGGAATGCCAAGAATCAGTCAAGTGGGTGAAAAAGTTGAGGTTCGCTTTAATCCTGAAAACCCATACGATTCTACCTTGGGAACTTCGAGTATTCCTGGTACAAAACCTGGTTTATTCTTTGTTCTTGGGGCTTTGTTATTAGTTGCAAGCGCAATTCTAACAGCACATGCACAAATGCCAATTGCTCTTAAGTAATTAAGGTCTCCATAAAATAAAAAAAGGTGTTAGCGATAACACCTTTTTTTATGCAAGTATTTGCAATCTCATGCAAACTATAGTATTTCTACTGATTTTCCCTTGAAAGGTTGTAGTATTTTTTCATTTGGATTAAGGCTTGTCACCAGATAATCCAAATCGTCTACATCACATACTTTATAGTTTTCTACACGGTTCATTTTCTCCTCAATCACACAGCTTACTGTTTTTTTAGCAACGCTCATCATCTTTTGTTTGAGTAGAGATTCCTCATATTGTCTGATAGCTAATCCTTTTTGTGGATGGATACTGTTGATGCCCATGAAGTATAGATCGGCATTGATATGCTCCAAATCCTGCATGGTTTTACTTCCCAGAGTTATTTGGTACCGTTTATAAAATGAGCCACCAAGTAAGATCACTTCAATTTTGGGGTGCTCAGCCAATGCCGTTGCTAAATGAGGATTGTTTGTTACAACTGTGATTTCCAGACTTTTAGGGAGTTGTTCGGCAATATAAAAATTGGTTGTCCCTCCGTCCATCAATACGATAGAATGATTTTCTATCAGTTTTTGAGCCTTTTTGGTAATGATATTAAATTCATTGTTAGCAATACCCAAGCCACGACTTGCCTTCATTGATAAGTATGAGTTGGCAATAGCTCCCCCATGTACTTTTTTCAAAAGTCCTCGGTCTTCTAGCTCTATAACATCTCTCCTTACACTATCATACGAGACATTTAATAACTGCCCCAGCTCTACTAATGTTACTTTCTTGTCAGTTCCTAACTTTTCTAGAATTAGTTGTTGACGTTCTTCTTTAAGCATACCTTTAAACCTTTAATGGCCCACGCTTGCCCAAGATTGCAAGCACTTCTATTTTATTATAATAAGTGGTCAAATTTACAATTATTTCTTGCTAATATCCTAGAGTGGAAAGTTTTTTTTCGCAAAACTTTGAAAAAAGGTCTCAAACTGTTGCAATTTTTTGCAAATTTACTTGCAATAGTTTGAAAAGTTTTTTATATCTTTGTCTTGTAAAAAATTAACCATTTTTATATCTTTAGAGAATAATTAGTATTAATAATTGGATAGTAAGAATAATGTTCTGAAGGGTTATTAAAAAACGGTGACAGCTCTGCTGACACCGTTTTTCTTTTTTTATTACACTTGAAAGAAAACTCGCTTGACTCGTTCACTTACATTGGTCAAAATTTCATAAGGAATAGTATCTATTTTTTGAGCCAGCTCGATGATCGATAAGTCTTTCCCAAAAATAATGACTTCATCTCCTTCCTGTACATTTGGCACATCGGTTACATCTATCATACACATATCCATACAGATATTACCTATCACCTTACAGCGAACTCCGTGTACTAGCACTTCGCCATTGCCGCGACTAAATCCTCTGTCAAAACCATCTGCATAGCCAATAGCAATTGTGGCTGTTTTAGTTTTTCGATTAAGGATTCCTTTGCGACTGTAGCCTACAGTTTCGTTGGCATCAACTGTTTTTATTTGGGAAATAACCGTTTTGAGCGTACCCACGGTTTGTAATTGCGCTTGGTCTTCGGGGGTAGCAGCTACGCCATATAGCCCAATTCCCAAACGCACCATATCCAAACGTGCTTCAGGAAAACGTGCTATTCCTGCTGAATTGGCAAGATGTCTTGAAGGAAAATAACCAATTGCTTCAGAAATCTCGTTTGCCATCTCGGTATAAAGCGCTGCTTGATTTCTGGTAAAATCATCATGTTCGGCACCGTCTGCACCAACCAAATGACTAAAAATGGTCGACACCCAAAGGTTGGGATTACAGGTTAGTACTTCTAATAGAGCAGGCAATTCGTGCTTTTCAAAGCCCAAGCGGTGCATTCCTGTATCGAGCTTGATGTGTATTTTGGCAGTTAAATGATGTTCATCGATATATTCTGAAAATTCCCTTAATATGCGTTTACTATAAATTTCGGGTTCAAGATTATATTGAATAATTTGCTCAAAATCGTTGGGAGAGGGGTTCATAACCATAATAGGTAAATAAACGCCATTTTGTCTTAAAGCTACACCTTCGTCTGCATAGGCTACCGTTAGATAATCTACGCCATGAAACTGTAATAGATTGGCAACTTCAGTACTTCCTGCACCATAGGCGAAGGCCTTCACCATTACCATAATTTTGGTTTGTTGACCAATTTTATCTCTGTAGTAATTGAGGTTGTGCGTGATAGCATCCAAATTGATTTCGAGAATAGTGCCGTGGGTTTTCTTGACCAATTTACTGACTACCTGTTCGAAGCCGAATTTGCGTGCCCCTTTGACCAAAATAACACTATCTTTGATTTCTTTGATGAGCCTACTTTCAAGAAAATCTTGGGTAGTTCTGAAAAAATGTAGCGCTCCTTCGTGCACTCCATTTTTGGCAGGAATTGAAAACAAACCACAGTTACGGGTAATAATTTCGCCAATCCCAATGACCATATCCAAATGTTTGGCCTTGACCAAATGTGCAATATGTTTGTAAAGTTCGCTTTCGACAACTCCCGTTTCAAGCAAATCGCTCAAAATCAATACTTTTGTTTCTCTTTGCTTTTGCTGATTAAGAAAGTTGAGTGCGATTGTCAAACCTGCTAAATCGTTATTGTAGGTATCGTCAATTAAGTAATTTCCTCTGACTCCTTGTTTCATTTCAAGTCGCATCGAAATGGGACGAAGGATTTGCAGACGAGCTTGAATCTCTAGTTCATTATAACCCAAATGAATCATAGAAACAATGCAATGAATCGCATTCTCAATAGAGGCTTCGTCTGTGAACGGGACATCGAGTTTCATCGCATGTCCACCTTGAAATGGTAAATCCTCTTTTTCAGTATCGGGGTCGTCTAGCTGAAGCGTAACCAAGGTATTTTGAAGTCCGACCTCCCAATCAACCCTAATACCAAATGGTAAAACTCGTGACCATGAAAGGATTTTGCATGAAGGATTTTCAAAAATGAATTCCTTTTTTACGATCTCGTCAATCTCAACGTAATCAGAGCAGTATATTAAAGTTTTGGACTGTTGAAACAGCTTCATTTTCTCTCGAATTTTTTGACTTGTTTCAGTAAAAAACTCATTGTGAGCTGTACCAATGTTTGTGAAAATGCCGATGGTTGGTTGAATGACTTTTTGCAAAGCCTCCATTTCCTCTGGACGAGAAATTCCTGCTTCGAATATTGCCAACGTATGCGCTTTATTCATTTGCCATACCGACAAAGGCACACCAATCTGCGAATTATAGCTTTTAGGACTTTTGACAATCTGAAAACGATTAGCTAATAACTGTGATAACCATTCTTTTACGACTGTTTTACCATTACTCCCTGTTACTCCAATGACAGGAATAGTAAACTGAGCGCGGTGCTGTGCAGCCACTTCTTGCATAGATAAAATGCTATCTTCTACTTGCCAAACCTTTGCCTCTGGCATTTGAGAAAGTTCTCGCATGACACCTATATTACAAGCTGATTTTTCGACCACAAATTCACGAACGCCTTTACGGTATAAATCGTCGAGATACTGATGTCCATCATGATGAAGCCCCTTTATGGCAAAGAAAATAGAAGAACTTGGAGATGAAAGCTGGCGACTGTCATTCAGCAAATATTGGGCGTGGGTGCTAATGGGGGCTGTTTGAAATTTCATTCTACAAAATATCCAAAAATATTGAGGGATTTATGATTGAGCCTGAGAGAGATTTCAATAAATCTATTTAGAAAAATCCACCCGAAAGTATCACTTTTAGCGCAATCCATCATTAAATCCTTATGAAATAGAAACAAAAAAAGTGAGGTAAAAATTACCTCACTTATCTTAATTTTATATTAGAAAAAGCTAAGTGGCTTATGATAAAGCAGCTACACCTGGCAAAACTTTTCCTTCCATGTATTCTAACAATGCACCACCACCTGTAGATACGTAAGATACGCGGTCACCATAACCAGCGTTGTTTACAGCCGAAGCTGAGTCACCACCACCGATTAATGAGAATGCACCGTTTTCTTCAGTAGCTTTTACCACTGCATCAGCGATAGCGTTTGTACCGATAGCAAAGTTAGGGAATTCAAATACACCCATTGGACCATTCCAAAGAACTGTTTTAGAGCTAGCAATTACTTCGCTAAACAATTTCACAGACTCAGGACCGATGTCAAGACCTTCCCAGCCATCAGGAATTTCGCCACGATTTACGATTTGACGGTTAGCGTCATTACTAAAGTTATCAGCACAAGTATTATCTAATGGCATATAGATTTTTACACCTTTAGCTTCTGCTTTTTCCAACAATGATTTCGCTAATTCTACTTTATCTGGCTCGTTGATAGACTTACCAATTTTGCCACCTTCAGCCAAAGAGAAAGTATAAGTCATACCACCACCGATGATCAGGTTGTCTACTTTGTCTAAAAGACGTTCGATAATCAAGATTTTATCAGAAATTTTAGAACCACCCATGATTGCTGTGAATGGACGCTCAGCGCTTTCTAAAATTTTGTTAGCATTTTCGATTTCAGCCAACATCACATAACCACATACGCGGTCTTCGAAGAATTGACCAACTACAGCCGTCGAAGCGTGTGCACGGTGAGCAGTACCAAAGGCATCATTTACCCAAACATCGCCCAATTTTGACAATTTTTCAGCAAACTCAACATTTCCTTTTTCTTCTTCTTTGTAAAAACGAAGGTTTTCCAACAAAAGGATTTCACCTGCTTGCAATTCAGCAGCTTGATCGATAGCCGATTGTCCGATACAGTCGTCAGCAAATTTCACCTTGCGACCAAATACTACTGACAATGGATTTACTAAGTGCTTCAATGAATATTTTTCAGTTGGACCGTCTTTTGGTCTTCCCAAGTGTGACATCAAGATAACCGAACCACCATCATTAAGGATTTTGGTGATTGTAGGAATAGTTGCCTTAATACGAGTATCATCAGTGATTTCGAAACGTTCGTTCAATGGAACGTTAAAATCAACACGAACTAACGCACGCTTGCCTGCAAAATTGAAGGAATTGACAGTCTTCATTTTTTTTCTTATGTTAATAGTTGTTTATTATTGGGAGATTTGTGAATCAACAAAGAAAAATTACGAAACGTCTAGTTATTTCAAAATAATATTACGTGAAATTAATAATTTGTAAAATTATTATAATCTTGATGCTTCGTTGACTTTCCTTTAAAAATCTTCGTGGCAAATATACATTTTTCAAGAATAATTCACGAAAAAACACAATCATTTGAGTATTTTTAATTAGAAATTATGCAATAAGTTACATTTTTTACAAGAATATTTAAATAATACAAAGTCGAGCTTCGGTATTTGTACTATTTTGACTAAAACCTTTCATGTATTCTTCTTTCCTGAATTATTCGAGCATTAAATCCGTTCTGTTATAGCAAATATTACTTTTGAAGCTCAATACAATTTTATGATACCAATCGAGAAAAAAGAACTTCCTCCTAAATACTATTTAACCTATTTTCAGTATTTGTTGGATTTTGTCAAACAGAAATATGCCCTCATTCTCAATGAGCAAGAAAATGCTTTTATTCAGGCATTTGAAGCGCTCAGCGAAGATGAACAATGTTTATATATTCGTTTCTCAAATCGTAGGGGTTCGTTTTTCAAAACTGATAAATTGAAATATTCAGAAATCGAAAATATTGATACCACGCTGGATACCTTAATCACTAAAAACTTTTTATCTGGGCTTAGTCATGAGCATATTGCTTGGGTAGGAAATGTTTTGGATATTCTTAACAAGACTGAGCTGATTCAGTTAGCCAAAATGTTGAATTTGGATGTTAAGGGTAAAAATGGCCTTAAAAAAGAGGAGCTCCTCGACTGGCTTTTAGAATCAGCTACTTTTGATGAAATGGTGGCGTGGCTCAATCCCGAAATCGCCGAAAAACCTGCTATTATAAAAGTCAATTATGAGGAAGAAGTACAAATGCTCAAGTTCTTATTCTTCGGAAGTCGTTATGGCGATATGACCGAATTTGTGGTGCGAGATTTAGGCTTTCAAACTTATGAGCACTACGATATGGATCAATTGGTTCCACATTTTCAGAGTCGACAAGAGGCGGAGGATAAATTCAAAGTGAGTTTGGCGAGAGAAGATTTTTATGAAATGCAGGAGCAAAACATAGCGCCAGAGGAAATATATCATTGGTTTATGACTTGGACAGAAAAGCATAAGGAATCACTTTCTGAGATAGCCCAGCCCAGCTATGCAAGATTTGCTTTGAAAGTGGGGAGTTATTTTGAAAAGGCCAAATTTCCAGATCTAGCCTTGCCTGTATTTAGACTCACGCCAGAGCCTCCTTCCAGAGAAAGACAAGTACGTATTTTGCACAAAATCAAAAATAATGAGGAGGCACAAGCCTTGTGTGAGCAAATTCTTTCGGAGCCACTAAATGCGGATGAACAGTTTTTTGCCCTTGATTTTTTTAATAAGCTAGAAGCACAAAATGCTAAGAAAAAGGCTAAAAAAGCGGTAACTGATAAGCTCCAAAAAGCAGACGTTTTGGCATTAGATAAATCATGGCAACGCCAAGTTGAGTTTGGAGTAATAGACCATTATGAAAAACTGAACAAGAAAGCTGCTTTCACAGAAAATCACCTTTGGAGAAGTTTGTTTGGCTTACTTTTTTGGGATATTATTTTTGATACAGAAAGCATGGCTATTCATCATCCACTTCAACGCTCGCCTTCAGATTTGTTTAAACCAACATTTTTTGAAAAGCGTAGGCAAAAGATGGAAGAGCGTCTCGAAATATTGGAAGATCCCGACACTTGGAATGTCTTTTTGAATCGAGTTTTCTTTGAAAAATATGGTATTACCAATCCCTTGGTAGACTGGTACGGAGGCTTATTTCCTTTAGTGATTACTTTATTAGAACGTCTTTCGAGTGAGCAAGTGAAGGCTGTGATGCTGGAGATGGCTCGCAATCTTCGTGAAAATGTCAGAGGCTTTCCCGACCTTTTTATTTGGGACGATGGCGACTATCAATTTATAGAAGTAAAGTCACCGACCGATAGTCTTTCCAACCAGCAACTCTATTGGTTAGGGTTTTTTGAGAGCATAAATTTGAGAGCTAAGGTTCTCCGAATAGAATGGAAAAAGTCTGATACAGAGTTAATAACTGCTTAATCTACGGTTTAATAACACGGAAAAGTGTTATTTTTTCTTGGATAAAATATAATAAAATCTTAACAAATTCTTATTTTTTGTACATTTTCAAGATTATGAGCTTGTTCTGTTATATAGAAGATTTCTAGTTTTGATTATTCGAAGAATCTGCAAAATGAGCTTGGATATATCAAATTAATCTTCTAAATTCATTCTAAGGAAATCGCTCAATAATGTACTTCAGTCCTGTGAAAGAATGGGGCTTTTACATAACATAAGTTTGGAGTCTGAGGAGTTAGCCTTTTGATGAAAGTATCGTAACGCTAGTTCCCAACTCCAAGCTTGAGCAAATTTCTACTCAACGTCATTGGCACATCATACCAGATATACAAAAACTGTTCAGCCTTATATTTTATACACTAAAATTAAGCAGTGCCTCGTTGAGAGATAAATTATCTTTTAACCTTAAACTAGAGTGCGTATGAAATTACAGGTGCATTCAATTCACTTCGACGCAGACAAGAAGTTGTTGGAGTTTATCCAATCTAAGTTGAATAAGTTGGATACGTTTTACGACAAAATCACCGGTGGGGAAGTTTTCCTCCGACTCGATAAAGGGGACAGTACGAAGGTCAGAAGTAAAACGTTAGAAGTGAAAATCAATTTGCCGGGTGCTACACTATTTGTGAGGGAGATGGCTACTACCTTCGAAGAAGCAATGGATATTGCAATCGAAGCGTTGAAAGTTCAATTAAAAAGGTTCAAAGAAAAAGCGCAAGAAAAGTCTTTAGGCAGTCGCCAAGTTCTGATGAATTTGTCAATGGCTTCTGAAAGCTAAATATTAAAAGCCCAAGTGAAAGCTTGGGCTATTTTTTTGTACTTAGTAAAAGCTTTTATTTTTTTCCACTAAAGAAAGCATTGAAAAAGTAAAAATGATTTCGTACCGATACCGACCAATATTTCCAATTGTGAGCTCCTGGGCGTTCGGTATATTCGTGAGGAATTTTATTATCCATGAGCTTTTGGTGTAAAGCACGATTAACGCCAATGAAGAAATCATCAATTCCACAGTCAATCAAAATCGTTTGAGCTGGCGTAAAGGTTTGATTGATTACAGCATTTTTTTCCCATACAGCTTTATTCTCTTCATATTTTCCGAGTCGACCTTTGATATTCCAATTATTTGGAAAAGGAGCGATATCAACCCCTCCACTCATACTTGCCATTGCGCCAAACAACTCAGGATGGCGAGTGCCCAGATACAATGCGCCATGTCCGCCCATACTCAAACCTGTGATAGCTCGTCCATTGGGTTCGGCCTTGGTTTTGAACTTACTGTCAACAAATGGGATGAGTTCTTTTGAAATATAGGATTCGTACTGATAAGTTGGTTCGATAGGACTGTCGAAATACCAGCTATCGTAACCGCCATCTACGCAAACGGCAATTATTTGATATTGGTCTACGAGCTGTTGGAAGTCGGGAGAGGATTCTACCCATGAACGATGATTACCGCTGTAGCCATGAAGGAAATAAATCACTGGGAAATGTTTGTCACCAGATGTCGTATAGGCTTGAGGAGTTACCACTACAATCGGGCTTTTCTTTTTCAAAAACTGACTATTTACCTGAATCGTATCGGTAGCACCAAATCCAATAAATTGGACAAATAGCAACAGGAAAAATAATGTACTTTTTTTCATAGATAGTTAGAAATAAGATGATGGAGTTGTTTCTTCAATAGATTTTTGGAAACAAAAATAGCTTAAATTTTATACAAAACAGATTTTGCAAATTTCTCGTTTGGATATATCCAACAGCATTCAAAAAGATAGCTCCAGCAATATGTTACTCGATTCGTTTTTTTGCGGATAGATAGGGATAAGAATTTATGGCAGAATCTGTTAATTTGATAAGAGTCCATAACTAAACCTTATGGATAGATCAGCTATTTTAAACCCAATTGATTAACTATGAAAAGGCGTTCCGCTATCAAAAACCTCTCAATGGCTGTAGGTGTGGCTATTTCTTGGCCTTCTTGGGCTCAAGCTTGGACACCCGAAAGTCTCCCTCAAACGGTTCAACCAATTCTTTCTGGCTCGCTCGATTTATTGGGCGAAGTGGTAGAAACCATCATTCCTGAATCATCAACGCCTGGTGCAAAATCCTTGAAAGTTCATGTATTAGTCGACCGAATGATTCGTGACTGCTATGGTCCAGAAGCCCAACAGACGTATGCACAAGGATTAAATTTATGTAATGACTTTTCGGAAAAAATGAATCAAAAACCTTTTTCACAAGCGTCAAAAACTGAACGAGAAAAAGTCTTAAAAGAAATGTCTGTTTCAGAGAATCCTGTCGCTAAGGGTTTTATTACACTTGTGAAAAATCTGACGATTAGAGGATATATGAACTCAGAGTATGTCATGACCAATATCCTACATTTCAATATGGCTCCGGGCTATTATCATGGTTGTGTTCCTGTAAAATAGTTGTTTTTGAAAAGCATATTCTTGTTATCTCTCCCCAATTTATTATCCGAAAAATCAATGTCATACTTTAATATAGATTCAATCAAAGAAAGAACTTTCGATGCCATTGTGGTTGGCTCAGGAATAAGCGGTGGCTGGGCAGCCAAAGAACTAAGTGAAAAAGGGCTCAAAACCTTAGTGCTTGAGCGTGGTCGTGATGTCAAACACGTAACCGATTATCCAACAACCATGATGAATCCTTGGGAGTTTGAGCATCTTAATCAGATACCAAAAGCCGTCAAAGATGCTAATCCTATTGTGAGCAGATGTTATGCTTTTAACGAAGATGCAGCCCATTTTTTTGTCAAAGACAATGAACATCCTTATGTTCAAGAAAAACCATTTGACTGGATTCGTGGCTATCAAGTAGGAGGCAAGTCACTGATGTGGGCACGTGGTACACAACGTTGGTCACAATATGATTTTGATGGACCAGCCCGAGATGGTTTTGCCGTAGAATGGCCAATAAGCTATAATGAGTTAGCACCTTGGTATAGTCATGTCGAGAAATTTGCAGGAATTAGTGGCAACAAAGACGGTTTGTCTCAATTGCCTGATGGAGAGTTTTTGCCACCACACGAACAGTCTTGTGTTGAGAAACATTTTTCTCAACAAATGGCGAAACATTACAACAATACTCGTCCTGTGATTATTGGTCGTTGTGCGCATTTGACCAAGCCTCAACCGATTCACTTGAAGCAAGGAAGAGGTCAGTGTCAAAATCGTTCGTTATGTCAAAGAGGATGCCCTTATGGTGGTTATTTTAGTAGTAACTCATCAACGATTCCTTGGGCGCTCAATACGGGTAATATGACCTTACGACCAGATTCGGTGGTACATTCTATTATTTTTGATGAGCAAAAAAACAAGGCAACAGGAGTAAGAGTAATAGATGCCCATACTAAACAAATGACAGAGTATTATGCCAAAATTATTTTTGTGAATGCTGCCTGCTTAAATACCAACTTGGTATTACTCAATTCGGTGTCGAGTCGTTTTCCAAATGGATTAGGGAATGATAATGGCTTGTTGGGTAAATACATTGCGTTTCATAATTTTAGGACGACTATTACCGCAGAGTACGAAGGTTTTAAAGATACTATGTCAGACGGTATCAGACCGAATGGTAGTTATATTCCACGTTTTAGAAATGTACAAAAGCAAGAGACAGATTTCTTGAGAGGCTATGCCGCAGGTTTTGGTTCAAGCAGAAACATAGCGTATGATACCAGTGGGTTTGGTGACGATTTGAAAGCTAGTTTAAATCAAAGGAACTATGGGAACTGGCAAGTAGGCTCGCACATGATGGGCGAAACGATTCCGAAAGAAAGTAATTATGTGGCTTTGGATAAAACGCTAAAAGATGCTTGGGGAATACCGCAATTGCGTATTTCAGTAGGATATGATGATAATGATGAAAAAATGATTCGTGATTTTCATGAGCAAATGACTGAAATGCTAACAGTTTCTGGTTTTATGAATATCAAGACTCATGATAAACCCGACAAAGCGCCTGGCTTAGATATTCACGAAATGGGTGGGGTTCGTATGGGTAAAGATCCGAAAACTTCTTTGTTGAACAAATGGAATCAGCTTCATCATTGTAAAAATGTATTTGTGACAGATGGGGCTTGTATGACGTCGGTTTCTACACAAAATCCTTCTCTAACTTTTATGGCAATTACAGCAAGAGCGGCAAATTTTGCGGTGGCTGAATTGAAAAAGAAAAATTTGTAGAACTAATGTATCATTCTTGGCAAAGGAGCTAATGTTTTTTATCAGAAAAAATAGATTTTTGCCACAGGACGATTAAATTGTATTAAGAAATGAAATGAGGGAAAAGCAAGACGTTCTTCCCTCATTTTTATTTGTTGAAAGTGCCTTACGACTAAACCTTTTACTTGAACCCTTCAGCCTTTTTATTTAATCTCTAAAACATTCAACTATGAAGAATAATAGACAGCAATCTATAGATTTTTTGCGTGGTTTGGTCATGGTCATAATGGCGATTGACCATATCAGAGACTTGATGTTAACTTCTGAAATAACCCAAGACCCTACAGATTTGGCATCCACGACGCCAAGTTTGTTTTTTACCAGATGGATTACTCATTTTTGCGCACCTACATTTGTGTTCTTGTCGGGCGTATCGGCCTATTTATCTTCTCGTAAGTATCATGATTGGGAGGCTACCAAACGATTTCTGATTACCCGTGGTTTGTGGTTGATACTACTTGAATTTACTATTGTCGGATTCGGTATTTGGTTTGATATACAGTTTAGAAGTTTCCTTTTCCAAGTGATAGGCAGTATAGGAACGGGCATGATATTATTGGCTTTTGTTTTTAAACTTTCACCTAAAGTATTAGCAATCATATCCCTTGTTTTAATTTTTGGGCATAATGCCTTAGGCTTAGTTCCCGCTTTTGAAAACCCAGTGTTGAAGTTTCTATGGGCACTCTTCATCAGTCCAAACCTATTTCCAATTGGCTCCGACCACATGGTAATGGTAATGTATCCAGTACTTCCTTGGTTTGGAATTATGCTTGCAGGTTTTGTAGTAGGACGTCTCTATGAGTTGGATCCTTTGGCACGGAAAAAAAATCTTACTACTTTATTTTCTTTCACTTTGATAGCTTTTATAGTGATTAGAGCAGTCAATATTTATGGAGATCCAAGACCTTGGTCGGTGCAGGAAAGTCCATTTTTTACCATATTGTCATTTGTGAATACCACGAAGTATGCTCCATCATTACTTTTTACGTTGATGACACTCAGTTTTGCTTTAGGAATATTGCTGTTGACAGATGGAAAGGAAACCCCTTTGATGCGATTTTTTGGGGTTTATGGAAAAGTACCGCTGTTTTACTATCTCATTCATTGGTACATAATCCATTCTCTAACACTGATAATGGTGTTTATGCAAGGATTTACTTGGGAAAGTTTGGAGTTTGGAGTCTTCAAATTTGGGCGTCCAGCTACTGGTTCAGGGGTGTCATTGGGAGGAGTCTATTTAGTATGGATTGGAGTGGTGTTAAGTTTGTATCCCTTGTGCTTGTGGTATGGCAAATACAAAGCCTCACATCCTGAAAAACAATGGTTGAGATATTTGTAAGTTGAGAATTGGTACTGTACAAAGGATTTCAAGCTATTGCAGATGTTGGATTTCAGATTTCCGAAATAAAGAAGAATATAGAAGGTTGCAATTCCGAAATCCGATATCCGAAATAAATATTTTACAATCCTTCGTACACTACTATTATTGACTCTACTACCCTGTGCATATTAAGGCTAGGTTAAGTTTTGATTGATGAAGGATTTGTTCTCTTGAATCTCGATACATTCGTGCTGGCATAAATTTACCTGCACATGAGACTAAGCATTTCCTTCAATTTATTACTTATATGTTGTCTTTTTAGTTGTACAAACCAACATCCAGTAGAACCCAATATTTGTATTGCTAATCAGTCAAAAGAGATTAGTTTTAAAACAGATATTGTTCCGATTTTGCAGAAAAATTGCTGGTCTTGTCATAATGCCACGAATCATTCAGGAGGATTGGTGTTGGGAAACTACCAACAAGTATTTGACGATGCTCAGAGTGGAGAGTTTTACGATGCTGTCATCTCGCTCAACGGTAATCCACCTAGGATGCCCAAAGGAGGAGCTTTGTCTGAATGTGAAACAGCGACTATCAAGAAATGGATTGACAATAAAATGCCTGATAATTAAAAGGGTGTTTTGTGTTAAATTATTGATTGTTAGGTTTGTAAGGTATTTTTTCGTTAGTGGTAAACGATCTAAAATATCTTCAATCTATATGAAATTTATGTACTTTTGATGAGGATAAAGCTCAATTTTATTCAATTCTTTGAATAAGTTTATCTGAAGAATAAACATCGATACTGCCAATTTTTTCTTTTTTAAACTCCTCTACATTCCATTCCATACAGGTGTCGAACGGCATCATGTGTTCAAACTGCGTAGGTATTAATTCAATTGTACAACCTTGTGAATAGACGACCAAAAGTGAGTGGGCAAGTCCAGGCTTGGAGTCCATTATTGTGATACGTTGATAGGAGAGATTTTCCTTTAAAAAAGACTTAACTGAAGAATTGAGATATTTTTCCAAATTCTTTGCACAAGGAGGTTGTTTACTTCTCTCATGTTGACAAGCCAACACTAATAAAGAAAGGAGTAGAATTCTTTTCATTTTCATGTCTATTTTAAGATAGAAATCGGTCTTTTTACTTTATCGATGAGCAACACAATACTAGGAGTGATCTGAATCTTGTTTTTACAGCTAAAACTTAAAGTTGTTAAGCTAAATTTCGAACATTTAGCTTAAATTATGGGTATATTCGAATAAAAGATTGTCCTTTTTTACTTCAATCCTGAATTTGTAATGCGCACATCAACAGAACTCAATCGTCGTAACTTCCTCAAGGCTTCAGGGCTTTTGGGAGCTGCTTTTATTCTTGGTTTATCGGCTCGTGCTTCTGAGCCTTCTGAACAATCCATTGAAAACCTTAGCTTTCTCGAAGATTCTTTTGAATTAACTCCGTTTGTTATCATTGAAAAAACTGGAAAAATTACTATCATGAATTCGAAACCAGAAATTGGTCAAGGTACATGGCAGGCTATTCCTATGATTATTGCGGAGGAATTAGAGTTGGGGTTGGATCAATACGAGATAAAGCAAACTTCTGGAGATAAAAAATATGGAGGGCAAACCGCAGGAGGAAGTGCTTCGGTACGTACAAGTTATGCTACCTTGCGCAAAACTGGCGCTGCTGCTAGAGAAATGCTTTTGCAAGCTGCAGCCCAAACTTGGAATGTGCCAGTAAATGAGTGTTATGCCGAACGTGCCAATATTTTCCATAAACCAAGTGGTAAAAAACTAGCTTATTCAGCTTTGGTAGAAACAGCTTCTAAATTGGAGGTTCCAAAAGAACCTAAGCTCAAAGATAGCAAGGATTTTAAGTTAATTGGAAAACAAACACAACGTCAGGATATTCCTTTGAAAGTGAAAGGGCAAGCTACTTTTGGCATGGACGTAGAAGTACCAAATATGGTTTATGCTTCAGTAGAACGTTGTCCTGTTTTTGGTGGAAAAATCCAACAAATAGATGATACTCAAACCCTAAAAGTAAAAGGTGTTTTGCAAGTTGTGCGTGCCGAGAGAGTTTTAGGTAAAAACAGATATGAAGTTGTTGCCGTAATCGCATCCAATTATTGGGCTGCATTAAAAGGTCGTAAAGCACTAAAAGTAACTTGGGATTATCAAGGAAATGACCAATTTAGCACAACCCAGTTTGAACAGCAATTACGTGATTTGGCTAAAAATGAAGGTGTTGTAGATCATAACCAAGGTGATTTTGACAAAAACTATGCAGAAGCTCCAGTAAAACTAGAAGCATTTTATGAAACGCCGATGGTGTCACATTCTCCGATGGAGCCAATGAATTGTATTGCTAGCTGGACAGGGGATAAGGTAGAAGTTTGGGCTTCGTCGCAAGGACCTGATTTGTTACGGAATAGAGTCGCAGATGCCTTTGCCATTCCTGCCGATAATATCAAGGTGAATATTTTCTTTAATGGAGGAGGTTTTGGGCGCCGTTTGTACCAAGATTTTGCTACCGAGGCTGTATCGATTGCCAAAGCTGTAGGAAAACCAGTTAAAGTAATCTGGACTCGTGAAGACGATACCACACAAGGCCCATTCAGACCCATGACTTTTTCAGCCTTTAAAGGTGCGCTCACAGCTGATGGCAAAGCTTTGGCCTTGCAGCATAAGGTAATTTCGCCTTCCATTAATGCTACGCAAAATAAGAACTACGATAAAACAAAGTCTGACAATACCATGACTGAGGGTATTAGTGAGCAACAATACGAAATCCCTCATATCAAAAACTATTACGTTCATGCCGAAACGCATGTGCCATTAGCCGCTTGGCGTGCAGTAACGAGTACGACTTTGTCGTTTGCTCATGAGTGTTTTATTGATGAAATGGCACATAAGGCCAACAAAGACCCATTCGATTTCCGTTTGGAAATGTTACAAAAAGAAACAGATACCAAACGCGTAATGCTCAAGCTCAAGGAGGTATCTCAATGGGGCAAACCTTTGCCAAAAGGTTGGGCAAGAGGCGTAGCGCAATGGGAGTTTTTTGCAGGATTGGCGGCACAAGTAGTGGAGGTTTCGAAAAAGCCAAATGGAGGCGTAAAGATTGAAAAAGTGTATGCTGTGATTGACTTAGGGACAGTTGTTAATCCTGACACTGTAAAAGCTCAAGTAGAAGGTGCCGTAACTATGGCCATTGGTGCAGCGACCAAAGACGCTATTACCTTTGAGAAAGGTCAAGTACAACAGTCTAACTTCCACGATAATAGAATGGTGAGGATTGAAGAAATGCCAATTGTTGAAATTCATATTTTGGCAGAAGGGGGACCTAAAATCAAAGGAGTAGGAGAGCCGGGGCTACCTCCGTTTGCACCAGCACTAGCCAATGCGATATTTGCTGCCACAGGCAAACGCATACGCAAAATGCCTTTTGATTTGGATAAGGTTTGAGTGTAAGTAGATGATTAATAAATAATTGTCTCGCTATTTTGTAGAGATTAATTCATTACTTATACTGAAGTGGAGTCGCTAAAGTTGTGTAACCCTATTTTATTGTTACTTATGGAATCGCTTGAAATTATTATTTTGGCGGCTGGAAACTCAAGTCGACTTGGTCAGCCCAAACAGTTGGTGGTTTATCAAGGGAAAACTTTAATTGAACATATTGTCTCCAATGCTTTGCAGGTAAGTCCGCATGTAACAGTGGTATTGGGGTCGCATGCTAAACGTATAGAATGGACGCTGAATCAGGCGCAGTTATTTCCCAAAATCGTTTATAATGCCGATTGGGAGCAGGGAATGGGAACATCGATAAAAGCAGGAGTGAGCTCTTTGAACAATAAGCAAGCCCCCATCATGATTTTATTATCAGACCAGCCAGCAGTAAAAACGAGTTTGCTTTGGCAGATGATTCATTTGTATCAGGAAAAAAATCCTAAAATTGTGGCTTGTGATTATGGAGGCAAATTGGGCGTTCCGATGTTATTTTCTCCTCAAGTACGTCATGAATTATTGATATTGTCTGGCGATCAAGGGGCACGGAGTTTTTTATCCTATTACAGGGATACAACTCTCACAGTACCTTTTGCATTGGGAACTTGGGATATAGACACCCCTGAAGATATGGCAGAGCTTATGCGAAAAAAAAATTGAGCCAGTAAAATTATTTTCTTGTTAACTTTGAAAAGTTTTAGACAAAATGTGGAGGTAAAGCTTGATGAGAAAAATGATTTTTGTACAATTTCTCTGAAAAAATATTGACATCTAAAAGCTGAAGGACTAAGTTCTTCGGCTTTTTGTTTAATCAAGCTTTGGGACGATGGGATTTTACCAAAAAAGAAAGCTGCAAGGTAGGTACCTTACAGCTTTGCCATATTGCTTCTTGCTATTATTTGATCACTAACCTATTAGATAAGTTTTCGATACAAATATATACGATGAAATAACTAAGAAAGTCATAATGTTTGCGAAATTTATTTAATGGTATGTAAATGACCTTTTTTTGTTGTTTAAAATGAATAAATGGAAAAATGATATAGATATAATCCTAAATTATTGATATGAGATATTTTATTGAATGTGCGTATTTGGGGACTAATTATGCAGGTTGGCAAATACAACCCAATGCAATGACAGTTCAGGAGGAAATAGAAAAAGCATTAACCATTTTACTGAAAGAACCTACTAGTTTGATGGGTAGTTCACGCACTGACGCGGGTGTACATGCCTATACGCAAGTGGCACAGTTTGACCGAGAAAATCCAATTTCTGATATTTCACAATTGATATATAGATTAAATAAAATTTTATCTCAAAATATTTCTATAAAACGGATTTATCAGGTTCCTGATGATTTTCATTGTCGCTTCGAAGCCACTTTCCGTAAGTACGAATATCGGATATTAAGAAGAAAATCTCCTTTTTATCAGAATATGGCTTACCAATTCGAAATGCCTTTAGATATGCTCAAAATGAATGAGGCTGCACAAATTTTGTTCAAATACGAAGATTTTGAATGTTTTAGTAAACTGCACACAGACGTAAAAACATTTAATTGCACCATCATGGAGGCAGAGTGGCGTCAAGAATCAGAAGATTTACTGGTTTTCCATATCAAAGCCAATCGCTTTTTGAGAGGAATGGTACGTGCAATTGTGGGTACCTTGTTGGAGGTTGGTTTAGGAAAATTGAGTGTACAAGGTTTTGAAAAAATTATTACTGATAAAAATCGTCAAAATGCAGGGCGCTCGGTACCTGCTCAAGGTTTGTTTTTGATGGAAGTGAATTATGAGTTGTAAAAAATAGGGAAAGGTGCAAATTGCTTTTGCACCTTTTCTTTGAATGCCTATTTTCTCAAAATTTGTATAAAAACATCTTCTAGTTTCGACGCCATTCTGATTTTGATATCATAAGCATCCACATTTAAGCCTTTGGCATTGAATTTCGAAATCCAGATTTCTTTGAATCCCAACTTCTGCGCTTCGGCAATACGCTGTTCGATTCTGTTTACAGCACGGACTTCGCCTCCCAAGCCGACTTCTGCGGCAAAACAAACGGTATTAGGAATACTAATATCTTCGTAAGAGGATACAATAGAGGTACAAACTGCCAAATCTATCGCAGGATCTTCCACTTTGAGTCCGCCAGCAATATTCAAGAAAACATCTTGGTTCCCCAACCTAAAGCCTCCTCGTTTTTCAAGAACCGCCAGAATCATATTCAAACGTTTGGCATCAAACCCTGTCGAGCTTCGTTGGGGCGTTCCGTAGGTGGCAATTGAAACAAGCGATTGTATTTCAATGAGTAAAGGACGATTTCCTTCTAACATGGCACCAATAGTGATACCAGAAAAATCCTCGTCTCGTTGTGAGATAAGTATTTCCGAAGGATTTGTTACTTCTCTCAAACCCGATTCTAACATTTCATAAATTCCTAGCTCAGATGTACTACCAAAACGGTTTTTGGTGGTACGTAAAATACGATATGCCAAATGGCGGTCACCTTCAAATTGCAATACAGTATCTACCATGTGCTCTAGCACTTTTGGCCCAGCCAAGCCACCATCTTTGGTAATATGTCCAATCATAAACACTGGCGTACCTGATTCTTTGGCATATTTCATTAACTCTGCAGCGCATTCTTTCACTTGTGAAATACTACCAGCACCTGCTTCAATGAAAGACGATTGGAGTGTTTGAATTGAGTCAATAATCAAAATATCTGGCTCAAATTGCTCGATTTGTTTGAAGATATTTTGGGTTGAGGTTTCGGTCAAAATATAGCAATTATCACTTTTGTGAGCCAAACGTTCAGCACGCATTTTGATTTGCTGTTCAGATTCTTCACCCGAAACATACAATACGCGGTAATTACTGAGTGTTAATGCAATTTGGAGCATCAGCGTAGATTTACCAATACCCGGCTCGCCACCAATCAATATCAACGAGCCTAATACTATGCCTCCACCCAAAACTCGATTCAGCTCTTGGTCTTTGGTTTTGATACGAGGCTGCTCTTCAAAATTAATTTCTTGAATCGCTCTGGGCTTGGCAGCTACTTTTAATGAACTGCTCGATTTCCAAGAGCCTTTGGTGGGCTCTTCTTTTTGAATGACTTCCTCTACAAAAGTATTCCATTCTCCACAAGATGGACAGCGCCCCAACCATTTGGGTGCCTGATGTCCACAATTCTGACAAAAAAAAGAGGTTTTAGTCTTAGCCATAAAATTATTGTATTTGTTATTGGGCAAACTAAAATTAGTTTTACCCACTCTAAGCAATATGCTGTAAGCTAAAAGTTCAAAAGCATTTCTAATGAAATCATGAATACAGTTACTCCATTAGATAAATATTGATTTCAAAATGGGTGACAAGCAAATTTTAGCTGTCATGATAATATTCAGGACAATTATCACAGGAAATAAATATCATTTTCTACGAAATTGGATGAATTTTTGTGTTTAAAACATAGATATGCATAAAGGTGTTGATGTATTTCAAAAATGTATGCAAAGATACCGTTTACGAAATTATACGAAAAAAATGATTTATACTTGTATCACTAACACAACAGGTGTCGTTATTTCCCCAGTTTGAGTTGAACAACTAAAAGATTATCACTAGTCGCGCAACATTAACTTTAAATAAAACTTACTTATGAAAAAGACATTTGGATTCCTTGCCCTCTTTATGCTTTTGACTATGGTTTCAAAAGCTCAGTTCTTTACACTCGGTATCAAAGGTGGTGTAAACTTATCACAATTGAAATTGGGAAATGAATTGAATATGAATTCGATCGGTGCCAATTTTCAACAAAGTCTAGACACTAAAACTGGTTATGTGGGTGGTGTGTATATGCGTATTGGTAACAAAGTTTTTATTCAGCCTGAATTTTTGCTTTCAGCCAAAGGAGGTAGCTTGAATATATTGAAAGGAGGAAGTACGGCAAATAAACAGACTGTTGATATTGAGTACACAAATATTGATATTCCTGTGTTGCTAGGTTTTAGAATGGGTCCTTTCCGTATCAATGGTGGACCATTAGCATCTTTCAATGTAAGTAAAGGAGCTACGCTAAACGAGTCAATTAAGGCATATACCCAAAATGGCGCTGAAGATGCTTTCAAAAAGGCTTCGTATGGTTATCAAGTTGGGGGTGGATTAGACCTTGGAGCACTTTCTCTTGATGTAAGATATGAAGGTAGCCTTTCGGATGTAACATCAGCTCAGTTTACCAACGATATGAAATTTACCCAAAAAGGCAATTTGTGGCAATTGACACTAGGTTTGAAAATTTTGTAGATGCAACAAATATTTTTTTTAAGTCCCAAGTTTTAAAACTTGGGACTTTTTTTTGAACTGTATTGTATTGTTTTTGAAATAATTCAAGAAAGATGGGATTTTTTGGATAATCCATAAACTAAGCTTTTTAAGAATTATGTTCTTTTGTAAAACAATTCTCAAAAGACCAACAAATATCATCATGCAAACTTCCTTCAAAGACCTTTTGCAGACTGAGCTCAAAAGCTTGGTTGAACTAAAACATTCTGAGCGACCATGGCACATGCCACTGATTGCGGCTTTTTGTGCTAGTATAGCTTTGTTCTCGGGTTTGTATTTAGGTCAATTGAGTAATGGACTATTAGTTTGTTTGGGAGGTCATGTGATTTTGTATATGCCCTCGTTGCCCTTAACCAATCGAATGATTACGATGATTGTATGTTCTTTTGGGATGGTCTTGTCTTTTACAGTTGGTATCGCATGTAGTTTTAATCCTTGGATTTCTGCTGTTTTCGTAGGTATTTACGCTACTCTGGTGCATTGGGTAGTGGGGCATTTTAAATTGAAAGCACCAGGAAGTTTCTTCTTTTTATTGATTGCTGTAATGGCAAGTTGTATGCCGTTTGGCTGGAGCGAAATGCCTCAAAAAATTGGCTTGATTGCCATGGGAACCATGTTGGCTTGTATTATTACATTTATATACAGCCTGGTATTACTTAATACACAAAAAATGGTGGCTCATCCTCCCGTTACGATAGCGATTACTGTTCGCCGACAGCGCTATCATAATCTGGTACAATCGATGATTGTAGGGTGTTTTGTGATGATATCACTTGGCATAGGACATTTTTTTGCTTTGAAAAATCCTTATTGGGTTGCTATATCCTGTTTGGCTATTATGCAAGGTATTAGTCGTCGCCATGTTTTGCAGCGTATTATTCATCGAATTTTAGGAACAACCCTTGGACTTGGTCTTTGCTGGTTGATATTACACTTTCAGTTACAACCGCTGACCTTGTGCTTAAGCATTGTGACATTGATGTTTATTATTGAAACTTTAATCGTGCGCAATTATGTACTGGCAGTGATTTTTATTACACCTATGACCATATTTTTGACTCAAGTGGCCAATCCTTATTTTAACAATACTGATCTTCTTTTTACCTTTCGATTGCTCGATATTGTTTTGGGTAGTTTGTTAGGAGCACTGGGTGGCTGGTTATTGTTTCATAATCAGTTTAAATACCAAACAGCCAAGCAAATACAACGAGTAAAATTGTTGGCCCAAAGACGCCATTCGACCCGAACGACGATTTGATGCTGCTAAGAAGCAAACGTTATCGGGAACGTTTGCATAAATAATTCAATGGTAATATTTGGAGAATGCTTTGTGATTAACCTACATTTGAAAGTAGTTTTTTAATATAAAATATTATTTTTCTTATGTACAGACCTCTAAAGGCATCGAGCGATTGCGAATTACTATCCCTATTGATGGAGGATAGCGATGCAGCTTTTGAGGAAATATACCGTCGTTATTTTACCAAATTATATGCTTTGGTAAAGCGCCGTCTTTGCGATGAGCAGCAAACTGAAGATATTATCCATGATCTATTTTTAAATCTTTGGGTGAATCGTCATAAAGCAAACATAGATAATTTACCTAACTACTTAATGAAGAGCGTCAAGTATCGTGTGTTAGATGCACTTGACCACGATACCGTACGCCAAAATTTCTTGGATTATCAGGTTTACACTCCCCAAGAACACAATTCTACAGAAGAAAATATATTCTATTCCGACGCCCTCCGTGTGTACAATGAAAATTTGATGATATTGCCCGAAAAATGCCGAGAAGTATTTCTATTGAGTCGCGCGGGCTTATCTCAAAAAGAAATTGCTCAAAAATTAGGTATCTCAGAGAATACCGTAGAAAACCATATTGCCAAGGCGCTACGACTTTTGAAGTCGGGCATGGCCGAATATTTGACACCTAACACCTTGATTCCTATCCTTTTCTTCTTTTTTTAAAAAAATATTAAAAAAAAATCATATTCGAGTAGTGGAAGTCTTTTGCTGAACCGACTTATAGATGTAAGGAGTTAGTAAGACTTTATTGATAAAAAACAGTAATAAAACATGAGCCATCCTGAATTTAAAGATGATGACGAGATCATCAAGTCGCTCAGAGAAAAATATACTCCTGAAGAAATAGAGAAGCTGTTAGTTTGGTACGATGCTTTCGATGAAATAGCTCCCTTGGAAGAGGATTTACCCAAAATCGAAAAGAAAGTTTGGGAATCCCTACAAACAGAACGTGGTATCACTCCCGATGAAGAGGAGGAGGAAATACAAGGTTCAGGCTGGAAAGAGTGGTGGAAGCAAAACTGGATGATGCTTTCGGCAGCAGCAGCGGCTATTGCTATCATTGTTGGTATAGCTTCACAACCACAAAATAAAGGTGATATTGAAAGTTTGGTAGGAATTCCACAACTGTCTACTAAAGAAAAAAGCCTTTGGGAAACAGTTACCAATGTAGGAAAAGCTATTCAGGAAGTGAGCCTGCCAGACGGAAGTAAAGTTTGGCTGAATCCTTCTACGAGCATTATGTATAAAATTGTCAAAGGTGCGCCAACTCGTGAGGTATATCTCGAAGGAGAGGCATTTTTTGACGTAAAGCCCAATAAAGAACAACCATTTCATGTCAAAAATAAAGGCTTGAATATCATGGTATTAGGGACGAGCTTTAATGTAGTTGCCTCAGCAAATACTGACAAATATGAAGTCTCGGTGGTGACAGGTAAAGTAAGAGTCAATTATCAAGAAGATGAGGATAAAGTCAATCAAGTAATTATTACTCCTCAACAACAAGTAGTGATTCAGAAAGAGGAAAATACGGTTGAAACCCATGATTTTACAGTAGAACAACACACACACAAGCAAATTTGGGAACCTATTACGCTAAGTTTTGACGAAGTAATATTAGATAAAGTTATAGAACAAATTGAAGATGAATACGGAATCATAATCCGAACACCCAACACCGCTATTAGAAAATGTACCTTATTCGGGAATTTCAAAAACCAAAGACTTCCCGTAATCATGGATATTATCTGTAGCTCAATTAGTGCCACTTACCAAATTGAAGGCAACGAAATAATCATCTTAGGTGATGGTTGCCAATAAGAGTTAGCATCATAGTCCGTTTTAGCGATTTATTTAAAAGAAAAATCTTGATGTGATTACCAGCAAGAAGTTATTTACCAGATGATTTCTTATTCATATAAAGACTATCGATTAAATAAAGTAGCTACCTATAAAAAAAGCCTGAAGTGTTACCAGCACTTCAAGCTTGTAAGCCTCCACGAGCATTTACCAGATGCCTGAAGAGGTATTGTAGATTTCACAACCAAATCGTACAAAGCAAATTTATGGAAAAACAATTTATTAAGACAACATTTTTCAAAATCATGAAGATGACTGTCATTCAGTTAGCCATAGCTATTGCCTTTATGGTGGTATCTTATGCAAAAGATGCCAGCGCGCAAGAAGTTTTGGCAAAACCAGTGACTGTTTCAGTAAAGAACAGCACTATTAAGGGTGTGTTGAAAGAACTAGAGAAAGAATCAGGTGTTTCTTTCATCTTTAGTTCTAAACAAACACTTACCCAAGCCAACAATCTAAGCCTTATTGCTAACAATGAAAGTTTGAGAACGGTCCTAAATCGTTTCTTAAATCCTCTTAACATGAGCTATAAAGTGGTGCATAATTCTATTGTACTGACTGCTTCGAACGGACTAGAAGAAAAGTCGGGAATGAATACACCCATGCTCGAAACCAGTCTCACAAAAGCCACAGCAGCCGATCCTGTTAAAGGAAAAGTCGTGGATTCAGAAACTGGTGACGCTCTTCCAGGAGTTACTGTGAAGGTAAAAGGTACTAACAATGGTGCTACTACCGACTCTCAGGGTCGTTTTAGTATCAATGCCCCCAAAGGCGCAACCTTGGTATTTTCATTTATTGGGATGAAAACCCAAGAAGTGAAAATTGAAGGAAAAGGCGAACTGAGTATTTCGCTCGCACCAGAAAACAGCATGCTTGCCGAGGTGTCGGTCGTGAGCGATGGTTATGGTGTAGTGAAAAAAACAGATAATACTGGTTCGGTGGCCTCGATGTCGGGTCGTGATCTCAAAAATATTCCTATCACAAGTGCCGCACAAGCAATGACAGGTCGTATGGCAGGGGTAAGTGTTGTTACCACAGATGGTTCGCCAGATGCCGACGTTGTAATTCGTGTTCGTGGGGGCGGCTCAATTACACAAGATAACTCACCTTTGTATGTAGTAGATGGTTTTATTGTAAGTAGTATCAAAGATGTACCGCCTTCAGATATAGAAAGTATCAACGTATTGAAAGATGCAGCAGCTACAGCGATTTATGGAGCGCAAGCTTCTAATGGGGTAGTAGTTATTACCACCAAAAGACCTAAAGCTGGTCGTACGACGGTATCGTATAACGGCTTTATGCAGTTGAAAACCTTACCTTCTGACCGTGCCTATAAAGTGCTTTCGCCTTATGAATATGTGTTGGTCAACTACGAAAGAGCCAAATTACGTGGTACCACAGACGTAGCTAACATGGAAAAATTCTTTGGAAAATATGGCGACTATGATTTGTATCAAGGTAAAAAAGGTACAGATTGGCAGAAAGAACTTTTTGGCGCTCCTCGTACAACTCAATCTCACAACGTTAGTATTAGCGGTGGTACCGAAATGACGACCTTCAGCTTGAGTTTAACAAACAACACCGACCAAGGCTTATTGACTGGTTCTGGTTATACTCGTAATGTTATCAACTTTAAGATTAATCAAAATATTAGCAAGAAATTGAAATTTGATGCTTCAGCTCGTATCACGAACACCGTAATCGACGGAGCTGGTACTTCTGGCTCGGCACAGTTGAACATCAAAGATGCCGTTCAGACTCGCCCAACTAATGGTATCGCCGATGCTTTGGATATTGATTTGACTACAGCAAGTAGCGATGATGATTTTGCCTCATTCTTATTGGCATTAGTAAACCCTAAAAAATTAGTAGCACAAGACTGGCGTAAACGTACCACTCAAGACTATGTATTGAATGCAGGTTTGAGTTGGTCAATTGTAAAAGGTTTAGATTTTAAAACAACATTAACAAGCTCAAAATCATATGACAAAGTTTTACGTTACTACGGTCCATTAACTAGTGAATCCTTCAACAATGGTAGTAGTTTGCCTATTGGTGAAAAAACTAACTATGAGATAAACTCATTGCGTTGGTTGAATACATTGAATTATCAAATGAAGGGTTTGGGTGCTCATAAGTTAGATTTCTTGTTGGGTCATGAAGTTTATTCAACAGGCGGAAATACAAGTTTCCTACGTGGCGAAGACTACCGTGCTTCTATTACGCCTGAAGAGCTATTCGCCAACATGTCGTTTGGTCGCACCGACCGCCAATACACGACTGAAAATACCGACCAAAATCGTGTTTCAGGATTTGGACGTATCAACTACCAATTCAAAGACCGCTATTTAGCTGCTTTGACTTTCCGTGCAGATGCTTCAAGTAAATTTAGTGCTGCTAATCGTTTGGGCTTCTTCCCAGCTGTAGCATTAGGTTGGAAACTGTCTGAAACAAAGTTGTTGAAACAAATGCGTGACCTCGATGAGTTAAAACTTCGTGTTTCTTACGGTGCAACAGGTAACGACCGTATAGATGCAACAGCAACTCAATTCTTGTTTGAAGCGACTACATTGAGAGGACCAGGTTTTGGCAATGTTGACAACGTATATTATACTCCAACAGGAACCACATTGTATAATCCGAACTTAGTTTGGGAAACGACCATCAATCAAAACGTAGGTCTTGATTTTGGTTTCTTCAAGCAACGTTTGGTAGGTAGTTTGGATTTGTATCATAACAAAACAAGTAATTTGTTATTGCAGTCTGCCATTCCTTCAAGTTCAGGTTTTACCAAACAGTGGAATAATGTAGGCAGTACTTCAAACCGTGGGGTTGAGTTGTCATTGACAGGATATATTATCGACAAGCCAGATGCTTCATTTTCTGTAAACTTAAACTTTGGTATCAACAAAGCTAAAGTTGAGGCATTGGATGGAACACAGGAGCGCTTCTTCCAGTCAAACTGGGCAAGTACTGACCTGCGTGACCAAGACGACTTCTATGTAAAAGTAGGAGGTACTTTAGGTGATGTATATGGTTATGTAGCAGATGGTTTCTACAAAATAGATGACTTTTCTGGCTACGATGCTACAACCAAAAAATATATCTTGAAAGACGGGGTAGCTAACTCAACTTCAATTACAGGTAATACTGCTATTCGTCCAGGTTTTATGAAGTTAAAAGATATCAACGGTGATGGGGTAGTAAACAGTTTAGACCGTCAGGTAATTGGTAATACTTTGCCAAAAGCCCAAGGTGGTTTCGGATTTAATGGTCGTTACAAAAACTTTGATGCTTCTGTTTTCTTTAACTGGTCGTATGGTAACAAGATTTATAATACTGGTAAAATCCAATACAACCAATTCCGTCGTGTGACTTACGGTAACTTAACCGATATGATGAGCATCAACAATCGCTTTACCTACTTGGATGTAGACGGAAAATATACAGGAACACCAGGTGAAATAGTAACTGATTTGGAGCAATTGAGACAATTAAACGCCAACAAAACTATCTGGTCGCCACTAGGTTTGTCAGAATCTCAAGCGGTTATCTCTGACTGGGCGCTCGAAGATGGTTCATTCATTCGTTTGAACAACCTAAACATTGGTTACTCAATTCCTAAGCACCTTATTACAAAGCTTGGTATGTCGCAGTTCAGAGTTTATTTCACAGGTAATAACCTTTATCTGTGGTCGAAATACTCTGGCTATGACCCTGAAGTTAGTACTACTAGAAGTGGTTATTCAGGTTTAACACCTGGGGTAGATTATTCATCTTTCCCTCGTAGCCGCTCGTACACACTAGGTGTAAATATTACCTTCTAGCCTTTGTGAAAAGTTTGAATTGAACTTTTGGTGTGTTTAACCTAAAAATCAGACTCAAGCCTCGGCAAAAGTCTATTCAATGTATTATGAAAAAGAAATTCCTCATACTCGCAGTGATAGCTTCTGGTTTTCTAACGTCTTGTAAAGACTTTTTAGAACCTGATTCATTATCAACTTTTGATGTAACTTATATTTATTCAAACCCTGATGATGCTCGTAAAGGTGTAAACGCTATTTATGAATCATTTGGTCAAGATGCATTCCGTTCTCGCCTTTCAAATAATATGGCAGGTAATACCGACATCGAGCACCAAAGTGGCTGGAGTAGTACTGCTGACCGTTATCAAATTTGGGATTTGAATGCCCTCGCTACCAATGGCGACCTTCGTATCGTATGGAATGCAGCTTACACTTCGATTCGTAACTGTAATATCGCTATCGAAGGAATTGAAGCCAGTGATGCCCTAAAATCTTCTGATGCTGCTACTTCAAGAAAAATGTACCAGATGCTTGGTGAGGCGTACACAATGCGTGCTTACTGGTATAGCATGCTGACGATGTACTTCGGTGATGTACCTAATGTACGTCAAGCGCCAAAGGCTGGTAATAACTTCTTTTTACCTAAGGAAGATCGTAACGTAATTTTATCGCAAGTCATAGATGACCTGATTAAAATTGAAGATAAAATGCTTTGGGCTGACCAAAACAGCTATAGTATCGAACAAATCAACCGTGAATATACCATGGGTATGATTGCTCGTTTGGCACTTCAGCGTGGAGGGTATTTCTTGACTCCTGCTATGCAAATGGAGCGTAAGTCTGACTATTTGGATTACTATAAAATAGCGAAGACCTATACCGAAAAATTAGTTACGTTGAAAGACCGTGCTTTGCCAACAGATTTCAAACAGGTATTCTTGAATGAATCAAAATTTGTGACTCCATCCAATAGTGATGTATTATTTGAAGTACCATTCGCGATTGGTAATGGTGATGTGGGTTGGAATATTGGTATTACCGTAGAAGGTGGTACAACAGCAGCTCACAGCTATGGTTCGGGTAATAACTATATGGCAATTCCTCCAACGTATTATTTTTCATTCGATACATTGGACGTTCGTCGTGACGTAACTTGTGCTTTCTACAAAATCAATACGAGTGCTCAGGCTGTATTCGTAACCAACTCGATGAACATTGCCCAAGGTAAATGGAGTCGTTGGTTCTTAGATAAAGCGCCTGGGGCTTCTACGGCCAAAGGTACGGGTATCAACTGGCCAATGATGCGTTATTCGGATGTATTGTTGATGTTGGCTGAAGCAGAAAACGAATTGAATGGCCCAACCGAAATTGCTCAAAATGCGCTAAAACGTGTTCGTCAGCGTGCGTTCTCTTCTACTTACTGGCCTACCAAAGTAGATGCTTATATTAAGTCTGTATCTGCTTGAAAACAAAGTTTCTTTAATGCTATTGTGGATGAAAGAGCTTGGGAATTTGGCGGTGAAATGATTCGTAAATATGAATTGATTCGCTGGAACTTATATGCACCAAAAATGAAACAAATGGTGGATGACTTGAAATTGATGGCAGATGCTGCGCAGACAGGTACAGGTAAATTCTCTGAATTACCAGACTATATGTACTGGAAACGTGATGCAAGTGGAACTTTCAAATTGTTGAACCCAAGCCGCAAATACGTAGGGACGCCAGATGCAACTTGGACACGAGTATCGTTCTTGGCAAGTTTGAAACCAACACCTACCACTTACGCGGATTGGATTACCAAAGATTGGGATAAATACTACAATGGTTCAGTTGCTGGTGTTACTCGTTATATTTTCCCTATCCCTGCCGAAGCAATTACAAATAGCCAAGGTAAACTAGCCAACGACGGTTACGGTTTTTAGGCTGTAGGTTTGAGTGCGATGACTTGTTAATGAGATTATTGCACTCAAATATGGCAAGTTGTTTTCTTAAATTAAAAGGAGTTCCGACTGGGAGTCCTTTGTTTCAAGATCTTATTAACAAAGAAAATTTATGAAAAAGTCATATATCAAACAGAGTATCTTGTTAGCAGTATCGGCTTTGGGTTTGCTTTTTGCCTGCAAGCCTGAAGAAGAAATTACTGCGGAAACTCGCTTATTTCGCCCTGTTTTAAATAAAGATTTATCGGCCAAAAACAATACAATTATTGTGAATATGGCCAACATCAAAGCTGCAGTGGGATATACCGTGGAGGTAAGTAGAGATACCTTCAAAACGGTAGACTACAAAGTTGATGTTGATACCAATTATGTAGTAGTAGACCAAACCTTATTAAAAGGAGAGTCGTTGTTTTGGAATACGCAATATCAGGTGAGAGCTACTGCTCATGCTGCTAACGCTCAATATGACAGTAAGGTGTCAGATTTAGGTGGGGTAAGAACCGAGAAGTTTCCTACGATTATGGTTACTCCGACAGCTTCCGATGTGATTGACGTGGCGGCTCGTTTACGTTGGGCAACTGGATCGACAGTTATTACAAAGATTAAAGTCTTTGCCAAAACAGATTTAAAACTAGCAACACCATTGGCATCGTATGATGTGACTGATGCTGAGCAAAAAGCAGGTGCCAAGATTATAGGTAAATTGTTGCCATTGACTACTTATCAGTTAGCTATTTACAGTGCTGATGGAGCCATTCGTGGTTGGGATAACTATACAACTATCCAACGTGCCGTAGATACTACCCAGCCTGGTGTAATAGATTTGTCAGAAAGTGACGATCCAAATGCACTAAATACTGCGTTGACTACTGTTGTGGAAGGAGGAACGATTGTCTTGAAAAAAGGAGCAACTTATGTTATGCCTACCAACAACTTTGATAAGTCTGTGACAATTACTAGTGCTTACGGATTTGGAGATCAAAAAACAATTATTACGACTTCGGGTGGAGGAAATATTGCAAATGGAGCTTCGATCAAATATTTAAGATTCTCAAATATCGAATTTATTGGTGCTGATATTGCTGCTAGTTATATTTTCAACCCTAACCTAGCAACTACTACTACTGTGGGAGAGTTGTCATTTGATAACTGTGTAATCTCGAATATGCGTGGTGTATTGCGTATTCGTGCCAAAGTATTCATTACCAATTATATTATCAAAAACTCCATTGTACATCAAATTGGTAACTATGGTGTATTGACTACTGATACTGACGGTGATGCCCAAGCAGCTGTTGATAATATCTTGTTTCAAACCTCAACATTTAGCAAAATAAATATTTTCTTAGTTTCTCGTCAAAATTCAAAATCGGTTGTTATCGAAGATTGTACTTTGAGTGAGATTGCTACCAACCAAGGTTCATTGTTTCAATGGAGAGGTACCGCTGGTGTTCGTAGCAACGTCACAGGAGGTATTCGTATAAGTAATAGTATTTTTGGTCACGCTTGGGATCAATCAGGAACTAACTTGCTAACGGTTCGTGGTAAATCTGCTGGATTAGAAGCAACTACCTTTACAGTTCTTAATACCTACACTACTAGTGACTTTGGCTATGTTGTAGGTACCGAAATCCCTGGCCTCCCTTCAAATGCTTATTCTAAAAAAGCTACAGATTTGTGGGTAAGCCCTTATTCAGGATTAAACTTCAATTTTAAAGATACCGCTTTCTCTGGTCGTCGCGATAGTGGTGACCCTCGTTGGAGAGTGAAATAAAACTTGACTGCCCCCGAATTTTCGGGGGCTTTTTTCCTTTCAAAAATGATGATGAAAAAATCCTTTGCTTTAAGTTTCTTAAGCTTTCTTCCTTGTCTATTTCTGGCTTGTCATACTGCCAAAACCCAGTCTACTATTGCTCAAATAGTTTCTATGGAATATCCTAAAGATTCTGTTGCAGAAAGAATGCTTCTGTATCAAAGAGACAATGGAGGTTGGCCACAGCCTGGCGGAAATGCTATCAATTATTCACTTACGATTAAACCAGAGCTTAGGAAAAAACTTTTATCTGATAAAAAAGTATATGATACTACTATTGACGATAAAGCTACCACTAAGGAGATTAATACGCTTGTGAAAGCCTATAGCCAAACTCAGAATCCGAGTTATCTACAGGCCGCAGAGAATGGAATTAAATATTTGCTCGAAGCGCAAAGCAAAGCAGGAGGGTGGGGACAGTTTTATCCTGATACCGCTGGATATCGTAAACATATCACCTACAATGACAATGCCATGATAGATGTCATGAAGGTCATGAGAAGTACTGTTGAGGCAAAAGATGAGTACGCAAGTGTTTCTCCCAGCCTCAGACCTTTGGCTCAAAATGCTATGGAAAGAGGAATCCGCTGTATTTTGAATACCCAAGTTCGCCAAAATGGAACTCTTACCGTTTGGTGTGCCCAACATGACAGACTTACGCTAAAACCTGCCAAGGCACGAAAATTTGAATTACCATCGCTGAGTGGTGCCGAGTCAGTTGGGATTATTAATTTTTTGATGGCGATTAAAAATCCTTCTGAAGAAATCAAGCAATCTATAAAGTCGGCTGTTGAGTATCTGGAATCGGTAAAAATCAAAGGAATAAAAGTAGAGGATATACCAGCACTAGCTCTTCCCAAAGGTAAAGACCGTGTAGTAATAGCTGATCCTAAGGGGGAAGTTTGGGCAAGATTTTATGATTTAGAAACCAATCAACCATTTTTTGTTGGTCGTGATAGTGTACCCAAAGCGACATTAGCCGAAATCGAACACGAACGCCGCATTGGATACGGCTATTATGGCGACTGGCCCAAAAAACTCATTGAGGTAGATTATCCCAAATGGCTTGCCAAATGGAGCAAGTAAGCTCGGTCATTAGGTAAGTTAGTACGCAAAATAAAGTTTAAGGTTGTGCTTTGAGCTTTCAGGTATCGGCTTTCGGCGGTGGGCTTTGGGAAAAATGCATGTCCGTGGTCGTTAAAAAAATTTAACACTCTGTGCCTTGTGCCTGTTGTCTTGTGCCTCCTAAAAATTTCTATTTTGAGAGCTTTTTAGAAATAGCCCAATGCTGATATTCCAAAGCTCAGACCTTATTTAAAACCTATTCAAGATGAAAATTTCTTCTTTTTTCCAAGTGAGAAAATACATTTTTTCACTTGCTGCTTTCATGTTGTGTTTATTTTCAGAAACCCATGCCCAACAACTTGCTTTTCCCACTGCTGAAGGCGGTGGACGCTTTGCCAAAGGTGGGCGAGGTGGAAGCATATACGAGGTTACGAACCTCAATGATTCAGGTATTGGTAGTTTGCGTGATGCCATAAGTCAGCCCAACCGAACTATTATTTTTAAAGTTTCGGGAGAAATAAAACTAAAAAGTAGACTCGTAATCAGACAAAATAATATTACGATTGCGGGGCAAACAGCCCCTGGCGATGGGATTTGTATCACAGGATATACCCTTAATATTTCGGCATCAGATATAATCGTCCGATTCTTACGTTGTCGCTTTGGCGATGAGAATGCATCGGAGGACGATGCTATGAACTGTTGGAATGGACCCTACCAAAATATTATAGTTGACCATTGCTCTATGAGCTGGTCAATTGATGAAACAGGGACGTTTTATGGAATCCGAAATTTTACTTTACAATGGTGTATTTTGAGCGAAAGCTTATATAATTCAAAGCATGACAAAGGAATTCATGGTTATGCAGGAATTTGGGGAGGTGCAAATGCTACTTTTCATCATAACCTGTTAGCTCATCACTCATCCAGAAACCCTAGATTCGGGGGAGCTAGAAAAGGATATGTTCCTTATGACCCAGCTGATGAATTGGTAGATTATCGCAATAATGTGGTATATAACTGGGGAAATATCAACTCTTCATATGGTGGTGAAGGCGGTAAAATCAATATGGTGAATAACTACTACAAAGCAGGACCTGCCACGCCTGGTAGTCTTACTACAAGTTCCGCATCCAACAAAAGAAATAGAATTCTTAATTATACCAATTTTTATGTAGATGGCACAGATACCACTTGGGGAGGGAAGTTCTACATTGATGGTAACTATGTAGCTGGGTTTCCAGATGTAACGGCGGATAACTGGACCAAAGGCGTTCAAAAAGATAGTTACGCCAATGCCGATGCATTGATCAAAGCTGCTCGTCAGGAAAAACCTTTTGATACTGCACCTGTCCGTACACATACTGCGGAGGAAGCCTATTTAAGAGTATTGGATAGTGCTGGTGCCATTTTACCACGTCGTGACCCAATTGATGTACGAATCATTCGTGAAACCCGTACTGGGACTGCTACTTATGAGGGCGCTACCTACGCTTTGGTAACTAGTGCTGGAATTACTCACCCTTCGGGGATTATTGATAGTCCCTCTAATGTAGGAGGACTTCCAAAGTATGGAAGTAATAAGTCTTATACCGATGCAGATAAAGACGGGATGGATGATATTTGGGAGCTAGCGAATGGACTAAATCCCAAAGATGCTACAGATGGCAATAATATCGCTTCAAATGGATACACTCAGCTCGAAAACTTTCTCAATAGTATCACTAAAGATACAGGTTCTGGCGAAATTGCTGGTGGGACAAAAACGGTAGATTTGATGGGATACGATGCGGTGGTTGCTTTAGATGGAACAGGGTCGCATTCAACCGTTCAGGCGGCTATCGATGCTGTACCAGTGAATAGTACAGCACCTTTTCGAATTTTTATTAAAAATGGTAAATATCTCGAAAAAGTCAATATTCCTTCCAACAAGCCATTTATTTACTTAATCGGTGAAAGTGCAGCCAAGACTATTATTTCTTGGAATGACTATTCAGGAAAAGTTAATCCCGCAGGTGGAACCTATGGTACAAGCACTTCTGGAACTTTGACCATTAAATCAGATAACTGTGGCTTGTGGAATTTGACAGTTGAAAATACAACGGGTGACTCTCCACAAGCTTTGGCGGTATCCTTAGAAGGAGATAAGACCGTTGTAAAATCCTGTATTTTCTTAGGTGGGCAAGATACTGTATTAAGCAATGGCGATGGCAAACGCCAGTATTTTAAGGATACTTATATCGATGGTGTGGTGGATTTTATTTTTGGTAGTGCCACTGCCATTTTTGATTCTTGTATTGTGTATGCCAAAGACCGTGTCGATAAATTGGCAGGTAGTTATATCTCAGCAGCTAATACGCCAACCTCTCAAACGTATGGTTATGTATTCAGAAATACGATTTTACCAGCCAATAATGGGGTTACTTCTTATGTTTTAGGACGTCCTTGGCAAAATGATGCAGGCACTGCCGATGCTGCCAAAAAAGGAAATAAGGTTGTTTTTTTAAATAGTATTTATGGAAATAAAATAGTTAAATCGGAAGGTTGGTCAGTTTGGGATACTGGAACCAATACAAGTTTGATTACTTACGCCGAATATAAGTCAAAAGGTTTTAATGGAGCTTTGGCAGATGTTAGTAAAAGGGTTTCTTGGTCGAAACAATTGACGGATACTCAAGCTTTGGTTTATTACGATAATTCAAAAGTTTTTGGTACATGGGATCCTTGTACCGTCGCTAATGTCTGTCCAACGGCTAAAGGGGAGTTGGTTATGTTAAATTTTAAAGTAACCAAAGGAGCTAATTTGTCGACACCAACAACCTTTGCATGGAATACCGCATGGAATATGAAAGATATTCAATTCTCAGTATATCGAAGCGTGGATACTAAAACCAATTTTGTCAAGCTCAAAGATATTACTAGCACCACCGATACGCTCTGGAATTATACCACCAATGATAATGCACCAGAAGCAGGAAAAACCTATTACTATGTGATTAAGGCGACTAAAACAGGTTTTAAAGAATTTAATACTGACACTGTTTCGGTAACGAGTCTACCAACAATCACCTTAAATGGTACTCTATCTGATTTTCTACAAGGTCTAGGCGCTCCGTCAGCTTCTCAAGTATATACGGTTACTGGCGAAAACCTTCCTTCGGCATTGATCATTACTTTGCCCAACAACTTTGAAGCCTCTATTGATGGCGGGAAAACATGGAATACAACCTCTGTTGCGATCAGTCCAGTAAGTGGAGTTGTTCCTACAACTTCTGTATTGATTAGGTTGAATGCAAAAACTGCGGGAAATTATGCTGGTACTATTTCTCATACTAGTACAGGCGCAAGTACCAAGACATTGACGCTTACTGGGGTAACTCAGACAGAAGCGCTGGCATTTTCACAAAGGTTAGCGTTCTGGTCTATGAATATTTCTGATGCAGATAGCGCTGCTGTTCGTGCCAAAGGGGTAACCGTAAGCAAACCTGCCCTAAAAAGATTGTATCTCTCTAACGGCTCGGTGATTCCTGCTTACTCTACTTTGCATGGTCAGGCTTTTGCACCTTCTTCTGATGGTGGAGGATTGTGGACTACCGCAGGTGGGGGTTGGGGAAATAACCTTTACCGAGGTTCTTATGAGCAAATTGTGATAAAATGTAATACTGACTACACCCTCAGGGTAGACTCTTTACAATTGAAAACAGCCCTATATGCTGCATCAACGGGTAAATTTGCCTTGGTATATTCAAAAACAGGATTCAAAAGTGATTCCTCCGAAGCAAGTGCTAGTTTGTCGGCAGGTATTCCTCTTGCTGCAGGGGCAAATGGTAAATTTACTACGCCAATTGTACCCAATGCCGAGCCAAGTTCGACCACCACACGCTATCAATTTGCGCTGAATGGTTCAACAGGTATAAACATAGTAGCTGGGGATTCACTTACGTTTCGACTTTATTACAGCACAGGTAGTTCAAGTACTGGACGTTATGCCAAAATCAAAGATTTAGAACTTTTAGGAGTGAGTAAAGCTATCCTAAAACCTGCCTTGGCATTGACTCAGGCATTCCAAGATTTTAATTATATGATTGGCATGACCAACGAGCCGCAAAGCTATACTGTAACCGCCGAAAACATACAAGGAGAAATACAATTAGTACCTTCTGCCTTTTTTGAATTATCCTTGGATAAAACTACTTGGGTAAATGCTGCTTCTGTATTGAAAATTACCCCAACCAATGGAATGGTTTCAACCAAAGTATATGTTCGCTTTACGGCAAGTACAGCAGGTAGTTACACAGGCACCATTACGCACAAAGCAACAGGAGTACAAGATATAACAGTAAATTTGAAAGGAGTTGTTACAAAACCTTTAGGTATCGACGAAATAGGAAATCATGCCTTGTTGCTCAGCCCAAACCCAAGCATAAATGAAGTTCAGGTTTCGCATCCTGCTGAAAAAGCTGAATTGCGCCTCATTGATTTGCAAGGTAATAGCAAAATTTCTCAATCATTGACTGGACATACTACCACAACTACCCTAAGTTTGCAAGGCTTACCTTCTGGTGTGTATCTGGTCGAATGGAGTACTGGTGAAAAAAAGGCTACTAGAAAGCTGATTAAAGAGTAGTTAGCTTTTGTGCAAAACCTTCAAATAGCGCTCAGATTTTCTGAGGTAGACGAAATAAATATGAAAACAAAGATTTTAATAGGCTTATTACTATTGATGACCTTTTGGTCAACTGCTCAAAAGTATGATTTTGTGGTGGCACAAGATGGCACAGGGCAATTTCGAACTGTACAAGAAGCTTTCAATGCTGTGCCTGATTTTCGTAAAAAACCTACGACGATTTACATCAAAAAGGGGATTTATCAAGAAAAATTAGTGCTTGCCGAATCCAAAGCAATGGTGAAGATTGTAGGGGAGAGCCTGAACGAAACGATTATCCAATATGATGATTTTGCCCAAAAGAAAAATATCTTCGGAGAAGAAAAGGGAACTACAGGATCATCAGGCTTCTATGTGTTTGGTAATGAGTTTTCGGCACAGAATATTACTTTCCAAAATACCGCTGGTCCTGTGGGGCAGGCGGTTGCAGTTTGGGTAAAAGGCGATAAGGTACAGTTCCGAAATTGTAGATTTTTAGGTTTTCAAGATACTTTGTACACTTATGGTTACGAAAGTCGACAATATTACTACAATTGCTATATCGAGGGAACAGTCGATTTTATCTTTGGTTCATCTACGGCCTTATTTGAAAAATGTACCATATACGCCAAAAACGATGGTTATTACACTGCTGCCTCTACGCCTCAAAACAAAGAATACGGCTATGTTTTTAAGAATTGTACTTTTACAGGTAGTGCGCAAGCAAATACCTTTTATTTGGGCAGACCTTGGCGACCGTATGCCAAAGTGGTAATCATGGAGTCGGTGCTAGACAAACAAGTAAAACCTGAAGGTTGGAACAATTGGGATAAAGTGAGCAATGAATCAACATCCTATTATGCCGAGTATAAAAATACTGGTGTTGGTGCAGATATCTCAAAGAGAGTCAAATGGTCACATCAACTCACAGATGATGAAGCCAAAAAATATACCAAGGAAAGTATCTTCGGAGATTGGAAGGTAGATGAATAAATTATAGAGTTTAAGTAAAAAACGCTAATACTAAGTAACATGAGTCATTATGTGAAATTTGTATTCTATCAGTAGAGACGCAATGATTGTGTCATAAGCCGAGTAAAACCATCAAAAAGCGGTCGGAAAATATTTTTCGACCGCTTTTTTGATGAAAACTTGGAGAGTCATCCCAGTCTCATAATTCGAGGTGACGCTTGTTAAGTTTTATGACTAACACAGTGCTTAGTGTAACATGACTTTTCTCAAAAGCTGTATCGGAAGCATGCCATTATCAGTAGCTTGATCATGAAACTTGCGAAGTGAAAAGTATTTTCCTTGACGTTTTTTGACATCTTCTCTCAAAGCTAACAATTGAAGTTTACCCAATGAGTAAGATAAATACCCCGGGTCAAATGTCCCACGAAGTGCTTCTTCGTAGGCTGGTTTTTCTTCATAATAGCAGTTAGCCATAAAGAATTTTGTACCTTCTTTGACAGACCAACCTGCGGTATGTTCTTTGATAGATACCACCAAACGGCACAATCTCAACAGAGATTCGGATAGTTGAGCCATTTTGTATTTAGCCATCACCTTGGGGTCTTCCGATTTTCCATAGCCTTCTTCAAGCATCATTTGTTCGGTGTAGTGTGCCCATCCTTCTACAAAAGCGTAGCTTCCAAATAACTTTCTAGCACGGCTAACTGAGGAGGCATTTAAGTGTAAAAACTGTACATAATGCCCAGGATATGCCTCGTGGATAGAGATTACCTCAGTGGAATATTTGTTAAACAAGGTCAACCATTCTTCTTTTTGAGCCGAAGTCCATTTATCCGATGGCGGAGTTACATAGTAATAGGCTTCTGATGCTTCTGCTTTTTCGAAAGGTCCTGGTGTATCCATTGCCGCAGTTGCACCCACCATAAACGCAGGTGTTTTAACCACTTTTGCTCTTACTTCTGATGGAATAGTAATAATGCGATGATCAATCAAAAACTGTCTTATTTCCTCACATTTATTTTTTGTAAAAGACACCAAGGAATCAGCTTTGGGATGCTCTTTTTGAATCATTTTAAACACCTCTTGAGGCGTTTTGGTCGAGTCAATAACTTTGGCTGCTTCGGCAAATTCCCGTTGTTCTTCTTTCAGTTTTTTTAACCCTATTTTCAAAATTTCTTCAGGAGTTGTATCCAATAATTCATTATACTGAAGCATTTTGATGTAATTTCTTCTACCGATAGCATATTTTCCATGCGCACGAGGAAGGGTATGTTTTTGCAGATAATCAGCAAATCCTCTCAATGCCCTACTGGCGATTTTGGTAGAGTAAGCCAATGAGTCTTTTAGGTTTTTTTGATACACTTTTTCAAATGCCTTTGGAATATCTTTTTCGACATATTCTGCTGTACTTCTAAAAGCACCTATCGACAACTCAACCTCTTCTTTGTAGTTGATGGAGGTCATATTTTGTTTGGCAGTTACCAAAAAGTTTGGTAGCTGTTTTTCAAAATGAATAACCGCTTTAGCCCGTTGGTCAATGCTTGCATAATTTCTTTTGACATAAGGTGTTAGGTCAATAACGCCTAGGTAGGTCAATGGTCTTTCTGCAATATGAAGCACATTGTATTTATGGAGAGAGTTTTTGACTTGACTGACAAGAAGATAGTAGTCTATCAAATTATTTTGAGAAAGCTTAGTCGTGTCAAGGCTTTCGAATTTGGCTAAAAACTCATTTAAGTGAGTGGCTTCTTTGTCGATACCCTCTTTGCTAAAATCAGGCAACTTCCCATCAAATTGATGGTATCCTTGAGCAACAGCCACTGTTGGGTGCCCCGTCAAGTAATTTTCTATAAATTCACTAGATACTTTTTCAAATCTTTGATCTTCTGACTCAAATAATCCGCAACTAGTAAGCAATAAAATCACAAGAGCAAGATGCGTTAGCTTGCTAAAATGCTTCATAATACCCGATGAGTTTAATGACAATTTGTGCAAAATACAGATTTTTGACGCATGATTACGAAAAAAAAACGAAAATTCGTGAAAGAACATCTTTATTAGGCTGTTCTAGGTTTGAAGACCCAGTAATTCTGACTAATTTTGCACTCTTTACGAAATCGTAGTAGATTACTATTCATGCAACTATTGCCCCGAAACTAATCTTGGGCAAAATTATCAATCAAGTACAATGCTATCAGAACAAGAAATCCTCCGTCGCCAGAAGCGCGAAGAGTTGATGAGATTGGGAATCGACCCATATCCTGCCGAGATGTTTGAAGTGAACGTAACGGCCGCTGATATTCACAAGAATTACGAGAATAATAAACTAGATTATAAACAGGTCTCAATCGCTGGTCGTCTGATGAGCTTTAGAATTATGGGTAGTGCCTCTTTTGCTGAATTGCAAGATAGTACTGGCCGTGTTCAGTTGTACTTTAGACGTGATGATTTGTGCCCTACCGAAGATAAAACGCTTTATAATACGGTATTTAAGAAATTATTGGATATTGGTGACATCGTAGGTGTAAATGGATATGTATTTACTACACAAACGGGTGAAATCTCTATTCACGTTACAGAGTTTAAAATCTTAAATAAATCTCTTCGTCCTCTACCAATCGTAAAACGCGATGATGATGGAAACGTTTATGATGGATTAACAGACCCTGAAATTCGTTACCGTCAGCGCTATGTAGATTTGATTGTAAATCCACATATCAAGGATATCTTCTTGAAGCGCTCTCGTATTGTAACAACCATGCGTTCGTTGTTTGATTCAAAAGGATGGTTGGAAGTTGAAACGCCAATTTTACAACCTATCCATGGTGGAGCGTCGGCACGTCCTTTCAAAACTCACCACAATACATTAGATATGCCTCTGTATATGCGTATTGCTAATGAATTGTATCTAAAACGCCTTATTGTAGGTGGTTTTGATGGAGTTTATGAGTTTGGAAAAATGTTCCGTAACGAAGGTATGGACCGTACTCACAATCCAGAATTTACTTCTTTGGAGTTTTATGTAGCTTACAAAGACTATAATTGGATGATGAACATTACGGAGGAAATTTTCGAAAAAGTAGCCATCGCTACCAACGGAGATTCTAAAGTACAAGTAGGAGAGAACCTAATCGAGTTTGCTGGTCCTTTCGAGCGTTTGACAATTGCTGGTGCTATTGAGAAATACACAGGTGTAAATGTGGAAGGCATGGACGAAGCTACTTTGCGTCAACACTGTCAAGAGTGGGGAATCGAGGTGGATGCAACCATGGGTACGGGTAAATTGATTGATGAAGTGTTTGGAGAAAAAGTAGAAGCTAACTTGATTCAGCCAACTTTTATCATAGATTATCCAGTAGAAATGTCTCCATTGACTAAGAAGCACCGTAGCAAGCCAGGTCTAGTAGAACGTTTTGAGTTGTTTGTAAACGGCAAAGAAGTTGCCAATGCTTATTCTGAATTAAATGATCCTATTGACCAACGTGAGCGTTTTGAAGAACAGTTGCGTTTGGCTGAGCGTGGTGACGAAGAAGCAATGGTTATGGATGAAGATTTCTTACGTTCTTTGGAATATGGTATGCCTCCAACCGCTGGTATTGGTATTGGTATCGACCGTTTGACAATGTTGATGACTAATCAAACTACCATCCAAGAAGTATTGTTCTTCCCTCAAATGCGTCCAGAGAAGAAAGCTGAAGTTTCTACAAATGAAGAATACGAAGCCATAGGTGTTCCTACGGATTGGATTCCTGTATTGCAGAAAATGGGCTTTATGACAGTCGCAGGTTTGAAAGAAGCTAACCCAAACAAAGTATTCAATGATTTGGGAGGTATGCGCAAAAAGATGAAATTGACGATTGCTATTCCAACCAAAGACGAAGTCTTGAAGTGGTTTGAGTAAATTAGCTACGCTTGACAAAGCCAAAACTTTGTCAAGCGTTATATAAGCAACAAAAAAAGCTGAATTTTGATTTGACTCAAAATTCAGCTTTTTTAATTTGTAACGATAAATGTTTAAAGATTTATCATTACCGACAACTCAGTACTTATTATGATAATTTTCTAACATTCACCGCGTTCAATCCTTTTTTACCATCTGTAGTTTCGAAAGAAACAGAGTCGTTTTCACGAATTACTGCACCACCAAGGCCAGTTACGTGTACGAAGATTTCTTGGTTTGTTTCATCGTCTACGATAAAACCAAATCCTTTAGATTCGTTGAAAAATTTTACTTTACCAGTTTGCATAAAAAAAATAAATAAAAATATAAAAAATAAAAAAGTGCTAATGCTGACTTTTGCTTAAAACAAAGCCTTCACATGAAAAATCCCAGCTAATGGAGTCTGGGATTATATAAGACCATATATAGCTTGAATGTTTATGCCTTGATTATTGCGGTTGTTTTGTCTGAAAACTAACGACAAATGACCAACGACAAGAGACGCAAACTATCTAATTTTCTTCACATTAACGGCGTTTAAGCCTTGCTTTCCTTCTATAGTCTCAAATGAAACCTTGTCATCTTGACGGATTTGTGTACCACCTAACCCAGTTACGTGAACAAAAATTTCCTGTGCAGTTTCATCATCTACGATAAAACCAAATCCTTTACTTTCGTTAAAGAATTTTACTGTACCTGTTTGCATGATTAAAAAAAATAAAAATTGATAATAAAAAACTCGAGCAAGCGCTTAAAGGCTCGCACCAAATAGTTCTAAAAAAACTAACAGTAAGTTTTTAAGTTCTTGATAATCACAGAGGGACAATACTAGAAGGAATTGTAAACTCTTGAAAACTGGTAACTTTTGGACTTCGGAGATCGTATAATTAAGAACTATTATTTCTCAAATGTAGGTATAATTTTATACAATCCAACTTTTAGGATTCTTTTTTTTTGAAAATGAGTAAAAATACCTGACATTTAGATTAGAAAAGTTACATTTTCTATGGTAATGTTAAAATATTGAGCACTAAAAATAACCTTAATTTAAAGGCGATTCTCAAAGATAAAGACCATAGGGTTATCTAAGTGTCTCATTTACAAATTGTTTGTGTTTATAAGTTTTGTGCAAAAAGCATACTAAGCTTAGGAGATTTTCGTATATTTGTTTACTAATAGATTGGCAGTCTGCTGTCGATAAAACCTTTTCAAACTATTGATTAAATAATCCCTAATTTACTACCATGCTAAAATTCAAGTACTTTGTTGAACAACACGTGTTTGGCGTGTGCACACGAATGGGCGAAAAATTTGGTATTGCTACTGGGAGTATTCGCTTGTACTTTATTTACACGACATTTCTAACAATGGGTTCGCCCATCATTATCTATTTGATATTGGCTTTTTGGATGAACATTCGCAAATACCTTCGCCAAAGAAACCACCCGACAGTTTGGGAGTTATAGTGATTTGGGTAAGTCGCTAAATTTCTTGATACCATTCAAAAAATGCGCTTTTACGATAGAATTTGGATGAATAAACTTATATCCATTCTTTCGTATAAGTGCTTTTCTTTTTTGATGCCAACTCCCAAAATTTGCATAAAAGTTGAAATGCGCCTTGATTACAGCCAGACAGTCCTGCCAGCCTCCATCAATCAAAAATTTTGCTCCTGCAATACCGTCAAGTACCAATCGCATAAAAATGTTCAACCAAAGATGTTGAGGAGGATGGTTTTTGTAAAGGAGGGCTAAACCATTACGGAAGTTAAGATACGTTTTTCTTGGATTGGACTTATGTAATGTTCCGCCGCCTACATGATATACGGTAGACTCAGCTGAGTAATATACCTTGTAGCCTGCTAAGTGTATACGCCAACAAAGATCGATTTCTTCCATGTGGGCAAAAAAGTCACCATCAAAGCCTCCAACTTCATGAAATGTAGCGGCACGAACAAACATACATGCACCTGTAGCCCAAAATACCTCTCGAGTATCGTTATATTGACCTTGGTCTGTTTCTAGATTATTAAAGATTCGTCCTCTGCAAAAAGGGTATCCTAAGAAATCAATGAAACCACCAGCGGCACCTGCATATTCAAAAGTATCTTTTTTGTTGAAATCTAGGAGTTTGGGTTGGCATGCCGCAATGGAATCATCCGAATCCATGAGTGTAATTATAGGCTCAATCCAGTTATCACATACTTCTACGTCTGAGTTGAGTAAGATATAATATTCGGAGTCGACTAGTGCTAGTGCCTCGTTATAACCTTGTGCATAACCATGATTTTCAGTAAGTTCGATTAATCGAACTGCGGGAAACATCGTTTTAAGAAGCGGTATAGATTGGTCTGTGGAAGCATTATCGGCAACAATAATTTCTGCTAATGGCGAATGAGAAATTACGGATGGTAGAAATTGTTTTAGAAACTTTTCTCCATTGTAATTTAAAATAACAACTGCAACTTTTTTCATTATAGTGGTGAATCAAAATTAAAACTGAACTTACCATTAGCAGTACCCATAGTACCATGCAAGAAATATTTTACAAAGTTGCAATAAGATTTTTTCTGAAACAAAAACAAATCTTTGAAAAGTCTAAATCATTTCACCAATCGATTTTTTAGTAGTGTCAGGTTTGATACATTGCCAGTCAGAGATTACCTGAAAGACGCATGAAATACGTATATTTGCAAGCTTAAAGGCGGAGTATGTGTAGCAATTTGATTGTATGAGCTAGATTTTGTTAGATTTTGTATCAATAAATCGTGTTGAATTTCCTATTTTTAGGCATACTCTAAGGCTAGCAGGCTGAGAGATTTTTCTTAAACCCTTTTCTATTTTGATTCTAGCTGTAGCTACCCAAACACTAAAACTTCAAACTAAATGTCTAAAAACACTATTTTTCGTAAAAAAAACATTCAGAGTGTACTGAGCCAAAGTGAAGACGGTCATTCGTCGGGCTTAGTAAAAGTACTTGGCGTAAGAGACTTAACATCCTTTGGTATTGCAGCGATTATTGGCGCAGGAATTTTTAGTACCATTGGTAGAGCAAGCTTTGAAGGTGGGCCAGCGGTATCGCTTCTCTTTGTTTTTGTTTCGATCGCCTGCGTATTTACAGCGCTTTGTTATGCACAATTTGCGTCTATGGTGCCAGTTTCGGGTAGCGCTTATACTTATGCTTATGTGTCTTTCGGAGAAATATTTGCTTGGATTATTGGTTGGGCTTTGATTTTGGAATATGCGGTTTCTAATATGGTGGTAGCCATATCATGGTCTGAATATTTTGTAGGAATGCTCACGGGCTTTGGTATTCATTTTCCTGATTATCTGACTATTGACTACGGAACAGCAAGCAAGGCTTTTGAGGCTATTCATCGTGGTGAGCAAGCAACAGACGTCATGAAAGTGGCTGCTGCGGCGTATGAACACGCTCCAACGATTTTTGGAAATGCAAAATTATTGATTGATTTACCTGCGGGAGTAATCACTATTCTTGTGACAGGTTTAGTATATATTGGTATTAAAGAATCACGTACCGCAAGTAATGCTTTGGTTGTGTTGAAGTTGTTGGTGATTTTCTTAGTAATTATTCTTGGGGCATTTTATGTAAAACCAGAAAATTGGTCGCCATTTGCCCCTAATGGTGTGCAGGGTGTTTTGGGAGGTGTAGCTTCTGTGTTTTTCGCTTTTATTGGATTTGATTCTATCTCGACAACGGCTGAAGAATGTCGTGACCCACAAAGAGATTTGCCACGTGCGATGATTTATTGTCTCATAATTTGTACGGTACTTTATGTTGCTATTACCTTGGTTTTGACAGGTATGGTAAATTACACAGAATTGAAAGTAGATGATCCTTTGGCGTATGTATTCCAAAAAATTGGCTTTGATTTTGTGGCAGGTGTGATTTCTGTGTCAGCGGTAGTGGCTATTACTAGTGCCTTATTGGTATATCAAATGGGGCAACCACGTATCTGGATGTCGATGAGTCGTGATGGATTGTTATGGAAAAAGTTCTCAGAAATTCACCCTAAATTCAAAACTCCAGGTTTTGCGACTATTATGACAGGATTGGTAGTAGCAATTCCATCCTTGTTTATGGATATGGGCTTTTTTGTGGACTTAACAAGTGTGGGTACTTTCTTTGCTTTTATCTTGGTTTGCGGTGGTATTTTATACCTTGATTATCAAGGTTTGTCAAAAGACGCAACCTTTAAAGTCCCATATATCAATGGTAAATATATTGTTGCTACCTTGTTTATCATTGGATTTAGCTACGCTATTTCGCAAGGAACTTTTGTGGAGCATTTGCAAGAAAAACCACTATTGGCTGTGTTTTGGTTGGTTTGGATTGCATTGTCAGTTATGGCTTTCAGATATAATTTTTCATTACTTCCTGTACTTGGTATTTTAACGAACCTTTATCTGATGACCGAATTGGGGGTAACTAACTGGGCTATCTTCATTATTTGGTTGATTATTGGTCTTGTGATTTATTTTGGCTACGGCTATCGTCATAGTAAGCTTTCCAAATAAATAACAAGCTGTTAATGGTATATGAGTTATTTGTTAATAGTGTATCAGTTATTAGAATGTACTCATAGTCAAGAGGCTATCATAAAATTGCAGCTCAGATATACTATTGATCACCCAAATATGATTTATTTCGAATGGAGTGAATATCTTTTAAATTTACTGATTAGTTATCTAACATATTAATATCAAAAAAGGCGGTCGAAAAACAAATTTCGACCGCCTTTTTTGATGAAAACTTGGAGGATTTTACTTGGCTTAAGACGCAATCATTGCATCTCTACTAGTGAAAATGTATTTTAAATAATTACTAAATCACTCAATCAAGATTCACTAAATTTTTATCTAGTCATTACTTCTACGACCCGAAAGCATATTTAGGTAATACAATAATTGCGCTAGCATACCAATAGCTGCTACTACATAAGTCAAGGCTGCCCATTTGAGTGCGTCCTTTGCCATTTCATGTTCTCTTGGTGTTACTATATTTCTTTGCTGCATCCATTTGATGGCACGATTACTGGCGTCAAATTCTACAGGTAATGTAATGAAACTAAAGATAGTTGCTACCGCAAAAAGTGCTACACCGATGGTCAATAACAACTTACTTCCTGTGGAGTACATAATCATTACACCAATCATCAATAGCATAGGAGTGAAGTTATTCGCAATACTCAATACTGGTACCATTGAACTACGAAATTGTAGCATCGAATAGGCAGTGGCATGCTGTACCGCGTGTCCGCATTCGTGAGCCGCAACGGCTGCTGAGGCTGCGCTACGTCCATAATATACATCTGGGCTTAAATTAACGGTTTTGTCTGCTGGATTATAATGGTCAGTGAGTTGTCCTTCTACAGATAAAACTCTGACATCGTAAATGCCATTGTCTTGTAGCATTTTTTCCGCTACTTCACGTCCTGAAAGTCCATTGGCAAGACCAATTTGAGAATATTCATTGAATTTACTCTTTAGTTGCCAACTAACTAACATACCAATCCCACCAAAAATCAGGGAAATTAACCAAATTCCTGTCATAGTCTTGTTTGTTAAATGGTTTTTAAAAATGGTAACATAATAGCCTTTTGGCTATCGACTTTCAGCTTTGGGGTCATCACTTTCTAAATAATATGTTATTTCGGAAGGTAGAGTCTTGGGAGACTCGATGATGATTTAATGATTAAAGCTGTTTGATTTTCTGAATTAAAGAGGTTGTTGAATATCCTTCTACCAACGAAATGGTTTTTACCTCTCCTCCTTTTGCTAAAACAAAATCTGAGCCAACGATATTTTCAACGGTATAATCGTCTCCTTTGACCAAAATGTCAGGTTTTACTTGCTCGATAACCTGTAAAGGTGTCGGTTCATCGAACAAAATGACAGTATCTACAAATTCAAAGGCTGCCATCATTCTCGAGCGAGCATATTCATTTACAACAGGGCGAGTAGGACCTTTCAAACGATTTACTGAAGCATCGGTATTGAGTCCTAGCACCAATTTGTCGCCTAATTTTCTTGCTTTTTCCAGATAATCAATATGCCCAAGATGAACTATATCAAAGCATCCATTAGTAAAAACGATTTTTTTTCCTTCAGATTGCCATTTCTCTACTTGATTGATGGCTTGCTCTAAGGTACAAATTTTATCCTGAGTCATTAGGTTATTATTTTTCGTCAATTTGAAAATAAGTCAATATGGTAATTCGAAGATTAACGCTCTTATTTACTTGATTTTGAGGTTAAAAATAGAGTAGTCAAAAAGCTGAGCGCTCCCAGTAATAGCAATGCAACCATTTGTGAACCATGAATGAAGGTGGCTAAAATAATACCATTTTTTTGTTCTAATCCATACAATACTAGCGCATTACCAACTAAGAAGTGATATGGTCCAATACCCCCCTGTGTAGGAGCTGCCATACCAAAAGTTCCCATGGTCAAAACAGTTAAACCAGCCAGCATACTCAAATGAGATGTTTCGGGAATCGCAAAAAACAGCACGTAAGCTGAAAAGTAATACATCACCCAAATTAGTAGTGTATAGAAAATGAAAAGCCCTGGTTTTTGCATTTTACCAATACTTAACAAACCGTCCAACAAGCCATTAATCAATCCAACAATTTTGCCTAAAATAGGGTGTTCTGCTAATTTGGCTTGGTACTTTTTGAAAAGCCAAATACCTGCCACACCACCAATAGTAGCAACCACTAATAGAACTACAATAAGAGTTACTTTTGACGCAAATTGCTCCATAAAGAAATCCTTAAGTTTGGTAAATTCTAAGGCAAGGTTTAGTAAAAAAATCACGAGTAACATAACCAAGTCAAAAATACGCTCGGTTACGACGGTTCCAAAAGATTTTTCAATCGGAATATCGTCTGTTTTTTGTAAGGTTCCACAACGAGTTACTTCTCCCATGCGTGGAATGATATAGTTGGCAAAATAACCCGTAAGTACAGCCAAGGTAGTGCGAAAAGTTGAAGGCTTATAACCCAAAGGCTCCATCAAAAGTTTCCATCTTATTGCACGAGAAATATGCGCTACGAGACCTAAAATACCAGATAATATAATCCACCAGTAGTTGGCTTTGGCAAACTGATGTAGCATATCTGTGATATTGATGTCTTTAAAAACAAACCACATCAAACATCCAGCAAGTCCTAAAGAGATAACATATTTAAGTATATTTTTCATGAAATAAATGTTGATTAGTGAAAAGATGTTATTGGTTTAAAGTCTATCTTTTTAGAAAGAAGAAGTTATCAGTTTACAGTATATTGGTTATCAGGAAATAATTACAATAAGTGCTTGTATCCAAGGTTATAGATTTTGTAAGTGCTCAAATACAAATGGTGAACATAAGCTTATGTTCACCATTTGAAAGCCATACTAGATGACTAGTTTGTTGTTATGGTCGGGAAACACAAGTTTTGGTTTGTGCTCTTTTGCTTCATCAGGTGTCATGATCGCATAAGCAATGATGATTACGATGTCGCCAACTTGTGCTCTACGGGCAGCTGCTCCGTTGAGGCAAACCGTCCCAGAACCTCTTTCTCCTGTGATAACGTAGGTTTCAAAACGCTCACCATTGTTGTTGTTCACAATCTGAACTTTTTCATTTTCGATAAGCCCCGCAGCATCCATCAAATCTTCGTCGATTGTAACGCTACCTACATAATTTAGCTCCGCTTGCGTGATTTTAACACGGTGGAGCTTTGATTTCATGACATGAATAAACATGACTTTATTGTTAAAATTTGCAAATATTTGAGTGTGTAACAAATTACAAGCCTCAATAATTGCACAAAGATAGCTTATGTAAATAGTTATTTGGCAATTAAATAGACTAATTCTTAATAGATTGAAAGCTTAGCCTACTTCAAAAAACTAGATAATAATGTTGTCAATCAGGCGAGTTTTACCTAAAAATGCAGCAATGCATAGGGCTATTTTCCCTCCACCCGAATTTTGAGATAAAATGCCTTGGAACGGTTGTAGCGTATCAAAATCAGATATTTCGAAGTACTCCAATTCAATGCCTTCTATGTTGTTCAGAAATTCAGCAAGCTCGCCTTTTACTTCTGATACCTCTTTATCTTGGAGTAAACTAGCCTTGGCATTGTTCAATGCTTGATACAAAGATGGTGCTATAGCACGCTGTTCGGGACTAAGATTTCTGTTGCGAGATGACATGGCTAAACCGTCTTCCTCTCTTTGAGTTGGGCAAATCACTAGTTCCAAATTAAAGCTTAGTTCATTGACCATGCACGAAATAACTGCACACTGTTGTAAGTCCTTTTGACCAAAGAAAGCTTTGTTGGGTTGTACAATGTGAAATAATTTTGAAACAACAATACCAACACCATTAAAATGTCCCGGTCTGAATGCGCCTTCCATTACAGTCTCTAAAGCCCCAAAATCAAACTTCATAGTCGGCAATTTAGGGTACATTTCTTCAGCTGATGGAGCAAATAAAATATCGCATCCTGCGGCGTCCAACATTTGACTGTCGGCTTCGAGGGTACGCGGATAAACAGCCAAATCATGCGCATTGTTGAATTGCGTAGGATTCACAAAAATACTACATACTACTATATCCGACTGAGCTTTTGCTTGATTGATAAGAGAGATATGTCCTTGATGCAGAGCACCCATAGTAGGAACAAACCCCACGGTCATACCTTGATTACGAAGTTGCTTGAGATGTTCCTGTAATACTGAGATTTGATGAAATACTAACATCCTGTTTTTGTTTTAGTTAGTCTATAAAATCGAATGCCAACTATGGCAAAAGTTGGGTCGTTTGCTCGATGAAGATGGCAAAAAACGTTCAAAACTACAGGGTTCTTTTACATTCTTCGCAAAATGATTGTGGAATTTCCGTATTTTTTTTATATTTTTGCATAATTTTTTTCGAAATCTGTGCTTGTTTTTTGTTATAGTTAGTTGGTTGTAAACAAGGTTTGAGCGATTAATAGGAGATAAACCGCTCGTTGAAACACTTGTTAAATTTTACACCAGTTAACACTTTTTAACAACTACTAAGCTCCTAACTACGACAACAATGTCTAAATTGCGTATCCTTTACGTTGCCAGCGAAGTTGACCCATTCCTTTCTACTACTCAGGTAGCTGATTTTGTAAGAAAATTGCCAGCGGCCATGCAAGAAAAGGGAATGGAGATAAGAATCTTGGTGCCAAGATTTGGGTTGATCAATGAACGTAAAAACCGTCTTCATGAGGTAGTGAGATTATCGGGCTTCACCGTTCCAGTGGGTGACGATGATAAGCCTGTAACTATAAAAGTAGCAAGTTTGCCATCGGCAAAGTTGCAGGTATATTTTATTGATAACGAAGACTACTTCCAACGTAAGACTGTTTTCACAGACAAAGAAGACAACTTTTATTCGGACAATGACGAGCGAGCAATATTCTTTTGCAAAGGCTCGTTAGAAACCGTAAAGAAATTAAGATGGGCTCCAGATATTGTGCATTGCAATGATTGGATGACGTCTCTTGTACCGTTGTATTTAAAGACAACTTACAAGAACGATCCGATGTTCAAAGATGCTAAAGTCGTATTCTCGGTATATAATAGTGCTTTCTCTCACAAATTTGAAGCTACAAGTTTGTACGAAAAAGTAAAATTGATGGACATAGAGGATACTATGCTTGACAGTCTCAAAACGGCTGACTACGCTGGCTTTATCAAAATTGGAGCAGAGTATGCAGATACTGTGATTACCTCAGAAGAAGAAGTTACGGAGAAATTTAACACAATTGTTGATGAATTACCAGACAAAAAAATCGAGTTTGTTCCTGAAGAAAATATCGAGAGCTACTACAACCTTTACACAGATTTGGCAAGTGCGTAACCTTTGGGTACTCCTTGTAGGTGCGTTCTTGATGGCCTGTGATGATCCTGAAGAAATTGGTACAGAGCTTTTCGGTCAAGATATTGGTTTAACTTACACCGATACCCTGACGGTAGACGCATCAACAATACAATTGGACTCGATGCAGACCTCTGGTATTCCATCGGTAATTGTTGGAAGTATGAGCCATCCAGTTTTTGGTGATTATACCTCTAAAACGTTCTTCCAACCTACAAATATCGATACTATCAAAATCGATACTGCTGGAACCAACGCCTACAAAGCTTCTTTGGTAGAGTCTGTGGATTCGCTTGCTCTTTATTTGGTATTTCGTCGTGTAGCGGGAGATACCACAAAAGCGCAAACCTTCAAGCTTTACAGAGTTAAAAGTACAGCCACTCCAACAGTGAGTAAAGTTTACAATACGGGTGATGCTTTGCCTGATTACGATCCGACTCCATTGGCAACTGTGACTAGAAATCCGTTGAAGCCAATCAGGAATGCAAATTCTACTTCTGAAGATACCTCAAAGTATAGTTACGTTAAAGTGCCTTTACCAATGGCTTTGGCTAGAGAAATCTTTGCCAAGCGCAATTTATCGAGTGCTAATGCAGTAGTGTATGATAAGTTCAAAGATGTTGTCAAAGGATTTGTATTAGTGAGTGAAACTAATCAGAATTCGGCTTTATCTTACTTTTCTGTAGGACAGAGTATGATGAATCTTTCGTATCACTATACTTATACTTATCGCAAAACGACAGGTGTAGATACAACAGTAAGTGTTAACAAAACTACTACATTTTATTTGAGTAATGGTACTGCTTCTACAGGTGAGCAAAATGTTCGCTGGTCTAACATAACTGTCAATAGAAAAGGGGCTTTAGCTAACATCAAGAAAGCTGCTGATGCACTTAAGTCTTCGGATGCGGGTGGTTATGTATACATGGATAACATCTCTGGCTTGGCGGTGAAATTGAGATTCCCGACATTGTTGAAGTTGAAAAACAATAAAAACGTTGCTATCAATAAAGCAGAGTTAGTCCTTGAGCCTGATCAACCAGTTTCTGGTTTCTCAAGAATCACTAATTTAGTTGCGATTCAGGAAAATGGAGCTAATCGTCCATTACGTTATACCGCAACCAATGGTTTTGTTTATGCAAACAGTGAGACTCAAATCGCATCATATGCAACAAAAGCCAATACTTATACCTTTAACGTAACCTCGGCTTTACAAAATATTTTATCGGGTAAAGCAACTACGAATGGTTGGATACTTACACCAACATGGATAGGACTCGCTTCTAGTCAGTCAACATCGGTGTCAGTGTTATCTAGTTCAAGAATTGTTGCAGTAGAACCAGTTCAGGCAGTTTTTAATGCTAAAAACATCAAACTGAGAGTCTACTATACACATATTTCAAAGTAATAGTTGGCAAAATTTTTGCTGCTTCACTAAAGCGGAGTACTCAGGGTCTGAGTGCTCCGCTTTCTTTTTTACAGTAATATATTGCCGTATTTTTTCGTCGAAATTCATGTAGGTTAAGGCAAATTGATTATTTTTACGTATCAAACACAAGAATAAAGCAACTATAATCAATCAAATTTTCAAACTATAATCATTATACTATGTGTGGAATTGTAGCCTATGTTGGGCATCGTGACGCCGCACCTTTGATTCTCAAAGGTTTAAAACGTTTGGAATACCGTGGTTATGACAGTGCGGGTATCGCATTGTTGAACGGGGCATTAAATGTTTACAAGAAAAAAGGTAAGGTAAAGGATTTAGAGGAGGCTATTACTAACGAAACACTCCAAAGTACTATCGGTATCGGACACACTCGTTGGGCTACCCATGGTGAACCGAATGATAGAAATGCTCACCCGCATTATTCTGCTAGTCGAAATTTGGCAATTATTCATAATGGTATCATCGAAAACTACAGTTCTATCAAGAAAAACTTGATGAAAAAAGGACATGAGTTTCATTCTGATACCGATTCAGAAGTATTTGTTCATTTTATTGAAGATATCCAAATCAATGCAGGCTGTTCATTAGAAGAGGCTGTTCGTTTGGCTATGAAAGAGGTAGTAGGAGCGTATGCTATTGTGGTAATGGATGCTACCAATCCAACGCAATTAATTGCTGCTCGTAAGGGTTCTCCTTTGGTGATTGGGGTAGGAGAGAAGGAGTTTTTCTTTGCTTCTGATGCAACGCCTATTATTGAATATACTCATGAGATGATTTATTTGAACGACTACGAAATTGCAGTAGTTCGTGATGGTGAATTAACAGTGAAAAATATCGATAATGCTTTACAGTCTCCTTACATCCAAACGGTAGAGTTAGAACTTGAAGCTATCGAAAAAGGAGGATATGAGCATTTCATGTTAAAAGAAATTTTTGAACAACCTCGTTCTGTAGCGGATTGTCTTCGTGGTCGTGTAAACGCAGACAACGGACACCTTGTACTGGGTGGTTTGCGTGAATATACCGATAAATTGGCTAAAGCTAAACGTATTGTAATTGTAGCTTGTGGTACTTCATGGCATGCTGGTTTAGTGGCTGAATATCTTTTTGAAGAATTAGCCCGTATCAACGTGGAAGTAGAATATGCCTCAGAATTTAGATACCGTAATCCAATTATTAAAGAAGGTGATTTTGTGATTGCGATTTCTCAGTCTGGTGAAACTGCCGATACTTTGGCGGCAATTGAACTAGCCAAGTCAAAAGGGGCTACGATTATTGGTGTTTGTAATGTCGTAGGCTCGTCTATTCCTCGTGCTACTCATGCGGGTGCCTATACTCACGCCGGACCTGAAATTGGTGTAGCATCAACAAAAGCTTTTACCGCACAGGTAATTGTATTGACACAAATGGCCATTGCGGTTGCTCGCAAAAAAGGAACATTGCATGAGGATACCTTTAGACGACTCTTGTTTGAATTAGAGCGTATTCCTCATAAAATTGAAACAGTTTTACAAAGTGATAGCAAAATCAAGGAGATTGCTGAGAAATTTAAAGATGCTCGCAACTTTATTTACTTGGGTCGTGGCTATAACTTCCCAGTGGCTTTGGAAGGCGCTTTAAAATTGAAAGAGATTTCTTATATCCATGCAGAGGGCTATCCTGCGGCTGAAATGAAACATGGTCCCATTGCTTTGATTGACGCCGAAATGCCAGTGGTATTTATTGCGACTAAAGATAGTTCTTACGACAAAGTAGTATCGAATATCCAAGAAGTAAAAGCTCGTAAAGGTCAGGTAATTGCCATTGTAACGGAAGGAGATAAGTTAATTCCAACGATGGCTGATTATGTGGTTGAAATTCCTGCTATGCACGAGGCGCTGATTCCGTTGGTATCGGTAATTCCTTTGCAATTGCTTTCATATCATATTGCTGTGATGCGCGGTTGTAACGTTGACCAGCCTCGTAACCTCGCTAAGTCGGTAACGGTAGAGTAGATATTAGTGTTGAATGATGAGTTGTGAATTTTGAATAATCAATTTATTCTTAATATAGATTTTATTACTCAGCTATAAGATAAGCCCTTCGTATTTTTACGAAGGGCTTTTTGTGCTTTTATCAAGTCAGGAAAGGCTACAAAGTTGCTAATTTATGGGTATGTTGTTCTGTTTTACTAAACTTTTATCAACAATATGAAAAAATATCTCTTACTACTAACCTGTAGTTTTATTTCAATCTTTGGAAGTTATTCACAATCAAAAAAAGATGTAGAGGTCTTAAAGAATACGATTTGGAAAACTGAAAATCTAGGAAATGGTCTTGTCTGGCAATATTTTCATTTTCAGCAAAAAGAATTATTTGAATCAAACCAGAGCATTCATATTTTAAAAAGCAAGCTGAAGAATAAAACTGTAAAATTTGCCTTGGGTTCAGCAGATATTCATCATAAAGAGTCAGATACTACCAGAAAATTACTCAAAACAAGTTTGATTGCTGCTACAAGTAATGCTTTGGTGGCTGTGAATGGTGGATTTTTTAACACTAAAAAAGGTGGAGCAGTTGACTTAATCAAGATAGATGGAAAAGTGTTGGACACAGCAACATATAATCCTCGCAAAGCGCTGCCAGATCATAGTCGCTCGGCAATTGTAATTCATAGGAACAAGATTGCTATAGTAAAAGGAGATACTTTACCCTTTTGGGAAAGGAAACTTTCTGAAGAGAGCATCATGGTAACCGGACCATTATTGTTATTTGATGATAAAGAGGAGCCTCTCAAAAATAATGCTTTTACCAATAACCGACATCCTCGCACTTGTGCCTGTATTACCAAAACCAAGGAAATTTTACTGATAACAATTGATGGTCGCAACACAGAAGCGCAAGGGATGAGTTTGCAAGAGTTAACTTTTTTAACAAAAAACCTTGGATGTAAAAATGCCATTAATCTCGATGGGGGAGGCTCGACAACGATGTATATCAAGAATAAACCTGATCATGGAGTCGTAAATTTTCCTTCTGACAATAAACTATTTGACCATTTCGGTGAGCGAAGTGTAAGTAATATTTTGATGATTTTACCTAAATAAAAAAGGGTGAGAAAATACATCTCACCCTTTAAAGTGTACACATCTGTCTTAATTAATTAACTTTTGAGTAAGTATGTTCAATACTTGAATACTTACTGTGATAAAGAAAGCTTTTCTGGACGGATACGCCTCCACGCTCCATTGATTATGTAACAATGCTGAGTGATGAATTGATCATTAAAAAATTACATTCACAATTCATCACTCAAACTTATCTATTGACCAATACACTAGCTGTAGGTGTATATTTGGTCGGATTCTTTGCATCTGTTGTTACCATTCCTCTTACATATACCGTGTAGCATTTGCCTGGCACAACCAATGTTTGGTTGACAGTGGCTGTAGTTACCAGCGCCACACCTCCCGAAACTTTTGTAATAAATGGTACAGTAATCGTACCAGATAAGAAATTATCGATAGGAACTGTATAAAAAGTATTGTCGGCATTTTTGTAAGCAATATTTGTCGCAATAGTCTGCCCATTTACCGTGAAATCAATCGTTGTAGAGTTGGACACTAAGTTCAATACTCTCACATAGATATTCTTACCATTGGCAGCAGGGAATTTGTCTTCCAAGGCTACCGCCGAATAATTGGGCGAAACCCCTGTCGCAAATACTGAATAATACTTCCCATCTTCAAGATTTACATTGGCTGTAAGTCCAACCGCATTATTCAAAGAAGGAATAACTACTCCAACTTTGGTTGCACCTGCTGGATAAGTCGCATATTCTGCCGTGAGAGGAAAGGCATTACCATAGGTAAGCAAATTTGGTGCCGCAGGAGGCGTAGTGTTCACTCCTGAAAACTTTTTATCATTCAAATAAATATCTACGCCTGCAACATCTGGTGCCGCATGAATAAATTTGAGGCGACTACCTGTTGCTGGAAGAATATTTTGAAAAGAATCTGCTTGTTCACCACAGGCTGCTAGTCCGAAAATGCTAGTAGCGAGGGTTATTATTGATAAAAATCTTTTGTATGTCATTTTTGTAAAATTTAGGAGAAAAATACTCTCTATTTTAAAAAAATATATGGCAGTGTAAGTGAGTATCATCTATAGGTACGACATGAAAAACCACGATTCATTCCATAAGACCAATAGTTTTCTTACAATTCTACCTTTATTCAGCTTTTGTAAACCACTGTTCGTAAGTATGATAATCAGGGTTATTTCCACCTAGTTTATCCAAAGAGGCACGGTTCCACACATATTCTGAGTTGTAACGTGGACGTACGCGTTGAACAGGTTTGCCATTGTTTTCAGTAGCAAATGTTCTTGGCAATGTAAAGCCAGTGTAAACATTAGAATCATATCTATATCTACGAAGGTCTACCCAAGTTTCTACGTTTCCGTGAGCGTATAAGGCAATGAATTTTTGGCACATAATATCACTAAGTGTCAAATCAGCACCTGTTTGCTTAACCGCTTTACTTGCTAGAAAAGCAGCCTTATCAGTAGCAGATACTCCTACAAAATCCATGTGAGCAGCGATGGCATTTTTGTAAGCAGCCAAAGCTGTAGCTTTGTCACCTTTCTTAAATGCTGCCTCAGCTTTGATAAACTGAATTTCTGAATAAGTAATAATTGGGAATGGAGCATCGTCTTTGTAAATGTATTTTCCTTTGGTAACATCTACTGGTGATTTGCCAACCAATGCAGACGGAGGAACACCCCAAAGAATAGGAACACGCTTAGGGTTGTCGACTGGCGTAGCATTCGGGTCAACACTCCCTGGAGTTACACCTCTGAAAACACCATCTACACAAGCGGTAAACATCAACGGCAAGCGAGGGTCTACCACACCATTGAACACTCGACCATCCAATAAACTGATACTAAAGTCAGTCTGGCGAAACGATTGCATATTGTCACGAAGTGGTCCGAAGAAATTTCCATCGGCAGTACTCGAACCACGGTGAGGAACCATAAAGTTGTCGGCATTAGATGACATCGCTTTATCGCAATATTCGATTACCTTATCAGGATTATAAGAGCTCTTATTGCTGATATGATTGGCATTACGAGCCAAGTTTGCATACACAAACTTTTTCCATTTGTCTACATTGCCACTATAAACTTTATCACCTCTTACCAATGAACCAACGCCATCGCCAGTTTTGTTAAGATTGTCCAAAGCCTCTTGACTCAAACGACGAACTTCTTCATAAATCAAATCCTGAGAATCGTAATCGAAAACATAGCGGTTAGGTTCAAAGGCTTGCTTTAATACCATTTCACAATGCCAATCGGAAGTACTTTGCCACGACCATGCGCGAATTGCTTTGGCCGCTCCAACATAATCCCATTTTTGTTTGGCCACACCGTCTGCAACAATCAAGTCAATATTTTGACCAATAGACCAATAATGCGAACGCCACTTTTCGCCACCTGCATCCGAACCAGAAGCATAGCTATGTAGATCCCAAGTGTTACCTGCGGCTGATGATGACCAAACTTGTGAGTACTGCCCCGCATAACGGCCATCAAATTGTTCGCCACGAACCATCTGAGACACGATAGGAGGAAGGAGTGCGTATCCTTCTGCAACTTGTGGATTACTTGGGTCTTCGTTGATATTGAGATAATCTTGGCAACTACTCATCAAAAGTGTTGTAGCCGCAAGAAATATATAGGATGATACTTTTTTCATGTCTTTCTTTTGTTTTAACTGAATTTTAAATAAAAACAGATTTCAATTAGAACGTTACGTTAATACCAGTACTGAATGTGCGAGGCAATGAAACTGTACCGAAGTCGATACCAGCTGCACCAACCCCCAATGAGGTTGCAGTAGTACCGTTTACACTTGGATCAGCGCCTGTGTAATTAGTAATCAAGAATAATTCAGTACCACGAACAAAAATAGAGGCATTTTTAACCCATTTTACACCAGCCAAAACTTTTGATGGAAGTGAATAAGACAAGCTTACATCACGCATACGAAGCCAGTTGATATTGTGCTCTACGAAGTCTGACTCGGCTAAAGAGCTATAGAAAGCTTGGTTTGTACTTGTACTAGGAGTTACTTGAACTGTATTTTGCGTTGGATTGTCGGTGTTTTCGTAGCCATCTCTCAACACGCCTTTGTATACAATTGGGGTATTACGATCTAGAGTTTTTGGACTCAAACCACGCTCGTACAACCACATCGCATTACCGTTAAACACATCTCCACCTTTACGAATATCCAATAAGAAAGATAGATTTATAGACTTATAGGTAAATGAGTTTCTTAAACCAATAGAGAAATCTGGATTACGGTCACCAATTGGTAAGAAGTTGGTGTTTTTAATTGGTAAACCCGTGGCAGGGTTAATCAAAATATCTCCTCTTTTGTTGCGCAAATAGCTGTATCCACCAATGGCAGTTGCCGAACCAGCCCATTGTTGGTAGTAGCTCAGGTTGTCAACAGTAGTAAAATATTTTGACAAATCGCCTACAAAAGCACTTGCACGAGCATTGTTGTATAACCAAGTGTCTGAGTTATAATATTCAGCTACGTCGGCAGGAAGATTTTTTACATCTGTCGTAAACTTCGAGAAGTTGACATTTACATCCCAAGAGAAGTTAGATGTTTTTACCGGTGAACCAGACAATTGTACCTCAACACCTTTGTTTGAGAATGTACCACCATTCAACAAAGCAAAGATAAAACCTGTGGCATAGCTCAAACGTTGTGTTACGATTTGGTCAGAACGTTCGTTCGAATAGAAGGCTGCATCAACATTCAGACGGCCTTTGAAGAAACGTAATTCAGCACCAACTTCCATACCAACCCCTCTTTCTGGTTTCAAATTTGGGTTACCCCCGTAGAATCCATAAGCAAAGCCACCGTCAGTAGTAGTTTGTGGCGTAAGGGTCGACTTGATTTTGTATGGCGTTGCAGGGTCTTTACCTGTTTGGGCATAAGACGCACGAAGTTTACCAAACGAAAGGAATCCTAAATCTTTGAAAGCTGGTAATTCTGTAAAGACAAAACTAGCACTCACCGAAGGATAGAAATAGTCGTATCGAGTAGCGCCATAAAGTGCCGATGACCAGTCATTTCTACCAGTAGCTTTCAAATATAGGATGTCTTTATAGTTCAAGTCTAAGCTTGCAAAAACGCTTTGTAAACGTTTCTGCTGAATCGTTACTTTTCCTCTTTGTGTTGTTACGTCGGTATTATTGATACTGTTAAATTCTGGCAAATAGAGTTTTTCACCATAAGAAGCATTTACTTCAGATTTGTCATCTTGAAAAGAAGTACCCACTAAAATAGATCCGTCGATATCCCCAATTTTCTTTTTGGCAGTAGCGATAAAGTTTCCGTTAAAGATTCTACCTACGTCAATCGCATTGTCGATATATCCTTTGGCTGCAATACCATTCGCCGCAGCTCCCGCACTCGAACCACTACCAGATTCTGGGTGAATCAAAAGGTTGAGGAAAGTAGTGTAGGTATCAACACCAAAACGACCAGTTACGTTTAGCCAAGGCTTAATATCTGCCGAAAGAGAGATATTTTCAATCATACGAAGCGTTCTCTCCTTGTTTTGATTTTTGTATAAACTAAAGTAAGGATTATCTAACTCAGAGTTATCGGCAGGAACCAAACGGCGTCTGGTACCATCAATATTTAGGTAATTACGCATATCGTCGTTGGCAGGCCATCCTAATGCGCTCAGGTACATACCGTTTGCTCCTCTATAGGCTTTGGTAATATCTGAGTTAGTTAAGGCAAATGAGTTGGTTACTGTTACACCTTTTGCAATTTCGGCACTACCAGTCAATTTGGTTTGAAACTGTTTCATCCCAGTTGTAGGTACAACACCCAACTGGTCAGTATAGGCAGCAGAGAAACGATAGGTGATTTTTTGACCACCCTCTATACTCAAATTATGGCGCTGTGTAGTACCTGTTTGAAAGAAATTACCCACATTGTCATATAGCTGAGTATTGGTGCCTTCTGAATATTTTGGTCCACGATAGGTAGTTGAGGTTGGGTCAACAACTCCATACGAACCACGACCGTATACTTTTTGGGTTTCTACAAAGCGATAAATATTTGAGAAGTCGAAAGAGTTGCTATAATTTACTCTTGTTGCTCCTTTTGAACCTTTTTTAGTCGTAATCATGATTACCCCAGACGAACCTTCAGAACCATAAAGCGCTGCTGCTTCAAGACCTTTTAGCACAGTAATGCTTTCAATATCATTTGGGTTGATATCAGCAATACGGTTCATGTAGTCATTGGCACGGTTTGGACCGTCGGATACCAAGCCACCTTGTGAGAAAGTGTTGTTACTTACTGGCAGACCATCAATTACGTACAAAGGAGAGTTGCTTCCACCGATAGAGGTAGCACCACGAAGCTGTACTTGCGCTGATGCGCCTGGCAAACCTGTTGTGGGTGTCATCGTAAGACCTGCTACACGACCTTGCATGGCCATCAAAAAGTTACTACGACCTGTATTCGAAATTTCGTCACCTTTTACATCTTGAACAGAGTAACCTAAGGCTCTTTTTTCTTGCTTGATACCTAAAGCTGTTACCACTACTTCGTCGAGTGCGGAGGTCATAGATTTTAAGGATACATCGATTTTGGATTGTTTACCAACCTTAACTTCCTGTTTTTCAAAACCCAAAAAACTAAAAACTAAAATGGTGTTGTCTGTCACAGAAATCTTGAAGGATCCATCTTCACCTGTAGTTGCACCTTTGGAAGTGCCTTTGATACTAATGCTTACACCTGCCAAACCTGCATTGTCCTCGGCATTAGTAACCTTTCCTGTTACCTGTCTGTCTTGGCCATAACTCAATTGCACTGTTCCTAATACAATGCACATGAGAAGCCATGTGAGTTTGTTTAGTAATATTTGTTTCATAAATAAAATTGGTTGTTGTTGATTTGAAAAGACATTGTGTATGATTTATATGAAATGAACTAAATGATAATACATGGCTGACAAACCGAGATAAGGACTAAATACAGAAATGAAATAAGAAGAAAAGTCAAACCGTATGTGGTTTATAGTCAATAAATTATGGAGTAAGTAAAAATAAAATTTAGTTATCTAAATGTGTTTAATATCAATGGTTTGAGATATGACTAAAATAAATTTTTACTTCTAATGAATATATCCATAAGTTTGAGCATGCTGAATTTTGGGACTGATAGAGTTTAGAATGATTGGTATGCAGGAATGTACAAACTAGGGTATCACTCGAACTTAACATTCGTAATTCAATGCGAGATTTCTTAGATTTTCATTCAAAACAGAGAAAAGGGTAAGCGGAGACTCACCCCTTTCTGTTTTGTTATTTAGTTATGTTGATTAAAGGTAAAATATGTTAAGTTAGTGAGCAAAATAAAATTTAAGATTGAGCTTCGGGCTTACAGGTAACGGCTTTCAGCGGTGGGCTTTGTATAAAAGCATGGCTGTGATAAATAAAAAACATTTTAACACTCTTTGCCTAGTGCCTAAACTCATAAATTAAATCTAATTCTGCCCTAATACTTGATGCTTAATTATCAGGATTACTAGGGGTTGATGGGTTATTCAAACGCTCCGTATTTGGATATGGATAATAGTTACGAGAGCGCTCTGCACTAGTACCTTTGTCAAATCCTGGACGAGCAAATCTTCTTGAATCCTCCAAATCCAAACCAGACATAAATAGTTCGATACGACGATTTCTATAAATTTCTGTCAAAACTGCATCTTGTGTATTAGCTCCCGAATACGCCGTTAAGCCAGCACCAAGTCCCCAAACATCTGTCGTTTTGGTCAATACTTTGTTCAACTCAACTACAGCATTGCTCAGGTCATTTTTTCTAGCATAGGCTTCAGCCTTTATTAGGCTTACTTCGCCTGGTAAATACACAGGAATCGAGGTAGTGTTTGCTGTGAAAAACCCTTTTCCACGATACACGCCTTGTACTGGTGTGCGTGCGCTGAAATAAAAGTCAATGCGCTTATCAGCAGTGTTAGGTGCCAAACTAGCTGGTAAACCCATATTCAAATCTAATGGCTGATACACGTTGATATTACTCAATGCCGTTTCGAAAATAGGGTTACGACTTTGGTCATCAAACTTATATTCTGACTTTTTGGTAAGGTCTACTTTATTAGCAAGTTCGATGGCTTTATCATTGTTTCCCAACATTAAATAATACCTTGAAGCCAAGGCATAAGCTGTATTTACATAGTCGATTCCTCCAACAATTCTGTTAGTGAAAGTTGTAGGAGCGGTAGTTGTAGTCACAGCACTCGCTGCTGATTCTAAAAGTGTTACAGCTTCTTGTAAAACCTCCTGACGGGTATTAAAGGCTGCATTTTCAGAAACTTTTACTGGTGCTTTTTCAAAAAACTGTGCCAATGTTCCTAATGAAATAGCCTTAAAAATAGAAGCATGTGCGGTGATATAGGCCTTCAATGCAGGGTCATTTACTTTTGAAACATTGTTCAAAATCAAATCAGCGTTGGCTTTTACCAGATTAGATTGTTCCCAAAGGTTTTTGACAACACCGTTGGTTTCGGTAACATTGGCACCGCCTTTTTGTAAGAAATCTTCATCGGCATTACCAGCATTGAGTACTGTCAGCGACTTTGTGGTTAAACCTGCGGCTGTAACCGAAGCGTAAACAGGACTAGTACGAGATACCGTAAAACGATATTGTAAGCCGTTACACAAGGCAATTAAGCCATTAGGGTCATTTACTACTTGTGTTTCACTGGCCGAACTTGGGTTGAGATATTCACTCTGACAACCCGTAAGGCCTAAGGTCAGTGCTAATCCCAAAATTGATATTTTATTGAAATATTTTTTCATACCTATGAAGGTTGTTAATGCTCTAACTAAAATTTTCTTTTGTACAATTGGAGATGAATCCTGCTAGTCCACTATTAGAAGTTTGCAGAAATAGTCAACTGATATGTGCGTGGAATTGGAATATTACCAAAGTCTACACCTCTCAATAAGCTACTGTTACCACCTGCGTTTGTTTCTGGGTCAAAACCGTTGTAGTTGTCCCACGAAACCAAGTTACGACCCACTAATGATACATTTAAGTCGTATTTGCCTGCCAAGGCTTTCACAAAAGAATACCCTAATGATACTTCACGAAGTTTGACAAATGAGCCGTTGTCTACACGATATTCCTCAATCGGAACAAGGGCGAAAACAGTACCACGAGGAGCTGTACCACGTAGTTCGGCCTCAGCCAAGTCGCCAATACCCACGTTGTTACGAGTACGCTTGTCGGCGTTGAATACTTGCAAGCCTTGTACAGCATCCAATAGGAAGCGAAGTGATAGTTTTTTGTACTGAAAATTTGAGCTAAACGAACCTGTCCAATCTGGGTTTGGATTACCGATAACAGAAGTAATAAATGCACCTGTTGGTTGACCTGAGGCATCTCTTTGCGGAGTATAGCTCAAAATACCTGTTTGTGTACCACGCTCACGTTGTGGGAAACCTTGTGATGTAAGTAATAGCGAACCGTCGGCATTGCGTGCGTAAGGGTTACCATAGAATACCGATGCTGGTTGACCTTCAATCAAGAAGATAGGAGCACCTGCTGCGTTCGTAATAGCGACGTTACCACCAGGAAGTTTGGTGATTTTGTTGCGGTTGCTACTAAATACTACGTTAGCATCCCAAGAGAAGTCTTTAGTTTTAATAACATTGGCACCCAACGAAACTTCAAAACCCTTGTTCTGCATTTCACCCACATTGTTTACAATACTCGTTCCACCCGACGAAGCGGCTAGTACACGGTTTACCACCAAGTCGGTGATATTTTGTGAGTAATAAGTCAAACCTAACGATACTTTGTTTTTTACTAAAGAAAAATCTCCTCCAAATTCTAACTCACGCATACGTTCAGGTTTTACCGATGGATTGGCTAACTGACGACCAGGCAAAATGGTGCTTTTACCCAAATAGGCCGCAGGAGAAAATTGCCAAAAACGGTCATAAGTACCCAACGCTGTCAAACCACCCGCATCACCGAATGAGGCGCGTAATTTAGCACCATTTAACCAACCGTCTTTTCCTTCAACTAATACATACGAACCACTGATTTTTGGATATAACTGATTGGTTTGATCTGGAGAGAAGATTGTCGAACCATCACGACGGATAGCCCCTGTCAAGAACGCACGATTTTTGAACCCAAAGGTTGCTTGAAAAAACTGGCCTGTTACGGCATATCTATCAAGTCCGTAGGTAGCAGTTACAGTAGTTGAAGCCGCTCCACTAACAGTTTCGATAAATGGTGCCAAGTTCTGACCTGTATTAGTACTAATGTCGGTTTGTGTATATTGATGGTTAAAACCAGCCGTCAACGTCATTTTTACATCATCCGAAAGGTTTTTGTCATAACCAATATTTACGTCAGTATTGAACAAAAACGTATTACTACTAGCTGTTGCTGCAAAACCTAATGGATAGCGCTCTAGTGGCAAGCCTGCCTCAGTCGCGTAAGGATATGGTTTGATGGTGTTTTTTCCTAGTTGAGAAAAGGCATCTATACCCATAACCCAGTCAATAGTAAGTCCTTTGGCTGGCGTCAAGTTCAATTGTAAGTCCGCAATAGTACGGTTGGTAGCCTGTGAGAAATCCATATCTTCAATGGTAGATAATGGGTTTACACGGGTAGGTTCTACAGCTAAGAGGTTACCTGCTGCATCACGTTTGGTAATATCATAAATATTGTTGGTGATGTTTACAGAGTTGATAGGGCTGTAGAATACGTTTCCGTTTGGTTTTTCATTTGAGAAAGTGTTGATATAATTCAAACCTGCAGAAACTTTAGCCCAGTTGTTCAAATGCTGGTCAACTCGTACTTTAAGTCCGTAACGTTGAAAATCAGCACCTTTGATGATGCCTTGATTTTTCATGTACGAAACCGAAGCCAAATATTGTGTTTTCTCATTACCTCCTGTAATAGACAAGTAATTATCAGTGCCTACGCCAGTTCTGAAAATTTGGTCTTGATAATCATAACGAGTTACATCTACTAGATTCGTCGCCAAAGGAGTACTCGTTCCATCTCTTAAGATATTGGTTGTTGTCACTCCTGGGTTTGCTGCTATTTGAGCCGCCGAGATACCTCCGATCGTATGTAAACGTAGGCCTGCAAAACCAAACTGTTTGCCATAGGTGCTTACAAACACTTTTTTACGCAACTGATTTACATTCATGCTTGTCGAGAAGGTAACCTTTGGTGTTCCCGACTTACCACGTTTGGTCGTAATAATCACTACCCCATTGCTTGCACGTGAACCGTACACAGCCGCTGCTGCTGCGCCGTTCAATACGTTGATCGTTTCAATATCCTGAGGGTTAATATCCGCCATACGGTTGGTACCAAGGTTAGCAACACCCGCCTGAGCATCTACTGCAATCTGAGATACGTTTGATGAAGCGTTACTTACAACCACCCCGTCGATTACATAAAGGGGGTCGGAGCTACCTCTCAAAGACTTGGTACCTCTCAAACGAATACTAATACCTCCCGAAGGATCTCCAGAGTTTTGTGTAATTTGCGCCCCCGGAATTTTTCCTTGCAACGCTGAAAACAAATTGGTTGTCCCTGTCTTTTGGAGCGCATCTGCTTTTACAGAGTTGATGGTATTACCTAACTCACGTTTGTTAGACGATAAAGTAGAGCCTGTAAATACCACTTCGTCCAAGGCAAAAGCATCATCATCGCTGAGAGCAAGGTCAAGATTGAGCGTATTTGAATTTCCTAGGGTGATATTTTTTGTCGCATTTTTATATCCAATAGAACGGAATATCAATTCGTAGCTACCTTCTTTGAGGTTGGCACGTAAGGTATATTCGCCTTTAGCATCTGCAACTGTACCCAAAGTGGTACCTTTGATGATTACTGAAGTACCTGCAAGTGCTTCATTCGTCGATTGAGAAGTGATTTTCCCTTTGATGGTATAGGTTTGAGCAAGTGCCGAAATGGACATCAGCATCAGTGCTACCAAAACCATAAAAGGTTTTTGTAAAGTTTTTTTCATAAGTCAATACATGGTTAAAATTGGATGAATGATTTTTGCGCTTTTATGCTAAAATTATCATGAATATACAATTAAAACAGGCAAATACCTGCATTTTTAAGCAAGGAAATATTGACAAAAATATTGATTTTATTCAGATTTGTTTAAATTTATATAAATATATTACAAAAACTAAGTATAATTCCCTATTTCTTAATCATTAATACTCAAATAAAACGGCAAAAACCTGCAAGGTTACTGCTTACTAATCGCAATAGTATGTTAAAAAAAGAAAGACAGGCCTTTATCATCAAGGAAATTAACCTACATAATAAAGTCTTATCCTCAGATTTGAGTATGGCTTTGGATGTGTCCGAAGATACTATTCGGCGTGATCTCAATGAGTTAGCTATGGAAGGGCGTGTGGTGAAAGTACATGGTGGAGCTTTGTCAAAATCGTATCAGATGGCGGCTGTACAGGCAGATACCTATGCTTATGAAAAGAAAGAGGTAATTGCCATGAAAACTTTGAAGCTGTTCAAAGATGGGATGGTGATTTTGACAAGTGGAGGTACTACCATGCGTGAAATTGCTAAACGTTTGCCAGAATCATTGCAGGTTACTTTTTTTACGATAAGTCCCCTTATTGCTCTCGAACTTGCCGAGCATCCCAAAGCCGATGTGATTTTGTTGGGTGGTCAGCTTTCCAATGCGTCAAAAGTGACTATTGGGGCTGAGGTGGTTCAAAAAATCAGCGAAATCAAGGCGGATATTTGTATTTTGGGTATCAATGGTATGGACTTGGATGGTATTACAGATTCTGATTATGAAATCGTACAAGTTAAAAAAGCCATGATAAAAGCTTCGAAACAGATGATTATCCCAACTATTTCCGAAAAACTCAATACGGCACTTCGTTATAAAGTGACGCCTACAGCTGATATTGATTGTCTGATTACAGAGCTTTCGCCTTTACATGATACGATTCAACCCTATTTGTCTCAGGTGAAACTTGTTTTATAAGGATGAGGTTTTCGGGGAAAATGGGTAACTTTGACGAAGAAAATACCTGAATTTGAGGATAGGATGAAAAATAATATTTTCAACTATTTCTCATTGCCATCTTTCAAATTCGATTTCACGTTAATCAAAAATCAAAAATGTCGTCAGTTGTAATTGCTCCTATCGCAGAAAGTTTACCTCAATTTTTATCTGATTCAAAGTACTCGAAGGTACATGTGATTGTAGATGAAAATACCAAACGCCATTGTTATCCGCTCGTAAAATCATTTTTACCCAAGCATTCACTTACTCAAATCAAGTCGGGTGAGCAAGAAAAAACCTTAGCTACTTGCGAAAAAATCTGGCAGGATATGACCGATGCCGAATTGGATAGACATAGTTTGGTCGTAAATATCGGTGGAGGTGTGATTGGTGATATGGGAGGTTTTTGTGCATCGACCTATAAAAGAGGGATTGATTTTATCCAAATTCCAACAACTTTATTGGCGCAAGTAGACGCCAGCGTAGGAGGGAAGTTGGGTATTGACTTTCATGGGTTCAAAAACCATATTGGAGTATTTCGTATTCCAAATACCGTTTTGATAGATCCTATTTTTACTAAAACATTACCTTTTAATGAGTTGCGTTCTGGTTTTGCCGAAATCGTAAAACACTGTTTGATTGCTGATAAAGCCAAATGGGATGTGATTAAACGCAAGGATTTTGAAGCACAAGATTTTGCTGATTTGATTAGTCACTCTGTCGAAATCAAAAAAGCAGTTGTGGCACAAGACCCAACCGAAAAAGGTTTACGTAAAATCCTCAATTTTGGACATACACTTGGGCATGCTATTGAGACTTTCTATCTGGGTAAACCAAAATTACATTTACTCCATGGCGAGGCTATTGCCGCAGGTATGATTTGTGAAGCGTTTGTAGGTTTCAAAAAAGGATTGATTACACAAAAAGAATTAGCCGAAATTGAAGAGTTTATCTTTTCGGTCTACGGTATCGCAACTATCCAAGCTGAGGATGTAGAAGAAATCATCGCACTTACGGCACAAGACAAGAAAAATAAAGGAAAAGAGGTTAGATTCTCTTTATTGGAGGGTATCGGAAAATGCGGTTTTGATATTGCTATCAATGCCAAAGAAATGAAAGATGCCTTGGCGTATTATAGAGGGGATGTGAATTAGTGTAGGAGTGAACAGTTGTAGAGGCACAAAGGCACAAAGTGTGAATTGAGGTATAAAGTGGCAAAGGCACAAAGTGAAAGATAAAACACTTTGTGCCTTTGTGCCTTTCCTTTGTGCCTATAAACCTATATGCCTTCGCCACTCCATTCCCTAAAAATTCGGTTTCAACAAATATTTAGAATAGAAATCGTCGATTACACGAACAGCGTCGGTAGGGTTATCTACTAACGAAATCAAATCTAAGTCATCTGGATTGATATTACCTGCATTTACCATTGTGGTTTTAATCCAGTCGAGCAATCCTCCCCAGTACTCTTTACCGACTAATACCACAGGGAAACGACCAAGTTTATGTGTTTGAATCAACGTTAAAGACTCAAACATTTCGTCGAGTGTACCAAAGCCGCCTGGCATGATGATAAAGCCCTGTGAGTATTTAACAAACATTACTTTACGAACAAAGAAAAAGTCAAAATTGATACTTTTGTCATTGTCGATATATGGATTAGGATGTTGCTCAAATGGCAATTCGATATTCAAACCAACAGATTTTCCACCTTGTAATTTAGCACCTTTGTTACCTGCTTCCATAATACCAGGACCACCACCTGTGATTACACCATATCCATGGCGAACCAATTTAGCGGCAATTTCCTCAGCCATGATATAATAAGGATTGTCAGGTTTTGTACGAGCTGAGCCAAAAATCGAAACACAAGGGCCGATTTTTGCCATTTTATCGATACCTTCTACAAATTCTGACATAATCTTGAATACTCTCCACGATTCTTCAGAACGAATTTCTGCCCAAGTGTGGTCAACAAAAGCTCTTTTAATTTTGTCTTCTTCTTTCAACAACTTTTCGCTTTCTCTTTCAGTCATAGCTTTTTCCGGTTTTTATCGTTACAAAATAATGGTTTCTTGCACAATGGTCAGTACCTTTGCACTAAGCACCAAAAAAGCTTAACGTAAAAAAAATATTTTTTGTTACACATTCACTGAATTTTTTTCAAAAATGTCAAAGAAAATTGCCATCGGAGGTGACCACGCAGGTTTTGAGTACAAAGCTGAAATTGTAAATTATTTACAGTCAAAAGGTTACGAGGTAAAAGATTTTGGTCCATACAGCAATGCATCTTGCGATTATCCTGACTTTGCTCATCCAGTAGCATCGGCAGTTGAAACAAAAGAGTTTGATTTGGGTATCTTGTTGTGCGGAAGTGCCAACGGTGTGGCTATTACAGCCAACAAACATCAGGGAATCCGTGCGGGTTTGGCTTGGAATACAGAAGTAGCCAACCTAGTACGTTTGCACAACGATGCGAATATCGTTTGTGTACCTGCTAGATTTGTTAGCATCGAAGAAGCTTATGCTATTGTAGATACTTTCTTGAATACAGAATTTGAAGGTGGTCGTCACCAATTGCGTGTGAACAAAATTCCATGCTAATCGATGATTTATTGATAATTTGGAGATTGGAGTGTACGAAGGATTCTAAAACTGTCTATTTCGGATATCGGATGTTGGATTTCGGAAGTGTAAACTTTTATGTTTTGTAAAAATAGAGGTATTTTACCTTATTTCCGAAATCAGAAATCCCAAATCCGCAATTATTGGAAATCCTTCGTACAACCCTAATTTGGAGATGAGGAAATACGCTTATCTCCAAATTACTGAATGACTCTTCCATCCTCCATCTCGATAATACGCTGGGTTCTTTCTGCAAAATTAGGATCATGCGTCACAATCAACAAAGATTGTTTGTACTCTTCAGATAATTGACAGAATATATCAAAAACCACTTCCGTATTTTTCTTATCCAAATTTCCTGTAGGTTCGTCACCCATAATGATCAGAGGGTCATTAATAAGTGCTCGTGCAATGGCCACACGCTGTTTTTCTCCCCCTGATAGTTGATTAGCTTTTTTTAGCGCCTTGCTATCCATACCCAGCTTTCGCAAATGTTCAATAGCTCGATGTTCTAATTCTTGTGGAGAAATCTTTCCTAGTTTTAGTCCGGGTAACATCACATTTTGGAGCACACTAAATTCGTTGAGGAGGTAATGAAATTGAAAAACAAATCCAATTTTTTCATTGCGCACGCTAGCCAATTCTGCCTCTGTTTTTCCTGTAAGTCGAGTGCCATCAATCCACAATTCTCCCTCATAATCGGTATCCATCGTTGAAAGGATATAAAGCAAGGTAGACTTTCCGCAACCCGATTTTCCTACAATAGAGGTAAACTGACCTTTAGGAATTTCGATGCTTACATCCTTCAAAATAGGTACTGTCACAGGGTCATGAAAACTTTTATTGATATGTTTTGCTTCAAGCAACATGTCGATTTAGGATTTTATGGTTGAATTGCCGAATGCCGATACCTGATACTCCAAAAGCTATTTTCCTCTAATAATATCTACAGGATCAATTTTACTAGCTTTTCGGGCTGGAAATAAACCCGCCAAATACGTTGTAATCAAGGAAAAAGTAATTCCTATCAAGTAATATTTCAGGTCATAATTGACAGGGTAAGTGCTCATGGTTGGTAAAGCTGCTGTTTTGAAGGGCACATTATCGATTAATAGTGATAACAGAAATCCGAAAAACAGACCCGTACAACCACCTAAGATACCGATACCGATGGCAATGGTGATAAATATCTTTTTGACATCGCTTCCTGAAAACCCCGTTGCTTTCAGAATAGCAATGGTATCCATTTTTTCATAAATCAACATATTCAAGATATTGTAAATCCCAAAACCTGCCACTATCAACAAGGTAATTCCTACAGCATACGAAATCAAGCTGCGCAAACTGCTCCCTGTTTCAAATTGGGCATTGGCGGTTTGAATATCCTCAGCATCAGTGCTAAAAATTTGGGCATATTCTTTGCTAACCGAAGGTGCCATCTTCAAATCATATAATTTGATTTGAATATCCGTCACGTAGGCATTGCTTTGTCCGATGAGTTTTTGTGCTGTTTTTAATGAGGTATAACTTTGAACTTTGTCTATCTCACCGAGTCCCGATTGGAAATAACCTACCACTTTCAAGGGGAATCTATCGCCTTTTGCAGTGGTTACTTGCACCACATCTCCAATATTTGCCAGCATTTTGTCTGCTAAGCCTTTTCCCAAAATAATACTATTCGGAATATTCTTCAAATCCATATACGAACCCGAAGTAACATAGTCGCCGAAGGAAAAAAGTCTTGCTTCTGCTTCAATATCTATGCCGTTGACAACGCCTGTGACGTCTGTTTCGCCCACATTGAAAAATACCTGTGCAATCATTTTGGGAGAGATACCCAATACACGGTTATCTTTTTTTAATGTACTAATGATAGCAGCACTGTTGGCAATCTGAGCATTTTTCCCATTAGGTTTAATAGACCTGATAAAATTGTGATATTTCTTATAATGACTATCTAGCAAAATAGGCTGATTTTCATTGGCTTTTATTTCGTTAAAAAGTCGAACATGAGGGGTTCTATTCAAGACCAAACTATCCAATAGGTCGTTGAGCCCGTTCATAAAACCCAACAATGCAATGAACATCGTAATACTAAACATCACACCAACTGCAGCCACCAAGGTTTGTTTCCAACGAGCCAAGGATAGCGACTGAGCAATATTCCAAATCAGTGGGTAGTTCATAGTGCAGGTTTTTGAATAGCCTCTTGGGCGGTGATTCCAGATAAAATTTCGACACGTTGGAAGTCTTTCAGTCCAACTTTTACAGCTCTTTTTTGACCATCTTTGTCCAAAACGAACTGTTCATCCACCAAATAATTTCTTGGAATTGTCAATACCTTCGGTCTTTCGGCAGTAATGATATTTGCCTCAACATTGAGGTTGGGATATAATACTTGTGGTTGTGCTATAAAAGTAGCCTTTACCGTAAAAGTCCTAGTTTTTTCATTCATCAAAGGGTCGATACCGTTGACTTTTGCCTCAAATACTTGTTTGTCATAACTATCCAGCGTAAGTAATACTTTTTGTCCAATTTTGACACGAGTAATATCATCTTCGTCGATTTGTAGTTCAAGCATAAATGCCTTCGCATCACCGATGATGGCCACAGGATTTTGGATTGAGACCATTTCTCCGATTTCTTTAGAAAAGCTGTAAATGCGTCCTGAAACCTCTGCACGAACAGCAAAATCTGAAGCAATACTTTTGGCTAATGCGACATTTTTGGCAGATTGTTCGGCAGAAAATTTGATTTGACGACGCAATTCGCTCACTCGTATCTCTGCTGATTGAAAAGCGGTTTGGGAATTATGATAGGCTAATTCACGCTGTTCTTGGTCGACCTTCGTTCCGATTTGTTGTTGCCAAAGCGCATTTTGACGACGCCAAAGTAGTGAATCATTCTTGAGTTTTTGATAGGCTAAATCTTTGGAGATAACAGCATCACGTAGACGTTCTTGATTTGATTTTATAGAAGCATTTTCAAAATTCAACTCTGCATTTTCGATATTGAGTTTAGCGCTAGGGTTAGCAATTTCGAATAGTATTTGCCCTTTTTCGACAAAATCACCTTCTTTTACTTTCAGAGAAGAAATATCACCTGAGTTTTTGGGAAAAACTTGGTACTGATTGACACTTTTAACCACACCCGAGGCATAAACTGATTCAGAAATAGCCTGAATTTGAGGGTAAATCGTTTCCACTTTTTTCTTACAGCTCGTGACCAGAGCTACCATGAATATTCCTGTCAACCAATGTTTCATCTTATGTGTCAACTTTTAGGATAATAGTTAAACCTCTATCCGATTTCGTGTTTTAGAATAGTTAAAATTAGAATTTTTTTTGAGATACAATCATGAGGTAAGTTTGTTGACGATTTGATTATGGTCAAAATATCGTTGAAATGGACAGGTGAAAAATTAGCCTTTGGTAAAAATGTTTCACTTTAAATAACCAATTAATTGGATATTTTATCTAATTAAAATTAAAAATTGTTTGTTATTATCTAATTTTTAAACAAATAGTAGTGAAGTGTAAAAATGTAAAAGATTGCTCATATACCTTTGTCCTATCCATTTTACACATCAATCGGAAAAGTAGTATCAAAGTGATGCTTTGATTTAAAAAGGAATCGTGTGTGAATCACGAACAGACGTGCTACTGTATTTAACCGCTCTTCGGAGCAAGTCGTGTACAAGATATCCATTGTTCCAGCTGGAATGAGAAGGAGTACAACGATGTTATAAGTCAGGAGACTTGCTGCTTTTCTCAATGACAAGACTCTCACGAATAGGGTGTTGGACGCGCATTGATTTTTCAAGCTCATTTACGAATGAGTAATTGAGCGTATTAGTGATTTCGATAAACTAGTAGCTCAATTGATATACATTTCGGGTCAGCTTTTGTTAAACATCAAAATGTGGTGTTTTATGATGTTTGCTTTTTAGAAAGCCGAAAGCTGATACCTGAAAACTTTTGAAAAATCTGTTCCACTCGTTGAAGGTTTTGTGTGTTGTGCCTAAATGGTTGAGTATTTCATTTTTAAACATTCAACCAACATGCTTACTCACATCCTTGGCTATCCACGAATCGGTAGCAAAAGAGAACTCAAAAAAGCCTGCGAACAATTCTGGTCAGGCAAAATCAGTAAAGAAGAATTACAGTCTCAGGCGTATCAGTTGAGACTAGAGCACTGGAAAATCCAGCAGGAAAATGGCATTGACCTTATTCCAAGCAACGATTTTTCATTGTATGATCATGTATTAGATTTGTCTTTGACCTTAGGGGTAATTCCACAACGCTATCAAGCTTTAGTGGATGGAAAGTCTAGCAAGGAATTAGAAATATACTTTGCCATGGCACGTGGTTATCAGAAGGAAGGTTTTGATGTCGTAGCCTGCGAGATGACCAAATGGTTTGATACCAATTACCACTATATCGTTCCTGAGTTTACTAAAAATCAACAATTTTATAGATTTTCAAATAAACCTGTCCAAGAATTTGAGGAGGCAAAACGCTTGGATATCGTTACAAAACCAGTCTTAATTGGTCCAGTTTCCTATTTGCTTTTAGGTAAAGAAAAGGAAAAAGGATTTAACCGTTTAGACTTGATTCAACGTTTGTTGCCTGTTTATATCGAGTTATTACAAGAACTCGAAAGTCGTGGTGCACATACGATTCAAATTGATGAACCATATTTGGTCATGGATTTGACAGAAAAAGAGAGGGCAGTTTTTCAAGAGGTTTACCAACAAATCAGAAAAGCATTGCCAGCGCTTCAAATTGTTTTGGCAACTTATTTTGAATGTTCTGGCGATAATCTAGTTACGACTTTGAGTTTGCCTGTCGACTGTCTTCATGTTGATTTAGTTCGCTGTCCATCTCAATTAGGAGATATTCTGAATCATGAAGCATTTGTGAATGGAACTACCAAACTTTCATTAGGCTTGGTAGATGGTCGAAATATTTGGAAAAATGATTTTACCAACTCCTTAAGTTTCATTGAAAAAGCGCTTTCAAAGCTTGGCGAAGACCGTGTTTGGATTGCGCCATCATGTTCATTGTTACATACGCCTTATGATTTGGATTTGGAAAAAGACGAAAGTGTATTAACTCCGACGATTAAAAACTGGATGGCTTTTGCTAAACAAAAATTGAAGGAAGTACGTACATTAGCAGATTTGACAAAACCCCAATTATTTAGCAGTTTGGCTTCTATTTTGACTGAAAATCAACAGGCTATTGAAAGTAGAAAGTCTTCAACATTGATTCACCGACCAACGGTTAAAGCCCAAATTCAAGGTATTAAAAATGCCGATTTTGAGCGTGAAGCACCGTTTGCACTTCGCCAGTCGATTCAGAAAGAATTATTACAATTGCCATTGTTGCCTACCACAACGATTGGTTCTTTTCCTCAAACAACAGAAGTACGTCAGTTGAGAGCCAATTATAAAAAAGGCCTTATTTCTGACAAAGTTTATATACAAGAAGTAGAAACTGAAATCAAAAAGGCCATTCATTGGCAAGAAGAATTGGGCTTGGACGTATTAGTTCATGGCGAGTTCGAGCGTAATGATATGGTTGAATACTTTGGTGAGCTATTGTCTGGTTATGTATTTTCTCAAAATGGCTGGGTACAAAGTTATGGCAGCCGTTGTGTGAAACCTCCCATTATTTTTGGTGATATTGAGCGCAAAGGAGATATGACAGTTCGCTGGACGAAATATGCACAATCACAAACTTCTAAAATTGTGAAAGGAATGCTCACAGGACCAATCACCATGTTACAATGGTCATTTGTGAGAGACGACCAACCGAGACGATTAACAGCATTTCAGTTGGCATTGGCTATCCGTGAGGAAGTTGTTACTTTAGAAAAAGCAGGCATCAAAATTATCCAGATTGACGAACCAGCCATACGTGAAGGTTTACCATTGAGAAAAGAGAATGCGCCAATTTACTTGGATTGGGCAGTAAAAGCCTTTCGTTTGAGTGCTTCAGGCGTATCTAATCGTACACAAATACATACGCATGCCTGTTATTCAGAATTCAATGATATTATCGATTCGATTGCTGATTTGGATGCTGATGTCATTACGATAGAAACTTCTCGTTCGCAAATGGAGTTATTGGATGCTTTTGCAGAGTTTAAATATCCAAACGAAATTGGTCCAGGAGTATATGATATTCATTCACCACGAGTACCGACGGTTGAGGAAATTACAACACTTTTGGAAAAAGCATTGACCTATATTCCATTAGAAAACCTTTGGGTAAATCCAGACTGTGGACTGAAGACTCGTCACTGGGAAGAAACTGAAAAAGCCTTGAAAAACATGGTAGGCGCTGCCGAAGCCTTAAGAGCAGAAGTGGGCGCAACCGTAAAATAGACCTATCTCAAATGGAGTGATTGGTGATTAAGTGGATGAGTGGATGAGTGATTATGTTTTATATTTCACCAGAGACGATATGATTGCGTATTAAGCTAGTTATTCTAGTATAAGAGCATCAAAAAAGCGGTCGGAAATTATTTTTCGACCGCTTTTTTGATATTGAAACTGTTTAAACCTTTCAAAAAACAGTTTTATTGATTTATTCTTTGCCTTACTTTTTAACTAGGCGTTCCCGCCTTGATACAAAAAGTAACCGCAGCGGCGGCCGCAAAAAAATCAAGAATTTATAATCGGAGTGGCGTACCACCTCGCTTCGCTCAAACAGTATAAATTCATTGCTGACGCATGAAATTTTACAGAAATTTAAACAGCTTCATTGTAATTTTTAGACGAAATAGATTGTATCTCTACCAACTGTTTGTGGATAAAAACAATCACTCATTCGCTAAATCACTAAATTATTCCATTACTTTCGGAACTCTAAAATACTCACCATCTTGTTTTGGTGCGTTTTTCAAACCTTGTTCACGAGAGATATTTGGAATTACTTTATCTTCACGCAAAGCATTTACCTCAAGGCTCATGTGCGTCAAAGGTTTTACGTCTGCCGTATCAACCTCATTGAGTTCTTCCATCCATGTCAACACCGAGTTGAGCGAACCCATCATTTCATCTTCAGCAGATGCGGGCATTTCGAGTCTTGCCAAATGAGCAATTTTTTGTAAAGCTTCTTTGTCGATTTTCATCAGAAAATAATTTAGTTAACAGAATCTCATTTCTCTAAATCATCACGACCTCTCAACTTTTTATCATCCATGTGTTTATTCAAAAACTCATTGATTTTATTGATGTCAACAGTTCGATTGATTTCTCCGAAAGAGTTAATTGTTATATCGAATCCAGCAAGTTCGTCATGAACCTTCGGGAGTTCATTTTTTGTATTGTCTTTTTTCTTTGCCATAACGTAGTTTAGAAATTTTGAGGTGAGAAAATAATTACTCAAATACTTCTCAAAGGTCTAAATTAATCACTTAATCATTTATTTACTAATTTAACTTTCAGAGAAAAAGTAGTAAAGACTTCAGGTGAAAAAACATTACTTACCTCCAAATTCAAAAACTCTAAGCTTCGTATCAATTCAAGCTTTATTGAGTAGCAAATTACAAGGTAGTTAATGCGGTATCAAGACGTTGAATAACGGCATCTTTACCGATAATCTCCATCAAAAGCATTAGGTCAGGGCCTGCACCTGCGCCTGTTACAGCTACACGAAGCGCCTGCATCACTTTACCCATTTTGATACCTAGTTTTTCTAATTCTGCCGATAAAGTATGCTTGATTTCGTCGGCTACATAGTTATCTAATGCAGGTAATGCTTCTTTGAATGCTGTGATAGCTTTTTTTGCATCGTCATTCCATTTTGAAGCAATCACCGCTTGGTCATAGCTTGTAGGAGCTACAAATAAGGCATTAGCTTCCGAAACAATTTGCTGAGGGAATGTTACACGCTCTTTGAACAAGTGAACGATTTTTACGGCTTTATCGCTTTCAAATTCTGTCAAGTATTGAGCAGCTAACGCCTCGTCAGTTTGTTGACGCAAATATTGTTCGTTGTACCATTTGGCTTTATTGATGTCAAATTTGGCACCCGATTTATTGATACGCTCTAAAGAGAAAGCTTGAGTCAACTCATCCAGACTGAAAATTTCTTGTTCAGTACCAGGGTTCCAGCCTAAGAAAGCCAAGAAGTTGATTAACGCTTCTTTCAAATAACCTTCTTCTCTAAAACCAATTGATTTTACGCCTTCTGGATTCGTCCATTCTAATGGGAATACAGGGAAACCGCCGATTTCTGCATCACGTTTTGACAATTTGCCATTGCCTTCTGGTTTAAGCAATAAAGGAAGGTGAGCAAATTGAGGCATCGTGTTTTCCCAACCAAAAGCACGATATAACATCACGTGCAATGGGGCAGAAGGTAACCATTCTTCTCCACGAATTACGTGAGTGATATTCATCAAATGGTCATCAACAACGTTTGCCAAGTGGTAAGTTGGTAAACCGTCAGACTTCATCAAAACTTTATCGTCGATGGTCGAAGAGTGAACGTGTACCCAATCACGGATTAAATCTTTGAAACGGATTTCTTCTTTCGCAGGTACTTTCAAACGAATAACGTACGGTTCGCCAGCTTCGATTTTTGCTTTTACCTCTTCTTCCGTTAAAGTCAATGAGTTTTTCAACCGAGTACGAGTTACAGCATTGTATTGAAATGCCGAACCTTGGCTTTCGAAAGTAGCACGCATCGCGTCTAATTCTTCAGACGTATCAAAAGCGTAATAAGCTTTGCCAGCGTCCAATAAGATTTGAGCGTGTTCTTGATAAATAGCCGAACGCTCAGATTGGCGATATGGCTCGTGTGGACCGCCTGCACCTACACCTTCATCGATCTTAATTCCTAACCATTGAAGCGACTCAATGATGTATTGCTCAGCGCCAGGAACAAAGCGGTTTTGGTCTGTATCTTCAATACGGAGCAACATTTTGCCCCCTAATTTTTTAGCTAATAAATAATTATACAGTGCTGTTCTTACTCCACCAATATGCAAAGGTCCCGTAGGACTTGGAGCAAATCGAACTCTTACTTCTTGACTCATTATCTCTTGGTTTTATTCAGACTGCAAAGATAATTGAGATTTATGTGAATATTGTATGGAAAAGGAAAAATAGCAGAGAAAGAGAGGAAACAAGAAAAATCCATCCATGAGCAGGGCTATATCGGATTTGCGATTTGTGATTTTGGAAAGGGGTGCTTATTACTCGGAAGAAACAATGACATCCCTTTCCCAAATGAAATATCTAATATCGGTGCTTTCACAATTTTCGATTACTCCAGTTACATATGGATGGATCGAGCTATGAAAGCTGATATTCGAATGCTAACTAGGCTACAGCAATACAAGAAATCTCAACATTCACGTCTTTCGGCAAACGAGCTACTTCAACTGTTTCACGCGCAGGAGGATTAACTGTAAAATAGCTACCATATACTTCGTTAATCAAAGCAAAATTGTTCATGTCTTTTACAAAAATCGAACATTTTACCACGTTTTCGAAAGTCATTCCTGCTGCCTCAAGAATTGCCTTGAGGTTTTCCATCACTTGTTTGGTCTCTTCTTGGATGCTTGCACCAGCCTCTACCAATGCCAATGCGATTTGACCAGATACATACAACGTACCGTTTGAAAGAACTGCTTGTGAATAAGGACCGATTGCCGCTGGCGCTTTTTCTGTGAAAATTATTTGCTTACTCATGGATAGTTTAATACGTTTGTTAACGGAAAAAATGATTTTGCTCGCAAGATACAAAGTTTGATTCTTTATCAGGAAGGAAATATTTGATTATGTTCAATTGCCTTTCTTTTGTCATTGGTTTCTATGTGTTTTAGGGAACAGGCAACAGGCACAAGGCAAAGAGTAATAACCACAGCCATGCTTTTTCCAAAGCCCACCGCCGAAAGCTGACACCTGAAAGCCTAAGGCTCAAAAATTAAATTCTATTTTGCCTACTAACTTAAAATCATTGGTCTTTATCTAAACTATCCCCATCATGTTACCAATCAATCATATTCATCATATTGCCATTATTTGTAGCAATTACGAGGTTTCGAAAAAATTTTATACCGAAATCTTGGGCTTCGAAATCTTACAAGAGGTTTATCGTGAACACAGAGATTCTTATAAACTGGATTTGAAAGTGAACGGACTATATCAAATAGAACTTTTCTCTTTTCCTAATCCTCCAGCGCGACCGTCACATCCTGAAGCAGCGGGTTTGCGACATATTGCTTTTGAAACCGACGATGTGAAACTAGTACATCAATTAATTACCCAAAAAGGTGTCGAATGCGAGCCTGTTCGTATAGACGAAACTACAGGCAAAGAGTTTTTCTTTTTTGCTGACCCTGATGGATTACCCATAGAGTTTTATGAAAAATAAAGGTGTTCGATATATGCTAATGTCCTCTTTATGTTTTGCCATAATGAGCGCCATAGCAAAGGTATTGGGCAAAGTATTTCCTTCGGTCGAACTAGTGTTTTTCCGAAATATTGTAGGATTAATTTTTATTATTTCCTCCATCATCAAACGACCTTTACAACAAGTAGGAGGGCGGTTTGGTCTTCTGACTTTACGGGGTATTATGGGGACGATTTCTCTGTACACCTTGTTTTATTGCATTACCCATATTGGTCTGGCGCAAACAAGTACCTATGGACAAGCATTTCCCATCTTTCTTGCTATTTTTTCCTATTTCCTAACCAAAGACGAGCGCCTCAACCGAAAGCAGTGGGCGGCCGTTGGATTAGGGTTTGTCGGAATTTTATTGATATTCAAACCAGATGTTCGAATTCCCATCCAGCATCATTTGGCAGGATTAAATTATGCGATTTTTACAGCATTATCTTTCCTATCAATACGCGAACTCAAACGATATTATGATACTCGCTCGGTGGTCATGTCATTTATGCTTACAGGTGTAGTGGCGAGTATGATATCAATGATTCTGGGCGAATGGATTACTGACCATCGTTGGGATTTTATGATAGGAAAATTTGTAATGCCACAAGGTATGCAATGGTTCTGGGTGTTGCTTATGGGACTTTTGGCGATGTGTGTACAAATTTTTAATACCTTGGCTTTAGGTGCTGAAAAAGCAGGAATTGTAGGAGTTGTAAGTTATAGTAGCATCGTTTTCGCTATGATTCTTGGTACAATTTTGGGTGACAAATTACCAGATACGATTACCATTCTGGGCATAATTTGTATTATTGCCTCTGGTATTTATATTTCCATCAAAAAGGATTCAAAATAAAAAAATATACCCATGAAAAAAGTCTTAATAGGATTTATCGCCGTGATGGCTAGTTTGGCAAGTTGTAAAAAGTCTGGCAATGCATTCGAAACTGCAACGAGCGATACATTAACGTATGAAGTAAAAAAGTTTGAAAAGAAAAGCGATAACTGTGTAAAGGAAGACTCATTATGTGCAACGGTGCGTTTTGAGTATCCTTTTTTTAAGAATGAAGCATTGGACCAACAAGTTCAAACTGATTTAGTTGCTATTTTTCAGGATAGTTCTGATTCCACGGTTGTTCCTGCTAAAAAAGTAGAGGACTTAGCCGAGCCTTTTATCAAAGAATATGCACAAACGCTTGCCGAAGGAAAAAATTACGCTGAGGAAGCCAATGAGAAAAACCCTGGAGGTTTTTTTGTAATGCCTTGGATAGAGGAAGCAAGTTTGAAAGTCGATCGTCAGACGGATACGTATTTGATGCTCAAGGCGAATACCAACTGGTTCAAAGGTGGAGCGCACCCTATCAGTATGGAATATTATTTTGTGTATAATAGAGAAACATTGAAAAGGGTAAAACTAGAAGACTTGTTTGAAAAAGGATTTGATCAAAAATTACTGGCAATAGCAGAGAAGCAGTTTCGAATCAATGAAAAACTTAAGCCTAACGAGCCACTAGATGACCTCCACGGATACTTTTTCGAAAATGCTAAGTTTATTTTAAATGATAATTTTACATTAACCCCAAAAGGACTTAAGTTTTTGTACAATGTGTACGAAATTAAGGCATACGCTTTTGGTGTAACAGAGTTGGAGATTCCCTACGAAGACTTGAAAGAAATTTTAAAGAAATAGATAAAAAAAGAGGCAAAATCTATTGAAATTGCCTCTTCTAAATTTAAGATTTAAGTGAACTTTTGTGTAAGATTTAACTATTAATTTGCAAAGGGTAAGGCAAACGTGTACATCTGTAACCCATAATCTTATTTATTTAATTGTGACTAGTGTAGAATATTTGTGATAAGCTAAAGGTCAGCTATTTCTGCTCACTTTTAGTGTAGTATTGTGTAACAAATGTAAGCTATAAGAAGTGGAAGGTCTTGACCGTTTACTCAATCATCGACCGTTCACGCATTTTTTTAACAAGAATCAAGACGATTATTTTTATGATTACATGGCAAGATTTTGAAAAGGTAGACATCCGTGTGGGAACCATCGTTGAGGTGCAGGATTTTCCTAAGGCTAAGAAGCCTGCCTACCAGCTAAAAGTAGATTTGGGAGAAGAACTTGGTATTAAAAAGTCATCTGCTCAAATTACAAAGCTTTATACCAAAGAGGAGCTTATCGGAAGACAGGTCGTTTGTGTGGTGAATTTTCCTCCTCGACAAATTGCCAATTTTATCTCAGAAGTACTCGTTACAGGATTTGAGCAAAGTGAAGGAGAGGTTGTACTTACAACAGTAGAAAGAAAAGTGCCTAATGGCTCAAGATTGTTCTAGATAACTTTTTATTATTTAAAGGGTTAACAAATATTAACGTTTGAAACTTTTTTTCGAATCGAGAAGTTTAGTAAATTGCAGCATAATTTATAGTCACGTTCTTTTTAGCCTTGATAACCTTCTCAAAATGAAAATATCTATTCAAAATAAATATTTGCTTCTAACATTATTACTAGGCGTGTGGATTAGTAGTAGTGGATTTGGTTTGGTTGAGCCTACTACCGTTCTTGAAAACCGTAGACACCACACAGAGATGAAGGCAGATTCTAGTCGAAACCTAGAAAAACTGAAGTTGAGAGATGAGAAGGCTAAAGATAGCAAAGATAGAAGTTCGAATCAAGACGCTGAAACAGAGGGAACTGACAAAAAAGTTACTGATTCTCTCATACAATGGTTAGCCAATAGTTTACGCATTGTATTCATTGGTTTTATCAACGCATTATTTCATTTAAAATAATTCATGAAACTTTTCTTCTCACGCATATTCTGCCTGTTTTTGGCTTTGCAAGTGCTTCTTTCGAGTGCTGGCTTTGCTATGAATGAGCATTATTGCAAAATCAAAGGAGAGAAGGTTTGGTCATTGAGTAAAGTTCTTGGTTGTTGTTCTGTTAAAGAAAAAAAGCAATTTCAAACAAAAACACCTGCTTACAAAAAATCTAAATGCTGTAATGACAAGGTATTCCATGCCAAAGTAACAACTGAATCAAATCAGAATACCTATACTGATTCGGTTGACCAAGCTTCATTAGTTTGGGAATGTCAAATGCCTGCTATGTGGGTTTTCCGCAATGAGGTTTTGCCTGTCGAGACAGCTTCTACTTTATATTACCACTCACCAGCGCCACCACTCACTGGGCGCGATATTCTTGTTAAAAATCAGTCTTTCTTAATCTGAGAAAAGCCTTGGACTTTGTGTCTTAGGATTTTAGGTTGTATTTGTATATACAGCCTCTATATTATTTTCTCCATTAATTAAGATATTATGAAAACTGTTGATAATGGACTACTTACTAGACTTTTACTAGTAGTCCTTTTGTTATTTATTCCTCTATTTTCTTCTCAAATTATAGCCCAAACCCTCATAAAAGGAGCGGTATTTGAGCAAAAAAATAATGCTACTTTAGAGCCATTAGTAGGTGCCTCTGTTCGTTGGGCAAATGCAAAAAATGGTGTCTTGACTGATACTGAAGGGAATTTTTCCATTGCTAAACAACCTGAAAATCATGAGCTGATTGTCAGCTTTGTAGGGTATAAAACAGATACCCTCATGGTCCATTCTATGAGTTTTGTGAAAGTTATTTTGGAGACAGCTGGTCAGTTGGGCGAAATTACGGTTACTTCTTCTCCAACCAATATTGATCGCTTAAACCCTATTCAAACAGAATTTATCAATACCAAAACTTTAGTGAAAGCTGCCTGTTGTAATTTGTCGGAGAGCTTCGAAACAAATGCTTCTGTTTCTGTAAGTTACGCCGATGCGATTACGGGTTCTAAGCAGATTCAGATGTTGGGTTTGTCGGGTAACTATGTACAAACCAACGTCGAAAACATCCCTAATGTACGTGGGTTGGCAACTACTTTTGGCTTGAACTATATCCCTGGCACGTGGATTTCTTCGATTGACGTGTCGAAAGGGGCAAGTTCGGTTGTAAATGGCTATGAATCAATGACTGGTGCGTTGAATGTTGAGCTTCAAAAACCTGATAATTCTGACAAATTGTATGTGAATAATTATATCAATTCTTTTGGTCGTGGCGAGTTGAATATCAATGCCGCTCGCAAATTGAATGATAAATGGTCGGTAGGTTTGTTGACACATGGTTCGGGACAAAGTATTTCGATTGACCAAAACAACGATACGTTTAGAGATCTGCCGTTATTCGGTTTGGCTACGGCGCTCAATCGCTGGAAATATCAATCTGATCGCATGATGGCGCAATTTGGGATAAAAGGCTTGTATGAAAGTAGAACAGGAGGACAAAATGCTGCTGATTTTGTGAATAAGCCTTATTACGAGTTTGGCAATAGAACCAAAAGGGTAGAGGCATTTGCGAAAATTGCTGCACTTTTTCCCGAAAAACCTTACAAGGGATTAGGCTTTATCATGAATGCTTCTGTACATGATGCTAATGCGTATTTTGGATTGACATCTCGTAGTTATACAGGATTGCAGAAGACTTTTTACAGTAATTTGATTTATCAAAATATCATCGACAATACTAACCATACTTATAAAATAGGGGCTAGTTTTATTGCAGACTCATATCGAGAAAGTTATTTAGATTCTGCTTTTCACCGCAATGAAATAGTACCGGGTGTGTTTGGTGAATACACTTATGTGATTCCTGAAAAATTTACCTTGGTATTGGGTGGACGTATGGATTTTCATAATCTTTATGGCAATCGTTTTACCCCAAGAATTCATGCAAAATATGATTTGTCGAGCAATACACATTTACGTGCAAGCGCAGGTAAAGGTTGGAGAATGCCCAATGCTATAGCCGAAAACTTTGCTATGCTGGTTAACTCAAGACAATTATTAGTACTAGACCAGATTCGCCCTGAAGAATCATGGAATTATGGTGCAAGTTTAAGTCATGACTTTAAAGTGGGTACCCGTAATGCCAATTTGACCTTAGATTATTATCGTACCGATTTTAATAACCAATTGATTGTAGATATGGAATCGGCATATTACATCAAGTTTTATAATCAAAAAGGTAAAAGCTTTTCCAACAGTTTTCAGGCTGAGTTGAATTATTCGCCCATCAAACGAATGGATGTAAAATTGGCATACCGCTTATTTGATGTAAAAAATGATATCGTGACAAGTTCAGGAGAATTGGCTTTGTTGCCTAAGATGTTTGTGAACAGAGATAGAATTCTCGTTAATATAGGCTATGCTACCAAATTTGATAAATGGAAGTTTGACCTCACATGGCAGTGGAACGGCAAACGTCGTATTCCTGATGCAAGTCACGAACATGTTCATTCCATAGATTCAGAACCAGTTTACGCCCCAGCTTTTTCCAATATCAACGCCCAAGTTACCAGAGGATTTTACCGTTGGGAGCTGTATGTCGGTGGAGAAAACCTGACAGGATTTAGACAAAATAATCCAATTATGAGTGCTAGTAGCCCATTTAGTAAACATTTTGATGCTTCCATGGTGTGGGGACCCATTACAGGCAGAATGGTGTACGTAGGAATGCGTTGGAAAATTCCTTCAAAAGTCTAGTATAACAGTTAAATTATTTATAAACTCCATTAAAAATCAAACTCATGAAGAAATTATTGGTATTAGCGATGCTTGCAACAGGATTGGCATCATGTGGACAAAAAGAAGCCGCGAAAGAAGAAACAAAAACTGAAGCTGTAGCAGCTGATTCGACTCTGCACGCAGAAGCACACAGCGACAGCACAAAAGCCTATAAATGTCCTATGAAATGCGAAGGAGAAAAAACATACGCGCAGGCTGGAAAATGTCCTTCTTGTGGTATGGATTTAGCTGAGGTTAAATAAGTCAAAATGATGGGTTGAGAATGTAGTATCGTTCTTAACTCATCCATTTTAATAGTTATTTTTAATTCTAAATATACATCGACATGAAAAAGCTAGCAATCATGTGGGGTTTGATACTCACTACATTTTTATCATTTGCAGATAATCCATCGACTGTAAAAATCAAAACATCGGCTATCTGTGAAATGTGTAAAGAACGTATCGAAAAACGTTTGGCATTTACGAAGGGTGTAAAAGATGTGAATCTAAATTTGGATGATAAAGTAGTCTCTGTGACTTATAATCCTAAAAAAACTAATGTTGAGGCACTCAAAAAAGTGATTACAGAGACAGGTTACGACGCCGATGATGTACAAAAAAATGAGGAAGCACACAGCAAACTTCCGAGTTGTTGTCAAAAGACGAGTAAAGGAATGAAACACTAGAAGGTTTTGACGACCTTTCTTTAAACTTTTGAGTAGAAAGAGAGTTATTAATTAAAAGCAAAGAATACACAAGCTTGCTTTTAGGCTGTATGAATATCTTTCTAAAAACGCCAGTTAGCAAAAGTATCCAAGAAGTGTGGGATGGTTTTGATGAAAAGCTTTTTAAGGCTTTGGCTCCTCCTTTTCCTCCTTTTCGTTTGTTACGATTTGATGGATGTTTGACTGGCGATAAAGTTGGCATTGAACTGAATTTTATCTTTTTCAAACAAATTTGGGAATCGGATATTGTTGAGCATCAAAAAACGGATGAGGAATACTTTTTTGTGGATAAAGGAAGTAGATTGCCTTTTTTTTTAAGTACTTGGCAACATAAACATCGAATTGTTAGAGAAAATGGTATGACTTACATAATTGATGACATAAAATATAAAACACCAAATATAATTTTGGACTTTTTGATTTATCCAGCTTTATATCTTCAATTTTTGTATAGAAAGCCAATTTACCGAAGATACTTCAAGGCATAGATTTGTTACTCAAAATCCTAAAACAGAATCCACTCTATTTGCAAAGGGTGGATTTTTTGCTTTATTTCGTTAATTCAAAATCCACTAATCGGAAGAAAACTTCGTATTACAGACTAAACATTTATCAAATGAAATTAAACATTACGACAAAAATTCTATTGGGTTTTGTGATTGGTGTAGCCATCGGACAATTTCTGAATGTGAGTATGAGTCCAGAGGCGGCTGCGTCCATTTCATCAAAATTTCAAATCCTCAGTAAGGTATTCCTCAAGCTCATCAAGATGATTGTTGGGCCTTTGGTTTTTTGTACATTGGTAGTAGGGATTGCCAAATTAGGGGATTTTAAAGTGGTAGGTCGTATTGGTATCAAGACCCTATTATATTTTTACTTTGCTACAATTCTATCTTTGATTGTTGGGATGGTGGTTGTGAATGTAACCCGTCCTGGTGAAGTTCAACAATGGCCTCGCCCACAAGCTGGTACAGATACAGGTATTACAGGAAACAAAATGAAGTCGATAGAAGACTTTATCTTACATATCTTTCCAGATAGTTTGTTTAAAGCACTTGCCGAAAATGAAATTCTTCAAATTGTTGTATTCTCTATCTTTTTTGGTATTGCCTTAGGCTCTATTGGTGATAAAGGTAAGATTATCATCAAAGCCATTGATTCGTTAGCTGAGGCAGTATTCAAGGTAGTAAGTTATGTTATGGAGCTTGCTCCGTTTGGGGTATTGGGCGCTATGACTGCTGTGGTTGCAAGCAAAGGATTAGGAATTTTAGTGAGCTATGCTTATCTGTTACTTTGTTTCTTTGGTGGGCTACTTTTCTTCATATTTGTAGTACTATGGGCAATCTGTTTGGTGATGAAAATTCCATATTGGAAATTATTGGCCGAAGTAAAAGATGCGCTCTTTTTATCATTTAGTACTGCCAGTTCTGAAGCATCATTCCCACAAACCATTGCAGCTTTAGAACGTTTTGGTTGTTCTCAACGTATCATTGGTTTTGTATTGCCATTAGGCTATAGCTTCAATCTGGATGGTTCAATGATGTACATGACCTTTGCTACGGGCTTTATTGCTCAGGCGTATGGCGTACCTTTGTCATTAGAACAGCAAATTACGATGCTTTTAACCTTGATGATTACTTCAAAAGGTATTGCAGGGGTACCACGTGCCTCGTTGGTCGTAATCGCAGGAACGTTAGCCATGTTTGATTTACCTACAGAAGGAATTGCCCTAATTTTGGGTGTAGACCCATTCTTGGATATGGGACGTTCGGCAACTTCGGTAGCAGGTAACGCAGTGGCAACTTGTGTAGTATCTAAATTGGAAGGTGAATTACAGAATGTGTAATTAGCACTACAAGATAAACGAAAAAGGGATTGAGCTTGCTCAATCCCTTTTTCGTTTAAGAAAATTATTTAACAATAATAAATTCTTTTATGAATAAAGAAAATTTGGTAGCTTCATCAGAATTTATTGAAACAGTTTATACACTAAAAAAATCTACAATGAAAAAAACACTCGTTGCTTGCTTGCTTATTTTGGGTTTTTCTACCTGCTCTTTTGGACAAGATCAAAATCCACTTCCTATTGCGTCCTCCTCACCCGATTCCGCTACTGTTGTGTTTTACCGAGGTAGTCAACTTTGGAGAGCTTTAGTAAACTTTACCATTCGTGCGAATGGAGTGGAGCTTTGCCGATTGAGTAATAATCGTTACTTAGTCTACCGAACAGTTCCGCAAAAATGTACTTTTACTAACGTGGCAGGAGGATTAAATATTCCTGATAAAGAAAAGTTACAAATTGATTTGGAAGGAGGGAAAGTGTACTATGTTCAGTGCGATATTAAATCTGGATTATTTACAGATAGAATGGAGATGACGGAGGTGATGGAAAGTACTGCAAGGAGAAAAATGGTAGGCGTTATGCCAGACCATTGTAATGGAACAAAGTAAAAAAATCGCTTCAGTTTAATTCTAAAGACTGAAGCGATTTTCATTTAAAACTTCACCGCACGTTTGGCAGGGAAGTACGAAGCGGCAAGGGTCATTATAATTACGACAACAGCCGTAAAAAAGAAATCATTGAAGCGCATTTCTACAGGGTAAGCATCTACTAAAGAACCTACGATTCCCATTGAAACAAAACCGTATACTTTCTGAAGCCAACAAATGGTAAAGCCTAAAATCAGACCTACTAAAGCACCACTAAACGCTACAATTGCGCCTTCATATAAGAAAATTCGTTTGATTATACTTCTCGATGCGCCCATAGCACGAAGCGTTTTGACATCTGGTTTTTTCTCAATAGCTAACATAGAAAGCGAGAAAAAGATATTAAAACTTGCTATGCCAATGATAAATGAGAGGGTAAGAAATACAAAAAGCTTTTCGATTTTGATAGCACGTAATAGACTGGCATGTTGCTCGTCTTGGTTTTGTACAACAAAATTTTCTCCTAGCAAATCTTGAATTTCATTTTGTATTTGAGGAATTTGTTTAGGGTCTTTCACCTGTATTTCTAACGAAGTACGTTTGTTGTCATATTCGAATAGTTCTTGAGCAAAACTAAGTGGAACAAACACAAAATTATTATCATATTCTTGTTCAATCGCAAAAATACCTGTGGGCAACAAATTCAAACGATTGAAGGCATCTGTTGAATTAAAATCAATGGTCTTGCTATGATTATTACGTGGGTACCACGTTTCGAGCGGATAAAAAGCGTCTACATCAATTCCTAGTGTAAAAGCTACCCCAGAGCCAACCACTGCATAAGAGATACCTTGACCGCCCAATTTTAATTCACCATCAATAATGCTCGATTTGAGGCGTTGTTGTTTGAGGAAATTGTCATCAACTCCTTTTAATGTTACCACCATTTGGGCTTCTTTATACCTAATGAGGGCACTTTCTTGAATCACCTGGGTAATGGTGCTTACACCATCGACAGCTTGAAGTTTGGCAAGAAAGTCGGGAGTACATGGAAAGTTTTTTCCTTTTTTAGCGCTGATTTTTAATTCTGCATCAAAAGTTCGAAAAAGACCTTTTTGGAAAGCTTCAAGTCCATTAAACACCGATAAAACAATCACTAAAGCCATTGTACCGACGCAAACGCCGAGCATTGAAATCCAAGAAATAAGGGAAATAAAGGAAGTCTTTTTTCGAGCAATGAAATATCGTTTCGCAACAAAGAAAGGCAAATTCATGATAGGGAGCTCTTGGAGATAAGATAAACAAATAAAGAAGCAAGTCTGAGTAAAAAAGTGAAGGAAATGAAACGTAAATGAGATTACGTTTCAAACCTAAATTCTTCACTTCCTATTGGTGCAATCCAATATTAATCCTCAATTTCTTCTCCTTCTTTCAAAGGTGGAATGTCTAAGCTTGAAATTAAACGATCCATTTTAGCAGCATATTCGGCTGTATCGTCCAAATAAAACTCCAAATCAGGAATAATACGAGCTTGGTGACGGATACGCTGTCCCAAAACGCCTCTGATTTGTTTAGTTTTTTCGCGAATCTCCTGCATTAAACCTTGTTTATCGTTGGCAAGCATGAAGCTCAAGTAGATACGAGCAATAGACAAATCTGGTGTTACTTTTACATCAGTGATTGTGATGAAAGCATTACCAAAAGCACTACGCATATCTTTTTGAAAAATCTCACTCAAATCTTTTTGAATTTGACGAGAAAATTTTTGTTGTCTTTTCGAATCCATTTCCGCTAGTCTTTACAAATTGGCATATATTGCCATCTATGAATAAATAAACCAATAGCACTGGTTATCATAGCGATTTTCTAAGTGTGCTATTGTAATATTAATGCAAATTTCGGGAATTTAATTTGATTAACCGTAATTTCGTGAAAAATACCTTTTAATTAAAGTAACAGTTATGTTAAGTTTTTTCAGGGTAAATGCCCTCTATCAAATATTTAGTTTGTTGATTTTACTAATCGTATCACGTATTCATATATTCTTGAACGGTTCGCCTGAACTGATCCCTGAATTGCAATGGATGTTAGTCGGTGAGCAAATCAATAAAGGTTTTGTGATGTACTCAGATATTTGGGATAACACTGCTCCGTTTTCTGCTATGGTTTATGCTGGAATTGATAGTATTGTTGGTCGTTCTCAATTTGCCTATCAATTTTTAGCCTTTTTTGTGGCTGCTTTTCAGGTAATTTATTTCAATGTTGTAATCAACAATAGGGATATTTTTCCTAAAAGAACCTATTTGCCTGGCTTAATGTATGTCATCTTTTTGAATATCTCGATTGACTGCACCACGCTATCTCCTGTGTTGATGGGAACAAGCTTTTTGCTACTGGCTTTCGGAACAATCGTTAAGCAGGTAAATCGACTGGAGGCTACCGATGAAGTGTTTGAAATAGGCTTTTTGATTGGTGTTGCCACGCTGTTTTATCCTCCAGCTTGTGTGTTTATTTTATGGGCAATAGCCTCATTGTTGTTTTTTAGTGGTGCTGCGCTTCGTCAGCATTCATTGGCGATGTTTGGTTTCTTGTTTCCGCTATTTTTGACAGGACTTTTCTTTTATTTGGATGGGACTTACGATGACTTTTTCCAAATATTTATCTCATCGGTATTCCAAATTCGCCAGTATAACCTCAACGACTTTCGCACTCTTTTAGCCACATTGCTATTGCCGTTTATCTTTGCGGTTCTGGGCTTTTTGAGATTAGTAAATGCCACGGGTTTTGTCAATTTTCAGTTACGTTGTCAACAAGTGATGATGCTTTGGGGGCTAACAGGTTTTCTGTCGATTGGTCTAATGCCGTTTTTGGCGCCTATGCAATTCATTATTTTTGTACCAGCATTGGCATTTTTTGCTACCAACTTTTTTAGTAGTTTCAAAAAAACATGGATGGCCGAAATGCTTTTTTTAGGAAGTCTTTCTGTTATGATTTTCTTCTATTTCCAAGGTGCAAATGATAGCGATGAGTCTTTTGCAAAGCTGAATAATTTGAAAATCAAGCGTAATAGCGCTTTTCCTTTTAAGAGTAAAAAAGTGTTGGTTTTGGGAAATGGTATGGAGGAATATTTGGACAACTACGCTGCTACGCCTTACCTCAACTGGAACTTGGCAAAATATGAATTAGAAAATTTAGATAATTACGAAAACGTGATAAGTATCTTGAGAAACTTTGAAAAAGATACGCCAGAAGTCATTATTGACAAAGCGAATTTAGTTCCTAAACTTTTTAAACGAATCCCTGCATTAGCCCGTCGCTATCATGCAGATGGCAAAGGTGTTTATTTATTGAATTCTTAGACGTAAAATTTAGTGGGTTGTGATTGAGTGAATGAGTGATTATTTCTAATGGTAGAGACGCAATGCTTTTAACCTGATAAGGTATTACTCGAAATATAGTATCAAAAAAAGCGTTCGGAAAATAATTTCTGAACGCTTTTTTTGATACTACCATGCTAGATAAGACTCGGCTTAGGACGCAATCATTGCGTCTCTACTGCTAGAATACAGATTTTTAAGGTAATTACTCAATCTCAATTCACTAAATTTAAGAGACTATTTCTTTTTTCTACCGTTCAAATACTCTTCTATTTCAGATAGGCTCAGAGCATTAAAAGTCATATCGGCTGTTAGGCCACCTTTACGGGCGTTGGCAACACCAAAGTGCATATCAAAATAACCTTCTTTTTCGTGAGCATCTGGGTTGATAGACAACTTGACGTTTTTCTCCAAAGCATATTGAATATATCTCCAATCCAAATCCAAACGATAGGGGCTTGCATTGATTTCAATCACAACACCATAAGCAGCACAAGCGTCAATTAGTTTGTAATGGTCCACAGGATAGCCTGCTCGTGATAATAACAATCGTCCTGTAGGATGACCCAAAATCGTTGTATAAGGATTTTCTATGGCTTTAATCAAACGATACATGGCTTTTTCTTCAGTCATTTTCAGGTTTTGATGTACCGAAGCCACGATATAATCAAAGCTCTTTAAAACTTCCTCATCATAATCCAAAGAACCATCTCCCAGAATATCGGATTCGATCCCTTTCAGAATCTTAAAAGGTTTGTCGCCTAGCGCATATTGTGCATTAAGCTGGTCGATTTCGGCATGCTGTTCTGCTACACGGACTTCGTTGAGTCCTCGTGCGTACGACGCTGTTTTGGAGTGGTCGGCAATCCCAAGATATTCAAAGCCCAATTCACGACAATAATTGGCCATTTCAGCCAGAGTATTTTTACCATCTGAATAGGTAGAGTGATTGTGTAAAATACCTTTGAGCGAGTCCCAAGTTACGAGTTGGTCGTTATTGTGTTTTTGGATCCAATCAAATTCAAATGCACCTTCACGCATTTCAGGAATGATATATGGAATGCCTATTTTGGCATAAATAGCCTCCTCGGATTCAAAAGTTTGGCTTTGAACGGTTTGATAAATATGATGTTTTGCTAAATGTTTGGGTGAAGCACTGAATATAAAGCACTGATTAACAAATTGTTTCTCAGGACAAATAATCACTTCGATAGGAATTAGTTTGCCTTCTATATTGCCACGCCAAGTAAATGGCGATGAATCTTTTTCGTTTTGTTGTAGGGTAGGAGTAGCGTTAAGCAATTGTTGTACCTCCCAAGGTTGATCGTGCCCCACTACCAATTGAATAGACTCAACCACTTCATTCTTACGACGAATATCCCCTACAATTTGAACATGTTCAAAGACTGGCTCAAGAATATCAAGGATAAAATCGGCGATTTCTTGTCCTTTTTCCATTCTTAACTTACCAGAATTGGATTGGTTGTAAAGAATAGATTGCTTGATACTTTCTTGAATTTTGTCCCCAAAACCTTTGAGTTTGGCTACTTCACCATTCTCACAAGCTAGCAATAATTCACGAGTATCGGTAATTCCCAACTCTTGCCAAATCATGCGCACTTTTTTAGGGCCAATTCCTTTGATTTTGAACATCTCCAAAATCCCCTCTGGAGTTTTATTTAATAGTTCGTTCAATTCAGCAAGTTGTCCTGTGGTACGAATTTCCTCGATTTTCGAAGCAGTACTTTTTCCAACCCCTTGAATCGCCGCTAATTGTGCGACAGGAGTCGTGATAAAGTCTTCGGTTGCTTTGTCTAATGCTCGAACAGCAAAGCTGAGATTTTTTATTTTAAATTCATTCTCGTCATGCAGTTCCAATAATTTGACCGTTAATTCGAGAATATCCAGAATATCTTGATTGTTCATATCGTAAAATTTAAAAGCGCAAGGAATACTCAATCACACATGGTGCTTGTAAGCGTTTTACTTCTTTTCAAAAATAACAAAAAGGGTACAAAACAGCGATTGTGTATGTACCCTTTTCTAAAAATCTCCTACCTTATTATGCTTGAGAATTAGCTTCTTGTTCTGCCAATACCTCTGCTACGGGACGAAAATTGCCTTTTTTGAGCATTTCGTTTTCTGGCTCGTAAGGGCATACTTCCAAGATGGTTGTAATGTTAATATCGGTAATCTGGTAATCGTTGAGGTTGCCCAAATTCTTTTTTAGTAAAGTATATACCTCGCCTGGGTCATTGGCATTGATTAGCATCATATGAGCCGTTTTCTTTTCCTTTTGAGATTTTTCATCAAAAGAGATATACTGCACTTTTGCTTTAAACCACGTTTCGGCATTGTTGTCTTCAAAAAACACCTCACTCAATTTCATTTTGGTAAGATTTGTAATTTGAAATTCGGGTGTATTGCTGGCCACAATCTCAAAAACTCTAGCCTCTGCGTCGGTGTAAGATACTGCATCAATCAAATACGCTTCGTTGATGGTTTTTAATGAGCCTGCCTCGTCCTCTCTCTGGTAACGAATTTTGGCCAAATACCAAGTTGCCATAATTAATCTGTTTTATTTTATGCCTGCAAAACTATCAAGACTTTCTTAATATTCCGCAAAGCACGACCCAAACATTTTCGGTTCCATTATCCTTCTTGACTGAAGTAGTGAATTTTTTCTGTTGCATCGAACAATTGTCGATTGATGTAACGTAAATTTGACTATTGAGTTGCTACTTTTTTGAAATAACTCCTTTTCATCCCAACTAAAAACCTTATGAAAAAAATAGTACTTGTACTTACCTGCTTGTGTGAATCATTATTAGGTTTTTCACAAAAGAAATCTGTTGCAGTTACTCCAACGGTTTATTATCCTGAGGCAAAAGAGTGGCAAATAAAATCTCCAGAAAGTGTAGGTTTAAAATCAGACAAAATTCAAGCGGCAATAGAGTTTGCTAAGTCTCACGAAATTAAGAATCCTCGTAGCATGGAGGTTAATCATTACCAAACCTTCGGTAAAGAACCCTATGGCATCGGAATAGGTCCTTTTGCAGATAGGGGCGAACCAACAGGAGTGATTATACATAAAGGATATGTCGTGGCGACTTGGGGTGAACCATTGCGTTGTGACATGACCCACTCAGTGACCAAAAGTTTTTTGTCGACCGTCGTTGGCTTGGCTGTTGACAACGGGCTTATTAGTTCTGTCAATGATACAGTATATAAATATGTGCCACCGATTGAGGTTTATGGAAGTCCAGTTGCTCGACCAGCGGAGGATTATGGCAAACCCGAATTGCTAAAGCCATTTGACACCCCACACAATCGTAAAATCACTTGGGATCATTTATTGCGTCAAACTAGTGATTGGGAAGGAACACTTTGGGGCAAGCCCGAATGGGCTGACAGACCAAGTGCTAATCCTGCCGAATGGACGACCCGACCACGCAATGCACCGGGAGCTGTGTATGAATATAACGATGTAAGAGTAAATGCCTTGGCTCTTGCGGCTACAGGCGTTTGGCGTAAACCTTTACCCCAAGTACTCAAAACCATGATTATGGATCCAATTGGTGCTTCGAATACTTGGCGCTGGACGGGTTATCGCAATTCTTGGATTGTACTAGACGGACAGCCCGTGCAATCAGTGAGTGGAGGTGGACATTGGGGCGGAGGTATGTTTATCAATGCTTATGATATGGCTAGATTTGGTCTATTATGCTTGAGAAAAGGTCGTTGGAAAGACCAACAACTTATTTCAGAAAATTGGATTAAACAAGCCTTAACGCCAACCTCAGCCGAACCAACGTATGGTTATATGAACTGGTTTTTAAATACAAATCAGAAATTGCTACCGAGTGCTTCGCCAAACGTGTATTATCATTTGGGCAATGGCACCAACATGGTTTATGTCGACCCAGACCATGACTTGGTAATGGTAGTACGATGGATTGATAATAAATCATTAGATGGAATGGTAAAGGCTGTATTAGAGGCTTTTTGAGATTGAAAAAAGATTCAGTTCAAAATACTCAAAAAAATATAGTAAGTAAAAATACTTATTTTTAAAAGGGATTCTTTTTTATTTATAATCTCCCATTTAAAAAGTACTATAAATTTGTTGTTTTCAAAATATTGTTTGGTAAATCAATTTTGAAACAAAATATAATTTTAATAAATTAGGTTTTACGTTCTGAACAAAACACTAAAAGATAGCCTATGAACTTTAGCTTCAACAATTACAATACAGAAGGATTTTACGATGAAATGTTCGATGCAGAAGGAAATGTACGAATAGGATATGAAGCCTTCAAAGAGCGTGCCGAGCAATTGGGCGTAGAGGAATTTCTTCGTCGTCATCAAGCGGCTGAGCGTTCGTTGATGGCCTTGGGCATTACTTTTAACGTGTATTCTGAAAACGAAGGTACTGAGCGTATCATGCCCGTGGATATTATTCCAAGGGTAGTAGCTGCCGACGACTGGGCCAAAACCGAAAAAGGTTTAGTACAGCGTATTACAGCATTGAACATGTTTTTGGACGATATTTATAACGACCAAAAAATCTTGAATGATGGCGTGGTTCCACGTGAGTTAATCGAGTCTTCGAAAAACTTTTTGAAGCCATGTATTGGCTTAAAACCTCCCAAGGGTATTTGGATTCATATCACGGGTACCGATTTGATTCGTGGCGATGATGGTGAGTTTATGGTTTTGGAAGATAACTTGCGTTGTCCTTCGGGAGTAAGTTATATGCTTGAAAACCGTGAGCTATTGAAGCGTACTTTCCCTGAAGTACTTGGTAAAACACGAGTGCAGCCAATTTCGGATTATCCAACACGTTTGTTGCAAATGTTACAATACATCAGCGACCGTCCCAATCCAACGATTGTTGTACTTACGCCAGGGATTTATAACTCTGCGTATTTTGAGCACTCATATTTGGCACAACAAATGGGTGTGGAGCTAGTAGATACCCGTGACTTAGTGGTGCATGATGGTTATGTAAAAATGCGTACAACCAAAGGTTTCCAAATTGTTGATGTGATTTACCGTCGTATCGATGATACCTTCTTAGATCCACAAACCTTTAACCCTCATTCTTTGATTGGTATCCCAGGTTTGATGGACGTGTACAAAGCTGGTCGTGTAGCGCTTGCCAATGCCCCAGGAACAGGTGTAGCCGACGATAAGGTAATTTATGCTTATGTACCTCGTATCATTAAATACTACTTAGGCGAAGAGCCAATTATTCCAAATGTAGAGACCTATATTTGTGGCGAGGATGATGACTGTAAATATGTATTGGAAAATATTGAAAAATTGGTAGTCAAAGAAGCAAATGAAGCTGGTGGCTATGGTATGTTGATTGGTCCGAAATCTACGAAGGAAGAACAAGAATTGTTTAAAAAACGTATCAAGGAAAACCCAAGAAACTATATCGCTCAACCAACTATCTCATTGTCGCGCGTACCTTGCTTGATAGATGATCATGCAGAAGGTCGTCACGTGGATTTACGCCCTTATATCCTTTACGGAAATGGTGTACAAGTAATCCCGGGAGGATTGACGCGTGTAGCATTGCGCAAAGGCTCCTTGGTGGTTAACTCCTCACAAGGCGGAGGCTCCAAAGATACATGGGTGTTGTATTAAGTATGAATGCTGAGTTTTGCATGTAAAGCATTGCGAAATTCACAGCTCATTATTTAGCTTGAATACTTAAGTTAGTGGGCAAAATAGAATTTGATTTTTGAGCCTTAGGCTTTCAGGTATCGGCTTTCGGCGTTGGAAAAAAGCATGTCTTTGGTTATTAAAAACATGTTAAAACTCTTTGCCTTGTGCCTGTTGCCAATTGCCTAAACACATAATTCAAATCTAATTCTACACCCTTACTTAAGTAAAGGACTAAGAAATTAGCTTTGAATTTACTTTTTCTCAAAAATGAGTCATCCCGAATTCTAAGGTTGAGTTTGTTCTCTAAGTTTTCATCAAAAAAGTGGTCGGAAAACATTTTCCGACCGCTTTTTTGATGTTACCCCGTGGATTATTCCTCTGCTTGAGACGCAATGCATTGCGTCTCTGCAACTAGAATATAAATTTTAAATTAATCACTCATTCAATCACTAAATTAGGGATGACTTATGTTTTTTCTTATTGAATCTTATATGCCTTTGGTGCTTGCTGATTGATACCCAAAACTATCGTTTGATTTAGTTGTAGCACCGACCGAACGTCGCCTTTGACTTTCAGACCTGACTTGTTTTGTGGAATGCTTACAAAGTTCCCTTTTCCATCGCCTTGTAGGAGTAAACCATAATTGGCATCAGATTTTCCAAATTTGAGTCGAGTGATATTTTGATTACCTGCAAGCAATAAATCTTTTTTACCGTCTTTGTTGTAGTCTAATACCAACAGGTTGTACACTGGTGCAAATTGTGCTTCTATCGGTAACGCTTTTTCTTCAAATTTACCTTGTGCATTCAAGGTAAAATATCCTGTCTTGAGATAATTGGCTGTTAACTTTTCGGCGCCTTCTAGTTCTTTGTCGTCAAAAATATCTTTTAACGTGGCATCTCCATAACTGTCGTAGCTCGTGAATTTTTTACGCTTAATGGTAAGTTGTTCAAGCAATTCGTCGCGGGTAAGATAAGGATATGACTTCCCTTGAACGTAAGTACACAAAATTGGGTCGACGGTCCCATTTTGGTCAAAATCTTTGAAATACAGTTCGGCAGGTTCTTTAAAACTAACCTTACACTGACTATTCAAACCTTGATTTCCCACTAAGATTTCTGGCTTACCATCACCGTTGAAGTCCTCAACGACGATTTTATTCCACCAACCTTGATAATTTTTATCAAAGTATTTGTCAGTCTCATTTACACTTTTACTACCTTGAATGGTAAATACAGAAATGGGCATCCATTCGCCTACAACAAGCAATTCTTGCTTTTTATCTTGATTCAAATCCACAAACGCGGCGTCTGTCACCATACCAATTTTTTGTAATTCTGCTGGGGTTTGATCTTTGAAAGTGCCATTACCTTGGTTGATAAGGATATAACTTCGTGGTGTTTCTGGGTATCTGCCAGGAATTACTCTTCCACCTACAAATAAATCAGGTTTTCCGTCTTGATTGACATCGCCCACTCGTACACAACCCGTACTGATTGGCATATTGGGTAGGGCAGAGGTACTTAAGGTAAATCCGCCTTTTCCATTGTTGATATATAGCTGATCTTGAAGCAATGGATCATTTTCGGTAAAATTGCGATATCCGCCATACGCCACATATAGATCAACTTTTCCATCGCCATTGGCATCGAAGAAAGTAGCATCGCTGATATCTGCATTGGTTTTGGTAGCAATGCTTTGCTTGCTGAACCCATTGGCTTTATTTTGGATAAATAGCTCACTGGTTTTTCCAAAATACCCACCTACAAATACGTCTTCCAGTCCATCTTGATTCACATCGGCTTTAATCATGACTGGTCCAACAAATGACATCGCTTGTGTGAGTAGCGACTGACGCTTGAAATCATTTTGAACGATAGTTGCTGCTGCGCTTTGGATAGGGGAACTAGTTTCGACAAAATAAGTATTAACCTCCGATTGTTTTGGGCTAATATCTATCGCATTTTTTTCTTCCAAAACTAAGGCTTGGTCTGCTTTCACATTTTTCAATACTTGTACTTTACCACTTGCCCAAGTAACTTTCAGTGAGTCAATTGTTTGTGATTTTCCTAATCCAAAGTGCAACTCAAAACTCACATTGGATTGAAAGCCGCGGGTAGGCATTTGCTCTTGGTGTTGCGAATTGCCTGAAGCGTATATCCTGACCGTTGTGCCGATTCCCATCGTGTTCGGTGCATTTCCTTTAAACTGGATGTTGAGGTAGTGATTCTCAGACTTTTGCTTGCTTTCATTCAGGTATATGAAGGCAGGAAGATTGATGTTATTGACCACTAAATCCAAATCGCCATCTTTATCGAGGTCGCTGTAGGCTGCGCCACTGCTATTCGAAGGACGACTCAAGCCCCATTTGTCTGATAAATTGGTAAATTGGAGATTACCTTTGTTGCGAAACATATAATTGCTAACATTGGAAGAAGGCATTTTTTTGACTAATTCTAATACATCTTCACGCTGAAAACCGCCTTGTTTTTGTTTAATGAAATCATCCATATATTTCAAAAAGTCCAAATTGGTATAGTCGTGCAAATAGCCATTGGTTACATACAAGTCTTTCCAGCCATCGTTGTCATAATCTGCAAAAAGCGCCGACCAACTCCAGTCGGTATTCGAAATTCCTGATACTTGTCCTATTTCACTAAAAGAGCCATTTCCGTTGTTGAGGTGTAACATATTGCGCATATACTGATGATGAAAACCCGATTGTACGCTCAAATCAAACTTGTAATAGTTGTCGGGAGCCATCAGTAATTTTTGACGACGATTGTCTTCTGGCAACATGTCTAAGGTAAAAATATCTGGCAATAAGTCATTGTTGATATCAGCTACATCGTTGCCCATCGAAAAATTAGAAGTATGTCCCAATTGCTCAAGACTTACCTCTGCAAATCCTCCTTTTTGATTATTGAGATACAATCTATCAGGCACTGCATAGTCATTGCTTACGTAAATATCTGGCCAGCCATCTTGGTTAAAGTCGGCAATACCTGCTCCTAGACCGTATGAAAGAGCCGAACTTTGAATGCCTGCCTGACCCGTAATATCTCTAAAAAATCCCTTTTCATTGGTATAGAATCTTGACCCACTCACTGAGTCATCAACCTTGAGTAACTCGGCAGTATCGGACAAGTTGAGTACTGGAAGCGATTTGATATTATGATTTAGGAGAAAAAGATCAAGGTCGCCATCTTTGTCGGCATCAAAGAAATAAGCATTTGTGCTCGATGCAGGACTATCTAAGCCATATCTTGCAGCCTCCTCCGAAAATGTTGGAATACCGTTAGCATCATTTCCTTGATTGATAAAAAGCTCGTTGGCTTTCTTTTCTGGACGAAGATTGCCCGAATGACATACATAAATGTCTAGCTTGCCATCGCCATTAATATCCACCATCGTAACGCCAGTCTTCCAAGGACCTTGGCGACCTGCTACACCAGCTTGGGCGGTAATATCTTGAAACTCCATTTGAGTTTTATTCAAATAGAGCTTGTTTTCATTCATATTACTTGTAAAATATAAATCATCATAGCCATCTCCATTGACATCACCCACAGCAACACCTCCACCATTATAGAAGTACTCGTACATGAGTACGTTAGTGTTGAGACCTTCGTCTATTACATTTTGGAAATCGACATGAGTTTTTTCAGCTGGCAGTAAGGTAAAAAGTCCTTCGGGAGACGAATCTTCTGAAGTGGATTGAGAGGTATCTGCACAACTCATGAGAATACTTGTACAGAAGAAAAGGAAGGTTGTATAGGAAAAAATTTTCATGCTTGTTAAATAGACGATTGTAAAGGGTCTGCTTGATTTAGATTTTGTTAATTAATAAGTTATTGAGCCACTTTGGATTGGCGAGCTACTTGTTTCTTAAGGGTTACAACTACTGAAAACTACCTAATTTTCTCGACTTTTTTAAAGAAGATATTCAGAAAAATAAGGAAAATGTCGGATTCACAAATACTTCAAAGATTGCATAATAATGAGAACAAAAAAGAGCTTGTGCTACGCATATTTTCCATTTTTCCTAAAAATGAATGCTTCCTCAAAATGTAGTGGAGTAATGGTTTATAAAAATATTTAAAATTTCACTATTTTATTGTTTTTATAAATAAAATGGAGTTTTCTTGTGATTGATTATATACTTTTTTTAACTGCATTTTTCAGATATATTCCTCTTTTATCGTACTATATTAACACTAATCAATAAGTATGCAGACTGATTGGTTGTTTTGTGATAAATTTTATTCTTTTTGTGCAAATGTTTGCACAGCCTTATTTCCTCATTTAATCAAAAAAAATAAAATAATTCTCAATTTTGTGAGTAATTGTATGGGTATAAAAAGTACAACTATTTCTTACTTTGTTAAAAGTATGAGAGTGCATAGACCCCACTTTCGTACAACAGGCGAGCTTGTGCATGATGGCTTGACCATATCTATCTAAAGTAATTATAACTATGAAAATTTCGGACGATTGCGTGTTCAAGATTGAGCATTGCCTCAATACCTACGTGTATTTATTCCAATCCCATTACAATTCCATAACATAAAAAATTATGATTAATTCTACTCAGTGGAAGCATCAGAGTCGGAGAATTTGTTTTCTGACTTTGGGGTTCATTTTTATGGTTTTTGCTAATACACTTGCCCAAAGTGTAAAAGGAAAAATCACTGATGACAAAGGTCAAGGTTTGCCCGGGGTCAACATTTTAGTGAAGGGCACTAGCGTCGGTACTACTTCCGATGTCAATGGTGTGTACTCCGTTAATGCTGGCAAATCTGCGATCTTAGTTATTACCTCAGTTGGGTTTATTTCCCAAGAAGTATCTGTGAATAGTCGTTCTGTTGTAGACGTTGCGCTTGCTACCGATGTTAAGTCTCTTGAGGAGGTTGTGGTAGTAGGTTACGGTACGCAGAAAAAAGTAACTGTTACAGGTGCTGTTGTTGCTGTACAAGGTGAGAAAATTTTGAAGTCACCAGCAGTGGATCTTTCGAACTCATTGGCAGGTCGTTTGCCAGGTTTGGTGGTTATCCAACAAAGTGGAGAGCCAGGAAACGATGGTGCTAATATCTCGATTCGTGGTACAAATACCCTTGGTAACAGTAGCCCACTTGTGGTAATTGATGGTATTCCTGATCGTGACGGTGGCTTGGGTCGTTTGAACCCACGTGACATCGAATCGATTTCGGTTTTGAAAGATGCTTCGGCGGCGATTTATGGTGCTCGTGCAGCAAACGGTGCTATCTTGGTAACAACCAAAAGAGGTAAAACTGGTAAGCCAACGATTACTTATGATATGAACCTTGGATGGGCTCAGCCAACAAGAGTTCCTCAAATGTCTAGTGCGGCGGAGTATGCTAAAATCATGAATGAGCTTCCGATTTATAAAAACATTCCAGCAGGAGAGTGGGGAGCTGCGTGGCAAAGCATTCAAAACACTGGTACGTACAAGTCTCCAACTGCAGGAGTAGGTACAATCAATGCCAACTATAGCCCAGACGCTGTGAAGAAATTTGCTGATGGTTCAGACCCTTGGCGTTATCCAAATACTGACTGGTTTGGTGATGCCTTCAAAACTTGGACTCCACAAAGCCGTCATAACTTACAATTGTCGGGTGGTTCTGAAAATATGCGTTATATGGCTTCTTTGGGCTATGTTTCACAAGATGCCTATTACAAAAACTCAGCTACTAACTACCACCAATACAATTTCAGAACAAACCTTGATGCCAAAATCAACAAGTACATTAGTGCAAACTTGGGTATCATGGTGCGTCGTGAACAACGTAGATATCCAACTGAAAGTGCGGGTTCTATTTTCCGTATGTTGATGCGTGGTCGTCCGACTGAGCCAGAAGTTTGGCCAAATGGTTTACCAGGTCCAGATATTGAAAATGGTCAAAACCCTTATGTGATTACTACGAATGCTACAGGTTATGTGGACAATCCAACTGACTACGTGCAATCTAACGGTTCGGTAGTTTTGACTAACCCTTGGGTGGATGGTTTGAAGGTTACATTATCGGGTGCGATTGACAAAAACAGCCAAACTAGTAAGACTTGGCAAACACCATGGATGTTGTACTATTGGGACAAACAAACCTATCAATCAGATGGCGTAACGCCATTGTTGGTAGGTGCGATTCGTTCAAACTTTACAGATCCTCGTTTGAACCAATCATATAGCAACGTTTTGAATACCAACTTGACTGCCATGATTAACTATGACAAGAAATTTGGTGCAGATCATAACTTGAGCTTCTTGGCTGGTGTAACTCGTGAGACTTTCGATGGAGATAATTTCTTTGCTTACAGACGTAACTATATTTCTTCGGCTGTTGACCAGTTGTTTGCAGGTGGTTCTTTGCAACAGAATACAGGAGGTAGTGCTTACAACCGTGCTCGTTTGGGTTATTATGGCCGTGTGCAATACAACTACAAGGAGAGATATTTATTAGAATACATTTGGCGTTATGATGGTTCTTATATATTCCCAGGTGCTCATCGTTTTGGTTTCTTCCCAGGGGTGTTAGTAGGTTGGAATATCTCTAACGAAGATTTCTTCAAAGTAAAAGGTGTTGACAATTTGAAACTTCGTGCTTCTTATGGTCAAATGGGTAACGACCAAGTATTCTTCAATAACCAATTGCAAGAATATGCTTACTTGTCGACATTTGGTTTTGGACAATATCCTATCAACAACCAAGTGGTAACTACTTTGAACGAGACAGTTTTAGCAAACCCTAACTTTACTTGGGAACGTGCTAATAACTATAACATTGGTCTCGATGGGTCATTCTTAAATAACAAGATTAACCTAACATTTGAATACTTCTACAATAGAAGAGATCAAATCTTGATTCAAAAAACAGGTTCTACGCCAGCATCTTCAGGTATCAACTCTTTGTTACCTCCAGTAAACGCAGGTATTGTTGAAAACCGTGGTTTTGAATTCAACGTAGGCTATAATGGCAAAGCGTCAAAAGATTTAACTTTTAGAGCGGCTGTTAATGGTGGTTATGCTAAAAACAAAGTAGTATTTATGGACGAAGTACCTGGCGCGCCTAGCTACCAGTTACAAGAAGGTAAGCCAATAAACGGCTACTTGGTATATGAATATGATGGTGTATTCAAAAACACTGCAGAAATTGATGCAAACAAACTTGATTATTCTGCTGTAACATCAAAATTGATTCCTGGTGACATGAAATTTAAAGATGTAAATGGCGACGGTAAAATCAACGGTGATGACCAAGTAAGATTAGACCAAAACTCTACTCCGACTTTCAACTTCGGTGCTACATTCGATGTACGTTACAAAGGCTTTGATGTGAGTGTATTGTTCCAAGGTGCAATGGGTGCGGCTATTCGTATTCAAACTGAATCGGGTGATATTGGTAACTATTTGAAGTACTCTTATGATCACAGATGGTCAGTAGACAACCCAAGTAGTGTAGACCCACGTTTGGCAAGTAGAGGAGATACCTACTTTACTGGCGGTAACTACGGTAACAATACCTATTACCTATTTAGTAAAAACTATGTTCGTTTGAAGAACATCGAATTAGGCTATAATTTTCCAAGTAATATTACTGAGAAGTTAAAATTAGGAAGTTTGAGAGTTTATGTCAATGCCTTGAATTTGTTGACAATTGACAAAAACAAAATCTTTGACCCAGAGGCGACTGCTCAAGGTGGTGTGTACTACCCACAATCACGTGTGATAAATGCAGGTTTGAGTCTAACCTTCTAAAAACGTAATTTAACATGAAGAAATTTAGTATAAAAGTAGGCTTATTCGCTGCTCTGATGGGGCTTACTTTATCTTGTGATCAAGAATTTTTGAATACCAAACCCTTAGATAAAATATCGAGTGCTGCAACATGGGCTGATGGACCACTTTCGGAGGCTTTTGTTTTTAATGTGTACTCTTTCTTAGGATATGGTGGTTTCGAAGAGCAAGCTTTGGCGGCTTACACCGATGAAGCGATGTTTACGCACGCTGGTCGTAACATCAACACCTTTACTGAAGGTACTGAAAGTCCAAACAACATTGCTTGGGTGAGTGATACCTACGGTTGGGATAAAATGTATCTTGCGATTCGTGAGGCAAACGTAGCATTAGAAAATTTACCAACAGCTACTTTTACCAACGCTACACTAAAAGATCGCTTAATTGGTGAGTCATATTTCTTGCGTGCTTATTACTATCAACAATTACTCCGTTTTTATGGTGGTGTACCTTTGATTAGTAAATCTTACGGTTTGAACGAAGATTATACGGTAGCAAGAAGCTCGTATGATGAGTGTGTGAAGTTTATCGTGAGTGATTTGGACAACGCTATCAAACTTTTGGATGGCAAACCGTCTACCCCAGGTCGTGCTACTAAGTTGTCAGCGATGGCATTAAAAGCTCGTGTATTGTTGTATGCAGCGAGTGATTTGCATGATGGTCCTACGGCAAAGGCAAAATCGCCAGTGTTAGCTTCATATCAAAATATTGATTTGTTAGCATACCCTTCTGGCGACCGTGCTGCACGTTGGCAAGCGGCAAAAGCTGCTGCAAAGGCAGTATTAGATGCTACTACGGGTTACAAATTGAATTTGACAGCGCCAGTATCTGCTGAAGAAGGTAAAAATAACTATAATGCCATCGCAATGGGTGGTCAGAGTGCTGTGGCTGATCCAGCTGCTGCCTCTGAGTTATTATTCCAACGTACACATACAGCCTTGTATACTCAAGAAGACAACTGGCCATTGGGAGGTATTCACTATGGTATCAACAACGGACCAAACGGTTATCACAACTGGGCAGGTAATACGCCAATCCAGCAATTAGTTGATGACTATGAAATGATGGATGGTACCAAATTTGACTGGAATAATGCTACACATAAGGCAGCTCCTTACGAAAATCGTGACCCACGTTTCTATGCTTCGGTATTGTATGATGGAGCACCTTGGAAGCCTCGCCCTGCCGATGTTAGTGCATTAGATCCTGCTAACCAGATTCAGACAGGTTATTATGATGACGGAAAAGGAGGATTGTTAAATGGTATTGATACACGTGAGTCTGCTGTAGAAAACTGGAATGGTAGCCGTACGCACTATTACACTCGCAAGTTTATCGATCCAAACCCAGCATTGGCTGATAATCAATCTTCTGCACAGGTGATTCCATGGCCGTTTATTCGTTACACAGAAATGGCATTGAGTTATGCTGAAGCAAGTATCGAAACTGGCGATGAAGCGGAAGCTTTAAAGTGGATCAATAAAATTCGTTTCCGCTCAGGTATGCCTGCTGTAAATGACAAAGGTACTGCTTTGCGTGACCGTTTGAGAAATGAAAGACGTATCGAGTTGTCTTATGAAGAGCATCGTTATCATGATGCACGTCGTTGGATGATTGCAGCTTCTACCTTAGGAAGAGGGGTAAAATCTATCCACGTTGAGGCTAAACTTAAACCGGGTATGACGGCGCCTGCTACCTATAAATTCGATAAGAATCGTTATAATTATAGCTATTCAGTAGAGGATAATACCTCTAACGAAACTCGTACTTGGAACGACAAAATGTACTATCGTGCGTTGAGTCGTAACGAGGTATTACGTAATACTAAGTTGATACAAAACCCTGGATATTCGAATTAATCCTATCCCTAATCCAAATATCAATTAGGCAGTCAGAAATGACTGCCTAATTTGGTTAAATCGTTTTACATCTCTGGAGATGCTTTACCACTAATTCAATGATTTATTTCACTTTATGATTTTAACAATATAAAATATACATATATTGTGCACTAATCAGTCAATATTGGAGTTTTACTATTAAGTAGAAAGCGTTTGACTTTTCCTCTTTCAACATAAATTTATAAAACATGAAATCTTCAATGAAAAGCTTGGGTATTCTCAACGGGATAGTAGCGGTTGCTTTAGTTGGCTTTTGTATGAGTTGTCAGTTTTTTCAAAAGAAAATTACAGAGCAAGACTATGCCACTCGCTGGTCGGATATGGCTTTGTATATTACTAAAAATACCCCTGGAAACTCGCCAACCTATGCTTCCAGATGTCTCGGTTATATCGGTCTTACCATGTACGAATCTGTGGTGCATAGCGACCAAACGTATGCCTCAATGGCAGGTCAGTTGGATAGTCTACAAAGCTTGCCTATGCCTCAGCCCAATCAAAAATACGATTGGATTGTTGCGCTCAACGCCTCACAGGCATCTATCATCAAGGCGCTTTACAAACAAACTTCTGAAATCAATAAAGCTCAAATAGATTCACTCGAAAATGCTCTGTTAGAAGTACGCTCTAAGGATATTACTGACCCAGAAATTACAAAACGCTCTATTGCTTACGGTCGTGAAGTCGCAGAAAAGATATTCGAGTGGTCAAAAACAGATGGAGGAAATGAAGGTTATTTTAAAAATTTTGATAAAAAAAGAGTCTATCCTCAAAAACTAGGAGGATGGCAACCTCCACTCTATAGTCAATCTTTTAGTCGTTCGCCATTACATCCAGATTGGGGTAAAAACCGCACATTTTTAGTATCAGATCATAAAATTGCGGCACCAAAGCCCATTCCTTTTGACTCAGTGCCTCAATCAGAATACTATCAACAGTTTTTGGCGGTTTATCGCCAGCGCAATGCCTTGACCCAACAACAGAAGGAAGCTGCTGTATGGTGGGGAGATGATCCAGACGAAACTTTTACTCCTCCTGGGCACTCGTATTATATCGCAACGCTAGTGATAAAGAAAATCAATCCTCCGCTCATTAAGTGTGCCGAAACGTATGCCCGTGTAGGTATAGGAGTTGCAGATGCATTTGTGAATTGTTGGAAATGGAAATATGAGTTTTTTACTGAGCGTCCTAATACGTTTATTCCAAAGTATATCGATAAGTTCTGGGAGTCATTTTGGCCAGATCCACCATTTCCTGCTTTCCCATCAGGTCATGCTATTCAAGCGGCTGCAACTGCTACCGTTTTGGGTAATTTATATGGTAATTCTATCACTATCACTGATGACTCACACGTAGGTCGAAAACCCGATGGACTGAGAAATGTGGAGTTTAAAGCTCGTACATTTAATGCGCTTTGGGATGTTGCCAACGAAGTTGCCAACTCTCGTTTTTACGGAGGTATTCATACGCCGATGGACAACAATGCAGGCTTGCAAAAGGGAAAAGAAATTGGAGAAAATATCAATAGCCTAATATGGCAAAAAAGCCTCTATAAAAAGGAATAGTAAAAGCTGAAGTTTGCTTTTGAGTTCCTTCTAATAACCTCTAGTTACCTACAAGTATAAATAATAAAATGCCTTACATAGCTCAAGTTTGACACCTACCACTAGTAATTAACCCAATGAGCTATTGTTAAACTACTTGATATTTGAATGAGACGTTCAGTCTTATTCATAATGCTCACATTGGCCAGCCTTGGCGTTCTACTGATTTCAGGATAGATTATGGTTTGCAATGATACCATTGCAAGGTGATTCTTTTGTAGCCAATTGGATGAATTTTATGTCCTATCAAGGCTACTCTCTTTCATGTCTTTAAGCAAATTTCTATGATTAAACCTTTACTAAAATTAGGAATAGTGTTTCTTGCGAGCACTACTATTATTCAAGCGCAAAAAATGTTTACGGAAGTGTCAAAACAAGCAGGTATCAATCACCAGTTCGAAGTGTTCGAAGGGTTTTTGGGTGGTGGAGCGTGTGTGATTGACATCAATAATGATGGCTTCGACGATATTTTTATCGCTGGTGGTAAAGCCGATGACGTATTGTATCTCAATAATCGAAACGGAACTTTTACCAATATTTATACAAAATCAGGGCTTACCAAAACTCGAAATTATCTAACACAAGGAGCAGTCGCCGCCGACGTAAACCGTGATGGTTGGGTAGATTTATATATTACGACGATTACTTCAAAAGGTACCAAAAAGATTATTCCCCGAGAAATCAATTTGCTTTTTTTGAATAATAAAAACAATACTTTCAGAGATGCTACCAAAGAATATGGATTAGGCGAACTGTATTCGTTTAGTACTGGAGCCAATTTTGGTGATGTCAATGCTGATGGATATCCCGATTTATACGTTGGAAATTATTTTACCCAATACCCAGGCGATTTGAGTACCATCAATGCCTCGATGATAGTTGGTGCCAATCAAATAGGAGAGGGTAATTTGTTGATTAACCAACAGGGCAAAGGTTTTAAAGATGAATACAAAAACTACGGACTTTCGCATAAAGGTTTTGGTTTTGGAGGTGTTTTTACCGATTATGACAACGATGGCGATCAAGACTTGATTGTCAACCATGATTTTGGGTACAAAAAGACCCCAAACTTGTTGTTGGACAACCAATATCCTATGAGTTATTTCAATGACGTTGCGCCTAAATTGGGGATGGATTTGAAAATTAATTCGATGGGTACTGCCGTTGGTGATTATAATAATGATGGTTTGATGGACTATTTTTTTACCAATATTCGGTTTAATAAGCTGATGATAAATAATGGTGCAGGGAAACCATTTTCTGACAAAACCGCAGAGGCTGGTCTGAATACAATCACGATTAGTTGGGGCGCAAATTTTGCTGATTTTGATCACGATGGCGACCTAGATTTGTTTGTGGTCAATGGCGACTTGAATCCTAATTGTGTACCAATGGGCGATTTTTATTTCGAGAATAACAATGGTAAATATACCGACTTGGCTGGTCTCAAAGGTATAAATGACTACGGCATTGGTCGTGGTTCGGTTATGTTAGATTATGACAACGATGGCGACTTGGATTTACTAGTGGTTAATCAAAAGCCTGTATTACCCAATTTCCCAACAGAGTCGGTTACCCATTTGTATCGCAATGATGGCGCAAAAGGAAATTGGATAAAAATTGCCTTGAAAGGTATTCAAGCCGAAACGCATGGTTTGGGTTCTAAAGTGGAAATTGTAGTTGGTGGTAAGCATTATATTCGTGAAATAGACGGTGGGGGTTCTAGCCATTTGTCTCAAAACGCCACATTTGCCCATTTCGGACTTGGGAATGCAACACAGGTCGACGAAATTATTGTGCATTGGACGGGGGGATACAAGCAAGTACTCAAAAATCAGAAGGCCAATCAATTAGTGGTAATCACCGAGGAGGAACATGTTGATCCCTTAGTATGGACCAAATTAATCATAGGAGTAGTCGTGGTACTGGTGCTTTTGGGAGGGTATTTTATTTGGAAAAACGTACGAAAAAAGAAATAAGCATTTTATGGATAAATGAATGAGCGATAAAGAAAGGGGGCGTATATTATGCTCCCTCTTCTATATTAGGCTTTCGATAAAAGTGATGATTTTAGGTAAAAAGATAATAATATGGCAAATCATAGAAGCCATGGCCGTTATCCAAACCGAGCCAGCAGCGATATCTTTGGCTTTTTTGGCTAAAGGATGAAAGTCTGGAGATGCCAAATCCACAACCGCTTCAATCGCGGAATTAAACCCTTCTGAGGCAATTGCCAGTCCGTTGCCCAATACCACAAACAGCCACTCGGTAATGCTAATATCGAAAAACCAGCCAAACAAAAGCCCAAAGCCGAAAATTAGCAGATGTATCCGAAAGTTATTTTCTTTCAGCAACATTCCTAAGCCCTGAAAAGCATAAGTAAGACTTTTGAAAAATTTGAGAAATTGAATCATGGGATAGTTAATAGTTAAAGACCTTTAATAAGGTGTTTCCCTCGCAAAATAACTAAAAAAAGGCCAGTCCCCTGAACTGACCTACTAAATTAATGCTATTAAATCGATATGTCTAAATTGCAAATACGCAATGCACTGTATCTCTACAACCGTATCACCTAGTCCGAGACTAAGTCTCGAACTAGGTGATACGGTTAAATGCTAATAATTAGAAATTAAATTCACAATTCTTAATTCACAACTCAGCATTAATACTTACTTGCCACAATCTTTTCTACGAGTATCTGCTAGTGCGATGATTCTCCAACCTTCTGGAGTTTTGAAAAGCTGGAAGGCATCAACGCCACAATGACTAAATTTACCATTGGCATAAAATTCATAGGGAGTCCAAGCGGTTGCCATCTGCCCATCAATTCTGATTTCATAGCTCAATAACCTTTCTTCAATTGCCAAACTGGCAGGAAGTGAGCCAATTTGTTTGACAAAATCTGCAATTCCATTTTCGGTAGTAAGTTCCATTTGTTGTGTTTTACGACTCATTCCTATCGATTGCATTCGGATAGATGGGTGAAAAACTGCTTTAATCATAGTTGTATCATGCTTTTGCATACCAGTAAATAGTTGGTCGATGACCGCCTTTACTGCAGTTTCGTCGGCAGACTGAGCAGATAGTGTTGCTGTAATTCCTATGATGAGGGAAAAGGTTAGTATAATTTTTTTCATATTAAAAAAAGGGTTTAAATACGTGTGTCGACTCTGAAGTGTAAGCTGTAATAAAGATATTCATTTTCACATAAATGATTGACATGCTGAATAGTAAAAAAGGTTGTGCCGACATTTTTTCAAACATCAGCACAACCTTTAACGTTATTTATTTCTGTAGCATACAAGATATATCTTTCGGGTTATTTTCTAATAACAGATATACGTATAACTACTAACTAGTTCCTAGAATTCAGCAGTTTTTGGCGTACGAGGGAAAGGAATTACGTCACGGATATTGGTCATACCCGTTACAAACATCACCAAACGTTCGAAACCAATACCGAAACCAGCGTGTGGTGCTGTACCAAACTGGCGAGTTTCTAAGTACCACCAAATTGATTCGATTGGAATACCTACTTCTTGACAACGTTGTGCCAATTTTTCGTAGTTATCTTCACGTTGCGAACCACCGATGATCTCACCAATACCTGGGAATAATACGTCCATTGCGCGTACAGTTTGCCCAGGAACATTATCAGTTACTTCATCCAACTTCATGTAGAAAGCTTTGATGTCTTTCGGATAGTTGGTTAAGATAACTGGTTTTTTGAAGTGTTTTTCTACCAAATAACGCTCATGCTCAGATTGCAAGTCGATACCCCAAGCTACAGGATATTGGAATTTACCTTCTTTATGACGTTTTGAGCTCAATAAGATTTGGATTGCTTCGGTATATGTCAACTTGACATAATCATTGTCAATCACAAATTTCAATTTCTCAATAAGCGCCAGTTCTGAACGTTCTTCTTGTTTCTTATTTTTCTCTTCTTCTTTCAAGCGACCTTCCAAGAATACCAAGTCATCATAACAGTTGTCAAGCGCATACTTGATAACATACTTAGTAAAATCTTCAGCCAAAGCCATGTTGTCTTCTAATTCATAGAACGCAACTTCTGGCTCAATCATCCAGAACTCAGCCAAGTGACGAGCCGTGTTTGAGTTTTCAGCACGGAAAGTAGGACCAAAAGTATAAACTTTTGATAACGCCATAGCGCCTAATTCACCTTCCAACTGACCCGAAACCGTTAGATTTGTTTCACGACCAAAGAAGTCTTCTTTGTAGTTAACAGACCCATCTTCGTTCAATGGTGGATTCTTAGGATCGAGCGTAGTTACACGAAACATTTCGCCTGCACCTTCAGCATCCGAACCAGTAATGATTGGAGTATGAAGATAGAAGAAACCATTGTCGTTGAAGTATTTATGAATGGCATATGCCAAAGTGTGACGAACACGAAGGATTGCTGAGAATGTATTTGTACGAGGACGCAAGTGACCAATTTCTCTCAAAAACTCCAATGAGTGTTTTTTAGGTTGTAATGGGTATTTCTCAGGGTCGGCAGTACCATATACAAGTGCAGATTTTACTTGTAATTCTACTTTTTGACCTGAACCTTGTGACTCGATTAAAGTTCCTGTAATGGCTACACATGCACCCGTTGTAATGAGTTTTTGAGTTTCCTCATTCAAAACACCTGCCTCAGCCACAGCTTGGATATTGTGAATAACCGAACCATCATTGATATTAATGAAAGTTACGTTTTTAGATTCACGCTTGGTTCTTACCCAGCCTTTTACTGTAATTTCTGAGCCTACAGCTGCTTCTGCTAAGATTTGTTTGATTTGCATTGTCTAGTTTTACAAAATGTATTTGAATAAATCTTCTTTATACCTCCATACGTAAGTATTTTAGTAAATAGGATTGCCATTTTGGTTACCTACTATTCAAAATTACTTACAATTCTGTCAATTACCGAATGATGAATGGCTTTTCATAAGTTTTTTGTAAGTGGTCGAAAAAAGTTTGAAAATGTAAGTTTCTGTTTTACAGATTTTTATGTAAAATGATTATTTGTATTTGGGATTTGTCAAACATCTTAATTATTTTTATCGAGCAAATTGGCAAGATTGTTGATAGAGGGTGAAAAGAAAGACCGTCCTCAAACCTTATACCAAACTTGATGGATGTTTCTACAGTAATCCTTACATGTCATAAAATATGCAAAAACTATCCTTAAACCAGTCGCTTCAGCAGCGACTATCACCACAACAAATTCAGTTTATAAAGCTCTTACAAATTCCAACGTTTGAGCTGGCGGCTAGAATTGAGGAGGAGCTTGAGATAAATCCAGCTTTGGAAGAAGGCATGGAGATGGATAATGACGTCCAAGAGCAAAAGGAAGAATTTGATGAAGAATTCGACGACTATAAAGAAGATGAATTTGCTGATTATGAGGACAGAGATTTGGATATAGACTCCTACCTCCATGATGATTATAGTGGCTACAAAATGCAAGGTGACGGAAACGGAGGGGAAGAAGAAGAAAAAGAAATGCCAATCATGATGGTGGAAAGTTTAACAGACCATCTCAACACTCAGCTCGGTTTTCTTCGATTAGACGAAACAAAAGAAACTATTGGAAAACAAATCATCGGTTCAATTGAAGCCGATGGCTATATTCGACGTCCAATGCAGGCCATCGTAAACGACCTTGCTTTCACACAAGGTGTTTATACCAGCATTGAAGAAGTCGAGGAGGTTTTGCGTGCCATTCAGACTTTCGACCCAGCGGGTATCGCTGCCAGAGATTTGAAGGAATGCCTATTACTCCAACTTGACCGCAAGTCCCAAAACGAGCCACGTATTCAGGATGCTATCCGAATAGTAGATGAGTACTTCGATGAATTTTCGAAAAAACACTACGAGAAGATACAAAAGCGCCTTGGTATCACTGATGAAGCAATGAAGGAAGCTATCTCTTTGATTACTAAATTGAATCCCAAACCCGGTGCTTCTGACGATGATTCGAATGTGACGCAGTTCTTAATGCCTGACTTCATTCTGACGAATAATAATGGTAAGTTGGAAATTTTCTTGAATTCCAAAAATGCACCAGAATTGCGTGTGAGTACTTCATTCCACGAAATGCTCGAAACATATGACAAGAGCGACAAGAACAATAAATCAATAAAAGAAACGGTTACGTTTATCAAACAAAAACTGGATTCGGCCAAATGGTTTATCGACGCCATCAAACAACGTCAACAAACGCTCTTGAAAACTATGCAGGCGATTGTGGATTATCAAAAGGAGTTCTTTTTGTCGGGGGATGAGTCAAAACTTAAACCAATGATATTGAAAGATATCGCCAACGAAATCGAAATGGATATTTCTACCGTTTCGAGGGTAGCGAGTAGCAAATCGGTACAAACAGAATTTGGCTTGTATTTGCTTAAATATTTCTTCTCAGAAGGTATTTCGACCGAATCGGGCGAAGATGCTTCAAGTCGTGAAGTGAAAAATATCTTGAAAGAATTGATCGAGAATGAACCTAAGAAAAATCCGCTTTCGGATGATAAACTAGAAAAATACTTAAACGAAAAAGGATATAATATTGCTCGAAGAACGGTGGCAAAATATCGTGAACAACTCAATATCCCTGTAGCCCGCCTTCGTAAACAACTTTAATTGCAAGTCTATCATAAGTGAATGATGAATAGTTTTAAATTTGCTGTTGCAAGAAAATTATTCATCATTCACTTTTATTTTATTCGACTTTGAACGCTCGTCTCGCATATATTCTCTCTGTAGTACTACATCCCTTAGTTATGCCAACCTTGTTGTTTGGGATTATTTTTTACCAAGCGCCAGCTGCTATACCCAACCTAGAACTTTTTAACAGTGCAGCCAAAGTAGGAATGCTAAGTCTTAAATTAGGACTTTTGATTCTGATTTTTCTTCAAACCTTCCTTGTTCCAGCGCTTTCTATCTATTTCGTATTTCGTTTAGGCTATATCAAAACACTTGATATGCAGACACTTCGCGACCGACGATTGCCCTATCTTCTTACCGTGATTATTTACACCTTTATTACGGCATTTTATACAAAATCCATTCAACAATTCCCTGAAGTAGCCGTGCTGATGAGCAGTATTACCTTTTCTATTGCGGTGGTATCTTTTGTTAGTTTGTACTGGAAAATATCCGCTCATGCTGTTGGCATATCAGGAACTATAGGCGCAATCTTGGGTATTGCGATTCACTTACCAGAGGCGCACTTGCTTGGAACACTTGCTACGTTAGTAATTTTAGGAGGCTTCTTACTTTCCGCTCGATTACAGTTGGCAGCACATACACTTTCCCAGATTATTGCAGGTGTAGCAGTGGGTCTAGCTATTAGTTTATCAGTCACTTTGCTTTTATTGTGAGCATATATTTTGAAGTTTTTGTATGAGATAATTATCAAAACTAAAATTAAATAGTATGCTTGCATAACAAATTATTTTTTTAGAACTTCAAACATTGATTGTAAAACCTTTTTAACAGAAAATCTATGTTTGAATTACTAAAATATGAAGTGAAAAATGCTATTGCATTTATTACGCTCAATCGACCTGAGGTGTATCATGCTTTAAATCCTGGTCTGATTCAGGAAATAACCAAAGCCGTAAATATGGCATCAGAAGATACTGCTGTTCGTGTGATGGTGTTGACCTCAGAAGGGGAGAAGGCATTTTGCTCTGGTGCAGACTTAAAAGAAGGGTTGGGCAATATAAAACTACCAAGCGAATCATTACGTAAAAACTACAATCCGATGGTATTGGCTATGCGAAATTCTCCCAAACCAATTATTGGGGGATTAAATGGCATCGCTGCAGGGGCAGGGTGTTCGTTGGCTTTGGCTTGTGATATATTAATTGCCTCTGAAACTGCGGCAATGTCTGAAATTTTTGTCAGTATTGGCTTAATTATCGACGCTGGCTCTTCGTATTTCTTACCAAGAATTGTTGGTTCACAACGTGCTTTTGAGCTATGCTCTACAGGTAGGCGCTTAAGTGCTCAGGAGTGTTTGGAATTAGGTTTGGTTTCGAAAGTAGTGCCAGCAAATGAATTTAGAGCAACATTGGAGCTTGTAGCGCAGCAATATGCTAAAGCGCCAACCAAGGCAATTGGTTTAATCAAGAAAGTATTGAATCAATCTTCACATTCTTCACTAGAGCAAATGTTGGAGTTGGAAGCTATTCATCAAGATGAGGCAGCTCAAAGCCATGATTTTGTGGAAGGCGTTACCGCATTTTTACAGAAAAGACCTGCCAATTTTCTGGGTAAATAAAGGTGAATTTGTGGGCAAAAGAAAATTCATAGATAATGTCTACGGCTTTAGCAAAACGAGATAGGTATAAAATTAGAAAAGTCAAGAGTATCACTCTTGACTTTTTCTGTAACCCGAACCCATAAAAAAATAATCTAATAAAAGATTACTTAGTTAGTATTTTGAATGCTTTCGCAATAGAATATCGTATATCAGTTAATGATTAATGTCTTGGTAAAGTGATGCCTTAAATGCTTATTGGACGCAATGAAGATGAGCTGAGACTATATCTCAGAAACAAGTATGAAGAAATTAGTTTTAAATTAAGTAAGGTTATAATTTATACTAATTATATCATATCGTCATCACATCTAGCGGAATGTTTTGAGGACATCTATAACAAGAGCAATTTGCATTAGAATTGTTGAAATAGCAATATTTTTTTTAAATATTTTTCATAAAAAAACTACGATTTTTTGAAAGTATATATTTTTATCGTTGAAAAATCATGATTTTCGAAAAAATAAGGTGATTTATTTTTGCCTAATTCCGAATATTCATTCATTTTAAGAATTGCTTTAAAGTCGATTTTCTCCTAAATTTTAGACCTAATCGTCTACGAAATATTCTAAAAACAATGGCTTTTTTGAGTGTTCAGCTTTGTGTACATACAGAATCAAAAAGCGCTATTTTCTACTATATTCTTCACCAACTCCTTGCCAAATTACCTACAGATGTTTTATGCATTAAATCAAGAAAGTACCCCTTGTGCTAATGAACTTTTTTCAAAATATCTCTTTTATTCAATAAAGCTGTACTCTTTTACAAGGAATTAAACAATATACCCCGATGTTTTAACATTTATTGAGTAATTTGCAGAGTAAATAGCAATAACAACCAAGTTCTTTAATTTACGATTGATTTTGTGTAAAATAAAGGCTTGCATAGTGTTGGAGAACTCTCAAAATGACTAGCTAAATGTGGTATTTCGGACCATAGGTCTGTAATCCTATGCCACATAGCGCATACACTATAATGAATAGAAACCTTACTGACGGTCTGAATTTTATCTCAAAACTTACATGGAAGCGTTTCTGGAATGCTACTCAGGTGTTGGCGAGCTACTATTTCTCTAAATTTACAGGTAAGGTTCATCATTGGGGGCTTCCTATCAGTATTTCGTTTGAGCCAACTACTTCTTGCAACCTACGATGTCCCGAATGTCCAAGTGGACTTCGTTCTTTTACCAGACCAACGGGTATGCTTTCTGATGAGATGTTTCGTCGGTCTATAGATGAGCTTGCGGATACACTTACGTATCTAATTTTTTATTTTCAAGGCGAACCTTATCTTCATCCACAATTCTTGGAATTAGTACAGTACGCTGCCAGCAAGAAAATTTACACGGCTACCTCTACCAATGCTCATTATCTTAGCGATATACAAGCTAAAAAAACAGTAGAATCAGGACTTGACAGGCTGATTATTTCGATTGATGGAACTACCCAAGAGGTGTATGAACAATATCGTGTTGGTGGTAAGCTCCATAAGGTAATTGAAGGAACAAAGCATGTTGTCAAATGGAAAAAAGCGCTTAATTCTTCCACGCCACATATCGTATTTCAGTTTTTGGTAGTACGTCCCAACGAACACCAAATTGAGGAGGTAAAGCAATTGGCGAAGGAGTTAGAGGTAGATGAAGTTGCCTTAAAAACAGCCCAAATATATGATTATGAGCAAGGTTCAGCCTTGATTCCGACAATAGAAAAATATGCTCGCTACCAACAACAAGCAGATGGAAGCTATCAAATCAAAAATCATTTGCTCAATCATTGTTGGAAAATGTGGCATTCATGCGTAATTACTTGGGATGGATTGGTAGTTCCATGCTGTTTTGACAAAGATGCAGAACATAGATTAGGTGATTTGAGTCAAACGTCATTTAAAACCCTTTGGAAAGCTGAATCCTATCAGAATTTTAGACAAGTCGTTTTGAAATCAAGGAGTGAGATTGAAATGTGTAAAAACTGTACTGAGGGTACACAGGTATGGGCCTAAAGCCTTTATACAAACAAGATTTTAAGACAAAAATGTTAATAGAAGAAATATTAAAAAAATATGATTTTGCTCCAGTTGTGCCTTTCGAATTGTCGGAAGATACTCTGTTGAAGATCGACCTTACCGCTGAGAATACTGACCTAAAAAAAATAGATCTAACCGATACTGCTATTTTTTCAGAATATGTATTTGCTAAAATTCAAGAAGCGCAGGCAGTTTGTGCTATCGGCGGATATTTTGAAAATCGGTATATCTATCGTAGAAGTGAACATTTCCAGCAAACCGTAGAACCTAGGTCTATTCACTTGGGAGTAGATATTTGGGCAGCTGCTGGTACGCCAGTATTTGCACCATTGGCTGGTAAAGTCCATAGTTTTGCTAACAATGATAACTTTGGTGATTATGGTCCAACCATAATTCTGGAACATGAACTAGAAGGTTATATTTTTTATACGCTGTATGGACATTTGAGTGTGAGCTCTTTGGATGGACTAGCAGTCAATCAGTTTATTGATAAGGGGCAGCGTATAGCAGAATTCGGCAATTTTCCTGAAAATGGCAACTGGCCTCCTCATTTGCATTTTCAAGTGATGACTGATATGTTGGGCAAACAAGGAGATTTTCCTGGCGTATGCGAACCCTCCAAAATTGATTTTTACCGAGCTATTTGTCCCAATGCTCATATCTTACTTAAAACCGACACTTTATATTAGTACTTTAATCGCAAAAACCTTAAAACTGTATGCACATTGGCTTTTTAAATATTGATTTTATAGATGTAGTTGACGTAATGCTGGTAGCTTTCTTGCTCTATCAGATATACCGACTCATTCAGGGGAGTATTGCGAATAAGATATTTTTTGGCTTTATCATCGTATATGCTGTTTATTTGTTAGCAACGGCCTTTGGCATGGAATTGCTTTCTGCCATTTTAGGGCAATTTATGAATGTTGGAGTATTGGCGCTTTTAATTATTTTTCAACAAGAAATTCGTCGTTTTCTATTAATGTTGGGTCGCTCGACCTCATTCCAAGAAAATGCGATTTTGAAAAGATTTTATACGCCCAAAATTTCCAAAGATAAGGTATCCAATCTTCAAGCTATCGTAGAAGCAACACGTACAATGGCTGCTACGCATACAGGTGCGTTGATTGTTATTGAAAAAGAAGATGATTTGAAAAAATTCATTGAATCTGGTGATGAAATCGACTCTCAGGTATCCAAAAGATTACTCTTGACCATTTTTCATAAAAACTCACCACTACACGATGGGGCTGTTATTATCAAAAATAGTCGCTTGGCTGCGGCTCGCTGTATGCTTCCTATCTCGGAAAGTGGTACGATTTCGCCAACGCTAGGTTTCAGACACCGTGCTGCATTTGGGATGAGCGAACAAACTGATGCCGCAGTGATTGTAGTATCAGAGGAAAAGGGTGAAATTTCTTTTGTTTCTCATGGAGGAATTTTTAGAAATATGTCTACCAAAGATTTAGAGTCAAAATTAAGCGAGTACCTATTGAATTAAGAAAGAAGACGTTATTCGTTAATAGTATATTCGTTATTTGAAGTAGCTCATAATTAGAAGGTTAAATTAAAATTACATCTCGGATATACTATTAATTCACAACTCGCAATTCAGCATTAATAGTAATACATAAAAACAAAAAGGCTGTTTCAAATTTGAAACAGCCTTTTTGTTTTTATGATAAGTAAAAAGCCTTCATTGGTTAATAGTAGGAGAACATCCATTGTTGAAGTAGATAATCTCTGATAACATTCACACTAATAACCAATAACTTTTACCTACAAGATAAATCTAGTTGACAAGAAGTTAGATTCTTGATTTTCAACAATTTGATTTACCAATGCTTTGTTTTCAGCAGTTTGTTTTGTTGCTACAACCGTACGAATCGAGAACGAACGAAGTGCTGCTGTTACAGACAAAGTACCTTCAGCAGAGTCTTTACGACCTGTGAATGGGAATGTGTCTGGTCCACGTTGACATTGAGCATTGATATTCACACGAGAAACTTGGTTTACCGCAGCATCGATCAATTCAGAAATTTGATTTACATCTGTTCCGAAAATAGATACTTGCTGTCCGTGTGACGAATTAGTAATATATTCGATTGGTTCTTCAATATTGTTGAAAGGTACCACTGGAACTACAGGGCCAAATTGCTCTTCATGCCAGATTTTCATTTGGCTAGTTACTGGTGAAAGTAAAGCAGGGAATACGAATGATTTGAAGCTTTCGCCACCATTTTCGTTAATCACTTTTGCACCGTGTAACTTAGCATCCTCGATAAGCTCCTTCAAATATGCTGGCTTGTTTGGCTCAGGAAGTGGCGTAATGTTTACACCTTTTTCCCACATCAAACCTAATTTCAATTTGCCAATTTCTTCAGCCATACGTTGGTTAAACTTCTCTATCAATGTTTCGTGAACGAACATGATTTTGAGTGCAGTACAACGCTGACCATTGAATGACAACGAACCTAGCATACATTCTTTAACGGCCAATTCAAGGTCTGAACTTTCTGTAACGATAGCTGCATTTTTAGCATCCAAACCTAAGATTGCTCTCAAACGGTTTACTTTAGGGTGCATTTTTTTCAACTTATCAGCTACCTTAGATGAACCAATCAAGGTCAATACATCGATTTTACCTGATTCCATTAAGCTAGGGATAACCGAGTTTCCGCGACCATAAACTGTGTTGATTACACCAGCAGGGAATGAATCACGGAATGCCTCTAATAATGGGTAGTGCAATAATGTACCGTGTTTCGGAGGTTTAAACAACAACGTATTTCCCATAATCAAAGCAGGAATCAACGTTGTGAAAGTCTCATTCAATGGATAGTTGAATGGTCCCATACACAATACAACACCTAGTGGTGAGCGACGTACTTGCCCGATAATACCTTCTTCAATCAAGAAAGTAGATGAGTTACGGTCGATATCTTTAAGCGCATCAATTGTATCGTAGATGTACTGAACAGTACGGTCAAATTCTTTCTGTGAATCACCTAAAGATTTACCGATTTCCCACATCAACAATTTTACAACCTCGTCGCGTTTTTGAATCATTTTTTGAGTAAAACGCTCAACGCATTCGATACGTTGTTTTACACTCATCGATGGCCATTTGCCACGACCATTGTTGTAAGCTTTCACGGCTGCATACAATACTTCGATAGCATCTGGGGCATCTGTGATAGGGTAAGAACCAATGCGTTTTTGTTCTAATCCTTTTTCAGTTTTTACATAAACAGGAGACCAAACATCTTGGGTTTTACCAGCCCATTGACGCATCTCACCATTTACCAAGTATTCACGTTGCTCAATCGGCTCGGTGATATTATATTCTGCTGGAATATCAGCTTCCGCAGGGAATAAATTTTCGAGTTGGGATGTGTTCATATTGCGCTAAAAAAAATTGGCTTGAGATTATTATTTTATTTCAGTTAACAGTTTTATTACAGTGTTTGAATATGCTACGAATTGTACAATTTTCGCTGATTGATTTCTTGCCAAAGTTCAATAAAAAGCTAATTTCATTCGTCAGGCTTCGATGATTTATTGAAATTTTACAATGTTGGATTAGTTTTGTTCAAAAAATATCTTTTCAGCTTTAAGAAATGTCTTTATTATTATAAGCGATATTATTTATTATGAGTTCTATTTTTTCTGATTTTAGCGCTAGTTTTTACTAGAAATTAAGAAAAAAAAATACCCTCAACATTTGCTATAACAAAGCAATGTTGAGGGTATTTTTACTCTATTGAAAGATATATTCCTGCGACGAAATTCTATAAATTAGTAAGTCACCACTGGAGCCAAAGTTTTTGCGTGCTCGATAAATCCTTCTACTTGAGACAAGCTTGGAACACGTCCGCTTAAGCCTTTTGCTTCATTTGTTTCTACCATTTTAGCATGCAAGTTAGCAGCATTACGAGTTGCTAATTCTTTTACAGTATCCACACCAGCAGCCTCTAAAAGGTCAGATGTTTCTTCTGCAACGCCTTTGATTCTGAACAAATCAGCCATGTTTACCCAACGAAGGATGCGTTTTTCATCGATTCCTGTTTCATTTGCTAACGAAGAGCGACCTTTTTTAGTAGCGCCAACTTCAAGAAGTTGTTCAACAGTTTTGATGTTTACGGCACCTAATTTTTCAGCATAAACTGGACCGATTCCTTCGATGTCTAAGATGTTATAAGCCATTTTTTTCTAAAAGTTAAATAATTGATTATTAGATTGTTGTTTTTGTTTTACTCCAATCCTCAATCGATTAAAGAAAGAGAGTTATTGAGTAAAGATTATATTAAATTTATGACAAAAACTTCGTGCAAGCATAAATGATGGCACAAATACAGGTCTTTTACACAAACTTAATAGACAAGAAAAGCTAGATAGGATTTTGATGCTAAGCTACAATCAAGCTATTGATTTTGAAAGTAAATTTTCGAGGAGTCAGAAATTCAACTATCCAAAGTTATAGCAAGATGATATAAATGAAAAAGGGGCAAAAAAACAACTACCAAGGTTATATCTTGTTGTGAGTAAATTTAGAAATATATCTATAAAAAAAACAAGGATTATTAAGCTTTTTTCTATTCTGATGGCTTAAAATCCTTGTTTTTTGAAATATGTTATTTGTATAAAGGTTATAAGTTCAACGGTTTCTTTTTCACATAAATGTTAGAAACAATTTAGTGGACCCTAATTGAGTAACAGGAAAGATTAAATGAATGATAAATCTAAGTGCCTTTCTAATAGTATACCTCGGATTATGAGAGTATTCTGATAACTGATATACTATTAACGAATAACCTTTTACTTTTAAAATGAACTGTCTATTAAATACATGCTACGCAAACTGCTTCAGCATATATTTACGACGAAGCTGGTTTATTAAAAACTTCTTCTGCGCTGTAAAGCCATCAGGGTGCATTTCATTAAAAATCTTTTTCAATTCTGCGAAATGCTTTGGATTGTCCCATAAAAACATTTCAGCATTGATATTTTTTTCTTCGAGATATTGCTCAAATACCATGATTTTGTGATTTAAATATTAAGCAACAAGGTGCTTTTTCTGATTCTTACGTAATATTACTAAATACACCAAACTTACCAAAGATAATACCGCCGCAATGATGTACGAATAGGGTAGGTTTTCTACTTTACCTTGATAAAGTTTTCCTGCTACTACAGCGCCAATACCAATTCCTGCTTCAAGGGCAATATACATGGTTGCCATAGCACGACCTCGGTATCGCTCGTCAGACAAATCTACTGTCCAAGCGGTGAGGGTAGGGGTATTAAAGCCCCAAGAGAAACCAAACAGAATAGAGGCTATCATCAAAGCTGTAAAGTTGTTGGCATACCCTAAAATCAGCATAGATACCGCCAACAAAACACTTGAAATGATGAGTACTGGAATTCGCCCGTATTTATCTGAACTTTTGGCAAAAAACATTCTCACAACCAATGATGCAATAGTATAAACTGTAAAGAATATTCCTTTGTTGCTCATACCCAACATCTTAGTTTGGTCAGGAATGAGAGTCAGAATCACACCAGATGAAAACGACACTAATAACATGACCAAAAAAGTAGGAATTACTCTCGGTTCGAAGACGTCGACCCAGCCTATTTTGAAAAGTTTTAGCGAAAAAGGCTGTTTTTGTTCTTTGGGAAGGGTTTCTTTCATATTTACCAAAATCAAAATCGATAATAAGGCAAATGAAGAAGAAGTATAAAACATGGTATTTATCGAGAATAACTCAGTGAGGTAGCCTCCAATGGTTGGTCCCATCGACATACCTGTAGCGGTAAAAATGCCTAACATTCCTTGTGCCTCGCCACGACGGTCTTCGGGAATAATATCGGCAACGTAGGCGGAAGTTGCCGTAGGTTTGGTGCCTGTAGACATCCCATGAATAAACCTTAAGAAAAGAAATGTGGCCACACCACTTACCCAAGGATAAATACCGCCACAAATAAAACATACCACTGAACCAAAAGCCATAATGGGAACGCGGCCAATGGTATCGGTTAGTTTTCCAGAGAATGGTCTCGAAATACCAGCAGTTAATGTAAATAAAGCAATAATATAACCGATGTATTCTTTTCCACCCATGGATGCCAAATAATCTGGCAACTCTGGAATCATCATTTGGAAACTTGCTGAAAACAGGAAATTACTTAAACATAAAAGCCAAAACTGAAGGGTGTAAATGGAATTTGTTTTTGTCATCTTACTAAATGGATTGTGTCAAAACTCATACGTCTGAGCAATACAACTTATGAGAATGTATTAGGAATGTATCGACTTTTCAAAGAGCCTTAATAGCTCAAGAGCAGCCTTGATGGGTAATTTTTTTCCTTCTGTTACCGCTGATTCTACACTCGAAAGTTCTTGTTGAATCTGTGGATTTTGGTAAAATCTTTCCTCTAGTGTCTGCTTGATAAAGTCATGCATCCAAGCTAGATTTTGTTGTTTGCGGTTAATAAAGAAATAGCCATTTTGTTGTAAAAGTTCACGATGAGCAAGGATCGTTTTCCAAATGTCATCTATCCCCGTTTGGGTCACAGCCGAGCAAGTCAATACTTTTGGATACCAGCCACTACCGCTCGCAGGGAACAAATGCAAGGCATTTTCATAGGAAACTTTCGCCTGACGAGCTTGTAGTTCGTTACCCGAATCGGCTTTGGTAATTGCCACCAAATCAGCCATTTCCATAATGCCTTTTTTGATACCTTGAAGCTCGTCGCCTGCACCAGCCAACATGAGCAATAAGAAAAAATCTACCATGCCATGTACAAACGTTTCGGATTGTCCAACGCCAACTGTTTCGATGATAATCACCTCAAAACCTGCGGCTTCGCATAGCAACATCGTTTCTCGTGTTTTATGAGTTACCCCTCCCAATGAGATACCCGCAGGCGAAGGTCGGATATACGCCAAGGGGTCTCTCGAAAGCTCTTCCATACGTGTCTTGTCTCCAAGAATACTGCCTTTTGAAATTTGACTACTTGGGTCAATCGCCAGCACAGCAATTTTTTTCCCTTGATTGGTCAAATGTTTTCCAAAAGTTTCTATGAAGGTACTTTTGCCTACGCCAGGTACTCCCGTAATGCCTAGTCGGACCGAGTTACCAGTGTGTGGCAAGAGTGTTTCGAGTACTTCTCTGGCTAGCGCCTTATCTGTATCGAGCTGACTTTCGATTAGGGTAATAGCTCTGCTCAGTATCATTCGGTTGCCTTCTAATACTCCAGCAACGTATTCGTCCTTGCTAAGTCGTTTTCTCATTTGGTTTTTATATGGGGTTTTGTTTTGTTTTTTTGAGTTAATAGGGGTGAGGGTATAGGGTTTAGTTTTTCTTTTGAAGTAGGCACAAAGTGTTTTTAGGGAATAATAGTGAGGGTATAGGGTTTCGTTTTTTCGAAAAAAGTTGAAAAATGTGCGTTGTAAATGAGTAGATAGTGTGTGAGACTTTTTTACCCAAATCCCAAATCCCAAATCTCTAATCCCTATACTTCTCTAAAAGCATATTGGCAAACAGCAAGTCTTCTGGCGTTGTAATTTTGATGTTTTCATAAGAACCATCAATCAAATGAATAGGAAAGCCTGCTGCTTCTACTACGCTAGCGTCGTCGGTAAATGTGCTTAGTTCTTCTGTTTCAAAAGCTTTTTTCAAAATACTTACCTGAAATGTCTGTGGTGTCTGAATCAAACGTACTGTAGATCGGTCAACGGCGACTCCATTGACTCTTACCGAATCTTTGGATGGAACGCTTACCACGGCACTACCCAATGCCTGTGCTGTTTGGTAACTATTTTGAATAACTGCTACCTCTACAAACGGACGCACGCCGTCATGAATACTGACCAATCCATCACCTTCGATACGAGAGAGACCGTTTTGGGAAGACTGAAAACGGGTTTGACCGCCATCCACCAACCAGTGAGGAACTCTCTGCGCTATATCCGAATGTTTTTCGCAAAGAGATTGCCAGTATGCCTGATGGGCTTTGGGTAATACCAAAATCAATTGGATACTTTCGTCGGCTTGTTTGAAGCGTAAAAGGGTATGAAAAAGGATTGGTAAACCACCTAGCTCAATGAATTGCTTGGGAAGTTGGCTTTGCATACGACTACCACTTCCGCCTGCAACAACGATGGCATATTTGTTTGAAGACATAATGATGATATAAATGAGGAAACAGCCTTTAAACAAGAAGTCGTAAGAAATTTGTGTTGAAACAAACTCTTACGACTTCTCAAAGTATTGCTAATTCTTACGCTGGAAAGAAATGGATTAGATAATCAACATTGCATCGCCGTAGCTAAAGAATTTGTATTTTTCTTTAATCGCAATTTCGTATGCTTCTTTGATTAGTTCATAACCACCAAATGCACTTGTCATCATAATAAGGATAGACTCAGGCAAGTGGAAATTAGTTAAAAGAGCATTTGGAATACGGAAATCGTAAGGAGGGAAGATAAATTTATCTGTCCAGCCTTCAATTGGCTTCAAGTGACCATCTGCCGATACAGAAGATTCCAACGCTTTCAACGCTGTAGTTCCAATCGCACAAATACGCTTGTTGGTATCAATACCGTCGTTTACTAGCTTACAAGTTTCTTCAGGAATAAAGAAATTCTCTGAATCTGTTTTGTGTTTGGTAAGGTCTTCTACATCTACCTGACGGAAAGTTCCTAAACCTACGTGCAAAGTCAACGGTGTAAATGCCACACCCTTCAACTCCATACGCTTCATGATGATTTTGTTGAAGTGCAAACCTGCTGTTGGAGCAGCCACAGCACCTACATGCTCAGCATAAATCGTTTGATAACGTTCTTCATCACTTGTTTCTACTTTGCGCTTAAAACGAATTTCGTCTGGAAGTGGCGTTTCTCCCAATTCATGAATGGCTTTCATCAATGCATCATGATCGCCATCGTACAAGAAACGAATCGTACGACCACGAGAAGTAGTGTTGTCGATTACTTCAGCTACCAAATCACTGTCACCAAAATATAATTTATTACCTACACGAATTTTACGAGCTGGATCTACCAACACGTCCCACAAGCGGTGCTCACGGTTTAATTCACGAAGTAAGAAAACTTCAATTTTAGCACCTGTTTTTTCTTTTTGTCCAAACAAACGTGCAGGAAATACTTTTGTATTGTTAGTTACCATTACATCACCATCTTCAAAGTAGTTGATGATGTCGGAAAACATCTTGTGTTCAATTTGTTTTGTCTTGCGATTTACAACCATCAAGCGAGACTCTCCACGGTTTTCTGATGGATAAAGTGCAATCAAGCTCTGTGGCAGGTCAAATCTAAATTCCGAAAGTTTCATTATGCTATTTATTGCTGTTTATGTTCTGTCAAAAGACAATAAATGACCTATGCTACTACCATGTTGGTATGGACTAGGTTGTCTATTTGAAAGCGATTCTTGCAAATATACAATTTTACTATAGGCCTTGTCAATACATTTTCTATTGTAATATGGTAATTTTTGTTAGTTTATTTGATTTTTCTAACAATTGTACCCAAGTTATTTACTCCAAAAAGTACAAAAAAGTGCTTTTAGAGCTTTGAGATGATATCTTCTGAAATTTCTTTCGAATTTGTGAGTAGATAAAGAAAAAATGTTTCGTGAGAATAAAATCTTCTTTATTTCGAAAATAAATGACGAATTCCTTTCTACAGATATCATTATGGATACAAGGGGATTACCTAAAATATGTTGAAATCCTACAGGGGAGGTATTTTTGAATGGTAGAAATAGGCAGGTGGTGCATGGATAAGGCTTTGATTCATAGTTGAAGGTTTTTAAATTATATCTTGAGAAAATTACATTTTTTTTAGCCTATTCCCCAAATTTTATTGAGGTAATCTTCAAACAATTTTAGCAAGTGGTGAGTTTAGTAAGGATAATCAAATTTTACTATGTCAAAATACACCCTTTTTTGGTTTAGAAGAGACCTTCGTCTCCATGATAACGCAGGCTTTTACAGAGCTTTACGCAACCACTCAAATGTATTGCCGATTTTTATTTTTGATAGAAATATTTTAGATAAACTCGATGATAAGAAAGACCGAAGAGTAGAATTTATTCATCAGGTAATCACCGATTTGAACACTCAACTCAAAGCATTTGGAAGTGGTTTGTTGGTAAAGTATGGTACGCCCGAAACGGTATTTCCTGAGCTTTTGTCAACCTATGATATCGAGGCTGTTTATACCAATCATGACTTTGAAAGTTATGCTATCGAGCGTGACAATATGGTACATGAGTACTTGCAATCGGAGGGAGTTGAGTTCCGTACTTTTAAAGATCATGTGATTTTTGAAAAGAATGAAGTACTCTCGGGTAGCAAAACGCCCTACACAGTATTTACACCTTACAGTCGTAAATGGAAAGAAACCCTCAACGACTTCTATGTAAAGTCCTATCCTACAGAAAAATATTTTTCTCATTTATCCAAAATAAATTTACCCGAGCCTCCAAGTCATGAGTCGATGGGATTTGCACCTGTTGGAATGAGTTTTCCTGTTAAAGAAGTGAAGGATTTACTCGTAAAAAATTATGCTGAAAAGAGAGATTTTCCAGCTATTTTAGGTACCTCTAGGTTATCCGTTCACTTGCGATTTGGGACTGTAAGTATTAGAGAATTAGTAAAAAAAGCACAAAATTTATCAGAAACTTGGTTGAATGAGTTAATTTGGCGCGATTTTTATTTTAATATTGTATATCATTTTCCTCACATTTGTCAGGGAGAAGCTTTTCGCCGTGAGTATGATCAAATCGAATGGCGAAACAATGAGCAAGAGTTTGAAGCTTGGTGTAAAGGGCAAACTGGTTATCCAATTGTGGATGCAGGAATGCGTGAGTTGAATGCTACAGGCTTTATGCACAATCGTGTACGCATGATTGTGGCAAGCTTTTTGACGAAACATTTGTTGATTGATTGGCGATGGGGTGAAGCTTATTTTGCCAAAAAATTACTAGATTTTGATTTTGCCGCCAACAATGGAGGTTGGCAGTGGGCTTCGGGTAGTGGTTGTGATGCAGCGCCTTACTTTAGAGTATTTAACCCGACTCTCCAAACGCAAAAATTCGATAAGCAATTAGAATACACCAAAAGGTGGGTACCCGAATTAAATTCATTGTCCTATCCACAACCAATAGTGAATCATGAAATGGCTCGAAAAAGAGTCCTAGAGGTTTATCAAAAAGCATTAAAAAAATAAGTTTTTGATAAAATTGATTCACATTCTGTGACTTTTAACCTAAAATATAGTCACAAAATTAGTTGTGTTGAAAAAGGGTAACCATTTCTAATGGTGGTTAAGATTATATAATGTTGTGTAGATTTCGAGAAAGGTGAGAGGCTGTTGCTCTCACCTTCTTTGTTTTATGACAGTTAAGAAAACTCTTAGTTGTTATCAAATTTCAAATCTTGTTTCAAGCCACTGTAGCTTCGTAAGTCGAGTGCCAAAGCTCCAATTTTTAAGCCAATTTCTACCCGAATCGGAATTTTGTTGGCATCGTTTGATACCCAAATAATTACCGATTCTTCATCTACAAAGAAATTATTTTTGGGAAGCATAGGGATAATTTTATAAGTTTCTATCTTGCCAAACTTAGTTTTGATAGTCTCTTTTCCTTTAAACTTCAATCTCATGTTGTAGATTTTATTGTCAAAGAAAAATGATAGAGGATAGCTCTCACCAGGCTTGGTTTTATTAAAATCCATTGCCCTGACATAGTAATAGCTACTCACCACATCTTGTATGCCATCGGGAATACTTAAGGTTTTCTTTTCTTTATCATCAATGAGTTCAAAGGTTTTGGCCACATTTTGTTGATGGTCAAATATGACTTTTTCTTCAGCTTTATAATTGCCTTCTTGCTTTTTCATGTAAAACTGATGGGGCATAATTTTTTCGCTGTCGATATGAGATGCCCATGTGTCACGCACTCTTGTCACCCAATCGGTTACGCCTGTAGTACGACCATTTACCACTACTTTATAACAAGGACGACCATTAGCCATTTGGAACTTGTCGTCCACATCTACCACAGCTTCAGCAGCATTTACAAAGCCATAATGCACTCTATATTCGATATGTTCGCCTTTGACCAAACTTGTAGAATCAACGATTTTGTTGTTTTCTTGAAAAAAGCTAAAAGCGGTCAAGGATAGCAAGATTGTTCCCCCGATAAGAATATTTTTCATGTTACTTGAGAAGTTTGTGGTTGTTGGCTAATTGGTTGCACTATTGGATTTTTTGAAAGGTTAATTCTGTTTGTTATCAACCCAATCCATTAACCTAAAGCGATATTTATTCAAATCGCTTTTCTAAATACTCTAAAAATTTACGAAAGTCACCGCGAAATTGTTTTTCAAAAATCTGCTCAAACTCATTTTGTTTTGAATGATAAGTTTTAAAGCTCACAAAATACGCATTGTTTGGTAAGTCTTCGTTTTTTAACTTACTGGAAAGTAGCGGTTTATGTGATAGTTGTGCATAAAGACTATCTTCTTTCGCTACTATTTTTCTGATAAACGTATATTTTAAAGAATCCTTGTATGTTTTGGTGTATTCTGGTTTGAAAGTTTTGTATAAACTGTCCAGTGCAAGGGTAGATTTATTGAGATGCGTCACCAAAATTTTGCGCCATTCTTTTCCACGAGCAAATTTTTGGTATTCCTCAGATTCGATGCCATATTTAGCTTTTAGGTATCTTTTAGCGCCATATTCTCCAATAAAATTGGCTAGATTTTCGCTAGTTTCATGCTCGTTTTTGACAAAAATAGTTCCATGCGTCATTTCATGAATAATAAGGCTCGCGAGTTTGCCTTCCGAATAAAATAGCATACTCGACAGGATAGGCTCTGGGAGCCACCCCAATGTTGAATAGGCAATACCTTGTCCCAAATCGGTATCATAGCCTTTTTGCTGCCAAATTTTTAGTTCTTGAGCAGCCATGGTAGAATCAAAAAAACCTTTGTAAGTAAAATTCCCAATAATAGGAAAATGAAACTCTACGGCCTCCATTTTGTAAGGTTCGGCAGCCGTAACGAGATATACCAGTGGTTTGCCATGCTGATCGAATAGAGTTTGATACACGTCGGGATTATCTTTTAGGCCTAGCGAGTCTATGGCATATCTTTTGATTTCGCTGATCAGACGAATTCTTGCCTTGAGAGAATCAGGAACTTTCGGGTCTTTCAATACTTCGCTGAGAGGGCGAGTGTTAAAGGCAACATTCAATCCTCCTTTGGCTTGTGTATACAAGTAGACTGTCCAGTTACGTTGCCATAGCGCGATACCTAGCAGTAAGCATAGAATTAATAAAAGCCAGTATCTTTTTTTATTGATTATTTTTGACATGATTACTTCGAATAAGAATTTAAAGTTACGAAGACCTATTACATATGTGCTAAGGTTTTATAAAATCAAACCAATAAATCTAGGTCTATCACAATGAAATAAATATTGGTTATATCTCGGGTATTGACCCTCATGTAGCTTAGTTTTCATTCCTATTTGTTAGTTTGATTAATATTGTATACTTTTTTTATTTTTGTATAAAAATAATAGACTTTTTGCTGAAAAATATTTTCAAAAAGATTACTTTTTTTAGACTAAAGCTTGTAAATTCACATTCGGAAATCAAACAAGTAAAGAATTTCAAGATGATATGATTGCTACAAGCTCTCTCGATAAAAAAGGAAAGAAGTAATAGCTCATTGAATTTTTTTGTGTAAATTTTGCCTCAAATCAATCTATAGATTTGATTTTGAAGCGTAAAAATTTGTAAGTCAAAGCAAGCTTATTTATTTTTCGAATCTGATAGTAAAATCATTTTTGTTACCTATTGTGTTTTTTGCGTAACAAGCCTAGAATTATCTGATAAAATGCTTATCCTAGCTATTCTACAGTTAGTTCGTTCAACCAAAGTCATTTTTATCTTACATTTATACAACATGGCAAAGCAACAAGCTGAAGCAAGTAATCCTGCAGCAGAGAAACTCAAAGCCCTACAAACTACGCTTGAGCGTTTGGACAAGACTTACGGTAAAGGTACTGTAATGCGTTTGTCTGACAGTAAAGTTATAGACGTTCCAGTGATTTCTACAGGCTCATTGGGTTTAGATTTGGCACTAGGTATCGGTGGTGTACCTCGTGGAAGAATTGTAGAAGTTTATGGTCCAGAATCTTCTGGTAAAACAACTTTAGCAATGCACTGTATTGCTGAGGCTCAAAAAGGGGGAGGTTTGGCCGCATTTGTTGATGCCGAACATGCCTTTGACCGTGCATATGCCGAAAAACTTGGTATTGACACTAGCCAACTGTTGATTTCTCAACCTGATAATGGTGAGCAAGCTCTCGAAATTGCAGAACAATTGATTAGTTCAGGAGCTATCGACATTTGTGTAATTGACTCCGTAGCAGCCTTAGTACCAAAAGCTGAACTTGAAGGTGATATGGGTGATTCAAAAATGGGTCTTCAGGCTCGTTTGATGTCTCAAGCACTTCGTAAGCTTACTGGGGTAATTAATAAAACAGGTTGTTGCTGTATCTTTATCAACCAGCTTCGTGATAAAATCGGGGTGATGTTTGGTAACCCAGAAACAACAACGGGTGGTAATGCCTTGAAATTCTACGCTTCGGTACGTTTGGATATTCGTCGTATTGGACAAATCAAAGAAGGTGCTGATAATATCATCGGTAACCGTACTAAAGTGAAGGTGGTAAAAAACAAATTGGCACCTCCATTCAAGGTAATTGAGTTTGATATCATGTATGGTGAAGGTATTTCAAAATCAGGAGAAGTACTCGACTTAGCTGTAGAACTTGATATTGTGAAAAAATCAGGCTCATGGTTTAGCTACGATGGTAATCGTTTAGGACAAGGTCGTGATGCTGTAAAAGAGATGATTCGCGATAATCCTGAATTGTTGGATGAGCTTGAACGCAAAATTAAGGATAAAGTAAAAGGTGATGATGGCGCATTGCTTGACCCCGAAGGTGGTGTAGCAGATGACGGCGAGTTAGATGAAAGCTTATAATCCTATCTTTTATAAATGTAAAAAAGAGAATACCGAAAGGTGTTCTCTTTTTTTATAAAGAATAACCAAAAGTTAAAAGCCTGTTTATTCTATACCTAAAAGCATCGATCGCCTATGCAATAATTGAAAAAATGAGTATTTTGAGGAAATTTTATTAAACAACCTAAACCGTTTGGAGTTTTATCCCCTTTTCAGATTGATTTCCTCTCAGCGGTGCGTCACAAACCTTAAACTTATTTGAAATGTCGATACATAAGAATCGTCGTAAAGTAGAAGTCTGCCACAACTGTCATAACATGCTGAAGCCAGAAGATAATTTCTGCGCAAATTGTGGTCAAGAAAACCATGATTTGAAGGTAGGAGTGGGGCAGCTATTGTATGATGTTTTTGAAGGATTTACCAATTTTGATACAAAGTTTTACAATACAGCCAAATCAATTTTTTCTCAACCAGGCAAAATTACCAAGGATTTTTTGGAAGGAAGAAGGGCACGATATGTACCTCCAATTCGTTTATACTTCATCGTATCTTTTGTGTTTTTTATCGCTTTTGATGAGCTGGTTGAAATGGGTTTGAACTCTACCAATGACGTGGCAAGGGGAGTAATCGATGGATTGAAAGGGGATTCGAAACGTAAAGACAAAAGCGATGATGATGATCAAGAAAGTGACAAGAAAGAGAGTAAATCTATACAAAGTCAGGCGCTAAAAGCTATCATACAAAAGCGTGAAGAGAAAAGTAAGGAAATCGCTAACTTGAATATTGAGCTGGATTCGGCTAAAGCTAGAGAGGATACAAGTTTGCAACATACCTTAGAAAAGAAAATTGCTAAAGATGAGAAGCAACTAAAAACGCTGGATAAACAAACTAAATTAGCTTCTCAAGCAAAAGGATTTATTGACTATGTATCTAATTTTGATATTTCGACTGATGAGATTTTGGACGAAATGAATGTAGAAAGAGATGATACATTAAGGGCTATTATTGACTCTTTACCAGAGTATAAGCAACGTCCAGTATTAATTGAAATACAAAAGCAACTAGCTTTGGACTCGATACACACAGAAGCAATCACCGAACCCGCGGAGGATTTGAAGGCATATTTTACCGAAAGAATGGGGAAAAAAGGTAAGATAGAGTATACTCTGATTTTACATTCTTTGAAAAATAACGTGAAAGTACCTGTATGGATTGAAGGGGTGAAGATAATCACTAAAAGTAGTGATGGAAGCCTTCAAAATAGGACTTATAAAAAACGTTTGCTGAGTATGAGCAATGAAGATTTAGACAGTTTGATCGTAAAAGAGGAGGGAAGTAAAAGCGCTTTTGCTTTTTTGAAAAGGGGATTACGTCGTAATGTAACCTATTATGAATTAGCGTTTGACGAAGATGCAGAAAAAGCAATTGGAGAAATGGTACACTTTGGCGTAAATGTAATATCCTTTATGATGTTTATTCTGATGCCATTGGTAGCCCTTATGCTTAAAATCAGCTATAGTAAGCGTGTTCATAGTATACTCTGGTATCCGTTTAAATGGATATCTTACAGCTTCAGATTACTAAAGTATACTCTGACAGGAGGGTTTATGCGCCAAAAACCTTTCCCTCCGATTCCTAAGCTTTTTGATGGTCAAACGAGGTTTTATTACGAGCACCTGATTTTTTCCATACATATTCATTCAATTTTCATGCTCATGCTCATGATTTTTGTTGGACTAGGTTTATTGATTGGTCATTGGAATATCGTATTAGGCTCGGCTATGATAGTATTTATGATATATTTTGCCATGTCTCTCAAAGTGGTATATCGACAATCTTGGCTTAAAACTATCTGGAAATCTATGGTCTTGTTTTGTATGTACTGTTTTACGTTTACCATGGTACTAGGCATTACGGGCGCTATTAAGTTTGCCTTGCAATAGAAATTTGAGTGAATTAGTATCTAGTAGAAGAGTGAATATTCATGAATTTTACTTGTAGAGACGTCTTAGGATAAGCCATCCCGAATTTTATAACGGTGATGATTCAGTAATTTTCATTAAAAAAGCGGTTGAAAATAATTTTCCGACCGCTTTTTTAATATATGATAACTAAGCTTTTAAAATACTCACTAATATTTGCCTGAAAATTTGATTTTTAATACAGTTCATCACAAATCACTAAATGTGTTTATTAGTTGTCTTTTTTGATATAAGACTTGTTACCGTTTGAGTTAATGTAATAGCGACCACCTTTTGGACCTTCGTAGATGGTACGACCTTTATCGTCTTTACCTACAACTTTATCATCACCAGCAGCAGCTTTCTCTGTTTTCTTGTCAACTTTTTTAGGCTCAGGTTTTACTGTTGGGTTTTTATCTTCCACTTTTTTAGCCTCTTTTTCTTTTTTCTTCGCGTCTTTATCTGCTTTCTTATCTTCTTTAGCAGCCTTGTCTTCTTTTACTTTTTTGTCTTCTTTTGGAGCTTTTTCTTCTTTAGCTTTCTTGTCTTTTTTATCAGCTTTGTCAGCTTTTTCCTCCTTATCTTTTTTGTCTTTCTTTTCTTTTTTCTCTTTTTTAGCGTCTTTAGTTTCGTCTTTTGGTTTTTGAGCATTTGCATCCCAAACTAATACATTGGCCATCAAAAGGGCAAGGGCAAGTAACTTCTTCATTTTTTTACGATTGTTGAAATGGTTAAAATTGGTTTTTGAAAAGCACGTCTATAGTGACTAGACCGTATTTCTGCTCAATATAGCAAAATTTTCTATTCCGACTATATATACGAATTAAGTCACTTTAAATTGAGGGATAATTCAAAAATATTTTTGCTGAAACGGTATTCGTTTTGTTAAAAATTCAGATTGTTTTTTGACAAGAATAAAGTGTTACTAAAGCATATTTTTTTTGTACTAAACCTTGAATTTTTGAGCTATGATTCAAATATCATTGAATTCCTCCATTATCATAACTACCTTTGCGCTCATTTCGAGGCGTAATTTATGGCATTTGAGTATAATTATAGGGCGTTGTTTTTGTTCATCATTCTGATTGTTAGGATGTTGTCGTCTCCCTTGGTATATCTTGATTACAGCTTAAGAAAAGATTACATCGCCAAAAACCTTTGTCAAAACCGCAATCGTCCAAGTATGCATTGTAATGGGAAGTGCTATCTTTCTAAGCAATTGGCAAAAGCCGCAGAGCAAAAAGAGGCTCAACAGAAAAATACAATTGTTAGCTCAATCATAGATTTATATTGCCAAATCGGAAAGCTTACAAGTATTCCAAAATTCGAATTATTTCTTTACGAAATACCTAATCATTTTTTCTTACCTATATTTCATTTACAAAGCTTCTTTTCAAAAGTCTTCAAACCGCCCATTTATTGAGGTATTACTTCGTTGTACAAAAGTTTGAGCTATAGTGTATTATGTCAAAATACGCCTGTAGCACTATGTTGCTATATCCATAGCTTTGAAAAATTACACTTGTATGGTTTCTGTTTTTACAGAAGCTGATTCGCTGTTTCCCATGATAAATGCTAGGTTGATCCTATCTAATATCCCAAATTATAATCTCATGAAAAAAGTACTTTTTTCCATTCTATTTATAGGTAATTATGTTGCTTCTCAAGCACAAGAAAAAGATTCTACTATTCTAAAAAACACAGACTTGCATGAAGTCATTATTCGAGGAGTGAATAACTCAGCAGATGTGTCGAGTGAATATACTTCAAGAATACCTTTGAAAAATTTGGAGAACCCACAGGTTACGCATTCTGTCAATAGCAAATTGATTTTGAATCGTAATTATTTTGTTCAATACAACATGCTTTCGAATGTAACAGGAGTATCACCGAGTTGGGCGGGTGTTTCGCCCTATTATACGGTGCGAGGATTTCGTACTCGTTCTAATTTCAGAAATGGTATATTAGGATATGTAGCTTCTGATATAGACCCCGTCAATATAGCTCAGTTGGACGTGATAAAAGGACCAAGTGGAACTTTGTTTGGTAGTTCGATGACCGTTTTTGGTGGTGTAATCAACCGAGTTACAGTAAAGCCACAAGACGATAATTTTACGAGTATTACCTTAGCAGGAGGTAATAATAATTTTCAACGGGCTACTTTTGACGTGAATACAAAGCTAGACACTGAATCAAAAGGCTTGATGCGCATAACTGGTGCGTATACCAACAAAGAAAGTTTTCAAGACCAAGGAATTTATCAGAACCTGTTTTTAGCACCGAGTTTTACTTATAAGGTATCCGATAAGTTAAGAATTGATGCTGAAGCAGAAATTTTGAGAAGAGTTTCGACCAATAATCTGTTATTGACACCCATGAATCCACTCAAAAATGGTGTGTTGACTTATGCCGAAAGTCCAAGTGGATTGAATTTAGATTATTATAAATCTTACACAGATAATAGTGTTTTGTATAAAACTACCGCTATTAACTTTTACGGAAAAATTAGCTATATTCTGTCAAATCAATGGAAATCGGAAACAAATCTGATGACTTCAAATAGCGAGTCTTATGGTAATTATCAGACGATGGTCATGGCCAATAATAATGCCTCGATTGTGCGTAGAATTGTCAATTATGCACCAGAGACTATTATCAATCAGCAAGTTCAACAAAACTTTATTGGAGATTTGACAACTGGTTCAGTGCGCCACAGAGTATTATTAGGCGCTGATTATTATCGATATGTTTACGGAACAACTGCCAATGGGTTGGATGGTTCAAAGGCTAATGCTGCTAATAGTGTGGCACGCCCTACTTTTGATACGGTAGCAGTTGTAGGAAAAAGTGTAAACTATGGCTTGCTCAATGAAAGTGAAATCAACAGCAGATTGTTAGGGAGAGTACCTGCTATTACAAAAACTACCCTGACGACTTATTCGGTGTATGCCTCAGATGTGATTAATCTTACCAAAAACTTGACTTTGATGCTAAGTGCCAGAGTAGATTTCTTGCAAAATTCGGGTACTTATAATAAAACAACAGATGTTTGGACAGGAGCCTATAACCAGACTGCCTTTTCTCCAAAAGTTGGTTTGACTTATCAGCTATTACCTGAACAACTGGCATTTTTTGTTAGTTATATGAACGGTTTCCAAAATGTAGCGCCTGTAAGTCAGGTAGATGGAACAGTGGCAAATTTTAAACCCCAATACGGTAATCAGTTTGAAACAGGATTGAAATATTCACAGGAGAAACATTTATTAGATGCCAGTTTAAGCTTATATGATATAAGAATCAGTAATACTGTAAGAGCTAATCCTGAGAATGTATCAATGTTTATTCAAAATGGAGCGCAATATAGCCGTGGAGCAGAATTAGATTTACAAAGTCGTCCAATAGAAGGCTTGTATTTTCATGCTGGGCTTGCTTACAACGATAGCAAACTTACAGCTTCGGATGCTAACACAGAAGGTTTAAGACCTGTAAATTCAGGCCCTGCTTGGATGAGTAATTGGTATGCGAATTATACTTTTATGAAAGGTACTTTAAAAGGATTTTCAGTAGGTTTTGGAGGTAATTACTACGGAAAGGATAATATTATTAATACTAAATCAGCAGGAACATTTGCTACAGATGCCTACACATTGTTCAATGCAGTACTGAGTTATTCTCAAAAAGCATATACTTTATCGCTGAGTGGAGATAATATTTTCGACACACAATATTACTATGGCGGTCGTGGATTTATCACGCCTGGCAATTTGCGTCAGGTGATAGTTTCTTTAAAATTGAATTTATAGAAAATCATAATACCTGATTATTTCAGACAATAAGAGCAAAGTTTTAAGGAAATATTTCTTTTATAAATTTACCCTTATTGTCTGATTTCTTCAAACAATAATAATCTTTGGTATTTATAGAAGAAACTGACAACGCTACTTTATCTTTGTAAAATGGTAACAAAATACATATCACTCCTGCTAATTATCTTACTGAATGTACCAACATTTAGTAAATGGAGTGTTGTTATTTATTACCAAGTTAATAAAAGTTCAATTGCTAAGGAGCTCTGTATTAATCGCAATAGACCACAATTACACTGTGATGGAAAGTGTTTTTTAGCAAAAAAATTAAAAGCTGCTGACGAGCGAGAGCAAAAATCTACTTCAGATAAGCTTGAAAAAATGCAAGAAATAACCTTGTTTTTCCAGAAAATAGAAGCTGGAATAACAGGTGAAAGTAGAGTATTTCGAAACCTTATTTCTATCAACTATTTTTATATCGAACCTTTCTTAAGTGCTCGTGCTTCGAGCATCTTTCATCCTCCCCAATTTTAAATCAAGTATTGCGGTAACGTAACATCGACCATCTAAAGTGGTTGTTATACACCTGTGGACATAGGTAATGCTATTGTCTATTTGGTATATTTTCTTAGTGGCTATTTACTTAGTAGCCATGGTAGAGGGTATATCCTGATGGTGCTATTTCTTAATATTCAATTCATTAACAAATTATGAAAGTTTCTCGAAAAAAAGTCCTTCAGTCACTTGTAACTGGATTTGTTGCTGTGCCAAGTCTTTCAAAGGCTAATACTAATGTAGACTTATCAAAATATAAAGAAGAGTTTGCTGAAGCCTGGAAAAGTTCAAAGAACTATACTTTAACGATTTATAATCAAATGCCAGAAGAAAAGATGGAGTTCAAGTACACGCCTGAATCCTTCTCATGGCGTACACAGTTTGTACACTGTATTGTATTTACGACTGCACAGCTATGTGGACGTTTGAATATTGCCAATCCATACGAAGCGAAGGAAAAGAAGCAGGGATATTGGAAAACGTTAAGTAAATCAGAACTCGAACAAGAATTGATAGGCTTTTATGATTGGGTCGAAAAAGTAGTGACTGAGACTCATACAGATAAACTTTTACAATTAGAAAGTTATGCGGGAGGACAAATACCAATTTGGCGTTTGTTCTATGCGCTAGAAAATCACATTATTCACCATAGAGGACAAGCCATTTGTTATTTGAGACTCAATGGCATAACTCCAGTAGGTTATATTGGTTGGTAAATATTACATCATTAAATATAGAACGATATTCACATGAAAAAACTACTTTTTTTATTACTGACATTATTAGGAACGAGCAATTTATTTGCTCAAAAAACAACCTCATTGAGCATCAAATTTGACAACTTCGTCGGCAATGACCCCGTTGAACTTAATGCGAAATCTTACAAAAATCAAGCAGGAGAGGATTTCAATATTAGTCTTCTCCAGTACTATGTAAGTAATATTCAGCTTGTCAAAAAGGATGGTTCTGTATATACTGTTCCTCAAGATGATTCGTATTTCTTGGTTCGTCAGAATCGTCCTGAAACCCAAACTATCACTTTGAAGGATATTCCTCAAGATAAATATGTGGGAATCAACTTTATGATTGGCATTGATAGTGCGAGAAGCGCCTCCGAAATTGGTTACAGAAAAGGTTGTTTGGACGTTGCTGGCGATGCTCAAGATATGTATTGGGCATGGAACTCGGGTTATATTTTTGTCAAAATGGAAGGTGCGTCTCCTCAGTCAACCTTAAAGGAAAACATCTTTATGTACCATATTGGCTTATTTGGCGGTATTGGTGACAAAAAAACCTTAAACAACATCCGTAATGTAAGCTTAGCTTTCAACAACGAAACCATCAAATTAAAGGCTGGGAAAGTTGCTCCTGTTATTCGTATCAAAATGGATGCCTCTAAAATTCTCAATGGCGAAACCACAGTAAGTATCGCCAAAAATCCTTCGGTAATGGGTGGTCCATATTCAGCCAAAATTGCTGAAAACTATAAGTCGATGTTTTCTTATAATGGCATTGGAATGCCTGCACCAACCGAAAAAACTAGTTTAGGATTGAAATAATATTGTATCATGAAAAACAAGATTTATCTAACGCTATTACTGCTGTTTGGGCTTATGGTGTTGTTCTCGTTTAAGAGAGTAAAAGGAAATGAGGATGAGAATTTATTTGCCATTCCATCTAATTTTCCCAAACCCACTTATCATTTTAAAAGCAATCCACTAACCACAGAGGGAGTAGAGTTGGGTAAAACCTTGTTTTATGATGCCATTATTTCTTCAGACAATACCGTAAGCTGTGGGAGCTGCCATCAGCAATCGGCTGGATTTACACAACATGGACATGCGTTTAGTCATGGGGTTAATGACTTATTGACTAAACGCAACTCTATGCCTTTGTATAATTTGGCATGGTCAACGAGCTTCGGTTGGGATGGAGGTGTACATGATTTGGACTTGTTTGCTATTTCACCTATTACCAACCCCGTTGAGATGAATGAAAACATGGCAAATGTTTTGGATAAACTCCGAAAGTCTCAAAATTATCCTTCACTCTTCAAAAATGCTTTTGGTTCTGAAGAAATCAATACCGAAAGATTTTTAAAAGCACTTTCACAGTTTATGTTGACTATGGTTTCTGCCAATTCAAAGTACGACCAGTATATGCGTATGGAAGGGGTAGAACTAGACGAAAAAGAGCTAGCTGGTTTGGAGCTATTCAAACAAAAATGCGCTTCCTGTCATGCTGGCGAGCTTTTTACCGATTATTCTTTTCGCAATAATGGACTTGAACCAGCTAAAGTAGAGGACTTAGGACGTTTTGAGGTAAATCAACAAGAATCGGATAAGCATAAATTTAAAGTTCCGAGTCTAAGAAATCTCGGATACACAGCTCCATATATGCACGATGGTCGTTTCGAAACGCTTGAACAAGTGCTAGACCATTATGCTGGGAAAGTGGTAAAATCTGAGTATTTAGATCCTATTCTACAACAAAATGGAAAATTAGGAATCAGTTTAAGTTCGGATGAAAAAGTAAAGATTATCGCATTTCTGAAAACTTTGGATGACGACTATTTTATCAAAAAAGAGTCTTTTTCTGAAAGTTCTTTAAAAACAGTTATTCCTAAAAAAGATATTTTAGACGATGTCAAAAAACTGTCTTTTGGCAACGAGAAACATCAACTCATCATGAATGAAAGTTTAGTGTTTTACTTAAAGTTGAAAGATGCTATTCTAAAGAAAGAGACGAATAAGGCAGCAGTTTTAGCTAATAAACTTGCCTTATCGTTGGATAGAATTGATAGAAAGAATTTGGATATTGCTTCAAGAGTTTATTTCGATAAAGTTTACCAAGGAATCGCCTTCGATGCCGACCATATTATTGAAGGAAAGGCCTTGGCTCAACACCAGTTTGACCATTTTGGTGAATTATCCGCAAACATGTTTAGGCTAATGGCTTCTTTTAAACCCTCTGATAAGCCTTTGTTTTATTACGAAAGCTCAGAGAAAAAATTCTCATGGCTCAGTAATTTATCCAACGAAGAAAGCACCTCAATCATTAAGCCATATCAATTCAAGGATTTGAAAAAAAGAGCCATCCAGCCTTAGATTGAAATCCAACTTATACAAACTCACAAGATTTGAAACAGATAGTAACCTTTTTATTGGCGGTACTCATTTTCTTGCAAGCACTTTGCAAGGTTGGTATCTACCTATCTTTCAAAATCAATCAAGAGTACATTGCGAAAAATCTTTGTGAGAATCGTAACAAACCAAAAACGCATTGTAATGGAAATTGTCAGTTGATGAAAAAACTGAAAAACTCCGATAAAGAAGAGCAAAAACAAATTCCACAATCGCTCAAAGATAAATTTGAAGTGTTGTATTGTCATGACTTCAAAATCCTCTCATTAAGTACTCAGCCTTACTTTTTCGAATACAGAAAAGACTTGTATAGGGAGAAGACTTATGATCTTACTTCTTTCCATCCTGATATATTCCAGCCACCAAAACGTATTTTGATTTAATATTTTCGAGGAAAAAATCAAATAAAATCAATGCAATTGCCCACAAAGGTTTGCATTGATGATATGCTATGTGCATATCTCTTAACGAGGAAGTTCCATATTCAATCAAATTATAAAATGAGTTTCAAAAATATTATCGTCATTATTCTATGCCTTTGGGCAACTAGCAGTTTTGCTCAAAAAATACAAGGGACAGTTAAGTCTGAATCAGGAGAGGTTGTTAGTTTTGCAAATGTCGTAGTGTTAAACAGTTCTTTGGGAACAGTTGCAGATAAGTCAGGGAATTTTGCTATTCCTTTGAAGAAAGGTAAATACGAACTTCAAATTAGTGCTGTTGGGTTTGCTTCGAAAATTCAACAAGTGGAAATGATAGATAAATCCCTAATATTAAACATCACTCTGTCGGATAATACCCAAACACTGGATGAGGTAGTTATTACGGCTGACAAGGTTGAGGCAAGTTTACAAAAAACGCCTTTGGCTGTTACCTCCCTAAATGCCAAACAATTAGAGGAATATAGAGTCTGGACAATCAATGACCTGACTGCATTAGCACCAAGTACCTTCACGGTAGAGCATGGCAATAGTACAGGCTCTAGCTTTTTGAATATCAGAGGCTCAATGGGCTTTTCAAATGACCAAGCGGTAGCCACCTATGTGGATGGCGTTTATCAATTTGACTACTTCTCTGCGCCACTCAACTTCAGTAATATCGAACGAGTTGAAATTTTGAGAGGGCCTCAAGGCACGCTCTACGGTAGAAATGCCTTTGGAGGAGTACTCAATGTAATTACCAAAAGACCAACGAATAAGACTAGTGGTTTTGCCGAAATTGACCTAGGGAATTATGGACAACAGCGTTATAGCGTTGGTTTTAATGCTCCTTTGATAAAGGATAAGCTTTTTGTCAATGCTGGATTCCAATCAAATGGTCGTGGCGCGATTTATGATAATCCTACTTTGAATACCAAAGATTTTGATCAACATAATGCTTACATCGGCAATTTTAATCTAAAGTACCTTGTATCAGACCAATGGACTATCGACTTGAATACAAGATACGAAAGTGATAAAGACAAAGGCGCCTATCCTTGGTCGGCCACAGATAGTATTGCCAGAGCTAATCCTTACACTGTTTATGGAAATTGGGATAACACCGAGCGTAGAACCAATTTCAATACTTCTGCTGCCATAAAATACTTCGGTAATAACTTCAATTTTACCTCGATTACCTCTTTTGTAGATTACCACATTTGGCTCCCAGGACGATTTGACTTTGACTTTAGCCCTGCTGAATTAATTAGTTTTACGACTTGGACAAAGCAAAATCAATGGACACAAGAATTGCGTTTTTCTTCTCCCGCAAATGCAAACAGGTTAAAATGGACAGTAGGTTCCTTTCTGTTCGGAGAAAAAAGCACTAATAGTAGCACGACTTATTTTGATAAAGATTACACATTATTGGATCCCAATGCTCCTTATTCATCAATTGCAAATGGTAAACGAAATGCCTTTGGTGTTGCTTTCTTTGGTCAAGCTACGTATGCTCTTACTCCAACATTTGACATTACAGTTGGTACAAGATATGATATAGAGCACCGTGAACTTACTCAAAATTCGGCGTTTGAAAAAGGTGGTGTTGTAATGCCTATGACTACAGACAGCACTGCCAAGAAAACATTCAATGCCTTTACTCCAAAGGTAATTTTGAGTCAAAAGTTGACAGAAAATTCGATGATTTATGGTTCTTATGCCAAAGGGTTTAGAGTAGGAGGGTTCAATTTTGGAAACACGGCAAATCCTACATACAATCCTGAAAAATCAGATAATTATGAGGTAGGCGTTAAAAATACATTCCTGAACAACAGACTTAAAATTAACCTCACAGCTTTTTATTTTCAACAAAAAGACCAGCAAGTTTCTACCTCACAAGATGGCATAAACTATGCGACGCTCAATGTGGGTGACATGGATAATTATGGATTGGAATTGGAGGCGTCGGTACTTCCTATCAAAAATTTACAGATTAATTGGACTGCCAGTACATCGCATAGTGAGTATAAAAAATTAGAACTTTTTGATGCAATTTCAAATTCAGTGATAAATTATAAAGGCAACAAAGCCATTAATAACCCTGCTTTGCAATCTATGTTGGCGGTTCAATACGGCTTGCCTTTATCAAAATCTACTCAAAATCTAAAAGCCTTCGTTAGAGGAGAGTTTAGATACATTGGTGAATATCAACTAGATTTTGTGAATGCCTATCGCCAGAATGCCTATAGCATGGTGAATGCAAGAGCGGGTGTGACTAGCAACCATTTTGATGTGGCTATTTGGGCACGTAACCTCAACGACGTACGATACATGGCTTTCGGGTATGGCTCTTATATGATGGGTACACCAAGAATGTGGGGTGTAACTGTAACAGGAAAATTTTAATACTTTAGCACAGTAGGGTTGGTTTGACTAATCCTACTGTACTCAGTGATGGGGTTCTCTTTACTTAGATATTTAAGCGACTTGACCTTTACAGACAGGAAACAAACAATTATCATTGGTAAAAAATCAGATTCAGCTGAATTTTACAATAAGATTTCCTAAATTCAAGTATTAATATCCTTAACCTAATTCCACAAAAATATGGAAGAACAACATCTGGAAAGTTCTGATTTTTTAAAAGATATAGTTATCGGGATGTCCGATGGTTTAACAGTACCTTTTGCCTTAGCCGCTGGTTTGTCTGGTGCAGTAGCTGATACCTCGATTGTCACAACAGCAGGTATTGCCGAAATTGTAGCAGGTGCGATTGCTATGGGTTTAGGGGGCTATTTGGCTGGTCAGACCGAAGTAGAACATTATGACGCAGAATTGAAACGTGAATATGAAGAAGTAGAAAAAGTACCCGAACGAGAAAAAGAAGAAGTCCGAGAAGTGTTTGCTGATTATGGTCTCGATGCCGATATGCAGGAAGTAATTGTGGAGGCATTAGCAAAAGACAAAGACAAATGGGTTCATTTTATGATGAAATTTGAGCTAGGTCTTGAGAAACCAGACATCAATCGTGCAAGAAACTCCGCTGCTACTATCGGTATTTCCTATGTAATAGGAGGGATTATCCCATTGAGTCCATATTTTCTGGTCGATGATGCTATTTTAGGACTCAAATTCTCTGTGGCGATTACTTTATTGGCATTGTTCGTCTTTGGTTTTTTCAAAAGTAGAATCACAGGTCAACATCCATGGATAGGTGCATTGAAGGTCACATCTATCGGTGCAGCAGCCGCGGCAGCAGCCTTTGGTGTAGCTAAATTGTTTGGATAACTCTCTGTATGTTATCGGTTAATGGTGTAACTGTTATTAGAATAGTATTCAGATTTTTGATTTTTAAACATAAAAAAGAAGATTTGAGAATGAGTAATTTAGTACCCATTTTCAAATCTTCAAATTCTCAAATTTTCAAATTAGGAATCTGTTTTCAAATCAAAAAACTAGTATCCTACCGCAGTATCGTCGGCTCTTACATCGGCTCCACCTTCATATTGACCATTTGGTAATAACAAAATACAGTCCATACGACCAATGGTATTCTTCTGAGATTCCATCTTGTAGCCACGACCTAACAATTTTTGTAAAGTTTGTGGGGTAAAGCCTCCCTCTTCAAATGTCGTTCTATCAGGTAGCCATTGGTGATGGAAACGTAGCGCATCCACCGCTTGCTGCATATTCATGTCGTGTTCTACTACATTCAAAAATACTTGGAAGACAGAAGTGATAATTGTTGAGCCTCCTGGTGTACCAAGAATCATGAACAGTTTTCCATCTTTTTCAACAATTGTAGGCGTCATTGAAGATAGCATTCTTTTATTTGGGGCAATAGCATTTGCTTCGTTGCCTACCAAACCATACGAATTTGGATGTCCCGGCTTGATAGAGAAATCATCCATTTCATCATTTAATAAAAAGCCTCCTCCAGCAACTATAACCTTACTTCCGTAAGAGTTATTGAGAGTTGTTGTGATAGAAACAGCATTTCCCTCTTTGTCTGCGAATGAGGAGTGAGTGGTTTCCATACTTTCATAACCCGGAATAGCTCCTCCGGATACTTTTTTACTATCAGTGGCTAGATCAAAGTTGAAATCCTGCCAACGCTGTTTTAAGAACTCTTGACTCAATAACTCTTTTTGTGGCACCTTAACAAAATCTGGATCACCTAACCATTTAGCTCGATCTGCAAAGACGCGACGTTCTGCCTCAATCATTACTTGGGTCGTAGAGTCGCTATGCCATCCCCATTTCTTCAAAGGGTAATTTTCTACGTACTTTAGTAGTTGCATTAAGGCGATTCCACCAGAAGATGGAGGAGGCATGGTAATTACTTTCAGACCTTTGTAGTTTTCTACAACTGCGTCGCGCCAAACGGCATGATAGTTATCCAAATCTTTTTGGGTGATAATACCGCCGCCTTTGTTCATTTCAGCCAATAAAAGTTTTGCTGTTTCACCTTCATAAAAACCTTTACGACCCTCTGACTGAATACGACGCAAAGTTTTGGCTAAATCTTTTTGGATTAATAATTCACCTTCTTTCCATTCTGTACCATCAGCTTTGATGAAATAGGTTTTTCCTGGATTATATTTCAATAAATCTTCCTTAATTCTATTTAGTCCTCTAGCTTCACGGGCAGTAAGAGCAACGCCGTTTTCGGCAAGATCAATCGCTGGTTGAAGAATTTGCTTCCAAGATAGCTTCCCAAAGCGTTTATGTGCTTGCTCTAATCCATCTACTGAACCTGGGGTTCCACTAGCGAGATGTCCGTACCAGCTTGGCTGACCTGCCTTTACATTTCCTTTTTCGTCGAGATACATATCACGACTTGCTTTTTCTGGTGCTTTTTCGCGGTAGTCTAATGTATAAGTATTTCCTTTTTTGTCTCGAAATACCAAGAAACCTCCACCCCCAATATTGCCCGCTGCTGGGTGTACCACAGCCAAGGCGAATTGAGTAGCAATGGCTGCATCTATGGCATTTCCACCTTTTTTCATAATCTCAACACCGACTTTAGAAGCTTCTGGGTGTGTTGCGGCCACCATACCATTTTGTCCATACACAGGCTCTTTTTTAGCAACAAAAGGAGACGCATTTGGGTCATCATTCAAAAATTGATAAAAACCTTGATTTTCCTTAGGTTTGCTTATGGGAGAAGGAGTGTTGGTTACTTGTACAGCTGGAGTTTTACAGCTCCATAATAAGCCAAGCGTTGTCGATGAGAGTAAGACAATGTGTTTCAGTTTCATCATGATGAAGACGTTTTTTTAATTAACAAGGAGAAAGTCTCAAATCTATCCGAAATATTAAAAGGACAGATTTGCTGTTTTAGCTAAGGTAAAAGGGATATATCTTTCAAAAAGATTCCTTTATATCTTTCAAATATACAAAAAGCCCAAACTCTTTAAGGAAGTTTGGGCTTTATTTTCAAAACAAATGTACTTTTCTGTCTACTACAAAATTTTGTAAATATCAACAGAATCAATTTTGTCTTTCAACTCTTTAATGTTGATGCTCGATTTTATGGCAGCATCTTTCTTTTTCTTTTTAGATGTTAAATCTTTAATTAAATCATCATAAACCATTTGAGCATTTTTCTCGCCCACTGCTTCGATAATATTATTGCCTTTGGCTACATTGATTGCCTGTTTTACTTGATCAAAATAACGCGTTTCTAGGTCAAAATAATTGTCATGAATTCCAACAAAACGATTACAGAGCGACTGTAGGTAGTCTAGGTTGTTGTTGACATGACGCACATCTAATTCAGATTGCAATAACTCTCCAAGATTTACTTTGCCATCTTTTCCTGTATATTTTTTTTCAATTTCTGCCGTTTTCTTACGCATCAATTCTGGCGTAAATTCACCCATCACATAATTGAAATAGTCATCTATTGTTTCGTCTCCACGAATTTCTCTTGGGTTGAAGCCTATTTTTTGACCGTCTTTCTTAAATTTTTCTAAAACATCAAGTTGTAATGTTTCCAAAAGAGTAACTGTTTGCGAACTCGAAGTAGCATTGGTTAGGTTTGCTTTATCCAAAGCGTTATAAAAACCAGTGTAGCGCTGAAGCTCCTTTTCAAACTCTTTGATTTTGTCAAAGTTTACCTTTTTGTCTTGCACCCCTGCTGCGTACGCGACGTTTACAGCTGCGGTCGAAAGGTTCACGGCCTGTGATGCATAGGGAATCAGACCCACTATTGGGCTATCCTTCAAGCTTTTGAGAACAGATACAAAACGCTCATTTTTTTCTTTTTTATCAAAAATCGCCTTGTTTTGAGCTGTTTTTAGAATTACCTCTTCAAAAGAAAAGCCTAAGGGACCTTTTTCGACACTACTCAACTTTTTGATATAACCTTGATAATCTTGGTTGATTACTTGTGATTTTAGGTCGATAATATCGTCGCTTAAGATTTTATAGACTTCTGCACTTTTGACCAAATTTGTACGGATTTTCTCCCACTTTGTACGGTCAGTGAGCGATTGATTTTTAGAGATATCGTTCAAAGAAACGCTTTGTAATTCGATACGCCCTTTGAGATTTTCATTTTCGTTTTGTAGCTTAACCAGATTATTCTGAATGTTGACAATCAAGGAATCAGAATAAATTTGAGCGTTAATAGTTGTTGTTAAGCCAAAGAGGATCAAAAAAAGGAATGAGAATGTTTTCATCGTGCTTTACCAGAAATAGTTTTGGAATTTTCCCATCAAGAACGGAATGCCTATTAATTAATTGTCAAAGGTCTAAATTCCTTAGCATTTTTTATCTTGTTTTACCAAGTATTCTTATATTGATTATAGGATAAACTGGAAAAATTATATTTTCATTCTTGTGTTTATCCTATTGAAATAGTAATTCTGCAAATGCACTAAAGGTTTATTCAAAGACTTAATTTGACAAATTTCAAGGTTCAACGGGAAAAAAGATCTATTCATTATTAACGATTTGCCAAACGTTTTTTGTTCATGCATAAAGCTTTTTTGAGTAAAAGGATTGGTAAAAATGAGTAAATAAATGCTAGTCACAGGCAATGGGACACCCTATACTTGTTATTAAGTAGCTGTTAATTAACTATTTCCTATATGTCGAGAACTTTTTAGATACGAGAAGAATACTGAGAGGAGTAAGGGCAAATCGCAATATATTTGGAGAAAGCTGTTATTCTTAAAATAAAATTTGCTGAAGCGTCAAAAGAAGGAATTATTTGATAGGAAAGATTTAAGATAAGTTTGTCAGGCTGGAAAAAGCGAGATAATTTCTAAAAAATGATTCTAAATAAAATACAATTATATTTGTTAATGCAAAAAACTTAGGATACCTTTGTACCCGTTATACAAAAACATCCGCACGTCTCTGTGTTCGCTTCTTGGCATGAAGCAATTTCCAATCTCGAACTGTTATCAGTTTAAATCGGTTTCTCCAGAGCTTTAACGGATGTTTCGGGCATCATTAAAGCAAATTTTAACAATCACAATTTTGTCGTTTTTGACCAAGCCATAGATAGGGATTTTAACCATTCTGTTCAGGACGAATGAATGGCATACATCTCTGATGCCTTGTAACTAAGGTTACGTCAATTACCGACATTTCGAAAAACAATGAGTCAATTATTAAGATTCGACGAACTTTCATTATCACAAGAAGTTCAACAAGCGGTAGCAGATATGGGTTTTGAGACAGCATCTCCAATCCAATCTGAGGCAATTCCATTCATTCTTGAAGGTCGCGATGTGATCGGGCAGGCGCAAACAGGTACTGGTAAAACAGCTGCTTTTGGTATTCCAATTGTAGAAAAAGTAACTCCTTTCGAAAAGGTAGTTCAAGGTTTGGTTCTTTGTCCTACTCGCGAGTTGGCGGTACAAGTAACAGAAGAATTAAAGAAAATTGCAAAACATAAAAAAGGTGTTTGGGTAACTACAGTATATGGTGGTGACTCTATCGAACGTCAAATCAAATCTTTGAAGGCTGGTGCAAACATCGTTGTTGGTACTCCTGGTCGTGTAATTGACTTGATTGAGCGTCGTGCCTTGAAATTAGAAAATGTAAGTAAAGTAGTTCTTGACGAAGCTGATGAAATGTTAGACATGGGCTTTAGAGAGGATATCGAAAGCATTTTACAAGAAACTCCAGAAGAACGTCAAACTATTTTCTTCTCAGCAACGATGTCGAAGCCTATCATGGCCTTGACTTCTCGTTACCAAAACGACCCTAAATTGGTGAAAGTAGTGAAAAACGAAATCACTAACTCTAATATCGAACAACTTTACTATGATGTTAAAGGAAAGGCGAAAATGGAGGTAATGACTCGTTTGATGGATTTCTATTCAGTGAAATTATCATTGGTATTCTGTAATCAGAAGAAAAGAGTTGACGAAGTTGTAGAAGAGTTACAATTGCGTGGTTACGCTGCTGAAGGTCTTCATGGTGACTTGCGTCAGGCTCAACGTACTAATGTAATGTCTAAATTCCGTTCGGGTGTTGTAAATGTGTTAGTTGCAACAGACGTTGCTGCTCGTGGTTTGGACGTTGACGATGTAGATGCGGTATTTAACTACGATGTACCTTTAGACGAAGAATATTATGTACACCGTATCGGTCGTACAGGTCGTGCTGGTAAATCTGGTAAGGCATTTACAATGATTGTTGGTGCTGAACGTAACCGTCTTCGTGAAATTATGAATTACACTAAAGTAAAAATTGACAAAGGTGTAATTCCGTCATTCTCTGACGTAGTGGGTGTGAAAAAAGGAATGTTTATTGACCGTGTACGTGGATCTATCGAAGAAGGCGATTTAGAATTGTTCGAAGATGTATTACAAGCATTGCACCATGCAGGTTATTCTACTGAACAAGTAGTTTCTGCTTTGGTAAAAATGAACATGGGTATCACGAAAAATGAATTCGCTGACGAGAACCTTAGCGGTGAATTTGATCGTCGTGACCGTTTCAATAACAGAGACAGAGATAACAGTGGTCGTCGTGGCGAAGGTCGTTTTGAAAGAGGTGGTCGTGATGATCGTCGCGGTGGACGTTCTGAGCGTGGCGATAGCAGAGATAGAGGTAGTCGTTCGGAAGATAGAGGTCCTCGTTCTGACAAACAAGGTCGTCCTTACCGTCGCGATGCAAACATGGTAAGAATGTTTGTTAACATTGGTTTCAACGAAAAAATCTCTCCAGCGAATATCGTAGGAGCATTTGCAGGCGAATCTGGAATTCCAGGAAACGTATTGGGTCAAATTGATATCTTTGACAAATATTCATTTGTTGACGTTCCTAAAGAATTTGCAAATACTGTATTGAACCGTATGGAAGGTGCTTCTATTAAAGGTAAAAAAGTAAATGTTGAGATTGCAAAGCCTAACAACTAAGCATTCGATTTACAAAAAAAAAGGCCGCTGTGAAAACAGCGGCCTTTTTTTTTGCCTATACTTTTAGCTATACTTTTGCTCGATAAAAAAATAAAGTAAAATATGGTTATTTTATTTAAAATTATAACTATTTTTATTAAATCTTTATCCTATGCCACTTATTAGCCTCTTGTTGACTCAATAAATTAAAGTAAATTTTGCCTTAAAAAACATGCAGGTTATTATTTGGTAAAAATAGATACTTAAAGAATATAGCATTGGTTTTGTTGATTTGAGTAGAATTATATTTTGAGATAAGTATTAATACTTATATTCATGAAGAAGCTCTTTATAACTCAAATTGTCGACAAAGGAGTAATAATTATCGATTTGTTTCTATTATTTGTATATCCCACTACTAAAAATAGAGTTAAAAATGTAACTAAAGTAATTTTTCATTGTATTTTTAAAACAATTTTAAATAAGTGGCATATAAATAATTGTTAAACTAATTGTTAATGTATAATTTCACCTCAGTTTAGAAAATCAAACACATACAGAATCAAACTAAAGTCAGTTTTAATCATCAACAAATTATATTCCGTTTAATGCATGAAAGATAGAATTCTATAACATGCTACTACAAATCTTTGAGCGTTTTGATAATGCTACAAAGTAGGCTTAATGTATCACCTTAACTGTTACAAAAGCTTCTCGATAGTTTTGATACTATTTCCTAGATAAGTCCAGTCTTTGTTTGCAAAACAAAGTTACCTTAACCTGTTCTTATTGTTCCTTAGTATCAATTCCCCAAGCCATAAAAATCGGCAACGCTACTTCATTCGCCATTTGTTGTAGCACTGATTACTCGTTGGTTTCAACGTGGTAGGAGTATCGCCTCTGTTTACTTTTGGATTTAGTTTTAATAAATATAAATCAACAATTGTCAGGTAAAAACGTCAACAAGTAAAACCCTTTTATTGCATGAAAAAGAGACTTCTACTTACCATGCTGTTAGTGTTTTCTGCGAGCATAATCTTTGCTCAAAGCAAAATAACAGGTAAAGTCACAATGGCCGAAAATGGCTCAGATCTTCCAGGAGTTAGTGTATCTGTGAAAGGTACTACTCGTGGTACAACCTCAGCTGGAAATGGTAATTATACCATTAATGCTTCTCCAAACGAGACCTTGGTATTTACTTTTGTAGGTTTTAAACCACTTTCTGTAAAAGTAGGTAACCGTTCTGTAATTGATGTTCAGTTAGAATCAGATGTTTCTGAGTTGAGCGAAGTAGTAGTAATGGGTTATGGTTCACAAAGTAAAAAAGTTATTACTGGTGCTGTAACATCTGTTTCTGGTAAAGAAATCGCTACTCAGCCAGTTCAATCATTCGATCAAGGTTTGCAAGGTCGTGTTTCTGGGGTTAACATCACAACGCCAAACGGTGTATTGAACAACGCTCCAGTAATTCGTGTGCGTGGTACGTCTTCAATCAACCAAAGCTCGTCACCTTTGATTGTAATTGACGGTATGCCAATCAACTCTGGTGATGTATCTGCAGGTGGTTACACAGTGAACAACCCTTTAGGTGATATCAACCCATCTGATATTGAGTCAGTTGAAATTTTGAAAGATGCTTCTGCAACTGCTATCTACGGTTCAAGAGCTGCTGCTGGTGTAATGTTGATTACTACGAAAAAAGGTAAAGAAGGTAAAGCTAAGTTGTCTTATGATACTTGGGTAGGTGCTACTCAAACATTCAGAAGATTCAAAATGTTGGATGCTCAACAATTTATGGACATCAAAAATGAAGCTTCAAGAAACGCTGGCTTGGCAGATCAATTCTTCCCTTCTTACAATGCTGATGGTAGCTTGGTTAATACAAACTGGTACGATTACATCTACCAAACTGGATATTCTCAAAGCCATAACTTGAGCTTGAATGGTGGTAATAAAGATACAAAATACTCTTTCTCCGTAGGTTATACAGACCAAAACGGTATGTTGAAGAAAAACACATTTAGCCGTATGACTGGTCGTATGAATGTGTCTCACCGTTTGACAGATTTTATCACTATTGGTTCGAACATTACTTATGCTAACTCATTCAACCAAGCCCCTAACACAGGTACTACTGGTGCTTTCTCAACAGGTGGTTTAGGTCGTTTGCCATTGGTATTGGCTCCAAACGTGTCACCATATAACGCTGATGGTTCTTATAATATCAACAGATCTGCTAACAACTTAGGTTTAGGTAAAAACCTTGTTGGTCCTGGTGGTTACTACAACCCTCTTCCAGATTTGGAATTAAGTAAATTTACTTCTGAGAATGCTCACTTGATTGCTAACATTTTTGCTGATTTCAAATTGTACAAAGGTTTGGTATTCAGAACGTCTTACGGTATGGATAACACTCAAATTGAAGATATTCAATTCTCGAACCCAATCCATGGTGAAGCTGGTACTACAAACGGTTCTGCTTACAATACTTACACAAACATTAAGCAGTGGAACTGGCAAAACTATTTGACGTATGATTTCAATGTTGATAAAAACAACTTTACTGTTGTAGTTGGTACTGAAGCACAAAAATTCACTATCAACCGTTGGGGTGCTGGTCGTACAGGAGTTTCAGATCCATTCTTTACTTCATTCCAAGGTAGCTTTGTAAACAACGTTGTTGGTAGCAACTACCAATCACAAAATGGTTTGTTATCTTACTTCGGTCGTTTGAACTATGACTTCGACAAAAAATACTTGGCTTCATTCACTTTACGTAGTGACGGTTACTCAGCTTATGCAGTAGGTAACAAATGGGGTAGCTTCCCTGGTGCATCATTAGGATGGCGTTTATCAGAAGAAGCTTTCTGGAAAGGTTCTTCAATCAGCAATACTATCAATGAATTGAAATTGCGTGGTAGCTGGGGTCGCGTAGGTAATACAGGTGTAAGTGATTTTGCTTCTTTGAGTTTGTTTGGTTCTGGTTTATATGGTTCTACTCCAACATGGGCATTTGCACAAGCAGGTAACCCTAATTTGAGATGGGAGCAAAGTACTAAAGTTGACGTAGGTATTAGCTATGGTTTGTTCAAAGATCGTATCACAGGTGAATTGAATTACTACCAAAATAATATCACTGACCTAGTTTTGGCTGAGCCTCAAGCTCCTTCACGTGGTGTACCAAACAACTCAATCAACACAAACGTTGGTTCGATGGTAAACAAAGGTTTTGAATTTACAATGAACGCTTTAGTGTTAGAGAAGAAAGATTTCACTTGGAATGCTAACCTTAATATCTCAACTAACTCAAACGAGGTTTTGGCATTGGCAAATAACAACGCTGACATTATTGCTCAAACAGGTGGTTTGGAAAGTTCAAACATCGTTCGTGTAGGTTATCCTGTTGGTAGTATTTTCGTAATCGAAACAAGAGGTGTTAATCCTGCAAACGGTCAACGTATTTTTGTAAATGCGAAAGGTGAAGAAGTTCAATATTCTCACCCAGGTAAATGGACATATGTGAAAGATGGTTCAACTGCTCCTGCTATCACTGGTTCTGACCGTAAAGTATGGGGTACAGGTATGCCAACTTTCTTCGGTGGTTTCGACAATACATTTAAGTATAAGCAATTTGATTTAGGCGTGTTCATGCAATTCTCAGGTGGTAACTACATTTATAATGGTACTAAAGCTGGTTTGCGTGATCAACGTGCATGGAACAACCACACTGAAATCTTGAATCGTTGGCAAAAAGCAGGTGATGTGACTAACATCCCACGTTTGGTATTCGGTGATAATGTATCTAACGGTTCTGCAAACCCTATTTCTGAAAACGTAGAAAAAGGAGACTTTATTCGTATGCGTAACATCTCTTTGGGTTATACATTCAAGAAAGGTTTGTTAGAAAAGGCTAAAATCTCTAGTGCAAGATTGTATGCTCAAGTACAAAATGCATTCTTGATTACTGGCTACACTGGTGCTGACCCTGAGATCTCAACTAACCGTGGTTCAAACATTGCTCCAGGTGTTGACCGTAACTCTACGCCACAGGCGCGTACTTACACAGTAGGTCTTTCGCTTAATTTCTAATTTTAAATTGATTATACGATGAAAAAATATATAAACGTAGCTTTTAAAAATGCAGGGAAGACACTAAAAGTATCTGTGGCTGCTCTCATGATGTTGACGGTAGCGGTTTCTTGTACTGAAAAAGAATTGCTTGAACCAGCTCCAATTACATCATTGTCTGACTTACAGGCATTTGCAACACCTGACCGTATTTTGGCTCAAGTATATGGCTTGTACGGTAGTGCTAAGTCTGGCCAGTTGTTTGGTGGTCGTTATTTAATTTATAACGAAATTCGTGGCGAAAACTGGTTGAACGTTACATCAAATGGTGTGACTGGTTTGCAAACTTGGAACCACACAAACAACTCATCTTCAAATGAGCCAACTAACATGTGGAACGCAGCTTATCTTGCTGTAAACCGTGCAAACTTGTTTATCGAAGGTTTGGACAAAAATCCAAACGTAGTTGATGCAGCAACGACTTCTCAATATAAAGCAGAGGCACGTTTCTTGAGAGCATTGATTTATTTTTCTTTAGTAAATACATATGCTCAACCCTTCAATAAAGATGCAGGTGCTAGTCTTGGTGTACCTTTGCGTTTGAAAGGTGAAGTTGGTAGTGGAAATAACAATTTGAAAAGAAGTACTGTAGCTGAGGTATATGCTCAAATCTTAGATGATTTGAATTTTGCAGAACAAAACTTGCCAGCTTCATATTCATCGGCTTTGTTGAACACTACTCGTGCTCATAAAAACACAGCTATTGCGTTGAAGACTCGTATCTACTTACAAATGAGCAGATGGAGTGATGTAGTAACAGAAGCTAACAAAATTGTTTCGACTACTGCTCCTTTCAAAGCTTCAACTGGTGTAGCAAACGCGCTTCAAGCAAATATTGCTTCAGTTTTTGCAGCGCCTTACACAACTGTTGAGTCTGTATTCTCATTCCCAATGGGAGATAATGACCTTCCAGGTACTCAAAATGGTTTGCATAGTTATTATGTTCCAGTGACAGGTATTGGTGATTATTCATTGAACCCTGCTGGAGTTGTAGGAAACGCTGCGTTTACTGCAACTGATGCTCGTAGAACCAATTTTATCAAAAATGATATCGCTGGTGATGGTGGTCGTATCCGTTTGCTTAAATTCCCTACAGGACCTGTTCACAAAGATTTCGTTCCAGTAATTCGTTACTCAGAAGTATTGTTGAACTTGGCAGAAGCAAAAGCTCGTTTGGCTGGTGCTGCTGTTGATGCTTCTGCATTGACTTTGTTGAACGCTGTTCGTGGCCGCTCTACAACTGCTTACACTGCTGCTGATATCACAACAGGTACAGCTTTAGTAAATGCAATCTTGACCGAAAGAAACATCGAGTTCTTAGGAGAGGGTTTCCGTTCGATTGATTTACAACGCAATTTGCTAGCTCTTCCTGCAAAACCAACTGTTGCTGCGATTCCAACAACTTCGCCTGCTTACATTTGGCCAATTCCTCAGACAGAGATCAACGTAAATAAAGATTGTTTACCAAACCCATAATTTGGTAAGTATCATTAAAAAAGAGGTTACCCGAAAGGGTAGCCTCTTTTGTTTTGTAGCTAAATGAACAGATTTTGCCTCAATCTTGAAGCCAATCATCATAAATTCATTTTTTCCTTCCAATATTTGTAAGAAATTCACCCTTTAAAATAAAAACTAAATTTATGAAACAACTTCATCGATTATTGAGTGCGCTTGCACTCCTATGTCTACTTTTTCCTGCCACGGCTCAACAGTCTATTAATTGGAATAAAGGTGGAAGTGATTACACTACTTTAGAAGCGAACCAGATTGTTCGTGTGAATCCTATTACAGGTCAAAAAGATGTGATAATTGCCAAAAATTTACTTACTCCCAAAGGTGCTAATGACGAACTAAAAGTACGTAGTTATAGCTTTTCGGAAGACAACCAAAAAGTCCTTATTTATACCAATACCAAAAGAGTTTGGCGTTTGGATACAAAAGGAGACTACTGGATTCTGGACCTCAAAACCAACCAGCTTTCACAACTAGGAAAAGGATTTGATGCCTCTTCTTTGATGTTTGCCAAAATTTCACCAGATAGTAAATCTGTAGCTTATGTTTATAAAAACAATATTTATTCTGAAAACATCGCAACGCATAAAATCACTCCTTTGACCAAGGATGGCACAAAAAAACTCATCAATGGTACATTTGATTGGGCTTATGAAGAAGAATTTTCATGCAGAGATGGCTTCCGTTGGAGTCCAGATAGTAAGTCGATTGCTTATTGGCAAATAGATGCTAATACGATTAGAGATTTTTACATGATTAATAATACGGATTCGGTATATTCAAAAATTGTCCCAGTTGAATATCCAAAGGCTGGACAAACGCCTTCTTCGTGTCGTATAGGTGTGGTAGTATTGTCAACAGCACAAACGAAATGGATGAAACTTCCGGGGGCTACCAATAACAACTATATCCCTAAAATGGAATGGGTGCCTAACACCAATAAGTTGATTATTCAACAATTGAACCGTAAGCAAAATATATCGACTTTGTTTATTGCTGAAGCACAAACTGCTGCTACTACAGCCATCTATAAAGAAACAGACGAAGCTTGGGTCGAATTTAACAATCGTTCAGGCGAAAGTGTTGGTTGGGATTGGTTAGACAATGGAAAATCGTTTTTGTGGATTTCTGAAAAAGACGGTTGGAATCATGCCTATAAAATTACTTTGGATGGAAAAGAACAATTATTGACCCCCGGAGATTTTGATGTAATTGACATTTTGAGCTATAGCGAGCAAAATAATAAAATGTATTATACTGCCTCACCTGATAATCCACGTCAACGTTATTTGTTTAGTACGACATTGGACGGACAAGGTAAAAGTACACGTATTACTCCATTGACACAAAGTGGTACCCACTCATATGAGATTTCTCCAGATCAAAAAATGGCATTTCACTCATTCAACTCCAGCCAAATAAGCCGTATGAGTGAAGTGGTAAATCTTCCTGATCATAGCGTGGCGGGTGGAAAAGAAGGTATTGAAGCTAAACTTTCAAAGGTACGCTTGGCTCAACGACCAATCGAATTTTTCGATATTCCGATAGAAGGTGGCGTGAAGTTGAGCGCTTGGATGGTAAAACCAGCCAATTTTGATTCTACCAAAAAATACCCTGTGGTTTTTTATGTATATACCGAACCAGCAGGAGCAACTACCAAAGATGAGTACTACACGGGTCGTAACAATTTATACCAAGGCGATATGGGTAAAGATGGATATATCTACGTGTCTATCGACGGACGTGGAACACCACTTCCCAAAGGGCGTGCATGGCGCAAGGCTATTTATCGTAAGATTGGTCAAATCAATATTGCAGACCAAGCGGCAGGAGCAAGCTATTTGCTAAAAAGACCTTATATGGATAGCTCTCGTGTAGCAGTTTGGGGATGGAGTGGTGGAGGCTCTACTACGCTAAACCTATTGTTCCAATATCCTCAAATTTACAAAACGGGTATTGCCGTAGCCGCAGTTGGTAACCAGTTGACTTACGATAATATCTACCAAGAAAGATACATGGGATTACCACAAGAAAATAGAGAAGATTTTGTGAATGGTTCGCCAATTACGCACGCCAAAAACTTGCAAGGTCATTTATTATACATTCATGGAACAGGCGATGACAACGTACATTATCAAAATGCCGAGATGCTGTTGAATGAGCTAATCAAATACAACAAACAGTTTGAATTTATGGCTTATCCGAACCGTTCTCATGGAATTAGTGAAGGAGAGGGGACAGGAAAACACCTCTCTACCTTATACACTAACTATTTAAGAAAATACTGCCCTCCGGGAGGAAAATAAGGGCTAAGTGCACGATGATATCATTTTTTGTACGTTCTACACCTATACATTTACCCATCATTTACCAAAAAAAGCCCAAAAACTACAGTTTATCGAAATTTTTGGTTGAATCCATTTAGATTAAGTAAGTTTGTTCAATCAAGGTTTAACAATTTCGCCAATACCTTCTTAGCAATTGCATTAGATTACAATAGATATAGATAAGCAACCTAACCACTTTATATAATATTTTCGGTATTTCCGAAATACCTAACCACTCTTATTTTCTATAATAAAACAAAACCACAGAAACTTTTACCATTTGATAAGATTGGCATTTAAGTTGTGGGTAAATTAAATAATTATAGTAGTTTGCGTAGAATTAATAGTACTGATTTGTGGGTAGCTTATTTGATTACAACCATTATTGTACCACACTAACACAATTGAAACATTTCTTGTGTTATTATGCTCATCGCCAACTCAATAACTGCATAATAAAATCTCTCTAACACGATGAAAATTTGTCAAAGTACCTACCACTCAGACACTTGGGAGAGTGTAAGAATTGATGAAGGTTTCTCTTCAGAAAAAGCACAATTAGTAATGGTTTTTGGAGAACGCAAGCTTTTCGAACAAATGGATGTTTATTCGAAGGTTCGTGAAAATTTTCCAAAGGCAGAAATTGTTATAAATTCAACAGCTGGAGAGATTTTTGATGCTGGTGTTGAAACCCAAACAATTGTTGTTACGGGTATCGAATTTGAGGAGACGATTATTAAAACGACCGAAATTAATATTAAAGATACCAGTGAGAGTTATCAGTCAGCGTGTCAAATCGTAGAGGCACTTCAAGCTGATGACTTAGTTCATATTATGGTTATTTCTGATGGTGGTATTGTAAACGGAAGTGCTTTGGTAAGAGCATTAAACGAACATACAGCATCACACGTGACTGTCACAGGTGGACTTGCTGGGGATGATGATAGATTTGAGAAAACCTTGGTTGGACTCAATTCAGAGCCTACAGAAGGAAAAATAATAGGGATTGGTTTTTACGGAAATAAGTTAAGAATCGGTCACGGTACAATGGGAGGCTGGGATGTTTTTGGACCAGAAAGAGAAATCACCAAGTCGCAGTATAATGTGTTATACACGATTGGTGATAAACCTGCCTTAGAACTCTACAAAGAGTATCTCGGAAAATACGCCAAAGATTTACCGGGAGCTGCCTTGTTATTCCCGTTGTCGATGCGTGTTGATGCGGATGCTGCTCCAGTTGTAAGAACGATTCTTTCTATTGATGAAAAACAACAAAGTATGACTTTTGCAGGTGAAATCCCCAAAGGAGCACTCATTCGCTTTATGAAAGCCAACTTTGATAATTTACTTGATGCTTCATCAGAGGCTGCCGAAAATGCGCTACAATCCTTATCATTCAAGCCAGAATTAGCAATTTTAATTAGCTGCGTTGGAAGAAGACTCGTATTGGGATACCGTACCGAAGAAGAGGTAGAGGCCGCACGAGAAGTATTTGGACCAGATACATTTATTACGGGGTTCTACTCTTACGGAGAAATATCTCCTTTGATGGCCGAAGCCAAATGTGACCTTCATAATCAAACCATGACTATTACGACATTTACAGAGATTTGATTTATATGCAAAACGATCAATTACATAAACTTCTTTCAAAACAAGTAAATCGCTTTCTAAATACAGAGTCGCAGGGAAGAGAGGATGTGGTGAAGTTTTTGAAAGTAGTTAGTGACTCCTACGTGAACTTTGACAGAGATAAAGAACTTTTTGAACATTCTTCGTCTCTCAATGAAAAAGAATACGCTGAGATAAATATTCGACTTAAAGATGAAATAGGTCAACGAAAACGCTCTATCGAGAAATTGATTGAGGCAATTCATTCGCTTGAAACAGATAGCTCTTTACCTTCGTTTGATGCTGATAATTTGTTGCTTTTGGTAGACTACCTACAAAAGCAAATTGACAATCGTAAAAAGATGGAAACTGAGCTTCGTCAAGCAAAAGACGCTGCCGAAAAAGCTACACAAGCCAAATCAGAGTTTTTGTCAATGATGAGCCACGAAATCAGAACGCCACTCAATGCGATTGTAGGTATGACCTACCTGATGCAACAAGAGGAGTGTTCGCCTACAATGGCAGATAACCTCAAGACATTACAGTTTTCTACTGATAATCTACATGTACTTATCAACGATATCCTTGATTTTAGTAAAATTGAAGCAGGAAAAGTTGATTTGGAAGCCACTCCGTTCGATTTCAAACAATTAGTATCTAATATCAAAAGAGCCAATCAGGTAAAAGCTGAAGAAAAGGGAAATAGAATTCGCCTGATGGTAGATGATGATATCCCTGATTCATTGATTGGAGACCCGCTTCGCTTAGGACAAATTTTATCCAATTTGGTTTCTAATGCGGTTAAGTTTACGATTAATGGAAGTATTTCTTTAGAAATTTCGTTAGTGAGCAAAACTGAGGAGGAAGCCCAGATTTATGTATCAGTAAAAGACTCTGGTATTGGTATTCCTTTAGATAAACAAGAACTGATTTTTGAGCAATTCACTCAGGCAAATTCTGAAACCACCCGTAAGTTTGGTGGTACAGGCTTGGGCTTAGTAATTACCAAAAAATTGTTAGAGCTTCATGGAAGTAAGATTCAACTACAGAGTGAAGAGGGAAAAGGGGCTAAGTTTTATTTTACCTTAAAACTAAAAATTGGCAATGGTATCAAAACCATTCCAACCCCTGTTGCCGAAAGTATTAACGAGGTTAGTTTGAAAGGAGTGAAGGTTCTATTAGTGGAGGATTACCCAGTAAACGTAAAAGTAGCGACTAAATTCCTAAGTCGTTGGGAAATTGATTTTGATGTTGCGGAGAATGGTCTCGTCGCTGTCGAAAAATTTAAGAGTGGTAATTACGATGTCATTCTGATGGACTTGTTGATGCCTGAAATGGATGGCTATACAGCTACATTACGCATTCGTGAACTCAATCAAAAAATACCTATTATCGCATTAACGGCTTCAGCTACGCTCAATAATCAAGATAGAGCTTTTGAAGTAGGTATGAATGATTATGTAACCAAGCCATTTAACCCGAAAGAGTTATTCCAAAAAATTGGAAAATATAGCCATCGCGGTTCTTGATATTGATGAGTTTGTATAAAATGAAAGTGGTAAGTTTTCGTTACGAAAACTTACCACTTTTTATATCTTTCAAGAAGGAGTTTGAATCTGAGGCATTGTACTTTTATAACATATTAAGTCGATTCATCAATTCTGATTTATTCGCTCGGCTTATTGGAATTACTTTGTTGGCAATGACTAAATTGTTTTCTTCAATATCTACGATTTTATCAAGGTGTACAATAAACGAACGATGGACTCGTAAAAACTGCTTTCCTAATTTCTCTTCCAGTGACTTCATCGTGGTGTGAATAATGTAAGCTTGCTTGCTCGTATATATTTTCACATAATCACCTATATTTTCTACAAACTGAATATCTGAATAGGGTAACCTAATATAACGACCTTCATGCTTGATATAAATCTCGTTATGCTGTTGCAGTGGGCTATCTTTTTTCTGTCGTAAATCTAAGACTTTTTCTACAGCAAGATTGAATCTAGGTCCAGTAATGGGTTTCTTCAGGTAATCGGTCACTTGATATTGAAAGGCATCGTAGGCATATTCAATTTTTGAGGTTGTCAAAATCACTTGTGTTGTTGTTGTCGTGATTTTTTCTAACAAATCAAACCCTGTCATCTCAGGCATTTCAACATCTAGCCATATCAAATCAATTTCGTTTTGTTCCAGTACTTTAAGAGCTTGTTGGACGTTTTCACAAATGGCCACCAACTCCAACGCACTATGTTGTTCGCATAGCTTTTGCAGGGATTTCCTGGCCATGATTTCATCATCAACAATGATACATCGTAACTTCATTTTATTGGAGGTTTTGTAAGCGTTGCAACTCGTTTTCTAAAATTGGATGAATTTGGTTCAACGCCTTAAGCAATTGATCTACCCTAGCTTTTAGGTCGTAATATTCGGGTTTGTCCAATGCTCTGCGCTCAACTTCTACAAGTTGTTTTTCGAGCTGAGTTAACCCTACCATACCTAAAGTTGGTTTGAGCTTATGAGCCAATTTTTTCAATTCTGGAAAATTTTGTTGCTCCACGAGTGGCGCCAAATCTTTAAATTCGGGATAAACATCTGTTAAAAAGGTATCAAACATATCTGCTTGATATTCGACATCTCCCTCATACATTTCATCTAATCGCTCGTAGTCAATAGGGTTTTCCACGGTGGCTGTTTGTTGTGTTTGGGGTTCGGTATTTGAAACTACTGGGATAATTTCTTCAAAATCATCATCAGTTTCTTCATTAGACAGTTTTCTATATTTTTGTAACATTTCAAATAATTGATTCGGTGCAAACGGCTTAGGTAGAAAATCACTCATACCTACTGCCATTGCCTTTACTTTTTGGTCGAGCATAGCCGACGCCGTTAGGGCAACAATAGGTATATGTTGATTGGGTGTTTGGGTACTTCTAATGGCAATGGTGGCTTCATATCCGTCCATATGTGGCATCTGAAGATCCATGAAAATAATATCAAACTTATGTTTATGAATTTGTTCTACCGCTTGTCGTCCATCAGAAACCACTGTAAATTGACGATTCCATTTGTTTAATAGACTTGAAATATACTTTTGATTCATCAAATTATCTTCAACGACCAAGATGTGTCCATTTTCAAAATCTTTAGTTTCTGAAAGCTTACTACTTGGTGCTGGAGCGGTAATAATAATATTGTCGCTTCTTTTGTAAGGTAACGAGAAAATAAAGGTAGTACCTTTTCCTTCTACACTGGTAGCGTGAATTTCGCCACCTTGAAGCTCGATGAGCTCTTTGGTAATTGCCAAGCCCAAGCCCGTTCCTTTGTGCTTATGACCTTGCTGATTGATTTGTTTGAACTTTTGGAAAATCAATTCTAACTTTTCTGGAGAAATACCAATGCCTGTATCTGCAATCTGGAACTCCAATAATACTTCGTCTTTGGCGATTTCTTTTAGCTGTCGAACGGTAATATTGATTTCACCTTTTTCCGTAAATTTCTCAGCGTTTCCGATGATATTTAAAAGAATCTGATTGAGTAATAAATCATCCCCGACGTAGGCACCGTGAATCTTTGAGTCAATCATGACGTTGACATCGAGCGGACGATTCCCAATTTTGATTTCAAATACTTTCTGAACTGTTTTGAGCAAGCCCACAAGATCAAACTCCTTATGGTTGACCTCAATTTTACCTGCTTCAATTTTTGCCATATCCAACAAGTCAGAAATAAGACTATGCAAGAAATCTGCTGAACTTCTCAAAATCTCAAGGTATTCCACTTGTTGATTGGTAGGATGCGTATCAAACAGCAAGTGAGCCATACCAATGATAGCATTCAAAGGCGTACGAATTTCGTGACTCATATTGGCCAAGAACTGCTTCTCAGCTTGACGGGCATCTTCCGCAATTTGTTTTGCCAAACTCAATTCCTGTTCAAGCGTTTTGCGCTCAGTAAGGTCATAGTGGATACCGATAGAACCCACAGTTACTCCATGCTCGTCGATAATCGGAGCACCACTAATGAGCGTCCAAAGGATTTCGCCATCCTTTTTAAGAATCGGTAATTCATAAGAACTACTGCCGCCAATTTTTCGAAGATTCTGTTGTTCTTCAATAATCGTGATGAATTCTTTAGGAAGAAATAGCTCCATCGCATTTTTCCCTAACAACTCAGCTTCGGTATATCCTACCATTTTACAGAACTTATCATAAGCTCGTATAATGGTTTGATCGTTATCCACCTCCAATAGCCCCAATTCCATGTTATTCATAATACCACGATACTTTTCCTCGCTCTTACGAATGGTTTCTTGAGTATTGAAGTTTTCGGTCACATCATTATATCTCCAAAGATGCCCTGTATAATGGTCATCGATGAATATAGGAATGTAGTCTCGCTCTAAAATTCTTCCGTCGGCTGTTCTAACCTTTTCGTTGACTACTAATTTTTGTTCTGCAACCAAAGTGTTGACACGACTCGCAAATTCCTCTGGCTCACTAAAATAGTTTTTAAGCTCATGCAAAGCACTTTCACAGTCAATTCCAACAAGTGATTCGGGTGCGCTGTTGAAGCCAAGCGTATCACACAAGAACTGGTTTACTAAAATAATATGTCTGCTTTCATCTTCTACCAAAATACCTGATTGCATATTTGAAATCAGAGTGGAGAGACGAATTTGGGTACTTTTAAGAATCTCTTCTGTTGACTTACGATCGGTAATATCTCGAGCAACAGCCACCAGTTCGTTGATTTCTTCGTTTTCCAGCATCAATCTTACCGTCTGACCAATCCAGATAATATGTCCATCTTTATGAAATACTGGAAACTCATTGTAAGTGCTTTCCTGTTTGGAGGCAATCATCTCGTAGTAAAAATTAACGAGTGATTCTCGGTATTCGGGAAGCACTAATTCTGTAAAATGACGCCCTATAATTTCACATTCCTGATATCCGAGTCTTTGTTCAATAGTAGGGTTGACAAAGGTAAAATATCCATCAGGCGAAATTTTATATATAATATCTTGAACAGATTCAATAAGTTGTTTGTAACGGATTTCACTTTTACCGAGCTCAGCAACTTTTTCGTTGATTTGTGCTTCTAAGTTCTGATTAAGTCGAATCAGATTTTGATTTGACTCAAACAACTCCATAGCCTTTTCGTCCAAGATTGTTTCAGCTTGAATACGAGCGGCTCTTTCACGCTCAAGTTCCGTTTTTAGTAGCTCTATTTCGTTAGGATTCATTTATTTAGCTATAATTTCAAAACGCACCATGCAGTTACCTTCCGTTGAATAATAAATTTGAAAGTTGGCTTTGGGGGTGTGATTATCTAAGCAGTTTAATAATAGTCAAAGTGCAAAGTCTCCCATTCGGCGGTTAGAATGATAAATTGACACGAAATGCACACTGGTGATGTTTCGAGTATCAGAACGAGGTAATTATGTATTAGGGGTTAGTGTTCTGAACATGGAAGTGATTTTAGCCAGAGCCAGCTTTCACTTTTACACGAAAATTGATAAAAACTATATTTTTCATAAATAGATAAAATATAATGACGTTAAAGTCTGGTTAGTAATCTCTATTTGATTAGTATTCAAAATAATGCAAGGCTCAAGACTTTTGAAGTCAAAACGAATACTTTGCTTAATGCTTCTAATCTATATCATGTAGGAAAAACCATTGATAGGACTATGACAGATTTAGCAAATAATATCAAGTATTAGCCACTTCTTTTCCTGAACTTTGTCCAAGCTTAGCTATATTTCTTCAAAATGAAATCATGGTAATTTGGTAGGTATGTAGGTTGACGAGCGTTTGTTTTTATGGGTTTCAAATTAAGGATTTGGGCGTCAGCCTTACAATACTGCATACTCAGAGATTATTGACTAATGAAGAGTTCCCTTTTGATTTCTCGTATGAAGAGCGCATAGAGAAAATGCTTCTGGTTGAAAAATCAGAATATATATGTTGATTAAAGGGTTTCAATAATTTGGCAATAGTCTTTGAGAAAACAACAAGCAAAAATCGTGCATCTTCTTGTGAACTTTTACAATTTCTATGTTTTTACTCACAATTTTATTGAATTTCAACAATGAAAGTATTCAAATTAAATGTATATACAAATATTTATGCCGAAATACTTTTCACCCCAGACCAATGAGGTGCTTGAGAAACGTATAAAGATGTGAAAACATCAAGGATTGTTATTCCGAGAAGTGCTGTGATTTTACATAACATCTACAAAATATTATTTTCAAGAAAATCAAATAAATAGATGTTTCTAAAAAGTAGAAATGTTCAATGGTTTTATGGATGGGTATGTATGCTAAATTACGAGTTTTTAAAATAATTTTCATGATTTTTGATAATTTTCTTAAATCATGTACAAAATTTTTCGTATATCCTGAAAAATGAAAAAAAATGCAAAATACATTATTGCATATGCGTTGCTATTAGTTACCCTTGCAGTGAATGTTTCGATGCCATTATTTAGGGTTTATGCCCAGAATGAGGGGCTAAATAATGGACAAACGGCCTTGGTATTGGCTTCTTACATAGTAGGAATGCTACCTTGCTATATTTTTTTAGGAGGTATTTCTGATAAGATAGGTCGAAAAAAAATCATGCTATTGAGTGTATTATTTTCATTGATTTCTACCACCGCTATTACGCTTAGTCCAGAGATATATACTTTGATTATAGCTCGTTTTTGTCAAGGAATAGCCCTTGGCTTGAGCATGGGTACAGGAACAGCCTATTTGACAGAAATATTGATTCTGAATCAAGAGGAACACCCAGCAACACAGGCGGCCAATATAGCTTCATTTTCTACAGCGATAGGTTTTAGTGGAGGTGCCCTCACGACTACCTTGCTTGTTATACATGAATTTACCCTAGTGCCTCTTAGTTATCCTATTTTGATTGGCTTAACCCTTATTGGTTTATGCTTGATGCTCTTTCTGCCAGATTTGAAACCTTTGGGAGGAAAAGTAATGCGCTTGCCTTATTTTCCAGAAAATTCACTTCCTGTAAATGTAGGGATTGGCGTTTGCTGGGCTGTAACAGGTATTGTGATTGCTATTATCCCCGGACAGTTGGCGTTGATTGGTCTGACTACCTACGCTGGTTTTTGCTTGGTTCTAGTCAATTGGACAGGAGCTTTCCTGCAACCATTTATCAGAAATCACAACCCTAAGAGATCTGTGCAAATTGGCTATCTTCTAATTCCCGTCGGTTTTGGGTTGGTAATTTTAGGATGCTATTTATCGTATTTGTCTATTATTTTGTTGGGAGCTTCTGTAATTGGCATGGCTGCCTATGGATTTTCATATTTGGGAGGATTAGCTATTATTGCTAATATTGGTGGCGAACAACGAGCAAGAGCCGTTTCAGGATTCATGTTTGTAGGTTACATCGGGTTTGGAATCCCTGCTATTTTTCTAGGTTATTTGTCAGATGCCTTAGGCATTATTCGAGCGCTTGTGATTTTTGAAGTAATTATTATTCTAATCGGACTATATTTCTTTCGAAAAGTAAAATACAAGTAGGTTCGAGTGTTGAATCCTGAGTCAAACCTGTACGATTCGGATATCGGATGTTGGATTTCGGAAGTAAAAGCTTCTTTATTTCCGAAATCAAAAATCCCCAATCTGAAATTGTTTGCAAACTATCTATTTCAATACAAAATGCTGTTTGGCTTGTGTTTTTCTAAAAAGTACGATGCCAAATTGAAATAAGTCAATGCTTATGCCAACGCTAGGATGTTGCTTGATTTGTTCCCAAGCTTCTGTCATTTCTTTAGACCAGTAAATATCATCAAAAATCATGATGGAATTTTCATGAACTTTGGGCAAACAAATTTCAAAATAGGAAAGGGTAGGAGCTTTTCGATGGTTGGCATCTACAAAAATAAAATCCAATGACGAAAGTTTACTGACAGCTTCAGGAAGCGTATTGTCGATATTTCCTTCGATGATAGAAACGTTTCTGATTTGAAGTTTCTCGAGATTTTCTTGGGCAATCGCAGCTGTTTGTGGACATCCCTCAAAACTATACACCTTTGCATTTTGACCGCTCAATGCCATATAAGCGGTGGTTAACCCGAGCGAAGTGCCCAAATCTAAGATTGTAGTTGGCTGAAAGTAGACGACCAATCGAGCTAAAAGCTGAGCATATTTGGGAGGCTTTTGGGCGGTATTACTTAAGTCTGATATTTTACGCTGATTGCCAGCATGAATCTTCGAACCCGCACCCAATTCTGTAATTTCAATGGTTCTGGAATCTGATTTTAGTGTCTCACGGAGGGATTCAATCGACTGGATATGTTCTGGATTGTTTTGAATGCGCTTGGGAGCATTGGCGTCGGGAGGCTCAATACGCACCAACTGCAAATAACGACCATCACGAGATTTGATGGCACGATAATATAAATCAAATACAAATGGCGAATGAACCGAATGTTCATCACCTGCTTTTAGAAGGTATTTTAGATATGATAAAATCAAAATAGTCAATAATTAATTCAAACGATAAGGCACAGTCATCGTAAAGTCAGGAACGGCAACATTAAACTTTTTTCCATCAAAAACACGCTCCATGGTATAACTACCCTTCATTTTTCCGATAGAGGTATTAAAATTACAACCGCTCGAATACTCATGGGATTGTCCGGGCTCGATAATCGGCTGTTGCCCCACTACGCCTTCACCCGACACTTGTCGCTCTAGTCCGTTGGCATCTACAATTATCCAATGGCGATGAAGTAGTTTGACTGTATATTCGCTTTCGTTTTCTATTTTTATACGATAAGAAAAAACAAAATGGGCATGAGATGGATTAGAGTATTGTGGTTGATACTCCGTTTCTACAGTTACTTTAATGCCATGTGTAATTGCCGAGACCATGTTATTAATAATTTGGGTATGATGAATGTACGAGTGGTGCAAAAATTCTTTATCCATTAACAGCGTAAAAATAAATATAATTCCGATTTTACAACTGTTTTAACAAATACAAAGTTAGGTTTCAAAATGTGAAAATGTGTAGTTTTGTTAAAAAAGCACATATCAATTTTTATAAAAATTAAATACTTTCTGTAAAAACACCAAGAAACGTATGGATGTAAAAATAGAGTCTTCGTGGAAGACCAGACTTGCAGGCGAGTTCGAAAAGCCGTATTTTACACAATTAGTGTCATTTATAAAAGAAGAATACCAATCTCAAAAGATATATCCTCCTGGGAAACTAATTTTCAATGCCTTTGATAAATGCCCTTTTGACCAAACAAAAGTAGTTATTTTAGGACAGGATCCTTATCATGGAATCAATCAAGCAATGGGATTATCTTTTTCTGTCAATGATGGAGTAGCTTTTCCGCCTTCTTTAATCAATATTTTTAAAGAAATTAAAGAAGATCTAGGCACAGAAATGCCTGCTTCAGGGAATTTAGAGCGATGGGCAACTCAAGGAGTTTTACTTTTGAATGCTACTCTTACGGTTCGTGCCAATAGCGCTGGCTCGCATCAAAAAAAGGGCTGGGAACAGTTTACCGATGCTGTAATCAAATGTTTATCTGATGAGAAAGAAGGCGTTGTGTTTTTACTTTGGGGAAAATATGCCCAAGATAAAGGCGCTGTGATAGATACCAAAAAGCATTTGGTATTAAAATGCAAGCACCCTTCGCCTATGTCAGCCAATCAAGGTGGGTGGTTTGGGAATAAGCATTTTTCGCAGACAAATACCTACTTAGTTAGCAGAGGACAACAGCCAATTGTTTGGTAACAAATGTTCATGCAGAATTGTGAGTGCATTCGCAATTCATAACTCTCACTTATACTGTTTATTATGAAAAAAATCCTGAGTGTTTTAATCCTCTTGTGTTGTTCGCTTGGTACTAGGGCTCAGCAATCTGTTGTATCTCTCGAACTCACAAATACGGGAAAAGATACCTTATATCTTTCGTATGACCCACTTTTCCTTGGAGCAAAGGTGCGAAAAGACTTTTTTGTTGCTGCTTCTGGCATATCTGATGCTATCCAATTTGGTATAGCCGACGAAGGAATTGTGGATCTGAGCTTTAGAGGAAAGGTTTTTCATTTGTATTTGGAAAGAGGCAATCAAGTGAAAGTTAAAATTGATGGAAAAGATTGGCCAAAATCACTTCAGATTGAAGGTTCAATGAATGCTGAGAATACCTTTTTGCAGCAATTCAATGAAAAATTTGCTGATAACTTTAATGCCACAAAAGTATTTGCTCAAATGGCCGAGATCCCAATAGACTCATGGGAGATGACCTTATTTGATGCTAAAAAAGCTCAGTCAGATTTCTACAAAAAAGCAACGGGATTAGAGAAGTTTTCACCCAAGTTTAAGCAATATATTGAAAATCAAATCCGCTGGAATTATTGGAATTACCTGTTGGCATACCCGATTGTTAAAGGAAATACTAATACCGCTCTTACTAAGGTAATGGCTTTGCCAAATACTTTAGTCGCAGATTTGGATACCAAAAAAATGCAAGATGATGCCTTACTTTCGGACTCATATCGAAGCTTTTTGAGTTATTATGTTACCTATTTCAACTCAAAAGCACACGATTTTGAAAAGTACAAAGATCAAAGTAAGTCAATGACCGATAAGCATAATTTTGCTAGAGAACATTTGCCATTGCTAAGTTATCAGTATTATTTGGCGTATTTGCTCTATAACAATTGTGATAAGGTTTTGCCTTCGGTGGCTCGTAATACTTTTGCTGCGCTGTCGGTCTCATCTACTGCAGATGCGTGGTCAAAAGTGATTAAAGAAAAATGCGGTGTGGTTTTAGGAGCAAAAGACGCCGAAATAGCGAAAGTACTAGAAGCAAAAGATGGTTCATTTAGAGCTGTAAATCTGAAAGGAGACAGTGTTTCTTTGTCGAGTTTGAAAGGTAAAATATTGTACATAGATTTTTGGGCAACTTGGTGTAAGCCATGTATCGAGGAATTTCCTTATTCCAAAAAACTCATGCAATCTATTCCGAGTAAATTCCAGAAGGACATTGCGTTTTTGTATATCTCGGTGGACGATACAGAGGAATTATGGAAAAAAGGGGTAGAGAAGCATGTTTTGATGGATGGACTTAATTTGTTTTCAAAAGGAGGATGGTACTCTGAAGCCGCCAAACGCTTTAAATTGCAAGCGATTCCAAGGTATTTGATTATTAATAAAAAAGGAGAAATAGTCTACGAAAACGCCAAACGTCCTAGCGATCCACGAACTTTAGGAGAGTTGATACAACTACTTGAAGAGAAATAAATTTCTCAATTGAGTGATTCACCAGTAGATACGGAATGCCTTGCGGCTAGATATGTTTCAAACCGAATATTAAAACTAGGATGATTCTATAAATTTTATTAAAAAAGCGGTCGAAAATTGTTTTTCGACCGCTTTTTTAATACGACTATGCTATGTCTGACTTGGCTTAAGACATAAAGCATTGCATCTCTACTAGAAAACAATCACTCATTCGCTAAATTACTCAATCACTAAATTTGAAGTTAAACGTCCATTTCCTGCAATAAACTAGCGAAGAATACATATTTGCCTTTGTAGCGAGCATCTACTTTGGCGATGAGTCCATCAAAATGGATTGCCTCATAAATATCATAATGCTGCTTAGTTTCGAAAGCATATTGGAATGAATAAGTAGATCCACCATTGTGTACCTCTGTCAATAATTTTAAGATTTTGAAGTTGGTTGGCAAGCCTGTCGCCATGATTTCAGGAATATGTTGAGTTTTCATCCATGACAAAAATTCTACCTCAGCCTGCGTATCGATATTGAAAGTTACATTTTGCAAATACATAATTCTTCTGACCTTTTACAAAGATTGACTATTGAGAAAAATAAAATCCATTATCGGTGAGGATAATGGATTTTGCAAAATTACAGTAAAAAATCTTATTGGTTCGCCATTTTACGGATTTCATCAAACTTCGTACAGTTTGTGACACAATCGCCGCTACTGTTTAGAATAAACTTCCCCCCCGATGAATCTATAAGTTCGAATTGCTTAGTTGCTGGCAAAATATTGATTTCAGTAAATGAACATGGAGCAATTTTCGCATTGAATTTATTGATAATACCAAGCTTTCCATTGCCTTTTGACACAACTGCTAGGCCATTATTGAAAGGCCTTATTTCGTCATAATCAAAGGCAATTTGTACTTTTCCTTTCTTATCGATAAAGCCATATTTACCATTGTCAAACTTTACACCATACAAACCTTCTGTCGAATATAACATTTCTTTATAGGCGGGTTTAGCAACCACACGCCCCGATGTGTCAATGAGTCCCCATTTACCTTCTTTTTGTACTGGGAATAATTGGTTAGTATCAAATTTACGAATAGACTTATATCCTTGCGTTGTTACACGACGCCCATATACACGTTCTACCAAATTAAACTCCATTTCTTCATCTCCATCCTTGTTTGGTGTAAAAGTTTTTACTACCACATAGTTACCATTGAAAATAGTATCTGTGGTCGCATATCTAATACCAATTGGAGCTACTTCGTTTGTTTTGCCAATAACTACGGCTCCATTTTTATCATAAACCATATCTACTTTACAGTTCCCTGCTGGGATACTACAGTTTTTGGCATTTTCTCGTACTACTACCAAGCCAAATTTGTTGAAATTAGCAACTTCATCATATGCCAATGGAATCACTTCTGTACCATCATGTTTGATATAGCCACAACGAACAGCATTATTCACATCTTTACAAGCAGAAATTAAACCGTATTGGTTGAAACTTCCCAAGCTACGATAAATAGGATCAATAACCACTTTTAAGTCTGTGTTGATAAACCCAAAATATTTCCCGTCTTTGATAGGAGCTAGGCCAAAGCGGTTAAACTCTCCAATAGAAAGATAAGATTTGCTGGTACGTAGGTCTTTAAAATCTACCAATTTGAAGCCAGTTTCATCTTTGGCTAAGCCCAAATTGACACTAGCAATACTTGGGTCAACGGGCATAGGAATGATACTTTCAAAAATAGGCTTCAGACGAATATTACCTTCGGTATCCATCAAACCCATTTTTTTATTTTGTTCAATAATCATCCATTTACCTTGTTCCGTCGTAGCGCTAAGGTTATCGTAAATAGGATCAATTTTGACAGTACCATCATATTTGATAAGCCCAAAAAATTTACCCACTCTAACTCTAAGTAGTTCACGATTGAAGGCTAAAATTTCATCGTAGTATTCTGATAGTACCTTTTTTGACTGGTCGTAGGAGTTGTCGATAAGGGCAAATTTGCCATTTTTGAATTTAGCAACGCTAATTCCATATTTGAGTGCCTTTGCTTCTACAACATTTTCAAGGGCTTCACTTTCGTTGCCATATACATCTATGAAATACCATTCGAATTTTTTGACGAGCGCTTTTCCGTCATTAAAATTCTCTGCTTTTTCAAATTGACATGGAATCACCTCGTCGCCACAATAATTCAAGTATCCAAACACTTGGTCTTTCTTGATGCGAGCAAAACCTTGGTGGTAGTTTTCAACCAATCCATAGCGCGAGTTGCCTCTGAACGATTCGAGAGGAAATCCTACGATTTCCTCTCCGTCAAGGTCATTCATTTTTACAAAAATTCCATCATTTTTTGCGGAGAAACATTGTGCAGAAACTACCGCAGAATGGCGACTTTTGATTTCGCTTTTTTGTTCAATTTGAAAGATATCTCTGATATTGTCTGTTTCGATACTACGAATATCCGCTTTGTATTTTTTGTCTAGTTTGGCAATAAGACTAGCGAAAGTTTCTGTTGGCGTGGATTTGTCTGCGGAGTTAGATACAGAAGAGAACTCTACAACTAAGGGATTTCGATTGTTTTTTTCTAGTACTTCTAATTTTGAACGAAGTATGTTTACCGTTTGCTTACGAGCCGTACCAACGGACTCCAGTCGTTCGGTTACACGCATATCACCAATAAAGGTATTGGCTGAATCTTTTTTGGCTGCCGAAATGGCTTGTTGAGCAAAATTATAGTGGCAATAACTGAGTAGTAGTGTTAGGAGTAATTTTTTTTTCATCTTAATAAGGGCTTCTATACTTAAGGGTCGGGTTTTCGATAGTGATGTTGTATTTAAGGGGCAATTAAAATAATGGGTAAATTACTTTTGTAATAAGTATTGCGCAAAAAAACTTGATTTTGAGCGTTATTCTCTTACAAATGTAAGTAAATGACGATTAAGTGGCAAGTCTTATACGTTTCTAAAAAACACCTTTAAAGATAATACAAATGCTTGACAAACCATTTGTATTACCCAAAGATGTTTTACTAATAACATGTCAATATTCTTTTTTGCTGAGTCATCCCTTAGGATTCGTTCAAGGCATTCCATAAAATTTCGATTGGGTGCAACGCGGTTCTTCCAGTACCATCTTTGATTTGGTGACGACAACTCGTTCCAGGGGCTGCAATTAATACATCTTCTGGTTGTTGACGAACTGTTGGGAATAACACCAACTCCCCAATTTTCATAGACGTTTCGTAATGTTCCTCCTCATAGCCAAACGAGCCTGCCATTCCACAACACCCCGAAGGTATTAACTGTACTTCAAAGTTTTTAGGTAATGAAAGAAGCTTTTTGGTAGGAACCAGCGACGAAAGTGCCTTTTGGTGGCAGTGTCCATGCAATTTGATTAAGCGTTTTTCTTTGGTAAACCAATCTGGTGAAATGTGTTTTTTATCTATTTCTTGTGCCAAAAATTCATCTATCAAATAAGTATTGTCCGCAACCAACTCCGCCTCCGCACGATACTCGGCAGGAACCAAGTCCAGATATTCGTCACGTAAGGTAAGGATTGCCGATGGCTCAATTCCAATGATTGGACTTTGGTCTTCGAGAGCTTTTGACAATAGTTTTACATTTTGAATCGCAATTTTTTGCGCCTCTTTAACCATACCTTTCGACAAATACGTACGTCCACTTTCGATGTGTTCGGGGATATGAACTTCGTAGCCTAGAGCTGTCAATAACTTGATGGCTACTTTGCCTAATTCAACATCATTGTAGTTGGTAAACTCGTCACAGAAAAGATATACTTTTCCTTGTTTACGAATTTTACTTGGTTTTGGGTTAAATGGTTTAATACTGTTTTTTTGACGTTTGGCTTGTGTTTTCAAGCGATTCAATTGCCAGTCTCGAAGTGTTATGTGCCCAAGCAAAGGGAGAGTTCTCTCTTGTGCGAAACCCAAAGTCTTTTTAATGAATTTACTCGTGATTGAGTTTTGAGCAAAGAAATTATACACCCTAGGGAATGTCATTCCAAGAGCTTGTGATTTGGTAAAACTTCCAATCATTTTGGTTCTGAAAGGAATACCATTGACATCATAATAGTGCTGAAGAAATTCAGCTTTCATTTTGGCAATATCTACTTGCGACGGACATTCGGCCTTACAGCCTTTGCACGATAGACACAAATCCATCACCTCTTTGATTTCTGGATGATTAAATGGATTTTCTTGGGTAGAATTGGTCAAGAATTGGCGTAAAATATTAGCTCTTGCACGTGTGGTATCTTTTTCTTGTCGAGTTGCCATATAACTTGGGCACATGGTGCCGCCAGTGACTTCGGTTTTACGACAATCTCCTGAACCTGAACATTTTTCAGCCAATCTTAAAATACTTTCCTGTTTGCTGAAATCGAAAATGGTATTTACCTTATTAGGAACTTTTCCTGCTTCATATCGCAAGAATTCGTTCATAGGAGGTGTATCTACAATTTTATTAGCATTAAAAATCTTTTTCTCGTCAAAAATTCCTTTAATCTCTCTAAACAAATCATAGACTTCTTTGCCCATCATGAAAGGAATAAACTCGCCACGCAAACGCCCATCGCCATGTTCGCCACTCAACGAGCCATCGTATTTTTTGACCAAAGCCGCTGTTTCGGCTAAGACCGTTCTGAATAACTGCTTTCCTTCCTCAGTTTTGAGGTTAATCATTGGTTCTACGTGTAGTTCACCTGCGCCTGCATGAGCGTAATATGAGGCATTCAAACCATGTTTTTCAAGTAAAGCATGAAGTTCTTCAATATATGCAGGCAAGTGTTCAGGAGCAACAGCACAGTCTTCGATAAGATTGACTGGTTGGGTATCGCCTGGTAGATTTCGAATCAAACCCAGTCCAGCTTTGCGGACGTCCCAAGCAGGTTTGGTGTCAGCGCCTCTGATGATAGGATGTGCATATCCCAAATTAGCCTCTTTCAAATCTTTAATCATGGCATCACACAGTTTGGAAAGTTGTTCCTGTGTATCTGCCATAAACTCAACCATCAAGATAGCTTGAGGGTCGCCTTCAATAAAAAATCTATTTTTATGATATTCGTGATGTCCTTTAGTAAAATCGAGAATGTATTTGTCTACTAATTCTGAAGCCATTGGTCGGTGTTTCAGTGCAACCAAGTTGGCATGAAGCGATTCGCCAATCGAGTTACAATGAATACATACCAAGGCAGATTCGGTAGGAGGTAGAGGAAGAAGATTGATTTTAGCCTCCGTCACAAATGCTAATGTTCCTTCAGAACCAGCAAGTAGTCGGCAAAAGTTAAAAGGTTTTGTAGATTGAGGTTGAAAAATCTCGTTGTCGCTCAGCATATCCAAGGCATAGCCTGTATTGCGTCTTGTAAGATTTTTATTAGGAAAAGCTTTTTCTATAGACTCCTGAATAAAAGGGTTGTTGAGCGCACGGTGGACCTCTCGATATATATGTCCTTCTAAAGTAGTCAATCTGGCTTTTTCGTAAAAACTCTGTCTATCCAAGGACTTAAACTCAGCTTCAGAGCCATCGCTCAACAATACTTTCGCTTCGAGTAAATGTGTACGGGTATCGCCCCAAACAATCGAATGCAGTCCGCAAGAGTTATTCCCAATCATACCACCAATCATCGCACGGCTAGAAGTGGAGGTCTCAGGACCAAAAAGTAAACCATAAGGTTTGAGGAAGGCGTTTAGGTCGTCACGGATTACACCAGGTTGCACACGCACCCAACGTTCTTCCACATTGACTTCCAAAACTTGGTTGAGGTACTTCGAAATATCTACAATAATCCCTTTCCCAACTACCTGCCCCGCCAAGGAAGTCCCTGCCGAACGAGGAATCAGTGTTACCTGATGTTCGTTAGCAAAACGAATTAAAATTTGAATATCGCTTGTATTTTTGGGCACAGCCACAGCGATAGGTTTTTCTTGATAAACAGAGGCATCGGTCGAATATATCAACTTCTGAGCTTGATGCTCTGCCGAATTATCATAGTACAACTCGCCTGCAAAATTGACTTGCAAGTCTTGAAAATTAGAAATCGTAAGCTTTTTTGACATGCCTTTGAGCCATTAGGATTAGAATAACTAATCTTTCATGTCATTTGAACAATTATGAAAGAATTGGTTAGTGAGTAGGTAAAACCATCCGTAAATTTAGGATTTGATGTCACAATAATGAACAAAGTTTTCAACTTTATTTCCAGTCTTAAACTTATATTGCCACTCATGCTGTCAGAAAGTGCTATTGGTCATTTCTTGATTTGATTTCGGAATACACTCTCGTAATTTTAAATTACCATTTATGAGAAAACTCTAAAGTGTGTCTTCGTACGTTTATTCATCTTGTAGCATATATGAAGTTTCTTCGACAAATTTTTGAAAGCTTTCGCTTTGCATGGCAAGCTTTACGCACAAATCTTCTACGTACAACCCTGTCGTTGTTGGGTGTAACTGTGGGTATATTTTCCATTGTTGCCGTATTTACGGTGGTGGATTCAATGAATATGAACATCAGAAGCCAAATTGATTCATTTGGTAAAGGCGTTGTTTACGTAGGAAAATGGCCTTGGATCATGAGTAATAGCTATCCTTGGTGGAAGTACATCAATCGCCCCAATATGAAGTATGCCGAATACCAGTATTTGAAGGATAACTTAGAAAATGCTCAGGCAGTTTCTATTATGGACGGTCGTATGACAACCCTAAAACGCAAAAGCAATAGTATGGAGGTGCGATTGGCTGGGATAAGTTATGACTATAATGCTATTTCGGATGTGCCAGTTGGTGAAGGTAGATACTTTATGCCGAGTGAGACGGATAATTCTGCTTTTTCTATCATTTTGGGTGCCAAGGTAAAAGCGGCTTTATTCCCGAACCAAAGCGATGTGATTGGAGAGGAAATTAAAGTAAATGGTATCAAGTTTAGAGTCATTGGAACTATGAACTTGAAAGGAGAAGATTTGATTAGCTTGGGAGGTTCTCCCGACGATAGAGCGTATATTCCTTACACTACCTATGCCAATGTTTTCCAAAAAGATCAACCTGAACCAGATATCGCTATCAAAGCTTTTGATTGGGACACAGGTCAAGAAACACTCGAAGGTGAGGTTACGGGTTTGATGCGAGGAAGAAGAGGCTTAAAACCTGCTCAGGAAGAAAACTTTTCTATCAATAGACTAGATGGTGCGGTGAAGTTCTTCGATTCAATTTTTGCTCAACTCAATGTGGGTGGCTTCTTCATTGCCTTATTCTCCTTGTTAGTGGGTGGTTTCGGAATTGCCAATATCATGTTCGTGTCGGTAAAAGAGCGTACCAATATCATCGGTATTCAAAAATCTTTAGGAGCCAAAAACTACTTTATCTTGTTCCAATTCCTTTTTGAGTCGGTCTTGTTGAGTTTGATTGGAGGCTTTGTAGGAATTGGTATTGTGTGGTTATTATCCTTTTTACCGCTAGGCTCACTGACTTTGATTTTGAGCTTTAAAAATATTTTCTGGGGTTTATTTACCTCAACGATTATTGGAGTTTTGTCGGGAATTATTCCTGCGTGGTCAGCCGCCAGAATGGACCCTGTTACAGCAATTCGTTCAAAATAGTGTCCTTTCGAATTTATCTCGTCTGATGTATTGTAAAGCTTCATAAAGTTTCGCAAATTTGAAAAGACTATCACAAGGGTCTTTTTACAAGAATTAGAAACAAATATGGAGTTCTGTTGATGCTTTTTGGATAAACCATAGCTTCGACTTCATAAACAGCAAGATAATTTTCACACAAAACGTCCAAACAAGTATGGCATTCAACGAACAATTCGACGCCGCAAAAAAAGCCACTAGTGCATTTTTTAGAAAATTAATTATCAGCATCATAAGTATCGCACTTTTAGCGGTTGTTGGATCTTTTTTACTCACAAAAATCTCATATTCAGAAGGAGAGCGCGCAGGTGTTGTGTCAAAGTTCTCTAAAAAAGGGGTGATGTTCAAAACTTTTGAAGGAGAACTCAACGTAGGTGCGCAAGGGCAAGTGGGGAATATGGTCAATAATATGTGGGCTTTTACGGTAGATAATAACGACGAAAAAATTGTACAACAGTTAGAGGATGCTATGCTTACAGGAAAGCGTGTTCGTTTGCATTATGAACAACGATATATGAAGTTTTCTTGGATGGGAGATACGGAATACTTTGTCACACGTTTAGATTTCGCTCCAGACGGAAGATAGATATTTAAGGCATATTTTTTCAATGAAAATTAAAAGGCGACTTCATATTTGAGGTCGCCTTTTATTATGTTTCACTAGTTGATAATGAAGTATGAAAAATGGTTTTTGTGATAATCACCCATTTTTCAATCATACAATTACAAACTAAGTGTTGAAAGTACGTTGTTCATATTACGAACTGCATCAGCTGATTTGCTAAATAATGCTTGCTCTTCTTCGTTGAGGTTGTAATCAATGATTTTTTCCCAACCTGTTTTACCAAGAACAACTGGCACACCCAAACAGATATCTGACTGACCATATTCGCCTTCGAGGAATACCGAGCAAGGAATCACACGTTTTTCGTCACGGATAATTGATTCTACTACTGCTGCTGATGCTGCACCTGGCGCATACCAAGCCGAAGTACCTAACAAACCTGTAAGTGTTGCGCCACCTACCATAGTATCTGCTGCTACTTTATCAAGTGTTGCACCATCCAAGTAGTTGGCTACAGGCGTACCATTCCAAGTAGCAAGGCGCTTCAAAGGAATCATAGTGGTATCACCATGACCACCGATTACAGTAGCATGGAGGTCGTTTGGAGAAACATTCATGGCCAGTGACAAATAGCACTTGAAGCGAGCCGAGTCCAAAGCACCACCCATACCAATGATGCGGTTTTTAGGAAGTCCCGAAGCTTTCAATGCCAAATAGGTCATTGTGTCCATAGGGTTTGAAACGATTACAAAAATGGCATCTGGTGAGTATTGCAAGATATTGTCCACCACCGATTTTACAATGCCAGCGTTCACTCCAATGAGTTCTTCGCGTGTCATACCCGGTTTACGTGGAAGCCCCGACGTAATAACTACTACGTCTGAATTAGCAGTTTTTGAGTAATCATTCGTAACACCAGTTAAAGTTGTGTCCCAGCCCAATAGCGCAGCTGTTTGGAACATATCTAAGGCTTTTCCTTCTGCAAACCCTTGCTTAATATCCAGCAACACGACTTCGTCTGCTAATTCTTTACGAGCAATGTTATCGGCAGTAGTAGCACCCACGGCCCCTGCACCCACGACAGTTATTTTAGACATGATGATTTTTGATTAATTGTTTTGTTAAATAGAATGATTCAATCAATGCTTTCATAATGGAGAACAACGCCTTGAATTTTGCTCAAACATCTACTTTTTTGCATTGTTTGTCTTTGTAGCAAGACCCTACAAATGTAAAGCATTTAGGCATTCTGAAAACATGGATTTCTAAAATTATGTAAATTTTTTATAGGAAAGTTGCTAAATGGTATATTTGCCTTTTCTATTACTTTATTGGTACATGATAAATGTGAAAGACAAACAATCTTTTGATTATCAATTGATTTATCTCATCATTTATGAATAATTTAAACACTTTATATATCAAAAACGCCGCTTGTAGCGTTTTATGTTTTACCACAATATTAAATTTACTAACTTTCGGTAAATTTTGAGGGTAACAATTTTTGAAAATTAGCTATACTATGTTAAGCGAAATATAGATAAAATAGTGCCCATGTTCTGTTAAATAACTTTAAAATATGGCACAAGACGATTTAGCTTCGAGAGTATTAAATTCAATATTTTTTAAGAGTGCAACCAAAAAAGCCAGCAAATATGCCATGGGAAGTTTGGCTCTTTTGGAGTTACTGAGAGAGGTACTTTCTAAAGCAAAAGATATTGCTGATAAAGAAAATAAAGGTGTGGGTCAAGTCTTAACAGACAAACTTACCACCTTGTCGAGAATGGTAAAAGCGTACGTATCGGGACAATACCGTATAGTACCTTGGCCAACAATTCTCAAAATTGTAGCAGTTTTGATTTACTTTGTGTCACCAATAGATGTCATTCCTGATATTTTGCCCATTATTGGCTTGACGGACGACCTTGCCATTGTGTTATGGCTTTTTAGAGCATTGCATGAAGACATCGAGAACTTTGAAGCTTGGGAAAGAAATCAACTTTTTCAAGACTTTAGTATCGAATAAGTAAACCAAAATTCTTCAGGACTTCAATTGCCAAAATATCGGTAGTGAAAAGTCCATAATCCAAAATCATTAAGTATATTTACAAAAATTTTTAACTCAATACGGAAATGGAACTGACTTCAATCTTATTATTCTTGAACGGTTTAGGTGGCGGCGAATTATTGTTGATTGGCTTAGCTATGTTGTTATTCTTTGGTGGAAAAAAATTGCCTGAATTAATGAAAGGATTGGGTAAAGGTATCAAAGAATTCAAAGACGCACAAAAAGACGTTCAGGAGCAAATTACAAAAGGTTTGGACGATACAAAATAGTATTGGCTCATATTTGATTTGTATAACTGGGTCTCAAAACTCAGTACCAATCGTAGCATAATCAAATTGCCGAAAATAGTGCGTAACACGCTGTTTTCCTGTACTTATTACCTTACATAATTGCATAGTTAGGTTTGCATTGCAATCCTGACTATGCTCTTGTTTTTTTATAGTCATTACCATTTTATTTACTTTCTGTTACCTTGAAAAACTATACATCACTACAGAGTATCCAAGCTGATTTATATGCAGGAGATATTACCTGCCGCCAACTTGTAGAATTTTATCTTCAAAATATTGCTGAAAAAAATAACCAATTAAATGCCTTCCTGAAAGTGTTTGACCAAGAAGCATTGGCTAAAGCTGATGAAATTGATCAAAAAATCAAAGCTGGAACTGCTGGTAAATTGGCAGGTATGGTGATTGGTATCAAAGACCTATTATGCTATAAAGATCATCCTTCAGCAGCAGGTAGTAAAATCCTTGATGGTTTTGAATCTCAATTTAATGCTACTGCCGTTCAAAGGGTAATTGATGCTGATGCTATTATCATTGGTTCTCAAAACTGTGATGAATTTGGGATGGGCTCGACCAACGAAAACTCAGCGTATGGAGCTTGTCTCAATGTAGTTGGTGAAAATCGTGTAGCAGGTGGTTCTTCGGGTGGTTCGGCGGTTGCAGTACAGGCCGATATGTGTTTGGCATCATTGGGTACTGATACAGGTGGTTCCGTACGTATGCCAGCTGGCTTTTGTGGCTTGGTGGGTTTAAAACCTACTTACACCAGAGTATCAAGATGGGGTCTTATTGCGTATGCGTCATCATTTGATTGTATTGGACCTATTACTAAATCGGTGGAAGACGCAGCAATATTATTAGAGATAATTGCAGGAAAAGACGATCAAGATAGTACTGTTTCAACCTTAGATGTTCCTCAATATTCAGCTTTAGATACGACTCATAAAACCTTGAAAATTGGGTACTTGAAAGAGGCTGTTGAAAGTACTGGTCTTCAACCAGAAGTACGCGAAGCTACTTGGGCAAAACTTGAGGCGCTCAAAGCAGCAGGTCATGTAGTAGAAGCGGTAGATTTTCCATTAATCAAGTATTTTCTTCCAACGTATTATATTTTAACAACGGCGGAGGCTAGCTCTAACCTATCTCGTTTTGATGGAGTAAAGTTTGGTCACCGTTCCAATCAGGCTACTGATTTGATGTCAATGTACAAAAAATCAAGAGCTGAAGGATTTGGCAAAGAGGTAAAGCGCCGTATCATGTTGGGTACCTTTGTATTAAGTGCCTCTTATTATGACGCCTATTACACCAAAGCACAGAAAGTGAGAAGGTTGATTAAAGAATACACAGACCAATTATTATCTGAATATGACTTTTTGGTTTGTCCGACCACGCCAACTACTGCTTACAAAATAGGAGAGAAGACATCAGATCCTATTCAAATGTATTTGGGTGACTTGTTTACTGTTCAAGCCAATGTGGTAGGTTTGCCAGCTATTTCGATTCCTAATGGTGTTGATAACGATGGTATGCCAATTGGTTTCCAAATTATGGCAGGAGCATTCCAAGAGGAGGCCTTGCTAAATTTTGCAAAGAGCTTAAATTAGAATTTTAGTATGACGGTTAACAGACCGTCAAGACTTAGGTAATATAAAGTTTGAGGTCTAACATTAGTCTAAACCTAGATTGATGTTAGACTTTTTGTTTATGGGAATACTTTAGTCTACACAATTTTTTTAGACCCTACAGATACACACAGAGGATGAGTTTCGAAAATCCCTTAAAATAGAAGTATTCTTAATGTTTCTTGTAATAATTCAATACTTTGTTTTTGTCGTACAATAAAATTGTGGTTTACTTAGTTAAAAATCAGTAACTTTGTTTAATGTCCGAAAATTGATATTTTCAAAAAGAACAGATAAACACACTGCCCATAAGAATTTAGAAAAGATAAAGTGTTTCAAAAGCTTCTCATATTGCCTACGGGTTGAGCACGCATAACACGCCAGAGATATTAAATTCCGTAAATCCTTATTAGAGAATTAAATGACATTGACTACAATTCGCTCGATTTTGGCAGGTTCACTGTTGATGGTTGCTATAAGCAGCCAAGCACAGGTATCAGCAGCCTCATCGACCACCGAAAATCAAAGTACCGTGGACTCACTTTCGGTAAAGCCAGTGTATCCGCAAACGGCAACACCCCCAGCTGTTGTAGAGCCCACATGGTTAATTGACCCCAACATTGTTAAGCCTCGTTTAGAAGCCCTTCAGAGAGAAATTCCATTGACTTACAATAATACTACCCACCAGTTCGTGGAGTATTTTGCTTTTCGTAAACCTTCATTTACCAAAACAATGCTCGAACGAAAGGATATGTATTTTCCTTTGTATGAAAAATATCTCAAGAAATACGGTTTACCCGACGAATTAAAGTACTTATCACTGATTGAATCAGGCTTGAATCCAAGAGCCATGTCTCGTGTAGGTGCGGGTGGACTTTGGCAATTTATGCCTAAAACAGCTAGAATAGATTTTGGATTAAAAATTGATGATTACGTAGACGAGCGATTTGACCCAGAAAAGGCTACAGAAGCAGCATGCCGCTATATGCGTCAGTTGTACAATATTTTTGGAGATTGGCATTTAGTTTTGGCAGCTTATAATACAGGCCCTGGTAATGTTCGTCGTGCGATTCGTCGTTGTAATGGAGGACAAACTTTTTGGGATATTTATAACTGTTTGCCTAAAGAAACAAGAGGATATGTGCCACAATACATAGGTATTTTGTACATGATGAATCATGCAGACTCTCATGATATTGTGCCTGAAAATTATGAGTTAGCGATCGAACACGATACAATTCAGATTAACTCTTATTTGGATTTAGATAAATTGGCCACAATGGCTAATATCAATTTGGAAAGCATCCAAAAACTTAATCCTCATATCCTGACTCATATTTTACCAAATAATACCCGTAATTTCTCGCTAAAACTCCCTAAAAGTGAACTGGCATATTTCAGATCAAATCGTTTAATGATTATGGATTCTGCTTCAAAAATGCCAACCAATATGCTCGTTCCTGCTGGGGTAGAATTAGCAGGTCAACAACAGTCGCGTGAAGATTCAGTACCTATTGTGGTAGTAAACAAACCTACTGAACAACTAGTTGAGGACGATGTAGAGGAGGTAATCAAACGTAAACCTAAAAAAATCACATACAAGGTTCATAAGGGCGATAATCTTTTTGCCATTGCTGATAAATTCAATGTTGAAGTGTATGACTTAAAGGTTTGGAATAAACTGCGTAAGTCTGGTATTCAAACAGGACAAACCTTAGTGATTTTCAAGGAATCGGCAGTAACAAGTTCTGAGAAATATGCTCGCTCAAATGTGAGAGAAAAAGAAGACATTCGTAAGGGTAAAGTAAAGTTTCATACTGTTGAACAAGGAGATACCCTTTGGAATATTTCACAACGCTATGGAGGTATTTCTGTAGAAAAATTGAAAAAAATGAATGGAATTAAAGGTAACGTTGTTAAAGCTGGTATGAAGCTTCGCGTATCTTAAGTTACTTACACTGATATTAAATCATTTAAAAGTCCGCATAAAGGCAATTTGGCTTATGCGGACTTTTTCTGTATTTTTGAAAGATACAATTCTCAAGGAAAGTTATCATCCAAGTTGTTTTTTGCCACAAAAAAATGCTAGCCATAATACAATAAACTGGTATGATTTTGTATAGTAATATTACAAGTTTGGTGTGAGCACAAGCAAAACTTGAGCTGTATATTTTCTAAAACCTGCATTAAATACCTCTTTCTGATTTGCTAGGAGTATTTCTTCGGCCATATATCAAACTTTATTATTCAAACAAAAAGAATTATGATTGCCTATATAGATGGTAAGCTTGCGCATAAAGATCCAGCCTTTGTTATTATCGACGTCCAAGGAGTAGGATACGAAATCAAAATATCACTACAAACTTACAGCGCTCTCCAAGATGGAACAGAACGTTGTAAGCTCTACACATATCTCAATATCCGTGAGGATGCCCATGTGCTTTATGGGTTTAAGGAGTTTGACGAAAAAACCTTGTTTTTAGATCTCATCAGCGTTTCGGGTATTGGACCCAATACAGCCTTAATTATGCTTTCGTCATTGTCATCTGGCGAAATCCGTCAGGCTTTGGTAAATGAGGACGTCAAAACGATTCAGAGCATTAAAGGTATTGGTGCAAAAACTGCCCAACGTGCTATTATCGAACTGAAAGATAAGTTGAAGAAAGAAATATTAATAGGAGGTACCCAAACATCATTATTGGCTCCTTCTGGCAATAAAGTGCGTGGTGAGGCACTGGCAGCACTAGTAACACTGGGTATTCCTAAAAATGTGGCAGAAAAGAGTTTGGATACCATTATCAAGAAAGAAGGCGACAGCCTATCGGTTGAGCAACTTATCAAGCTTGCTTTACGATAATTTAATAGACAATTCAGCCTCAATTATAGCATGGGCTTCCAAAAAAAGCCCATGTTCCAAAATATAAGAGCTTGTTGGACGTTTTGGCTTTGTTGTGCCATTTTGAATTCACCAAGATTTTGACTTTTAAGCAATCAACTGTGCAAAGGAAAAAGTTTTACATACTTTCTGGAAGTTTAGTTTTATCGGTATTTGCTTCACTCGCGTGGGAGTTCCCTCTGCGTAGTCCTGAGTCTCTTTGGACAAGCAAGCCGTTTTTAGGCGTTTCTGTACCCGCCGATACGGTACAAAAATCTGGGCGTCGTCCCAAATATAAAATCAAAGATCGTTATACTAACCGTTTCTCTGATCGTTCGCCTTCTTCTCCATTTATCATAAAGGATACTAAATCGACTTCCACAGAATTTAAGTTGGATTCGGCTGGGCGTATAACGGTTTATGAGAAACTAACGGGCTCTGATGCCAATTACAGGCCATCACAACAGATGACCTTTGAAGAGTATCAGCAGGTGCAACAAAATCGTTTTGTTCGAGACTATTGGAAAAAATATGCAGCCTCTCAAGATGGAAAAGATGAAACTCGAGGGCGGGGTATTCTACCTAAGATAGAACTTCCACCTGCTATTGACCGAATTTTTGGCGGGTCTGAGATAGATTTTAAACCCAACGGAAATATCTTACTCGACATTGGTTACATTGGGCAATTTATCGATAACCCAGCCATTCCTGTTCAGCAACGATATATCGGAAATTTGAACTTTAACGAGCAAGCTCAAATTAACTTTCAAGGAAAAATTGGTAATAAGTTTAATCTCAATACCAACTTTGATACTAAGGCAAGTTTCAATTTTCAAAATCAACTCAAACTTAACTGGCGCTCAAATGAAGAAGATATACTCCAAAACATCGAAGTAGGAAATACCTCTTGGACGCTCAATAGCCAACTTATTCCAGGTGTTCAGAACCTATTTGGTCTGAAAACTTTGATGCGTTTTGGTAAAGTAGATGTTACTTTGGTCGCTGCACAGCAGCGTTCCAAACAAGACTGTATTACCCTAAAAGGTGGTTCGCAGGGTAAAACTTTCGAAATTCGCGCAGATAATTACGACGAAAACCGTCACTTTTTCCTATCGACATTTTTCCGTAATAAATATGAAAGTTCACTGAAGAGTGTTTCGGTAATGTCTTCTGGCGTTTCGACCAATTCTTTGAATAGTACTACTTCTTCAACTGATTTATCTCAAAGTTCACGTAGCACAACGAGTACCGAAACTGCCTATATTTCTTCGGGTATTACCATTACTCGTTTGGAGGTATATGTTACTAACCGTTCTCAAAATACAGAAACGCTCCGCAATATTGTGGGTTTTTCTGATTTGGGTGAAGGTGCGCCAACCAACCCTTACAATCCCAATAATGGGGTAGCACCTACTTCGGGAGCGAATGGGAGCACACCAGTAAACAACAAAAACAACACGCTTTATAATAAGTATTTAGATCCAAATTCGGCGAATACTTCAATCCGCAAAGCAGACCAGACTACAAGTTTGCTCGTAGCCGATGGATTGGACAAAGGAACCGACTTTGATGTATTGCGTGGTGCCAAAAAGCTTACAGAAAGAGAGTATCGTTTTAGTCCTGAATTAGGTTATATCTCCTTGGTTACGCCACTTCGTAATGATGAAGTGCTTGCCGTATCTTATGAGTATACCATGAATGGTCAAAAATATAAGGTTGGAGAGTTAACAGAGGATTACCAAAATCGTCAGGATAATGAAGTGTTGGTATTAAAACTTTTGAAGTCTTCAACTATTCGTAACGTATTGAATCACCCGATGTGGAATTTGATGATGAAAAACGTTTATTCATTAAATGGTTCTCAGATTTCTAAAACAGGTTTTCAATTACGTGTTATTTACAAAGACGATAATACAGGTATCGACAATCCAAGTTTGTTGGAAGGTCGCAATGTGAAAGATATTCCTTTAGTTCAAGTTTTGGGACTTGATAAAATGAACCAAAATGGTGACCGTCAAACCGATGGTAATTTCGATTTTATTGAAGGAGTTACGGTGGATAGTAGAAATGGTAAAATCATTTTTCCTGTCCTTGAACCATTTGGAGGTACTCTCAGAAAGAAATTTGAAGCAGATGAGTCACAGTTGGTTGATAAGTATGTATTCGATAAGCTCTATACATCGACACTAGCTGATGCACAACAAATTGCGAGTAAGAATAAATTTTTCTTAAAAGGTAGTTATCAATCATCACTTGGGGGAGATGTAAACTTGCCTTTGGGGGTTGACGGTAACTCTGTTCAGGTAACTGCTGGTGGGGTATCACTAACGCCAGGGGTGGATTATATTGTTGAACCACAAGTAGGGCGTGTCAAAATCCTTAACTCTGGAATTTCAAATTCAGGAAGAGAAATTAGAATTTGTTATGAAAAACCAGACCTATTTAACAATCAGATTCGTACCCTTTTAGGGACGCATATAGATTACACCTTAGGAAAAGATATTCACTTAGGAGGAACATTAGAACATCTTTCTGAAACTCCTCCCAATTTCTTACGAAGAGTACAAATTGGTAATGAACCAATCAATAACACAATGTTTGGTTTGGATGCAGCTATTCAGAAAAAATCGTTGCTCTTAACTCGATTGGTGGATGCTTTACCATTGATTTCAACCAAAGAAACTTCAGCCATTGATTTTCAAGGAGAATTTGCTCGACTTATTCCTGGGGTAAATAGTGCCGTGAATAGTAATGCCTTTATCGATGATTTTGAATCTGCTAGAAATATTTTTAGTCTAAATACCCAAGCAAACTCTTGGAGACCGGGGTCTGTTCCAAAAACAATTGTGCCCATTACGTCCCCTAACTCAACGGAAAGCAATTTTAATCGTGCAAAGATTTCAGCCTATACCGTCGATTACAGTTTGTATGGAACAAGTAGTTTGGAAACGGGTAGTTTGGGAATCAACTCCCAAGATGTAGCAAATTATGCCTACGAGCGTGTAGTATCATCACAAGCCTTATTTCCAAACCGCTCAGTGGTTAACAATATCAACGTTCCTGTTGGTATTTTGGACGTTTCCTATTTCCCTGGAGAGAGAGGGATATATAATTACAATCCTAAACTGGATCAGTTTATCGCCAATCCGAAGAAAAACTTTGGTGCTATCACACGTGCAATTAGCTCAGATACAGACTTTGATAATGCCAATATCGAAACCTTAGAGTTTTGGATGATGGATCCATTTGCGGATGTAGATGCAGGCGCAACGGCAAATTCAGGAAATAGAACGGGTATTGTTCGTTCCACTGGTGATTTTGATAAAGACAAGGAGGCTAGTTTAATACGTAACCGTACAGGTGGAAAACTGATATTCAACCTTGGAGATATTTCTGAGGATTTTATACCTGATGGACGTTACAATTTTGAAAATGGTATTCCTACAGGGCAAAAAATTACCCAAGGTTCTTTGGCCAATGTAGACTCTACCGTTTGGGGACTTGCACCTACACGTCAATTTGTAACCAACGCTTTTGACTTACAAAATGGTCGTGAACAGCAGGACGTAGGTTTGGACGGTTTGCCTAATAACCCAACAAGTTTTGATAATATTTGGAATGAAAAAGCAAAGTTTGCTGATTATGTTCGAACCATCCAAGGGTTGAACATTGATGCAAATATCAAGTCTGAAATTGAAGAAGACCCTTCAGGTGATGATTTTATTCACTACCTGAACGAACGATATAGTAGCACTTCCAGCCTTGTAAAACGTTACAAAAATTACATGGGCTTAGAAAATAACTCTCCGCCCTCTTCAACAAGTACTGCATCGGGTTATACAGAAGCTAGTAATCAACAACCAGATAGAGAGGATTTGAACAATGATAACACCATTACTGACACAGATGCCTATTACGAGTATGAACTCGATATGAAAAAGGAGAAAATGGCGGTGGGTCAAAATTACATTGTTGACCAAATCACAGAAGGAGGAGTGAGCTGGTATTTGTTTAGAATACCAATCAAAAACTATTCAAATAAGGTAGGTAATATCAATGGATTTAAGTCAATGCGCTTTATCCGAATGGTTACTACTGATTGGGAAGCACCTGTAGTATTTCGCTTTGCTTCTTTCCAATTGTCGGGTTATCAATACCGTACTTACACTGGCGAATTGACGCCAAGAGGTCTACAAGAAGTTCCAGAGCCTTATGATGCAAACTTTAAGGTTTCGACGGTAAATATTGATGAGAATGGACCTGCCAACAAAGCTGGTAAAACTGTACCATATGCAGTGCCACCAGGCTTTGAACGAGATCGTGATGTAACTACGGTAAACAATGTTGCCTTGAACGAACAGTCGATGTCACTTTGCGTAGACGGTTTACGTGATGGCGATTCGCGTGCGGTTTTCAAGAATACCGTATTTGATTTCTTGAATTACAAAAATCTAAAAATGTTTATCCACGCCGAAACAGACGATGCTAATACAAGAACAGGAGATATTTCAGCATTTGTAAGAATTGGTACAGATCAAACAGATAATTATTATGAAGTAGAAACGCGTGGTTTATCAATTACACCAAAGGGCAAAGGATCTTATTTGCCACAGGAAGTGTGGCCACTCGAAAACGAAATAGATATTCCATTTGATGCTTTGCGTGCGGCAAAATTACAACGCGATAAAGCCCAAGTAGCCTTAACCACACCATATCTTATGGATAGTGTGGTAGGTAACAATGGACAATTGTATCGAGTACGTGTAGTAGGGCGACCAGATTTGAGTGCCATAGTGTCTTTAATGATTGGGGTTAGAAATCCAAAATCCTCAGATGAGTTGCCCAAATCATTCTGTATTTGGGTGGATGAGTTACGCTCTAATGGATTTGACCAAACCTCTGGCAATGCCGCTGTAGGGAAACTAGGTCTCAAGTTGGCCGATTTTGCTAATGTTACTCTAAATGCCTCCTACAAAGGATATGGTTTCGGAGGTGTACAGTCTAAAATTTCTGAACGCTCACGAGAGACTTCTTATGCCTATGGAATAGCTGCTACGATTAACGTTGATAAGTTGTTTCCAGATAAATGGGGCTTGAGAATTCCTTTGTATATCAGTTACGATAAAAGTAATTCGACACCACATTTTAACCCTCTTGATCCTGATATTCCGCTCGAACAATCGCTCAATAATATTACGGATCCAGCCAAAAGAGCTATGCTTCAGAAAATTGTAGAAGATAACTCTGAGCGCCGTGCGATTAACCTTACCAATGTTCGTAAGATAAAAGTTGGAGGAGGAAAGGCTCATTTGTGGGATATTGAAAATATTGCCATTTCATACTCGTTTGCTGAGCTTACCCGAAGTAATACTTTGATCGATGCCTACAAGCAAGTTTCGCATAGAGGAGGCATTATGTATGCATATGCAGGAACTAGTAAACCTATCGAACCATTCAAAGGAATCAAATCGGATTATCCTTTGTTGAGATGGATTAAGGAAATCAATATTTCTCCATTGCCGAACTCTATTACGGTGCGTGCAGATATGGATCGTAATTTTGTGAAAACACAATTGCGTAATGCCGAATTGACCACCGACGGAGTTGCACCAATGTTTGAAAAATATTGGATGTTTACTCGTCAGTATAACTTAGGTTGGAATTTGACCAAATCAGTTATTGTAAACTACGCTGCCAATGCCCGTGCCATTATCGACGAACCTCAAGGGGAGATTGATACACAAGCTAAAAAGGATTCGGTTTGGAGAAGCATTAAGAATTTGGGTCGTACCAAAAACTTTGACCAAAACTTCGGTGTAGTTTGGAGATTACCGCTCAACAAGTCGCCATTGACCGACTGGATGTCTGCAGAATATAGTCATAAATTTGGTTATCAATACTTGGCTAGTTCGTATGACAGTCGCGACTCTTTGGATGTCCCTTTAGGAAATTTGATTAAAAATACTCGTGAAAGAGGTATTAATGGTAAAATTGACTTTGTGGCATTGTACAACCGTGTGCGTGCTTTACGTTTGGCTAATCAGCCAAGAATTGAACGTAAAAACGTGGCTCGAAGCCCTGGTGATGATGAGGATATTATCAAGCCTCAGCCAACTTTTGTACGAAGTGTAACAAGATTGATGATGGCTATTCGTGGTATCAATGTCAGATATACCATTAATGAATCTACTACTTTGCCAGGTTTTATGCCAGGGTCGGGTATCTTGGGTATGAGCGCTGCTGATGGTTCGGCACCAGGGTTTGGGTTTGTCACAGGTAGCCAAGACTATGATGTATTAACAAGAGCAGCAGCCAATGGCTGGTTGTCGAAAAGTATTGTTCAAAACGTACCATTTGTCCAAACCAAAACGCAAAATTTCACTTACGGCAGTTCAATAGAGCCATTTAGAGATTTTAGAATACAGTTGGAAGGTAAGTGGAGTAGAACAGATAATTACCAAGAGTTTTACCGTCCGACAGAAATGGGAGGGGCTTACAAACATCAAAGTCCAGTGCGCTCAGGTAATTATCAGATGACTTTCCTGTCATTCTTGACAGCATTTGACAGCAATGCACCAAATGAGTCGTCGGGTATTTTTAACAGATTCAAATCATATCGAAATATCATCAAGCAAAGACTAGAAGCATCGAGAGTGATTACTGGAAATGAGGCCTACGATATAAACTCGCAAGATGTGTTGATTCCAGCCTTCTTTGCAGCGTATAGCGGTATTTCACCAAACAAAGTAAGCTTCTCTCCATTTGTGAATATTCCTTTGCCAAACTGGCAACTAGATTACAATGGTTTGAGCAATGTTGGTTGGTTCAAAGAACGTTTCTCGAATATCTCGATTACACACCGATATAGCTCAACCTATTCGGTAGGTAACTTTGTGTCGTCGTTGGAATATGATAATCCATTTGAGCTGAAAATAGATAATATGCTTTATCCACTTTCTAGTAAAGTAAATGAGCAAGGCTATCTAATTCCTGTTTATGTGATGAGTACGATTAAATTCGAAGAGAAATTTGGGCCATTTGTAGGATTCAACGCTACTACCAAAAACAAAATATCTCTTCGTTTGGAATATGCACAAGATAGAAGTGTAGGCTTAAACTTATCAAACTCGCAAGTGGCTGAGCTTAGTAATAAAGATTTTACTTTTGGAATGGGATTTACTAAGGCAAATATGTTAGTGCCATTTAAGGTAAATGGTAGAAAAGTTCGATTGCCAAACGATATGAAGTTCCAGATGAACTTGACTGTTAGGGATACACGAACGATTCAAAGAAAGCTAGATGCTGAAACTGTGGTGACCAATGGATATGTCAATTTCCAATTTAGACCGCAGGTAAGCTATAACGTCAACAAGCGATTGAATGTGAATATGTACGTAGATAAGATGTTTAATAACCCGTGGGTATCTACTTTATATTATCGCTCAACGATAGCGGCTGGTTTCCAAGTAAGATTTAGTTTGTCTGACTAAGCTTAAGGAGTTGCTAATCAGAAGGATATTCTAGCTGAGTTCACTTTTGATTTATAGCATTAGTTTGACCTAAACTAAATCATTGTTTGAAAGATTGTCATTTTGATGTTTTTCCAGTAAATTGCACCATAATTCTTCAACAAAATTATCAAATTACAAACTGTAAACGCATAAGAGATGAATTTCCCAGCAGAACTTCGCTATACGAAAGAGCATGAATGGATTAAGGTAGATGGAGACGTTGCCATCGTTGGTATTACTGATTTCGCACAAGGCGAATTGGGCGATATCGTTTATGTTGAAATCGAGACGGTAGGTCAAACTTTAGCTGAAAATGATATTTTCGGAACAGTTGAGGCCGTAAAAACTGTATCTGATTTGTTCTTGCCAATCGCTGGAGAAATCCTTGAAGTAAACCAAACTGTAATCGACTCTCCAGAGACAATTAACTCTGATGCTTACGGTGAAGGTTGGTTAGTAAAAATCAAACCATCAAATTTGGCTGACGTAGAAGCTTTGATGGATGTTGATACTTACAAACAACACATTGGACTTTAATTTAGATTACTATTTTGTATAAAGCCCTGTTTTTCAGGGCTTTTTTTTGACCATATCTCGAAGTACGATTCGAGTAAATAGCACAATGAAAATTCTGATTCGTTCCGCAAAAATTATCCAAAAAGGGGCTGACCTCAATGGACAGGTTAGAGATATTTTTATCGAAAACGGTGTGATTCGCCAAATAGGCGAGCAGATATCTGCCGAAGCTGATGAAATTATTGAAGGTGAAAATCTATGTGTTTCTTTGGGCTGGTTCGATATGCGTGTACACGCTAAAGACCCAGGCTATGAGCACAAAGAAAGCTTGTATTCACTAGAAAAAGCAGCCCTTGCGGGTGGTTTCTCTGAAATCGCATTGTTGCCTAATACCAAGCCAACGGTTCAGACTCGTGAGAGCGTTCACTATCTTCGTAAATCTGGCGATATTATCAAGTTTCATCCATTAGCAGCGGTTACGCTTAAATGTGAAGGCAAGGATTTTACCGAAATGATTGACTTGCATCACGCTGGAGCAGTAGCATTTACTGATGGAGAACACCCTATTCAAAATCCAGATATTTTCCTTAAAACACTTCAATATCTTTCGCCAATCGGAAGCCTTTTAATTAATCGTCCAGAAGATACTGATTTGACACACTTTGGGCAAATGCATGAAGGTTCTGTAAGTACGCTTATCGGGATGAAAGGGATGCCTCAAATGGCAGAGGAAATCATGGTGATGCGTGATTTAAAACTATTAGAATATATAGTTGATACGCCGTTTGCAGAAGTGGATACTACTTTACCACTTTTACATTTTGCGTGTATTTCAAGTGCAGAATCTGTTGAGTTGATCCGTCAGGCTAAAGCAAAAGGGTTACCAATTTCTGCTGATGTTGCTGTACATCAACTTTGTTTTACAGAAGATGATTTGATGGGTTTTGATACTAATTTTAAAGTGAATCCTCCATTCAGAACGCAAAAAGATGTAGCAGCTTTATGGGCAGGATTGGCAGATGGCACCATCGATACGATTGTTTCTGATCATAATCCGCAAGATGATGAATCCAAGAATCTAGAATTCGATATGGCTGACTTTGGAATTATTGGTTTAGAAACACTTTTTGGTGTGGCAAATACTTATAACGTTGGTTTATCACTAGAAGACTTGATTGATAAAATAACGATTCAACCTCGTAAGATTTTACGTTTAGCGCAGCCACAAATTGCAGAGGGAGCAAAGGCTAACTTGACAGTATTTGAACCTGAAAAGGAGTGGACCTATTCCACCATTCTTTCAAATTCTAAAAATACACCATTCTTAGGTAAAACGTTCAAAGGCAAAGCTTTGGTAGTGATTGCATAAAATCTAAAAGTTTATGTTTAATAAGACATTTTGGAAAAATAGCCTCAAGTTTGGTGCCTTTGCAGGCATTGCCTGTTTGGGGTATAGCGTTGTTCTTGATTTAATTGGAATTACTCCGATTTCAGGTAAGTTATTCCCTAGCAATATATTTATTTTGATAGCTTCGATTCTGGCTGTAAAAAGCTATCGAAGAAATAACCCAGATGAGACACTTCATTTTTGGGAGGGTTTGTCATTATGTTTTGTGGTAGCTTTATCATCTTCAATTATTGTTGGAGGAGGTTTGTATTTGTTTTACTCAACACAGCATGGACAAGAGTTATTAGCGAAGTTTGTGGTAGAAGCCGTGAAAGAATATACCACTGCCAGACAGCAGATTATTAAGGAAACGAATCTAGAATATTTCAATAATTTGATTGCTGGTATCAAGGCTATTGACCCAGTGTCTATTGCATTTACGGAGCTAAAACAGCGCCCTCTTATTGCTATTTTACCATCCATCATGATTTCTTTGTATTATCGTAGACAGTATGTTAAATAGCATCAGCAAAACGCTAGTTTGCTATTAAACCAAAGTCTAAACTTTTAACAAATCAATCATGGAAAATCAAACAACTACCACAAAAGTTGCGCTCAAATGGGGTATTATTATTGGTATTTGTAGTGTCGTATTTAGTACCCTTATTATGGTGCTAGGGATGGTAGCTAATCAAGCTATAGGTTTTGTCGCTTATATTATCATAGGCATAGGGGTCTTTATGGCTATGAGTGCTTACAAGAAAGAAAACAATGGTTTTATGAGCTATGGCCAAGGTCTTGGTATTGGAGCACTGATGGCCGCAGTAAGTGGACTGTTATCTAGTGCTTACAGCTTTGTTTATATGAAATTCATCGACCCCTCGGTGATGGACCAAATATTCAAAAAAGCTGAGGCAGATATGGAGAAAAAAGGACTTTCGCCTGAGCAAATAGATCAAGCGATGGAGATGTCCAAAGTGTTTATGAGTCCTGGTGCGATGTTTGTTTGGGGCGTAGTGGGAAGTATATTGTTGGGATTTGTCTTTTCTTTGATTATTGCAGCATTTGTAAAGAAAGATAAACCAATTTTTGACTAAGCTATCAGGTTAAAAACTTATTATAAAAGGCTTTTGCTAGTGGAGAAATACTTCTTCACTAGCAAATTCGTTTAATAGGAGTGTCAGTTGAAATGACTGTAAAAAATATACAAACAATATGTTTCAAATTTTTCAAAAAGAAGTAAATTCCTTTCTTAATTCGCTCATTGGTTATATCGTAATTGGCGTATTCTTGACCGCTACTGGGCTATTTGTTTGGTTCTTCAAGGACAATGTACTTGACTATGGTTTTGCTGACTTAACGTCCTTTTTTCAAGTTGCCCCATTCATTTTCTTGTTTTTGATACCTGCTATTACGATGCGTGCTTTTGCTGAAGAATTCAAAACAGGTACTATCGAGTTACTCTTTACCAAACCACTTGGCGCATGGGAAATTGTTCTTGGAAAATATTTGGCTAGTTGTTTTCTGATTTTATTATCCTTATTGCCTACGCTTCTTTATTACTACTCTATTTATCAATTAGGGAATCCGCAGGGAAATATTGACTCCGCTGCTGTAATGACTTCTTACATTGGATTGTTTTTCCTAGGATGTGTATTTGCTGCATTGGGAGTATTTTCCTCTTCTTTGACCGATAATCAAGTGGTGGCTTTTGTGATTGGCTTTGTGATGTGTTTAATCTTGTACTATGGTGTAGGAAAATTAGCAGAATTATCACTAATGGGTTCGTTTGGTTATATTCTTGCGCAGATTGGCTTAGACTATCAATTTGAGGCCTTAAGTCGAGGTTTAATTGATTCTCGTAATATCCTTTATTTCTTATCTGTTATTGCGATTGCTCTGTGGGGAACCACCTTGAAGGTTACGCAAAAATAATAGGCATTTATTGACTATAAAATCAAAAAGGCGATCGAAAATCTAATTTCGACCGCCTTTTTGATTTAATATAATACAGAAGAAAAACACGATTTCTCAACTGATGAAAGGGGATTTAGAGAGTAATCACTCATCCGCTAAATTACAATTCACTCAATGTTATTTCACAATTACACCGTTGGCTACGAAGGTAATAGCCTTTTCAGGCTCTGTGATTTTTTCAATTTCTTCCTGTGTTTTGCCTGCATCTTGAGCATAATGCTTCAATTGACCTACTGAAGTAGTTTTAACTTGTGCCAAGCCTTCAAATACCACTGTTTTTCCGTCGATATCCTTCGGAACAAAGAATCCATAATCCTTGAAAGTCACACGCATACTAGAACCATCTTCTAGCTTAACTTTCATCCAACAACCTTTTACCTTACATACCGATTCTACAACTCCAGAAACTTTTGCCTTGACTTGTTCTTTTCCGTCCATTTTTTTTGCTAAATCTGTCGTAGAGATAGCTCCTTTTTCAGAAATTTTTTCACCAAAGTTACTTTGAGCATTAGCCCCAATCTGTATTCCTAATACGATAGCGAAAACGATAGCTATTTTTTTCATAATCAAAAATGTTGATTTGTTGAGAATATTTAATGACTACAAAAATAAGAATTGCTCAGGTAATCCCTTGATTTTGAAGAAATTTTTGAAAAAAAACTCCTTTGAATCTTATCAAAAGGTTATTTGTAATCTTGAATATTGAAAATGTTCGAACAGAATTCGTATTCGTTGGGCTGGTTAGAGCAAATAAAGAGCATTCGATCTTGAGAATACTTTTGCACATTTTCGAGATACCAGTTGGTAGCCTTTGCGTCCAAGTTGGATGAAGGTTCATCTAGCATTAATACTGGTGTATCTGACCAAAATGTCAAACCTAATTTTACCCTTTGCTTCATACCGGACGAGAAATGCTTAATGGCTTTTTGGCGTGCTTTGGGTAATTCAATAAACTCAATAAAATCTTTGATAGAATACTGCTGAATCAGCGGTTTGAATTGAATATGAAATTGAAGAAGTTCTTCTAGCGTAAATTCTTCGATAAGCTCAAGATAAGGCGCTGCGATACTAATTTCCTTATAAATTTGCTCAATTTCGAGGGGGAGTTGGTTTTTAAATGCGAGGATTTTTCCCTCAGAGGCAGGAATAAAGCCTGAAAGAATCTGTAAAAAAGTCGATTTTCCACTACCATTCGAGCCTGTAAACGTATAAGATTGTCCTTGCTGAAAACGAAGATTTACAGATTTAAAAATCCATTCATTTCTGAATTTTTTTCCTAGATTTTCGGTGATGATTTCCATAAAAAAAGAAGTAAGACAGCAGGGCTGTCTTACCTATTTGAATTGAATCTAAAATCGTAAAATGGGCTGATTAAAGTGGTCCTTTGATGATACCACGCTCAGCATTACGGATAAACTCTACGATTTCGTCACGCTCAGGAGTTGCTGCAATATCTTGTTCAATATTTGACAGTGCATCCGTAGTATTGAATCCTTTGAGGAATACATAACGATACACATCTTGAATCAAATTGACTTGCTCATCACTGAAGCCATTGCGACGTAAACCAATAGAATTTACACCCACATAAGATAATGGTTCGCGTGCTGACTTAGTAAAAGGAGGCACATCTTTGCGAATAAGCGATCCTCCAGAAATCATAACATGCTTACCAATTTTCACAAACTGATGAATAGCACAAGCACCACCGATACGAGCTGACTCGCCGATATGCACATGTCCTGCTACTTGTACACTATTGGCAATCACGCAGTTATCTTCTACCAAGCAATCATGAGCAATATGTACATAAGCCATTAAGAGGCAATTTTTGCCAACTTCAGTTTTAAATTTATCTTTAGTACCACGGTTGATAGTAACACATTCACGAATAGTCGTGTTGTCTCCAATAATGGTTAGTGTTTCTTCTCCGTCAAACTTAAGGTCTTGTGGAATAGCAGAAATAACCGCCCCTGGAAAGATTCGGCAATTTTTACCAATTCTTGCCCCAGGAAAGATAGTAACGTTGGGTCCAATCCAAGTTCCTTCGCCAATTTCTACATCTTGATAAATTGTTGAAAAAGGCTCAACAACTACATTTTCTGCGATTTTGGCGTTTGGATGAATATATGCTAACGGTTGTGTCATGGTATTGTTTTCAGAATAATTACTTCGCTTTTGAAATATGTGTTTAATCGAAATTTTACACTGCCAACATTAGGCAAACTCAATAGGCTCAGTAATTACGGTAATCTTTGCATTGAGACTTGAAAAGAATTAGTCAAAAGTAATAAATCTTTTCTGTATAAAATTGTACTATGACGGTTTATCATAGTCAAATCCTGATAATTAGCTGAGAAAAAGCCTCTAAAAATATACTTTTGGCACAAAACTCAGATCAAGATTCTCTACAGATAAATTCTCAATTGCTAATTGCTATAGTTTATATTAGCTCTTACGAACCAAGCTAGCAGTCATATCTGCCTCACAAACAACTTGTCCTGCGACATAAGCTGTACCGTGCATTTTAGCAATACCTCTACGGATTGGTGAGGAAAGCGTACATTTGAAAATTACGGTGTCACCAGGAGTTACATTTTTACGGAAACGACAGTTTTCGATTGCTACTAAATATGGCCAGTAATTTTCAGGATCTGGAACTGAGCTAAGTACAAGAATACCACCTGTTTGAGCCATAGCTTCTACTTGCATTACGCCTGGCATAACTGGGTTGTTAGGAAAGTGTCCCATGAAGTAATTTTCATTCATGGTTACTTGTTTGATACCAACTACGCTTTCATCATCCAAATACATGATTTTGTCAACCATTTGGAATGGGTAACGATGTGGCAATAGCTGATAAATACGTTCGTGTGTAAGAATTGGTGTTTGTTTTGGATCGTATTTTGGTACTTGGTTTTTGTCAGCTTCTAACATCAATTTCTTGATTTTCTTAGCCAAAGCAACGTTTGCTGCATGACCAGGACGAGCTGCCAAAATTTGAGCTTTGATAGGACGACCAACCAACGCTAAGTCACCAACCATATCCAATAACTTATGGCGAGCCATTTCGTTTTTGTAATGAAGACTTACGTTGTTAAGCACACCAATTTCTTTCGAAACACTTACTTTTGGTTTTCCTAAAACCATCGCTAAATGTTCCAATTCTTCTTCAGAATAATCACGGTCTGCAATAACAACAGCATTTGATAAGTCACCTCCTTTGATAAGACCTGCATTGTATAGAGCTTCTAACTCATGTACAAAACAGAAAGTACGACATTTAGCAAAATCTTCATTGAACTGCGTGATGTGCGTCAAATTTGCATGCTGACTACTCAAGAATTTTGAGTTATAATCAACCATTACCGTTAGGCGATAATCGCTATGAGGTAATGCTGCCAATTCTACACCTCTTTCAAGGTCTTTATATCTAACTTCTTCTGTTAATTCAAAGAATTTACGGTTTGCAGCTTGTTCTTCAAGACCAGCATCAAGAATTGCTTCTACAAACTTGATAGAACTTCCATCCATGATAGGAGGCTCAGGACCATCCAACTGAATCAACACATTGTCTACCTGACAGCCCACCATAGCAGCTAATACGTGCTCAACCGTGTTGATACGTGCGCCATTATGTTCGATAGTTGTACCTCTAGAAATATCAACAACATGGTCTACATCAGCATCTGCAATAGGTTGACCCGGTAAATCAACTCGTTGAAACTTGTAACCATGGTTTGGTGGAGCTGGTAAAAAAGTCATTGTTGACACAACGCCAGTGTGCAAACCAACGCCTGACAGCGTAACAGACTTTTTGATAGTGTGTTGTTTATTGTTCATTTCTTTATATGTGTGAGCAAAGTGCTCATTTGGGAGTTTTGGGATAAACTCTAAATTTTATTTCAATTTGTTTTCAACTTCTCTAAGACGTTGTTCGATAGTTGGCAACTTACGATACAATACATGAGATCGAAGGTTTTCTGTGTTTTCTACGGCAGGCGAGCCACTGAGTACAGTTCCTTCTTTTTTGATATTTTTGGAAATACCACTTTGTGCCGTAATAATGGTACGATTGGCTATTTGGAGGTGTCCAGCTATTCCGACTTGTCCACCAATCATACAATTCTCACCAATTTTACTTGAGCCCGAGATACCCGTTTGAGCTGCTATTACGGTATTTTTGCCAACTTCTACATTGTGAGCCACTTGTACTAAGTTATCAATTTTAGCACCTACTTTGATGACTGTGCTACCCATAGTAGCACGGTCTATACAAGTGTTGGCGCCAATACTTACGTGGTCTTCTAATACCACATTTCCAAGTTGAGGAATGGTTTGGTAAGTTCCATCACTTTGTGGAGCAAACCCAAATCCATCAGCACCTATTACTGCGTTGGCATGTACCGTACAATGATTACCCACCACACAGCCTTCGTAAATTTTTACTCCTGCATAAATGGTAGAGTTATCTCCAACTTTCACATTGTCACCAATATAAGCATGAGGATAAATTTTTACATTTTCACCAATTGTTACATTGTTTCCGATGTAAGCAAAAGCACCTACATAATGATTACCTCCAAGTGTTGAACTCTCAGAGATAAAGCTTGGTTGTTCGATACCTTTCTTGCTTCCAGCTATCAATTTTTGATATTCTTGAAGGAGCGTTGTAAACGCCGTATAGGCATTTTCTACTAATATTAGAGTAGGGGAGTACTCTTTTTTCGGCTCAAATGATTTATCTACGATTACAGCAGAAGCCTTGGTAGTATACAGATACTGTTCATATTTGAGGTTCGCTAGAAAAGAGATAGTACCTTCAGTTCCTTCTTCTATTTTTGCTAATTGGCTTACTTTGAGTGACTTGTCACCTTTTACTTCGCCATTTAGCATAAAAGCAATTTGTTCAACGGTAAATTCCATGTAATCAATTATGAGTGGTAAGTCGTTTACCTATGCTTGTGGTTTTAGACAAAAAAATTATGAAACCTATTTACTGCATTAATGGTTTTGGACTATTTAGTTTGCAAATATACATTCTTTGCCCAACATATGTAATATTTTTTGACGATGTTACTCAAGGCTTTGATCGTAGGCAAGTCGGAGGCTTCAGCTATATCCTTGACTTTTTTATCTTTGGTTAAAATATTAATACTTTGTTTTTCAGAAAGGTATGCAGCATTGGTAATATGGCCTTTTACCATTAAGTACGGGATGTCTTCAGGATATACATTTTCTTGACTTAATAGATCGATTTGAATTTTTTCAAGGAAGGAATCAGAAATAGGCTCATCTAACAAAATGATTTTATAAAGTTTTCGATCTAAAAGCATTTGACTGATACTCGACAAAAGTTTGTCAGGATGCTTTGCCCACACTTTTATGCAGCCCCAAACATCTGTATCGTCCATTTCGGTAAATGCCTGAATATAGGTTGGATTAGACTTAAAATCATCAAGTGATACGGCTTCATGTAAGAATAGACCAAATGCTGGAGTAGTAAATACGCTTTCTCCGTGCTTGATGAGTTCTTTAGCTCTTTTGATAATCTGGATCAACATAGTTTCTGCACAAATACAAGTTTTGTGTAGATATACCTGCCAATACATCAAGCGTCTGGCTGTCAGGAAGTTTTCAATTGAGTAAATCCCTTTTTGTTCTACCACCAATTCATTGTCTACAATATCCAGCATTTTCAAGATGCGGTCAGCCCCGATAAAGCCTTCTCGTACCCCTGTAAAAAAGCTATCGCGATTGAGGTAATCCATACGGTCGACATCCAGTTGGCTAGAAATTAGTTGATGAAAAAATCGACGAGAATAAGTGTCATTAAACATCTGGATCGCCATGTCGAGCGCACCTCCAAATTGTCTGTTGAGTTCTTGCATCAACAAAAGCGAAATTTCTTCATGTGGTACATGATTTAATATAGTATGTTCCAGCACATGAGAAAAAGGCCCGTGACCAATATCATGTAATAAAATCGCCATTTGTGCTGATTCAAATTCATCTTCAGAAATATCATGACCTTTGTATTTGAGTGCATTAAGTGCTTCTTGCATGAGGTGCATTGCGCCTAGTGCATGATGAAAGCGGGTGTGTAGGGCTCCTGGATACACATAATCGGCAGTTCCAAGTTGCTTTATACGTCGTAAGCGTTGATAATAGGGATGTTCGATAAGGTCGAATATAAGAGGAGAGGTAATATTGATAAAACCATAAACGGGATCATTTACAATTTTGCGTTTGTTCATAATATTGTGAAGCTTATTGAGGATTAAAATAGAAAAATATTCTCAAGTACTTACTCACTGAGTATGACTGCATTATCAGTGAGTAGCTACAAAAGTAGGAGATTATTTGCTGAATTCTTCCTATGACCACTTGCAATATTATGAGTATTTCATTAATTTTGCACTATTACGAAAAAGCACTACCAGTGTGTATTTGTAGGGACTTGTAGCTCAGCTGGTTAGAGCACCTGACTCATAATCAGGGGGTCCATGGTTCGAGCCCATGCTGGTCCACTATAACGGAAATGAGGTAAATAAAAGGCAATACTTAGGTGTTGCCTTTTTTATTTTATATCGTTTACTATCAGCAAAATACGCCTAAATCTCATCTAAACACGTTTCTTTTCGTCTCGCTTACAAACTCAGTTACACGTGTAATTTTCTACTTACATCACTTTTTCGAACTAGTGTTTTTGAGCATTTTTGAGGCTTAATTTTTTTAAAAACCTACACAAATGCCAAAAAAACGCTCTTAAAGCAAGTTAACTACATGCAAATTAACTACTGGTTTCGTAAGTCTACAAAGAATCCAGAATTGGGAAATCTACAAGCGGTGATTAAAATTGATGGGGTAGAGTCCAAACCTTTCAGTACTGGAATTGACTGCGAAAAAAAAAATTGGAATCATGACCACAAATGTTTTGAGGGAAAGGGTAGTGCCCAAAAAGAAAAAGCGCTACACAATTTTGAGCAACGAATGCGTATGATTCTTACTACACTGGAAGCCGAAAATCCAAATCAGTTCATTCACCCTTCAAAAATGATTGAATTACACCGTAATGACAAGGCTTCGAGGAAAAAACCTCAAGAAATTTTTACCATGCCTGATGCCATTAGGTTCTACAATGACTTAAGACAAGAACTTAATCAAGCTGGTCAGCTCGATGATGAAACATTAGAGAACGACACAAAGTATGCCAACAACGTTTTGAAGTTCTTGAGAGAAAAGAATCGAATGGCGAAACCAGCCGTAAATTTTGATTTGTCAGTCATGGATGAGTTTATTCATTACATGAAAGTGCTCGGTCGAAAACCTTATTATATCAATAGGCATATTATGTGGATTAAATCAGTGCATAAGCAAGCCTACAAAAGAAATAAGATAAGTTTCAAGCCTGTAGAAGATATGGATTTGCTCAAGGTGAAACAAGAATTACCGAAGGTACTTGAACCTTGGGAGGTGGATAAAGTCTATGAGTATAAATTCAAAAAGTCTTTGCAGGAAGTTGCCGACGCTTGGGTATTCTGTCAAGAGACATCTTTTTCGTATGCAGACTATATCTCACTAAGAGATGAGTTCTTGAACGTAGATGATGAGGGGATTTATTGGATTATTTTTCCAAGAGATAAGGTGGAAGAAAATAATTATATGACCCCATTGAGTGCCCGTGCCCTTGAAATAATAGACAAGTATGGAGGTTCGCTGGAAGGACTTCCTAAACGTTCGAATCAGACTATGAATGCCAGCCTAAAAGAAATAGCCAAATATGCAGGGGTAAACTCGAAGCTACATTTCCACATGGCCAGAAAATCATACGTTCACAACGCCCTTAACTATAAAGGCATGAGAGATGTCACTATTGCACAAACAGTGGGATGGTCAGACACTAAGATGCTAAAGGTATATGCAAGGATTAACCGAAACGCAATAATTAAGGAGTTCTTTAAGAAGTAGTACTCGCTTGAATTATAGCCCTGCACTTGCGGGGCTATTTTAAAAAGAAAGAACTTTACAAATTTTTGCAATTTTAAATCCACTTCATTTAACGATGTTTTAACACCAACTAAACTTTAATTTACAACAAATTTTAAAACACCATTAAAATTCAAAATGAAAAAAATCATTCTATCATCTTTAGTTTTCTTATGTGTAGCATGTAATAAGGATGTTTCACCAGACTACACCACCAACTTTCAGGGCTCTTATACTCAGAATTACGATGAATGGGGGTCAAATCTTTATCGAACCAAGGGAACTTACAAATTTCTTATTACCAAGTCGGGCGAAAATCAAGTTAAGATGGTTGCATCCAATACCTATGTTCTTACTCAGGGTTCGGAAGTAATAGAACAAGGAACTAACTCTATTACTATACCAGATGTTAAGTGTACCAGTGAAACAGAACTAACTGTCAATTCAATTATTAACTCTTCAGGGCAAAACTACATCGCGACAGGTAGCGGCAAGCTGATTGGAAAAAACTTAAAGCTTGAATTGACGTCTGATGATGGTAAAAATACAATCAGCCAAACCTTTTTATTGACAAAAGATTAATGATTGTAAATCCATGAATATAGATTTTGAAAAAATAGGAATGTCTATTAATCAGGAAAGATGCAAGGAGCATAATATTCCTGCAAAGTTTGAAGTCCTCGGAGATGAAGTTAGAATAAGTTGTTGTTGCAATGCATTTTTAGAGCTAATGTTCAAAAAGTATTATGATGACCTTGAAACTGAAATAATAAAAAATCTAAAGCCTTCATAATTTATTGAATACGTTTTGTATTTTTGGATAATAAAAATATTTAAAAATACAAAACGTGTTCTTTTATGATAACACACCCCTTGCTTGCTAGAAAAATCCAGTTTTTTGTTTATCATACTCTTAATGGTAAAATATTAGCATTATTGAATTTAGTTATCTGGTAGCTGATAGATTTCCCCTATCAGATTCTACATTTATTGAGTTCAATATTGTGGCTATTTTTAATAAAAGCCAAGTCAATATTTAGTATATTTGTTTATAGATAATCAAGATAGGTACATCTTTTGATGTAATTAATCAATGTTTAAATATAAATTTTTAAATATTTTATTGATTAAGTAATTGATTATTAGTGAGTTAATTTTAGTGTCTGTCAGAGTAGTACTTCCAAAAGAACAAGGATTGAGACAAGGCAGGAATTTTATCGATTGAGGAAATCTTTAAGAAGGTCAGAGTAGTACTTCCAAAAGAACAAGGATTGAGACAGTCAGGAAATTGTTGGATAAATTGTAAGATTGCCTGAGTCAGAGTAGTACTTCCAAAAGAACAAGGATTGAGACAAAGGAGAATGCCTACCAAATCCTTTTTTTGAGGGTCAGAGTAGTACTTCCAAAAGAACAAGGATTGAGACAGCAGAAGGTCTTTACCTTTGCTTAAATCCATAAGATTGGGTCAGAGTAGTACTTCCAAAAGAACAAGGATTGAGACGAAAGAATCAAACTCTCGGATTAATTCGTTGAAATCGTGTCAGAGTAGTACTTCCAAAAGAACAAGGATTGAGACTTTATAGTATAATACATCAATCACATTTAACTACATTAGGTCAGAGTAGTACTTCCAAAAGAACAAGGATTGAGACACAAATTCATATAAACAACCATCTTCGTGTACAATATGTCAGAGTGGTACTTCCAAAAGAACAAGGATTGAGACCTGTTAGGAATCAACTGTAAAGGTTCATGAACATCAAAGTCAGAGTGGTACTTCCAAAAGAACAAGGATTGAGACTAAGTTGGAAATTTATTTTAATTGTTAAATGATATGGTCAGAGTGGTACTGCCAAAAGAACAAGGATTGAGACTTCATGGTAAACGAATTTACTACAAACACACCGTCAAAGAGTCAGAGTGGTACTTCCAAAAGAACAAGGATTGAGACAAATTTAGTAGGTTTTCCTCCAATTACATTTCCTTCCTGTCAGAGTGGTACTTCCAAAAGAACAAGGATTGAGACTCTTTTTGACCAAAATCTTCGTAAACTTCCATTTTAGAAGTCAGAGTGGTACTTCCAAAAGAACAAGGATTGAGTATTGTATAAGCAGCCGAAAAATCAGAATTCTTGAAAGAGTTTTATTTTCTGCTGGTTATTTTCTACATTTGGGTAAATAGTAAACTTAGTAAACCCAGAACCTTGATTGACGAAACTTTAATATAAATGCAGTAGCCTAACTAAGCGTATATTACACTTAGCGGGGCTTTTTTTGTTTTATGACCTTGCAGATTCTAACCGCCCATTATACACCAAGTATTGAAGCCCCTGAGCTTCCCGCTTTTCGTGGAGCTGTGATAAAAACCTTTGGAAATGAGCACCAACTATTCCATAATCACCAAAACGAGAGCACATATTCATACCAATATCCACAAGTACAATACAAACGTATTGTGCAAGAGCCTGTATTGGTCTGCGTGAATATTCCAAGAGAAAATACTCAGCTACTTTTTACGCATCCGCATATATCCCTAGTATTAAAAGAAAAGACATTACAATTATCCTTACAGCAAATCAAGCTTGTTGAACATATACTTGGTTTCGGAAAAGTGCAATCATATCGCATTAATAACTGGATAGCACTTAACGAAAACAACTATAAAAAGTATCAAGAAATAGAAGATGAGTTGAGCAGAATAGGGTTCTTGGAATCGATACTCAAAGGAAATATTATATCATTTGCCAAAGGTATTGGTTGGGAAGTAGACCAAACACTCCAACTTCGTATTGACGAAATAAAGAAAATAAAATTAGTCCCATACAAAGGTCAGCGCCTCACGGCATTCGACCTAACCTTCCGCACCAACGCCCAATTGCCAGAGTATATAGGCTTGGGTAAGGGAGTTAGTTTGGGGTTTGGAACAATTGGAAACCTAACGTAATCAAATCAATATGAGAACGAAATATAGTATGTTATTAATTTGCTTAGTGTTAATTACGCACATTAAGTCATTTTCTAAAGTTGATTCTATCAGAATTCAAAATCTAGAAACAAAGGTTGGAGAAATAGGCGACCGAAAGTTAAAATATATTAATGAAGACCTAGAACGTATTCAAAAAAAACTCAAAGAAGCAGAAGGAACAATTGAAAAGCATGATGACCTCTATCAAAATTGTATATTATTTCTTTCGTTTTTAAGTACTCTTGGTATTGGTGGATGGCTCTGGATTAAAGATAAAGCTAAAGAAAAAGTTGAAGAGGTCATCCGAGATGAAAGTAGTACATTATCAAAAATATCATCAGATGTTAAAAGAGATATAGATATTAGACAAAAAACCAAAATATTAATTTTTACTAATGGAGATATACAAGATGATACGCTTAAGCTTTTACTAAGAAGAAATTCCTTTAAAGAAATTTTTTCTATGGAGTTCAACAAACAGATTGATGCTTCACAATATGACTTGATAATTTTTTCAGAGTCAGTAGAAATGAATAAAATAGTAGAATTCTTAAAATCTTCTTCTAAAGATGTAAAATATTTCTATTTCGGAAGTTCTTTATTTCCAGATGATATTGCAAAGAGCTTTGATTATAAAGTAAGTAGCTCAAAATTTCCTTCACAAGTTATTGGCAATATTATGAACCTATTAAAATACAACTAAAATATGTCTGCTTACACTACAGAATTCTTACATAATAAGTTACTTGTAAAAGGAGATTTTTCAGGAATACAAGAGTTTATATTCAACACAAAATCAAAGGGAGCTGCAAAAACTTTAAAGGGGAAATCGTTTTATATCCAAATTCTTGCCGAATTAGCTATTGAGTGTATTTACACCAATACTGGTATTACCTCAAATAAGGAATTGCACACTGTTTATAATGGTGGGGGTAATTTTTATTTACTCATTCCTGTAGATAAAAAAGAACAGCTTATTAAAGCTGAAAAGCGCATTCATCAAGATTTAAAGGACGAAGGAATAATGCTAATCATTAGCAGTATTGTGTATGATCCTCTAAAGTCTTATGGGGAAAATTTACAATTATTAAATGCTTGTGCGCAGGAAAAAGCATTGAATAGATTTGATGATTGGGAATACTTCTTTAAAGCAAAATCAATTAAAGTCAATGATAAAGCTGATCAGGTTATAGATAAAGAAGATTTTGGTAAAGAGATTGCTGAACATTTACTGCGAAATGAACTTAAATACCAAGTTAGAAAATTTGGTGAGATATTTTCTTTAGATAAATTTCCAAACTGGCAAAATTCTGTCAACTTTCAAGTTCCAAAATGGACAAAAGATTTAATAGAAAAATATAAAGACAGTATTTATATACAAGACCTTGCAGAAGATGAAAAATCGGATTTTACGTTATACAATACAATATCGTATAACTGGTTAGGAAACTTTGCTCATGAAAGAACAGGTACTAATAATCTTGGAATTTTAAAGTTAGATTTTGATGGATTAGGGGGAATTATCAGAGAAATTCAGACCATTGATGACAGTAAAATATTTTCAAGTTTATTAAGAGGGTTTTTTGAGCAAAAACTAAAAGAACTTTTTGAAAATGAGGATATTAATAAATTTGCAAACAAAGGTGTATCATATAAATACAAGGATTCCATTTCAGTAATTTTTGCTGGAGGAGATGATGCATTTTTGGTAGGCTCATGGGATGCAATAAAAGAATTTAGTTTACTGCTTAAAAAAGAGTTTGATAAATACTTTCAAAATAGAATTAACGAACTTGACTTTATCAAAAAGTTACCAACCTTTTCAGCAGGGCTGATATTTGTTACCTCTACATATCCAGTAAGTAGTTTCTCAAATCTTGCAGAAGAAGCGCTAGCAAACGCCAAGGATCATACAGATAAAAATGCACTAAACATTTTTAATCATACAGTAGATTGGAGTCAATGGAAAAAGGCTAATGCTCAAAGTGAAAAAATTATTGATGGAATATTGTACAAGAAAGTACCTAAGAGTATTCTATCTCGTTTGAAACAAACACATGAGGTATATGGAGAATTAGTTAGAAATAGGTATCAGTTAACAACTCTTACCCGATTTATCTATGACTTACGTTCCGAAAAAATCGATAAAGTTTTTATTAATGGCTTAAAAGAAACTTATCAAGATTATTTGAAAAATGCATTGAGTAATGAAGGAAATAAAACAGAGATATTAATAATTCCAATTGCAGCACGTTTAGCTGAGTTTTCAACCCGAAAAATAAACTAATATATGGCATCTTATGACAAACCACCAATTGGTAAGTTTATTACAGATAACACTGTGAATATCTTGGCTTCTGATAACCTACGAGATAACGAATTAATCAGTTTCATGAATGAATTTGAAGTCTTTGTGAAATCTGATGGGAAGTATATATCAAATGGTCAAGTTCGTATTCTTTTTGACTTAATTTCTAAGACAAAAGATTTTAATGAATTGCAATTAATTAGACCTCAAATAGCATTTGTAACCGCAAAGCAAATAAAGATAGAGACAAGGATTCTCATTGAAAAACTTCTAAAGCTAATAGGCGAAGTCAAGACCACTACTGAACATGAGAACATGAGAAGGTTTATTACATCATTTTTACATTACCATAAATTCTATCATTCAGAAAAATAGCAAATATGAGACTTACATCAAAAATAATAATTAAGGGGACTTTTAAGGTTAAAACAGGCTTAAGAATTGGTGCTGGCAACAACGATTTTGAATTAGGCACTCCTCAACTAAGTGTAGTTAGAAGTAAGGGGATTCCATTTGTACCAGGAAGTTCACTAAAAGGGAAAATGCGTTCCTTATTAGCAAGATATTATGGTTCTTCTCGTGTAGAGAATGATGTTGATATAATTAAAGAAATTTTTGGAGATTCTGCAGGTAAAGAAAATGGGCAATTTCGTACTAGGCTATTAGTGAGAGATTGTTCATTGATTCAAAGTGAGAAAAAGAATGAACCTCTAACTGAAACAAAATGGGAAAACGTAATCAAAAGAATGCAAGGTGGAGCAATTCATCCACGAGAAGTAGAACGTGTACCAGAGGGTTCTGAGTTTAGTTTTGAATTAGTTTATGATGAATATAATCACGTCACCAAAACTGAAAATCAAGATAATCTTTCATCTGAGAATCAGAGCCATTTAAAGCATATAAAGTTAGCATTACAATTATTAGAAGATGATTATTTAGGTGGTTGTGGCTCAAGAGGATATGGTAAAATTGAGTTTTGTAAAGACAAAATGTCCATAACTCAGCATAAAATTGAAAGCGAAATTTATAATAAAGTAGGAACACCTCTAACTAATGGATTTGTATGGGATTAACACAAGCGATTATTCTTGAGAGTAGGCCTTTTGCTCAATACCATTTTGGGGAATATAGTATAGATGATACTCGTTTAAATCATACTTCACTAATTCCTCATGCTGATACGATTTTTTCGGCTATTATTAATATTTACAATAGAACATTTTCAGATACTGATGATTTCATTACTGCTTTAGAGCTATACGATTTACAGATTTCATCTGGTTGTTATTGTCTTAGAGGCGATAATGGTAGTATTTTCTTTCTGCCTAAACCTCAAGTATTAGGTATATTAAATAATACCTCAGAGGACTTCAAGAAACAGAAAAAAGTTTTATTTGTATCAAAAAGTGTATGGGAAAGAGGGATTAATCCCGACTTATTTTTAACAGATGATACAGTACTTTTAGGAAATAAATTTGTCTGTACTAATAAGGAGATTAAGGAAATAAAAAAAGTAAAATTAAAAGCTAAATTTCATACCGAACTTTCCTTAGCAAACATTGGCTCATTAACCAAAAATAGGGTTCATACAGATAAACAAGAGAATACTCTCTACACACAATCAAACCTTCAAATCCAAGACTTAGAACAATTTGGACTTTCTGTTCATTTCTATTTTTTATTAAAACATGACTTACCAGTAGAATGGAAGAAAAAACTAGATTTAGTAATTAGTTTGCTACCGGAGTTTGGCTTAGGAGGTGAACGTTCGACTGGTTGTGGTAAATTTTGGGGCGTAAGTGCAGAAGAGTTTACAATCAATCCATTGAAACCCTCAGCAACCTTTCTCTGTTCTGCGTCCTTAATTTCTCCATACAATTTGGATGAGCTCAACAGGATAAATTACTATTCTACTGTAATTCGAGGTGGAAGAAGACTAGGCTCTGATGAAAATGCTGGATATAAGTTACAGCAAATTAGAATGATTAAAGAAGGTGCTTTAGTAAAAAATGATTTACCTATCGGGCATAATCCAAGCATTAAACCGCAAGGAAGTCAGGATGAATATTTGCGTTATGGCAAAGGATTTTTATTACCTATTCACGAAAACTGGACAAAACAATGGCAGGGTTAAATCATACTTATCATTTCAAAATTAAAACCTTATCGCCCATCTCAATTGGTAATGAACAAGAAGCGGTAACTTCCTTTTCAGAATATATTTATGATAATGATTATCTCTATTATCTTGATTTGAACAGTTTGAAAGGAATAGACAATGTTAAAATTGATGCGTTTATTCAAGGTATGCAAGATGGAATGTATAATAATAGTTTTCGCGACAACTTTTCCAAACTGGTACAAGATACATTGGAAGTAGATATTGAAACTTTAATGACAGGTGAAAAATATAGAATTCGTGGCTTAGAACCTGGGCATTCATTATCATTACGAGGATTGTTAAAAACTAGAAATTGCCCTTATATCTCTGGCAGTACCATGAAAGGAGCAATCAAGTCCTCCATTTTATATAATTGGTTGATGAGCGAAGGTAAGAATGAGTTGAAAGAGTTTGTAAAGTATATCGACCAAGTTTGTATTAACTTAGAAAAAAAAATACAACAATGTACTAAAGATATTGTTACTAGTAACCTTTTTAGTAATGAACAGAAGAATTTATTTAGTTCCAGCAATAATTCTCCAATAATAAACTTCATTAGATTTCTAAACTTTCAAAACTTAAGTGAAAAACAGAGTAAAATTTTAAGTGTTTCGAAAAGAGAGATTACTGAAGCCAGAATTAAAATTGAGAACGAATTTACCAAATCTTTAGAAGCTAAATTATTTCCTAGTAAAAAACAAAGGATGCTTTCAAATGGAAAGCCGTATTTGGATGATAATCGAAAACCTATTTATGACGATATTCCTTACGATTCATCTTATCTACGCGTTTTAGATACTCCTTCAATTGATAATCAGTCAATAGTTGTCGAATATATAAAAAGAGTAAATATTTACAATGAAAAAGCTAACGAGGCTATTCCATTCTTGATTGAAACCATCGAAGCTGATACCCGCTTTGATTTTCAAATTCAAATTCCGTCCAATAATTTTAAATTGAATCAAATCTTTCATCCGTCCTTGAAATTTCTTCAAAGCAAAGAAATGTATAAAACCTTGTTCAAGATTATCAATAGGTTTTCGGAGGATTTTATCAAGGAAGAATTAAGTAATACTTCAAATGTTAGTTTAAAAAGCTTTTATGAAGGATTGGAATCTGAAATAAACAAAGGTGATGAGGCAATTATCAGAATAGGTTTTGGTAAACATTTTCTAAATAACTCTATGGCATTAGCTGTAAAGCAAGTAGACAAAACTGTTTACGGAAAGCTAATAGAATTATTTATGGAAAGCGAAAATTCAGAGGATTTTCCCTCAACGAGAGTATTGACATCGAATAATCAACCACTGGGCTGGATGAAAATCCAATTTGTATCATCAAGAGAACCTATTAATCCTCCAAAACTTTGACAACTAAATTATTTACCTTTTCTAATTTTCCGATGCGGAATAGTGAGATAAAATTTTTTCGCACATTAGTGAATGATATGTTGAATTGGCAGAATAGACTTTTTCATCACCTTAATCATGAGGGTGAAGAGTTAATGGGCTACCCTAGGATACAATATAGATTATTTAAGGGGAAGGCAAGTTTATTTGGTATAAATGAAGGAGGAGATGCAATAAGTAATTTTGTTGCTGAAAATATGTATGAATTTCCAGAGGAGATGCAACTGGTATCTCTGAAAAGTGAAGAATTAGACGTAAAGATTTCCGAGGATAAATACTTTTATAAGTTACACTACTATGTTCCCTTTAGTGAGACTGAATATCTTAAGTGGAATTCCGTAGAAGGTTTGGTTCAAAGACTTTTAATTATTGAGGAAAAGATACGTTCTGACATTCACATATTTCTTAGGGACATGAATATGGAAGAATTTACAAATGATGTATGGGTTAAGATAGAATCATTTGAGGATAAAGGAAATACTTTACTGCCGAAACAACTTGATGAAGAACAAACCGGAGCCTTTAATATCTCGTTTTCTTCTAATATTATTGTTCCTTCTGATATCGCAATCGGGAAAGGTGTTCTTTATAATTATGGGGTGTTATCAAGAATAATAGTTTAATCAAAAATAAACAACTCTTTAGCGATTCTTTCTGGTATTTACATAGAAAAACCAATTTCGATGCGAATAAAATTACACCTAAAGCCAGTACGTGATAAACAGGCTTTGATTTTTAACTATCAGTATGCCTTTCAGGCATGGATATATGGTTTGTTGGCGAGGTCTGACAAGGATTATAGTCAATTTCTTCATGATGAAGGTTACCTAATTGGAGAAAGTAAAAAGTCCTTCAAGCATTTTACGTTCTCCTCTTTACAACTTGGACGAACAAAACCAATTCAAAAAGGAGATAAACACATTGAACTATCTTTAGATACTATCTTCCTTACCTTATCATTTTGTGTCGATTCTGCTGCCAAAGCTTTCATGATTGGATTGTTTCAGTCTCAAGAGCTGAGCCTTTTCAATATGGATTATAAAGCAGATTTTATCGTCGAAAGAGTTGAGTCTTTGCAAATACCAGCTTTACACTTTAATCACTCTCAGACTGTTACAAAAATTTTCAAAGTAGATTCTCCAATGGTATTGGCTGAAGAGAAAAATGGGATAACTGAATATATTTCGCCAATTGATAGTAGATACGAAAGACTATTTTCCATCAATCTTTGGGATAAGTATCGTTCTTTGGAGAAAACTAAATCTTTTGATTTAGACCCTAATTTGGTTCAAAATATTATACAATGGAAGCTTGTTAGTAATCCTGAAAACATCAAACGTAAAGGTTTGATAGTTAAAGAAGGAAAAGGTAAGCAACAAATCAAAATAATTGGTTTTGAAAACCTCACATTTGAAGTAACTGCACCAGAGAATGTCCTAGCAGTTGGATATTTAGGTGGATTTGGTAAATACTGTGCAATGGGATGTGGGTTTACAAATATTGTTACTGAAGAATAAACCTACACTAGACGTCGTCGATGTCAGAAATGTTCCTTGAAATCTTGATAATAATTGACTTCTAAAGGTTAGCATTTAAGTTAACTGATTGAATATCAAATGTCGTCGAATCCCCATATAAATCATATTAATGAAGGTCGACGACTAAAAGTTAAATAAAAATCGTTAAATGTGCCCTTGATTTAAAAACTAGAGGCTATTTTTAACGGCTTCGAATTGAACCGTGTGGAATTGAAACGGAAGTAGTTTAAACGAATTTTCAAACAAGTGTAAACTTCGAATTGAACCGTGTGGAATTGAAACAGTGCCATGTTCAAACTTCCTTGTATGAAAACCTTTCTTCGAATTGAACCGTGTGGAATTGAAACCAATTCACAGTTACCAAAGCGGTACTGGACGGCGAATCTTCGAATTGAACCGTGTGGAATTGAAACGATACTTCGAAAGAATACCCGCATACAGTACTACTGTCTTCGAATTGAACCGTGTGGAATTGAAACTTGATTTTTGGAGATTGGCACACCGTTTGGGTGTTCCACTTCGAATTGAACCGTGTGGAATTGAAACATTGGTTGCACCATCTGTATTAGCATACGTTACCCCTTCGAATTGAACCGTGTGGAATTGAAACTAGGGCGAACCTAAAACGAACTGTTACGTATATTCAACTTCGAATTGAACCGTGTGGAATTGAAACCGTGTTTTGCCATACTGGTTAGTTTCACTACTAAGCCTTCGAATTGAACCGTGTGGAATTGAAACGGTAGTAAATCAGACGAGCAAGTAAATTTCATCACACTTCGAATTGAACCGTGTGGAATTGAAACTTTACTTGACCCGATTCCGAAACCCCCCCTAACCACCTTCGAATTGAACCGTGTGGAATTGAAACGAAGCAGGATTTTTGCTAATAAACTCACGTTCAATCACTTCGAATTGAACCGTGTGGAATTGAAACATGTCCAGAAGGGGACACGACCTATTCAGGTAGTGCTTCGAATTGAACCGTGTGGAATTGAAACCACACTACCACTGTAATTTTCTTACCATTGCACCCTTCGAATTGAACCGTGTGGAATTGAAACGCTTGATACTCCCTAGTAAGTGACGTTGATTGTATCTTCGAATTGAACCGTGTGGAATTGAAACTTCAGTCATTCATAGCTAGCGAAACACAAATTTCAAAGCTTCGAATTGAACCGTGTGGAATTGAAACTACGCTTGTTTGAGTTTGGTATCGTATTTATTCTCCTTCGAATTGAACCGTGTGGAATTGAAACGGAGTATACTTTTTCCCGTATAGTTAAACTCTTTGCCTCTTCGAATTGAACCGTGTGGAATTGAAACATTTAATGGTGGTAAAGCAAATAGAATCTTAAAAATACTTCGAATTGAACCGTGTGGAATTGAAACACATCCGTAACCGTTTCGGCTCTTTTTAGGCTCCAAACTTCGAATTGAACCGTGTGGAATTGAAACTATTTTTGGTAAGCTTGCATAAATAAATCACTATCCACCTTCGAATTGAACCGTGTGGAATTGAAACAAAAATCGGGTACCTTTTCTACTATATGATGAAAATCTTCGAATTGAACCGTGTGGAATTGAAACTTTGTTTGTCTTACTAGTCATTTTATCCTGTTTTTCTTCGAATTGAACCGTGTGGAATTGAAACTAGACTTTTTGCTGTGTGTTGGTTAGACTATTTTCTGCTTCGAATTGAACCGTGTGGAATTGAAACTTGTAATAGTCCTTATCAAGCTCACAACCAGTTAACTTCGAATTGAACCGTGTGGAATTGAAACGACTTTGGGATAATTGCATCAAATGAAGCATTAGATTCTTCGAATTGAACCGTGTGGAATTGAAACCGATATGATGCAGGAATATTTTGATTTCCTCCGTATCTTCGAATTGAACCGTGTGGAATTGAAACCCTGCTGAAAATGTAGTCTTTCATGCAAAAATTGACTTCGAATTGAACCGTGTGGAATTGAAACGACGCACCCGAATTGATAAAGAAATCTACTATCACTTCGAATTGAACCGTGTGGAATTGAAACAACAGTGATAAGATTCCAATTGGAAATTTTATAGTTGCTTCGAATTGAACCGTGTGGAATTGAAACGGACTCCCCCCAACAGTGTAGATTTAATTTCTTGTCTTCGAATTGAACCGTGTGGAATTGAAACAGGTCGGCCACTGCTGCTGTGCTTAGAGGTAGCAACTTCGAATTGAACCGTGTGGAATTGAAACAAAATTGGCTGCTACAATTGATACGGCGTGTTACACCCTTCGAATTGAACCGTGTGGAATTGAAACTTGCAAGCCATAACGCAAAAACCAATATTTGAAACTTCGAATTGAACCGTGTGGAATTGAAACAAGAATTGAGCGTAAGGTTATAAAGTGGGTCGCCACCCTTCGAATTGAACCGTGTGGAATTGAAACCCGCCCCCAGCATCTCCCTTCATTTTTTTCTGAACTTCGAATTGAACCGTGTGGAATTGAAACGTGGTAACGCGCAAGAAATTATAGACGCTTATATACTTCGAATTGAACCGTGTGGAATTGAAACTTTAAAGCTTCGGGCGCAGGCTTCGACGCCTCTTTTACTTCGAATTGAACCGTGTGGAATTGAAACCGGCTTACATTGAGCCTTTGCTGTTGATGCCTAGCAACTTCGAATTGAACCGTGTGGAATTGAAACTTGAAATCTAAGCTTAGCGAGAATAGATTACAAAACTTCGAATTGAACCGTGTGGAATTGAAACGGACTTGGCAGATTGCTGAGCACACCACAACGATTGAACTTCGAATTGAACCGTGTGGAATTGAAACAAAGCATGAAAGATATTATTTTAACAGTCCTTTCCCTTCGAATTGAACCGTGTGGAATTGAAACTTGAGTTTGTCAGGGAGTTTTTTACTCGCTAAGGTCTTCGAATTGAACCGTGTGGAATTGAAACTTGTCTATACTTGCAATTATTAGATCAAAATCATCCACTTCGAGTTGAACCGTGTGGAATTGAAACAGTTCTAGGGCTTGTTTTCTTAGAATGTCTAAACACTTCGAATTGAACCGTGTGGAATTGAAACGTGGATGAGGACTATGCGCCAGTTTACGAGTACAATCTTCGAATTGAACCGTGTGGAATTGAAACCGTTAGACCGCCTAAAGCAACAAGTCCAGCGATAATACTTCGAATTGAACCGTGTGGAATTGAAACATTGAGCCATCTTTAAACACAGGATAAAAAGAGTAGACTTCGAATTGAACCGTGTGGAATTGAAACATATTGAAGTCATTTTGTACTCCCGATGTAACACCCTTCGAATTGAACCGTGTGGAATTGAAACAATCTGAAACGTATAGAATGCGGTCTACAATGTTTACTTCGAATTGAACCGTGTGGAATTGAAACTGGTTTAACAGTTGTCTCATTTGCCAGCTCCTTAGCTTCGAATTGAACCGTGTGGAATTGAAACATTGTTGGCTTTGAGTTAGGCGCTGCCCATTTTTTTCTTCGAATTGAACCGTGTGGAATTGAAACCAGGATGTACATAATTGCCATTGTTAGTAGGCAGGTCTTCGAATTGAACCGTGTGGAATTGAAACTCGCTTTGAAAATTTAAAAATTACCCCTACTCTTTCTTCGAATTGAACCGTGTGGAATTGAAACTAGTTATAGTTTAATGTTAATGAGGTTGTCTTTCGCTCTTCGAATTGAACCGTGTGGAATTGAAACTCGTTTACGCTTCCTAATTTTACAAATCTGGCTACTTCGAATTGAACCGTGTGGAATTGAAACGTAAGATGCACTACGTTGATATTCTTCTGCCTTGTCCTCTTCGAATTGAACCGTGTGGAATTGAAACTAGCAAGGCGTTTTTCGTCCTGTATACTTGCTAACACTTCGAATTGAACCGTGTGGAATTGAAACAAGCCTACTCATTGTTCTACTAATAGTAAATCTTCCTTCGAATTGAACCGTGTGGAATTGAAACTCTTTCGAATCATCGGCGCTTAGGTTTAGGAGGTCTTCTTCGAATTGAACCGTGTGGAATTGAAACAAAAAATACCCTTCAACACGTCCCTGAGGAACACCACTTCGAATTGAACCGTGTGGAATTGAAACAGAATACAAATGAAGAATGAGTGATGAATAAATGGAACTTTGAATTGAATCGTGTGGAATTGAAACTCCCCCGCGTAGATTACACCCGTAGAAACTGAGTTTCTTTGAATTGAACTGTGTGGAATTGAAACTTCGTCACGGCTGCGATTCGAACTGGGGTGTTCTTCTTTGAATTGAACCGTGTGGAATTGAAACGCATCCGACGGTTTTAGTGTGAATCGTCTGTTTGCAGCTTCGAATTGAACCGTGTGGGATTGAAACAATACATTCACGTAACGACCTGAATGAGTGCGGATGCTTCGAATTGAACCGTGTGGAATTGAAACAGGTTCGACACGCTTCTAATTACCTTCACTTCTTCGCTTCGAATTGAACCGTGTGGAATTGAAACTAACTTACCACTAAGCCAAATTCAACATTCGACAACTTCGAATTGAACCGTGTGGAATTGAAACAAAACAGGATCTTGATTATATCCTTTTTCAATTTCTCTTCGAATTGAACCGTGTGGAATTGAAACATGTTGAATCTGTCTGGCTGGGTAACTGAGATTAATCTTCGAATTGAACCGTGTGGAATTGAAACTTCTCTTATTTTTTAGAGGATGAAGAAAATTCTTCAACTTCGAATTGAACCGTGTGGAATTGAAACTCTGAAACTTCGCCTGCTATTATTTGCGCCAAAACTTCGAATTGAACCGTGTGGAATTGAAACTTCATCGGGTCAATCTCAGACATAATTTGCTGAAATCTTCGAATTGAACCGTGTGGAATTGAAACTCAATGTGTTTTGCGCTGGATTTGACCCCGTATGGCTCTTCGAATTGAACCGTGTGGAATTGAAACATCTTAGCGATTTTGTTATTACCTTTTGCCATTGTGTCTTCGAATTGAACCGTGTGGAATTGAAACTTGGCTCCATCAAGTATAGCCTCTGTTAATTGCTCACTTCGAATTGAACCGTGTGGAATTGAAACAGGTTCGACACGCTTCTAATTACTTTCACTTCTTCGCTTCGAATTGAACCGTGTAGAATTGAAACATATAACCTCTTTCTCTTTTCCCATCATTAACTTCCCTCTTCGAATTGAACCGTGTGGAATTGAAACGGGAATTGAAGGTGCGGTATATTTCTGCTACTAGACTTCGAATTGAACCGTGTGGAATTGAAACGTCACAGCAGATGGCACAATATCTTTAATGGCATTCTTCGAATTGAACCGTGTGGAATTGAAACGCGGGTACAGGCGTAACCGTTACAATCACTGCAACATCTTCGAATTGAACCGTGTGGAATTGAAACTTTTCCACGATTACCACACATTAATTACCCCCAACAACCTTCGAATTGAACCGTGTGGAATTGAAACCCTGCCAAGGCTGTACTTACTGCTTGCTGAGCCAAAAACTTCGAATTGAACCGTGTAGAATTGAAACCCATCTTCAAAATAAAGCCCTAATTTATCCTCTTTACTTTGAATTGAACTGTGTGGAATTGAAGCCAGACTGGGCGGGCTTTTTATACACGTTTGATAAAAATTGGAATTGAACCGTGTGGATTTGAAACATTTCAGTAAATACCAGTGAAACACTTGAGCCTTTCTTCTTCGAATTGATTGTATGGAATTGAAACAAGTTTTTTCTAATCTCCAATAGCTTGGCCAATACTCTTCGGATTGAACCATGTGGAATTGAAATGCGAATAGGGGAGGGGTTTCTTGAATCCACTTTAGTGATTTCGAACAGAACAGTGTGGAATTAATCACTTAGCTCAACCTATGAATTATCCAAGGTTGAGCTAACTATGACATATGTCGATTTGATAACTAATGCCAAATTTTACCAATAGTACTCCTTCCGCTCCTCAGGAGTACCTTCATCTACCCATCTTTCATATACATAGGTTCCATCTTCAAGGTATCCTGCTACTTCATCAGGTCTCGTACCATTACTAAATTGATAGATAGGAATACCATTGTAATAGTCTATAATGGTTTTAGTATCAATGCCGTATTGGTTGGTTTCTGGTATATAAGGATCAGTGCTGAATATCCATGTACCATTTTGTTGGTATTGATATACAATTGTTCCATCGTAAAGAAAACCAAAAGCAAATTGCCCCGTAGGTCGTTTTGAATCCTTAATCTTGTACACGTCTTTTCCCTCCCAATTTATTTGAACAGTTGCAGTATCAACTCCATATTCATTAATGGTGGTATCAATTCCCCTGATTTTATTAGAAATTTTGGTTAGAGTGTTCGAAGTACTTGATTTGTTGTAAGAAGGATTTGTGGAGCTAGAAAATAAATTCCACCATCCCTTCGATTTTCCAATGAAGTACGTAATTACTGCTAATACAATTGTTGCGATAATGATGATTGTCTTTTTCATTTTAGTGGTTTTGGTAGCAATAGTTAGATTGTTAATTTCTGATATCGTCCTGATCAGGCAAAGCTTGTGAAATTTTTGGTAGCAAAAACAACTACAACAGTTGTCTGCAGTAGAGCTGGCCATTACCTTTTTGCTACCAAAAAATAAAAATTTGTTACTTGTGTGACGTTATTTGATTTAATTCGTTTTAAATACAATAGGTGTAGAACTATTAAGTTAGAAAAAGCCCTTCGGTTTTACTGGAGGGCTTTTCTTATTTGTAATTCTTTGTACTTTAATCGACCCTTAATTGGTACATGAACTATGCATTATATGAATCTTATTTAGTCCTTATAAAATCGAAATAAAACTTGTACCAATTACCAAAGTTTTATTTTACTTGTTTTGTTGATTTTGTGAACAATTAATTTAGCTTCAAAACACAAACTCTTTGGTTAAATATTGCCTGTGAAAATTGTTGTCTCAGAGTTAAATACATTAAATTGTGAGAGTACATAAGCTCCTAAGCAAATTCTAAACTTCTATGAAAATTTCACTTTTCAGAAATTTCCATACATTGGTTTTAAACTTATCCTAAATATTTCTCATGAAATCTACAATTCTTAAATCACTCGCCATTCTTCTTTTGTTATCACTATCCTCTTGTGAAGAAGAAATCACAACTCCAACAACCGTTAAACTGAATGTTACAGATACCAAAGGTAGACCTATAAAAGATTTTAGATTTGCCTTTTGGGGTACTAAGCGAATAGGTTTATTCAGTTTTCTAAATTCTTTTTCTATTCATGCTCAAACTGATACTAACGGTAATTGTACCATGTCTGTCATCATCCCTAAAGAAACGATAGATGTTGATATTATAGTCATGGGAGACTCTTTATATAATCACAGAGATGATATATTTTTAAGTCTGGATTCCCTCAACTTTATTTCTTCCTTTAATAATTCCCGATTTGTAAATAACAATTATAAGAAAGGTCAAATCGCTAAGTTCTATTATAGAGTACAACGATAAATAGCAATAGAAGCTTGAAAGCTACAAGCTGGCAATAGAACCCATTAAATATTATCTATGTAAATTTGTTTTTGGCTGCCCTTTGAGATTTACCATTGTTTAATATGGTTTCGGCTTAAAACAAATATTGCGATAACATAATTCCAAACGATAAATACACCTGTATCAATATACGCTCAGTCACTTATTTATATAATCTTTAAAATTCTCAGCAGAGTGAATTTAATACCAAACCCAAATTATAAATAGGACATTCCCTCACATTTGTTAAAAGTTCTCAAATTTTTTATTTTCAAGATTGTAACGTTAGAGTACTGACAAGATTGAATTCAATCAAATTTGATACCCTAATTGCTAAACCTGTTTAATATCAATAATCTTCACTTTTGCACCTATTTCTTTGGCGATGCTGATCATGTGGGATGTTCCACCTTTTCCGTCGCCAGTTTTGCCATCCCAGAGAGCTAGGAGTGTAAAATTTGATTTTCCTGCTTTAGAGGCTTCTTCAAACATCCACTGGTTGGTTTGTTCCCAAATGTTATCAGATTCGTTATCAATCCTGTCAAGAATATGGACTGGTAGAACCTGAGTGAGGTTATCAAATCTTTTTATCCAATTATCTCCTGCATACGAAACAGACTTTTCTTTATATGCCTCCTTTGGACAAGCTAGATATAGTTGGCTGGATACTCCAAACTCAATGAGAATTTCATGGAAAATAATATCTCCACCAGCTGCTCCACCAGCGATACCTATACAAGAACTTGGGTGTGAACCTATGATTCCCTTTAGTTGAATACGCATAGACTCTATGACTTTTTTTTCCTTGGATGCGGTGAATCTAGGGCTTTCTCTGTCTTCTCTGTCTATCATATGACCAGAAAAGAGGATATAATGTGTTAATTCCAATGAATTATTTTTGGGGTATAAAATGTTTAAATTGTGAGCTTACCTTTACTTGTGTACTACCCACTATACGACCAATTTGTTTTAAATCAGATATATTTTTGGTTGAATCTAACTTACTGACTTTATCGCTATCAATATGACCTAGACCTATTGTATTCAGCCCAGTTTGGCTAATATCTGCATTATATCTCACGTAACTGAAGGATTTACCCAAATCGACATCAAGTGTTAATTCATTCCCATTGTTATCTCTGGGAATCATGTCTCCCAACTCACGATCTATGGATTCTCCGAAAATACAACGACCTACTGTACGGCAAATGGTATCCTGTTCTACTTGCATGGCATACATCAAGTTGTTATGAAGCTTTTTGACTACTTTAATAACATTGTTATAAACACCTGGTATTGGGCAAGATCCTGTACCTACAGAAACAATTAATAATTCTTTCTCACCTGTTTTCCAGTTTAAATTGTAAGCAGGTTGAGTCGCCATTCTATACATTAAAAATGCAGGATTATTGTATGGTGTAACGCCTCCATCTACAAACACAAATGTTTTTTCGGGATTGTTGGAATCCCACTGGAGTGTCTCTGGTTTAAAATAAGCTGGCGCAGCAGTGCTCGCTCTTACCAACTGATAAAGAGGTATTTTAAGATTGCAATCTGGACGAGAGGGATGGTTGTACTTGGCAAAAGGATTATTGGTAACAGGCCAAGGAGAATCTGTCGTTCTGTTCATAGTAACGACTAATAACAAGGATTTGAAATCACCAGTTGCCAAATCAATGTTACCTTCTCCAAAAGTCTTTTTTAACTCTTTGAGCAGGGGACCATCATTGTAAAAATGTTTCACCTTTTTTAGCAAAAACGATTTATCAAACATCGCCTCACCTTTCTCTTCATAGAAACGAAGCAACTCGCTTACACTCATGCCTCTCGACAAGCCTGCCGCAATGATAGCCCCAGTACTTGTGCCCCCGATGTAATCAAAAAAATCACAAAGCCTAAAATCTGAATTTCCTCCCAAAGACTCTCTGAGTTGATTTTCGAGTTCTAGCAAAATCTCCAAGGTTAAAACTCCTCTGATGCCCCCACCGTCTAAGGCAAGAATTTTACGTTTTTGCTCACTCCCAAAACGATGTTCTAATTTTCCCCAAGTAGTCATAGCTAAGAAGTTTTAGTGTTAAAATGTAAAATGACTTGATAACAAATTATTTAATGCCGTATTTTTTTTTGATCTCCTCATCCAGAGGCAAGAGGTATTTATCTCCAAAAACTTTGATCCATTCCTGTATTTCCTCGTATTTGTAATCTAACTCCTCACCATCGCCATAACTCATGATATGACCCTGATCTGTTTGTAAATCTGTTTTAACAATCGCTTTGCCTACGGTGACATAGAGATAACGATTATCAAGAATATGTACTTGTGTTGGCACTTTATTTAACCATAAAGTTTGGAATAATTTGCCTGTGGCTACTTCGTAGGTTTTTACTTGGTGTTTATCTTCTTGCTTGATGGATAAATATTGGGCGTTTTCTGAAAAGGCGACTCCACTAATTTTACGCTCTTGTTTTAAAAACTCAGCTTGTCCTCTTTTATTCACAGACCAGACTATGGCTGTAAAATTTGGAATTATACCATCCCATGTTACCAGCCATTGACTATCTTGCGTAAATTTAGCGTCGTGAATATTTTTTTCATCTTTTAAAAAGTCATAATATTTTCCTGTTTGTACAGACCAGACTTTGGAATTAAAATTCAAATCTTTAGTGATGAGCCATTGACTATCTTGCGAAAAATTAGCGTAGCGAATAATTTTTTCATCTTTTAAAAAGTCTGGATATTTTCCTGTTTGTACAGACCAGACTTTGGAATTATAATTATCATCTTTAATGATGAGCCATTGACTATTTGGGGAAAAATTAGCGTAGCGAATAATTTTTTCATCTTTTAAAAAGTCTGGATATTTTCCTGTTTGTACTGACCAGACTTTGTAATTATCATTCACATCTCTTGTGATGAGCCATTGACTATTTGGGGAAAAATTAGCGTAGCGAATATTTTTTTCATCTTTTAAAAAGTCATAATATTTTCCTGTTTGTACAGACCAGACTTTGGAATTAAAATTATCATCTGTAGTGATGAGCCATTGACTATTTGGGGAAAAATTAGCGTAGCGAATATTTTTTTCATCTTTTAAAAAGTCATAATATTTTCCTGTTTGTACAGACCAGACTTTGGAATTAAAATTATCATCTTTAGTGATGAGCCATTGACTATTTGGGGAAAAATTAGCGTAGCGAATAATTTTTTCATCTTTTAAAAAGTCTGGATATTTTCCTGTTTGTACAGACCAGACTTTGTAATTATCATTCATATCTGTAGTGATGAGCCATTGACTATTTGGGGAAAAATTAGCGTAGCGAATAATTTTTTCATCTTTTAAAAAGTCTGGATATTTTCCTGTTTGTACAGACCAGACTTTGGAATTATAATTATCATCTTTAGTGATGAGCCATTGACTATTTGGGGTAAAATTAGCGTCGATAATAATTTTTTCATCTTTTAAAAAGTCATAATATTTTCCTGTTTGTACAGACCAGACTTTGTAATTATCATTCATATCTGTAGTGATGAGCCATTGACTATTTGGGGAAAAAGTAGCGTTGATAATATTTTTTTCATCTTTTAAAAAGTCATAATATTTTCCTGTTTGTACAGACCAGACTTTGTAATTAAAATTCACATCTCTTGTGATGAGCCATTGACTATTTGGGGAAAAATTAGCGTCGTGAATATTTTTTTCATCTTTTAAAAAGTCATAATATTTTCCTGTTTGTACAGACCAGACTTTGGAATTGAAATTATCATCTGTAGTGATGAGCCATTGACTATTTGGGGAAAAATTAGCGTCGTGAATATTTTTTTCATCTTTTAAAAAGTCTGGATATTTTCCTGTTTGTACTGACCAGACTTTGTAATTATCATTCACATCTCTTGTGATGAGCCATTGACTATTTGGGGAAAAATTAGCGTAGCGAATATTTTTTTCATCTTTTAAAAAGTCATAATATTTTCCTGTTTGTACAGACCAGACTTTGGAATTAAAATTATCATCTG
>NZ_JASHIF010000005.1:0-29164 GCF_030056595.1 Flectobacillus roseus
TTTTCATCTTTTAAAAAGTCATAATATTTTCCTGTTTGTACAGACCAGACTTTGGAATTAAAATTATCATCTGTAGTGATGAGCCATTGACTATTTGGGGAAAAATTAGCGTAGCGAATAATTTTTTCATCTTTTAAAAAGTCATAATATTTTCCTGTTTGTACAGACCAGACTTTGGAATTAAAATTCACATCTCTTGTGATGAGCCATTGACTATTTGGGGTAAAATTAGCGTCGATAATAATTTTTTCATCTTTAAAAAAGTCTGGACATTTTCCTGTTTGTACAGACCAGACTTTGTAATTAAAATTCACATCTCTTGTGATGAGCCATTGACTATCTTCCGAAAAATTAGCGTCGTCAATATTTTTTTCATCTTTTAAAAAGTCTGGATGTTTTCCTGTTTGTACAGACCAGACTTTGGAATTTTTATTCACATCTTTAGTGATGAGCCATTGACTATCTTGAGAAAAAGTAACATCTGTTGTCTTTGTGTATCTTCTTTTTTCTTGAAATTGATGGTTATTACTGTGCCTAAAGATCTCTTCCTTGGCTTCTTTAATGGTGTTAATTCTGTTGGTATCATTTGTCCAAGGCATTACTTTTTCTATAAGTCTTAAACCTTGTATAGGGTTCACTTTACCTGCCTCCGAAGCCACAAACAATGCTTTAGCATTGTTTGTGGCTTTTTGGGCTTTTTGTTCACTTTTCTTTGCTTTAGTTTCTGCTAGTTTGGCTTTTTGCTCATTTTGCAATGCTTCTTCTTTTTGTTTTTCTATGGCTTTAAATACTGCTTCAATACGCTTGTCCACTACTGTATGTTTGGCATTATCAGTCCCAGCCAAAATACGGGCTATGTTATAGCTTTGTATGGATTCTATGGTTTTACCTTCTTTAAAAAGTTTATCGGCTACTTGTATTTTTTGTTCAAAGCTAATTCTTTTTGGCTTTTTACTTGGCTTTTGTGCCAGTGCAACAATGTTGAGCAGTATGCTTAGGGTTATCAAGGCTATTCTCATTTCTTTAATAGTTTTTGTAGTTCATTTTTTAGCTCTAGGGCTATGCTATCGGTTTCGGGTATTTTTTCTACTATTACTTTGGCAGAGTCATAATAATATTGGGCAGTTTCTATATCCTTGTTACGTAAAATATTATCGCCATTGTCTTTTACGGTTTTGGCTTGTTGGTAGTACAATTGGTATAATGCTTCTTGGGCTTCTTCTTTTGCTTGTTCTGCCTTTTGTGTCAAACGCAGTACATAAAAAATGATAAATAAAAACGCCAAAGCAATAGCTCCTACAATGGCAATGTTTTTACGCAGTCGTTTTTGCTTTACTTCTTGTTCTCTAATCTTAGCAAATTCTAAAATTGGTTCTATTAAAGTATCATGTCCAATTTCATAGATAAAGCGTCCTGCGGTGTCTCTTTCTTTGCGGAGGAGGGTGCTTTCTTCCAATTGCTTTAATAATTCATTCGTCCATTTATCTTCTGCTTTCAGATAGGTGTCTGCAAAAGGAATCCTTTGGTTGTTTTGGATAAACCTTTCTTCGATACTCTTACTCACTTTGGCTTTATCATCAATACTAAGTTGATTGAGCGTACTTTGATAAAAATCTTTAAAAATATCTTTGATATTTCCCAAATCATTCAGCGTAATGATGCTGTTTGCTTGTGATACTTTTTGTAATTCAATAAATCTGCAAATAATTTGTAGGGTTGCCGTTTCAATTTTCCCATCATGTTTATTCTTTACTCTTTCAATGATGGCATCCACTACTTTATCTTGGTATTGAAAAGCAGGTGTTTGAAAATCGCCTTCTATTTGTGCAGGAATTTTGATTGCCTCCTTGGCAGCCTCTTCGGTAAGAGCATCTAATTCATAAAAATGCTTTAGGATATTGGGAATATATTTTGTCAGTTTATTCAATAATGCCATCCTATCCGAGCGAATAGAAAACACAAACTTTATATCTATTTTTTCATAAATAGCATCAATTTGTTTTTCTTTTTCCTCTCTGTCCTTTTCGTTTTGTTGAGCAAAAGCCGTTTGCTCAAAGGCTGTTAAAGATTTGCCTTTGCTTATATAGTCGGGAATATTTTGATAAATAAGCGTTCTTAATTCTTCCCCAAACTCCTCTATTTCTGTATCTGAATAGCTAAAGAGTTCTTCAAATTGGTCAAAAAATAAAATAATTGGTACACGAGGATACGCTATTTGCCATTGTTTTAGCCAATACCATAATTCACCTTTGGAAAAAGCATCAGCTTTCAAAGGCTTTAGCCATTCTTTTTCAGTTGTCTTATTTGATACAGTTTCAATGAGTGTTTGTAGTGGAGGAACAAAGCTTGCGTACTTTTCTTGCCCTTTATTAAACAATCGTACTGAAAAATATTTAGGCTTTTGGTTTAGCTCATTTTCTAATAGCGGTATAATACCTGCATTAATTAAAGAGCTTTTACCCATCCCACTTTTTCCATACAAAACTACTATTTGGCGGGTATCAATCATTTGATAAAGTTTTTCTTTATCGTCATCTCTACCCATAAACAAATGTGCTTGTTCGGTGGTAAAGTTTTTTGCCCCAGGATAACGGAATTTAGTTATTTCTGCCATAGAATTATGCTTGGGCTTTTGATTGATATTTTTTGATAGAATCTATTATTTCTTGAAAACCACTTTTATAACTTTCCCCTTGCAAATTCCCTCTTTTTTTCTTTTGAAATTCAGCAATATTAGAATCATAAGTATTTTTAAGTTGCAATAGACGGTCACGCTTAGGTTCTAAGTCTTTTGTACTTTCATCTTTTTCAAGTCGTTTCAACATTTCATCTTTTAGTACTTTGAGTTGAGCATCGAAAATATCCATCGCTTGTCTTCTAAAAGTAATGGTGTCTTCAAGAGAAGCATCTATTTCACAGGGCATAACAATTTTTCCTATTGTTTCTGCCAAAGTAAAGGCTTTATTAGACTCTTGTGCTACCCAAGCAGAGGTCAAAAAGTTTTTAGAAATAAGCTGTATGATAAAATCTGCTTTAGCAACGCTTTCATTGATAAATTTTGGTATGTCGAAGCCAATAGGATTATCTGTATCTATAATTACATGGATGCCAGAGCCTTCTAAGTCGTTTTTAAGTTTATATGCTATCTCTTTGTCTGAATGATTATAAGAAATAAAAACTGCTGTTTTGAAGCTCTTAAGTTGTGGGGGGGCACCATCGGAAAAATAGACACTGTACAAGTCATTAAGTAGCGTAACAGGCGTTCTTTTTGCATTGTATGTTATATCAAATCTTTCCTCAGCCAAATCTTCTACTCTTTCCTCTTTTACATTAACAAAAGCAAATTTATTCGCATCCATTCGCCCCGATTTAAGTAATAACCTTATTAACATTTGGATATACCATTTTTCAACACGAACACCTACAAAAACAATCATTTTAGCACTTCTTAAAAGACTAAGAACGCCTTCTGGAAGATCAGGTTCGCCTCTAATAATTTTAAAGATAAAGTCAAACCAATGTTCAAAGGTAAATACAGAATCTTTTGTTGATAGATTTCCCAATAACTTATACAATACTGTTTTGCCATTGGGAACTATATCTTTTAGCTCTGTCGGGCGTTCATTAAATCTTGAATAACTACCTACCAATACAGCATCTTTATTGGTTTCATACATTATTTTTTCAAGATGTTCGTCTGGAAGTAATGAAAGGATTAATGAAAACGGTAGTTGTGCAATTTGTGAAAAAGGTTCTTTCCAATTAATCATCTGAGAAAAAAACCATTCGCTAAATTCATATAAATGATTTTCATTTCTTAACTCTAATGGATAAGTTAGTAAGTTTTCTTTTACAAAAGAATATTCATTGAATTGAATAGGGCTTCCTTTTACCTTGTTTTTTTCTCTTCCTTCTTCTAATTCATGGTTGATATAATAATCATACGCCAAACGAAGAGATTCATCAAAATCTTTAGGTTTTACACCTTTAAATATTTTACTATTAATCTCACAAATCTCTGGTCCAAGAATCAGTACACATTTATTTTCTTTTATAGCATCAATTATTTTTTTAAGCTCTTTATCCATGGTTAGTGTTAGTTTTCTTAATTTTCAAGGAGAAATAAATATTTATGATAGTTTCCAAAATTGGAATTAACTCCAAATGAAATGACTATCAATTTATGACAAAGGGTAAAACACGAAAATATAAAATTGTTTTATAAAGTTACACGATTCTAGTAAATCTTATTTTTCGGTAACAAAAACAGCAGTTAAATGGATTAAGCAACTCCATTTAACTGCTGTTCAGTCTTTTAGGAAAATACTATTGGAAGATTAATTATCCCACCAATGTTTAAATCTATCAATCAATGAGACGTTTTTCTTTGTGCCTGAAATGGCTTGAGGAACACCCGACAGACTTTGATTTTTAGACTTTGGTTTTGACTTTTTGAAATCTAAACCCACACGTAAGGCAATGGCTTTGAAATCTGCTGTATCTCCTTTGATTAGATTCTTATAGAATTTTCTTTTGCCTTTCAGAATCTGAATTTGCTCTTCCAAGGTTAACTCTTTTTGGTTTTTGGTTAATACCCCTGATAATCCTGTTTGGCTAACTTTGAGGAACTTTCTTAATTCTGCTGCTATCTTTTCTTTGAATTGAGCGTTTGCAATCACGGTTGCTTTTAACTCTTCTACTTCCTTTTCGAGATTATCTCTTTCCAAGGTTTGTTTCTCGACCTTTTGTTGGGCTCTTTTGTCAACCGAGTTGGTGACTTTTTTCTTACTTGGAGCTTTTGAAGTTGTCGATTTTGCCTTTTCTTGTTTTTGGAAGATACCTACTGCTTCTGCGGTCTGGATTAGTGCGTCAAGGGTTTCTTCTGCTTCCGTTGAAATTGAAAACAAAGTATCAAAATCCGAAAATCCCTCAGTATCCTCTTTTAACAATTGATAGTTCTCCTGTGAAACTTTGTCTAGTTGAGCTAACTGAGAAGCTGTGATACTTTTAACTAATTCGATGTTTTTTGAAGTATTCATGTTTTGTATTTTGAGAGTGAATGTTATTATTTAAGTTTTTGTAATTCCATTTGCTGGAGTTGTAATCTTAATCGGTAGGTGTATTTTTTCGAGATAATTTTAGGGTCTTTATCATCCATTTTCTCAACATTATCCATCTCTGCTTTTTGAGAAAAAATAATGGTAGCCTCTCCATAGTCTTTGAGATTGACATCAATCCTCACACTTTTTTGACTTTTCACCTTGAGGTAGATATATTTTACCTGTTGTGATTTAAGCAACTTTAAAATTGGTAGAATAGTCGCATTGATTAAAGTGACGCTATTTGTTTCAGAAGGTGAGACAAAATGTCCACTGGTCTGTATTCCCTCTGCCCATTTTAGATTGGTGCTGGAGTTGACACGAACGCTAAACCTAGTTCCAGAAATGGTGACTCTTGGGTGTTCAACTCCTTCAGCTACATCGATTCTGTTGAACTTTTCGACGATGCTAAGCAACTCAGCTACATTAATTCCAAAAGTGTGTTTTTCAATGTCGGGTACACCTCTTAAGTAGTTGGGTGGCCACTTCACATCGAACTTTAGACCATGCTCTGTATAATGCCCTCTTTGTGAACCCTTGGTATGTATCCAAATCATGGAAAAGTGATTTGCACTAAATACCCCGTCATCTGAAAAGCATATTCCGTAGTCTTGCGATATGGAACTTTGGTCGAGAAACTTTGCCATGAATTTCATAAACTTTGGATTAGATGGACTAATCAATTCATTTGGTTCTGGCTTCAGAGCTTCTTCACCTTCAATTCTATAAATCAAGTTTGAGAGTTGATACGGATTGAAGGTTACAGATGAGTTGTCACTTAGCGTAACTTTCAGTTTAAGAATACTATTTTCAAAAACAGCCTCAGCGGAGTTAACCTCAAAGTTTTTTCTGATATAGTCAGCTAGTTCTTGGACACTCAAGAACGGAATCGCATTTCCATCGATTTTATCACCAGAGATTCCTGTACTTTTAAAGTATTTCCAAAGCGCTACCAAAAACCTTTCTCTCTGACTGTAGAGAGAAAGGGGGAGTTTACCAATTGTGCTATCTTTAACCATTTTGTAATAGCTTATTTCTTTCAAGAATTTGTAACTGCAACCTTAAACGATATTTATACTTGAGAGTAAGAACTCTTTTAGCATCATCATTCTTAGGCTGTTCCTGCACTAAGGTTGGACTATTAAATACAGGCAGCTCTTGAAGCTCATCACTAAACTGATTTTCAAGGTTTACTTCATCAGCAATAATTTTAAATTGCTCAGGGCTTAGCTCAGCACTTACCTTTAGTTTGCCACCTAAAGTATTGAGGACTTTACTTAGGTTACTGACATGGACTAATGCCGTCATGGTAGCAGAAACCTTTTCGAAAGAGTTTCCAACAATAGCAGAAAGAATATCTTCGTCTAGGTACACATTTCCAGCCACCTGTTTACTGGCTGAAACAATCAGTTTAAAGTGATAAGGGTCTTTTCTGAAGATAGACAAAGTATTAGAACACTGTAACGATTGGTTGGTCATAATACTTGAGACAACCTTCAAGCACTTATTGATAGGTACACTTACTTTCTGTGACGAGGTTCTACTTGCTTTTTGAATGTAGTTTTCTGGAAGAAGGATTCCTTTTCTAACTTTATTTTCAAGAGTGGTAAACTGAACTAATCGCCCTGAAAAATTATCGTTACGGTATGCTTGAATTAAATTACCAGTAACGATGTATCTAATACTTCTATCTTTTAAGTTATTCGAAATAGCGGTCTCCCATTTAGGCAAAAGCTCTTTAACGAAAGAGTAATTTTGAGGCATTTTTTGAGAGGTTCCTTTGATAGAAAAAATCCTTTCCGAATTACTTCCTGAGATGGACGGAAATGAGAGTAATCTTCTGGAGGAAGCTATTGCAATTCGAAGCCCTATATTGGATGGCGAAAAAGGTTTATCTTTTGTTGGATTAATTCTAATTCCTAAACAAGTGGCTAATACTCTCGTTACGCTTCCATTTTCGAAATTATTTTCAGGGAATAATAGAGGCATTCCAACTTGGAAGAAGCTTACAATTTCTTTCACGTAAGATAATTCATTAGCTGATTTTCTTTTACAATCATTGATGGATGATTCTTCAGCCTCTTCAAGCTCAATTAGCCTGCCTTGAACATAAGAATCTAAAGCAGCAGGTAGTCCTTTTTCTGCTTTTTCTTGGTAAGCTTTCTCAGAAGTAATTCTTTCTCTTTTTAGGGCATAACTTTTCTCTATTTTCTCAATGTCTCTTTTAAGAATTAGAGCAAAGGAGTTTTCAGCCTGTTGAATTATCTCTTGAGTAATTTGCTCAGGTCTTTTACCATCTAATGATGCTTTTAACTCGTCGTGTAACTCAGAGACACTCATTGGTTTTCTTAATACATTTACTTCACAACGTTCGATAAATGTATTGTCAGAAAATGGGCTTCTACCTCCTGTACCTACTTGTACGATAGTTCTTTCCAATGTTTTAGCACGCAGGTCTTGTGTTTCAACCTCAAGGTCAAACTTATCATCTTCGATTAACTGTTTGATATGTTCTTGGTAGCGCTCCAAAATCTCAGTATAAAACTTTTCCTGTTCAAGTACTGGTAACACTGCAACTCGACCAGAAACTTTACTGGCTGCTCCAATTTGGATCGGGTCTTTATCCTCTTCGAACAAATTAAGAGGGTCATCAAGTTGTAAGCAAAGGTCTGTATTCTCTTGCATGTACTTAAACACAATCTCATCACCATACTTATTCAAAAAATCTTCTGATTTCATCAAAGATTCAGAATTTTTCTGATTGGCAGTTGTATTGGCATCTAATGATTTCAGCTTCTTTTGAAGCATCATCATAAGCCTTTTTTCCGCTGGAATCGAAGAAATGAGGTAATCGTAAATAGGCTTCTTAATCTGCCCCGTTCTGTTTATTCGCCCCCTTTTTTGTACTTCAGTATTAATATCCAATTCAGCTTGTAGAACAATCATTACCCTTTGTTTGACCTTTTCAGCAGGTACTTTAGCCGTAATGATGGCATGAGCTGAAGCGCCAGTAGAACCACTTTGGTTAATCATCAAGACATCTATTTCATTGTCATTGAATCTTCTAAAGGCATCATTTACATTTTCCGCTTTTTTTCGAGAGACCACTCCGACAAAATTTTGAGTAGTTTTTTCAGACAATCTTTCACCAAGACCATTAAGTGATACGTTGTTAAAATTGATAGAAAGATTTACTTCCAATTTACGTCCTGTAACCTCAGCCACCTTATAGCCATAGGCTTCTATTTTTTGCTTGATGTAGTCAATGGGTGAAATACATAGCGAGCGTGAAGCATTTTGCATTTTATTGAAAATACGGAAATACTCCTCACGAGCATCCACGGACATGGCTTCAATATCGAACGCATTTTTTTGGTGTTTCCCCACCTCATCCTTGATTGAATAGGTTAGTACCGCATTTAGGGACTTTAGGAGAACATTACTAAACGAAGCTGAAATGGTAGAACCATCTGAAACCATTGTACCTTCTTCATCCTCCATATTTTCTAAGAAAGACCCCATCGTCGATGAAAAGGCGATTACTGGCTTTTTACCCTCTTTCAATCTCAAAATAGCACGGTTTGCCACATCATCAGCTTTTAGGGCAAAAAGCATTTGGTTGACCAACATAAACACCTTTGAAAAGGCAGGAGAAGCATCAACACCAGCACGTTTAGTACCATTTTCAATAATTGCTTGGGCTTGACTATCACGAACCTGTTTGTCGAGTTGTTGAACTTCAGGAATAATATACTCCTTCTGAAAATCAATGATGTCTCTAACAATTTCAGTAAATTCATCTGCTATTTTTCTATCTCTTAAGGCGTTTTTCTCAAGATTGATATAGTTTACTTCAATGCCTTCATACAATCGCTCACGACGAATGAGTTGTCCCTGACTAGCCAATTGAGATGCTACAACTTCTTGCAGTGCCACACCACCCTGTTTGAAGGCACTTACGAGAGATTCTGTATCAATGGCAGCTTCCGAAATACAAGTCTTCATGGCATACAAAGGCATATTATCAGGTCTTTTTGCAAAAGTCGCTGAAAGGAATGTAACCCCTTTGGCTTGGGCACAAGCATTCATCAGGATTTGGCCTGTGTTAGATACCCCAGAGGCGTTATGAGCTTCATCAAGAATCAAGATAGAGCCTTTTGCTACGCTTGTTAAGAATTCAATTTTGGGAGATCCTTTTGAGTCTGAAACTTGAGAGTATGTGAGCATTACAAGGTCATATTCTCTTGGAAGAATTCCTGATTTGATAATGCTATCTTGTTCCGATTTCATTGGGGGAGCATATAGCAAGTCTCCGTTTCGGTCTTTGATTTGGGTCTTTGCATCACGAGCATTCACAATAAAAGGATTTAGTGACTTGCTTCCAATGTCGTCCATATCTCGATACAAATCAGAAAATAGATTTGGTTTCTCTGTAATAAAGACGGGTCTATATCCTTGTTTTGTAGCATATCTAATCATTGCAGCAGCGATACGCCCTTTACCGATTCCAGTCTGGTCAGCGATGATAATCCCTTGATTTTTTGCTTCAATGTTATAGATGGCAAGTGCTACAGCATCGATTTGCTCAGCCGATAAAGCTTTGTAAAGAGCTGCCTTGGTTAGGTACTTCAAACGACTTTGGACGAAGGCATCCACGTCACCGCCGATGGCTTGTTTGAGATTTTGTAGCGCTTGATTGATTTCAAAGGCCATCGAGTCTGGTGTGTCCACATCAAGAGATTGTCCCTGAGAAAGTACAGGGTACTTCATGCCAAGGGCAATATCCATCAATTTTTTAGTTTTTTTCATGTAGTACTGATGAAAGTGACTTCGACTGTAATTGAAGCCTTAGTCTATATTTGTATTTAATTTTGAGAGTGCTAGTTGTTTCTTGACTAAAATTGGAAGTAACTCTTTCGTAAAGCTCTTCGAAAGTATTTATCACTTCGCCTCTGGCTTGTTCCTTGAGAGGCGCAAATCCCTCAGCTACTTGTTTTATGCCAGAAATAAGAATAAGTCGAATATCAAAGCTTGTTCCTTGTCTGGAATAAAGGTCGCCATTGATGTTAATTACGTCATCCACCTTAAAATAGCGGTATAGATAGCTTAAGAAAACTCTATTTTTACCTGCCTGAACCCTTCCCTCACTATCGTAATGCGTGTGTCCCCCAATGATAATGGCACATCGACCATCTGATTTCAAATTATTGAGCGCATAATAGCTAAGAATATGGTCAAGGTCTTTTAGGATGTATTTATTGTCGATTTTTAGGTAATCCCTTTGGTCAACCGCCCCGAATGGAGGATTGGTAATGACTCCATCAAACTTCTCGTTTGGCGTGTTGTAGATAGCATTGATTTGAGTTGCTTTTCTAAAACCTTGGGTTAATAAATTCTTATAACGTGTATCATCTATTTCATTGACAGTACATTGCTCAGGACGAAAAGCAATGGTCATCATGCCGTTACCTGCTGTTGGTTCAAAAATTTGACCCTGATATTCATTAACGCCATTTTTTACATATAATCCAGCTAAAAAAGCAATGGGTGATGCCGTTGAGTACTGCTGTAATAGAATCGAAATACTTGTTCTATGTGATAGAATTACCTGATTTCGGTAGGTTTCAAGAATATTAAGATACTTTTCATAATCGCTCGTACTCTTATCATTGGCAATCTTTCTACAAACATTAACAATGGCTAATTCTGTGAGCTCTTTAATGTCAGTTTTGTCGATAACACCAAACTTGCTAGCAAGCTTTTCGATACTTCTTTTGTTATGTTTCTCGTTGCGCTCAAGCTCTAATTGTACCTGTTTAACGAATTGCTTTTCACCTGAAGTGATACTCAAGCTTCTACCGATAGAACCTAAGGAAGCGAAGTCAAAATCATACTCACGAGCTGTTTCATATGAGTCCTCATAATTAAATTTATCTTGAACTGGGTCAAGAACTACATCTTCCACAACCACATAGATATGTTGCCATCCTTGCCCAAAATCAACCATTTTGATGGTATGGTTAACTTTGAGATTGTGTAAAATAGAAGAGATGAAAATGGTAAAATCTTCGCAGTCTACGCCCTTTTGTCTATCTGCCCAAGTGCGTCTGGGTAATCTGATTTGTTCAGTACCTTCTTTGTCGAAACGGTAATTGATATACGCTCTACAAAACTCGTAAATTTTTTGACAAAGAACAACACCTGAGTAAAGTTTAAATTGATTAGCTAGTGAAGTAGTTTGTTCGACTGATTTTGGAATAAGATTTTGTGTGATTAGGTTGAATGTATCATCCCCCGAATAATTGATTAATTCGATATAATCATTCTTTTGTGGCCTTTGTAAAAGTAAGCTCTGATTCATATAGAAAGGCATAAATACCTAGATTTTCAATGAGTGGTTGGTGTTGCTGGTAGAACTCCTTTGCTTTGGATATAGATAAATCACTTAAATCCTGCTCAGCACAGTTTGAGCAGGATTGTGCCTCTGTAAATCCACTACGATAGAAGCTTGCAAACAAATTGATGAACGCTTGTTGTGTGTCCATTATAGCCCAAAGGATTTTTTGACCTCAGATTCAATGTACTCAGCTCCTTGATTGATGGCATCCTTGATATCGTCTGGGCTTGGATTAGGGCCGTTAAAGAGTACCTGTGTAACTCTGGCATCTTGAATGACTAAGGATACCTTTTGGTTTTTTGAATGAAAGAAGTAAGTCTGGCTTTTGAGCTTATTATAAATCTCAATTAGCTTGAATAGTTTGAACATTGTTAGTGGTTGGTTTTGGTGTGATGGCTTGCTTTGGTTTACCAAATAGGTACTTGAATACGACAAAGATGATTCCCAAGGCAAAGACAAGCACACCTAAGAAAATAAGCATATTATTGGTGGCTGTTTGTTTGGCTTTGTCTGCTGCAGTTTGCAATTGCTGTTGTTTAGTCTTTACTTTTTCTTGTAAAACCTTGTAAAGCTCTTGGTCAGCTTTGGCATCTTCTGCTTCGACTTGCAGTTGCTGAGCTTCTACTTGGAGTCTAGCAACTTCCTTTTTTGAATCTGCATTAACAAAGGCTTGAACTACGCCTGACACTGAGCCTACAATCGCAGATACAGGGTCTGCGCTCATTCCTACGCTTACGTTACTAGAGGTGTCAAATCCACTTCCAAGTAAGCTACTTAATGCCGTTTGATTATTGGTGCTCGAATTGCTTGAGCTATTTGATGTGGTTGCCTTCTGGTTATTTGAAGAGCTGTTTCCACTTTGTTTTGAGAACCCCATAGTGTTTTTTACCTGCTAATTGAATTTGCTCCCTGTTTTTTGACTTGAATAGAAGTACACCCATGATGATGATGGCAATAAATCCCAACACAATTGCAAGTAGCTTTGTGATATTGAGTGATTGTGCATTATCACTATTTCCCTCTGTACCTGCGAAAGAATTATCATTCTCTTCAATTGTATCTAAGACTTTCTGGGTTGCTTTGTCTTTAGCTACCTGTTTGGCATTTATTCTCTCGTTTAATAACTTGTCGGCTTCTTGTTTATCGTCTGTCACGTCAGTTGATAATACCCATGCTTCACTTTCTTCGTTGTTATACACCCCAGCTCCTAAATCAAACCAACCACCTTTTTCACGCCTTTGGGTAGTGATTTTAAGTTTATAATAGAGTTTATTTCCAACTGCTTTCGTCTCACCAAGAGTTACGCCAACTCTCTCTCCAGAGAGATATAGTTTTGTTTTGGGAGGTTCTGCTGCTCCGCCTGTCTGACCGTAAAATGTTTTAACGGTAACAAGCTCAGTAGGGAAATCAGCCCTGTTTTCATAGCATATCGCTCCATTGAGCTGTATGCTAAATAATTCTGTTCCTGCTTGTGCTGCCATTATTTTGAAAATTATGTAGTGTAATATTGCTATTACACTACAATGGTATCTTGGATTATAATTGCTCTAAAACCCGATACTTGAACACATTGGTCATTTGTGTGTCGGCCTCGATGAAATCTTTTAAGATTTTGAGGTCTTGTGGGTCGAGTTGTACATCCTCTCCATTATACAATTGAAAACCAATGTACATAAGCTTTTGAGCATTTTGGTTTGAAGTGGAATAGGCAATGCTTTGCCCAACGATTTTACCCAGATTTACTTCTTGCCCATTTTCGAGAATAGGTTTATTGTCGATTCCCAAAAATGGCGTGTTAAGACTTACTTTTTTTACAATTGGTTGAATGTCCTTTTTCATTTTTTTAGTAATTAGATGATTTGTTGCTACCAAAATATAGTGTCGACCAACTGTTGTTGTGTGTGTGGCCACTGTAAATTGGTAGCAGATGTTAAGAATTTACAGATAATTTTAGACCAGGGAATTTGTGTTTTGCTACCAACTATGCTTCAACTTGATTTAGCAATTTGATAGTTGAATAGTTTGATGTTTGTGGATCCAGTTGTTGAATTTCAGTCGCCACCAATCCCAAACTTGTCACAAGGATTTCAATGAGTAGAATTTCTGGTTGATTGTACCAATTTTGAAACTCAGTTTGGTTAGCCTCCCAACTTTTTGCAGAGGTGGCGAAACCAGTCGCATCAGGGTACTTTTTTGAGTCTGCAATTTTCGAAATATCAATTTTTTCGTTGTAGCTGACATTAATTGTTTTTCTTGTCTCAGAGATGTTGTCATAGTTCATCTCAATTTCTGAAATGCCCCGTTTATTAGAGGCGAGGATTGCTTTAAACATATTGATTTTAAGTTACATTTGTTGAACAAAAACTACTTTCCCATTACTGTTTACTGTCAGGTACCCTGAAGGTGCGCTTGATTTTGCATACGATTCTATATTGTTTAATCTAAGCTCACTAGTTGAGGAAGAAACTGAATTAACCACATCAGATTGTATATTTTGAATATAGTTCATGCCATCCATGACACTACCATGTTTAGAATTGAACCAGAAGTTGGTCGAAACCACATTTCCGTTGAATTCAAAGGGTTTTCCTGAAATACTATCCCAATGATGACTATGCGCACTTGGATTAAACTCGGACGGTTTTCCTGTGATGCTATCCCAGTTATGGGTATGTCCCCAGTCAGCTTTACCATCAATTTTACTTTTCACGAGTGCCACAGACACAGGATTAGTAATAGCATTTGACCATCTGGCATCATCGTTGACCACATCTACGTGGTATCTAACCACATTTCCGTCTACTTGAACAACATTGTAAGCACCAGAGGAAAAATTGATAGTGCTGTATTGCCCTTTATCTCCAGCATTTTCCTGTAGGGATATGTTAAAAGCGGGTTTTCCTACAATACTATCCCAATGGTGGGTATGTCCCCAATCAGCTTTACCATCAATTTTACTTTTCACCAGAGCAACTGATACAGGATTCGTAATGGCATTTGACCATCTGACATCATCGTTGACTACATCCACGTGGTATCTGACTACATTTCCGTCTACTTGCACCACGTTGTAAGCGCCAGAAGAAAAGTTAACGGTGTTGTATATACCCTTGTCGTTTGAATTCTCTTGCAATAAAATATTGAATACCGCTGGCTTTCCAGTGATACTATCCCAATTGTGGGTATGGTTACTGTCCGATTTTGAATTCCAGTAGGTAATTTGGGCATCTGTTACAAAGCGTCTATTTGCATTTGCATTAATCCAGTCGGCTGAAAAAGCTGATTTGACTAGGTTGCCATTTGCATCTGAAATAACAGGAACCGCATTAGTTCCATCTGCAAAGTCAGAAATACGTACTGCTTTTGAAAGTATTCTTCCTTGGCGAAGGTCAAAAACGATGTGGGTATTACCAAAACACGTGTCTTTGAAGCCGATGCCGTACCAAGAACCAATTTGGAGGTTGTAGCCTGTAGTCGTTGCGCTATCAGCGTTACCAACAGAAATGTGACCACCAACCAAACCATTAGCTGGTATGAAAGATACTTTTCCTTGTTCGAGAGATATTGAGTGATATGAAGCTTCGTCAAAGTTAGCAATAAAAACTTTCTTAGACTGCATTTGACCAGCTCTAGTATCAAAAATAATTTTCGTTTTTCCAGCATTCGTATCTTTGAACCCAATCCCATACCAAGAGGCAATTTCAAGGTTGTAGGTCGTTGGTGTTGCACCATCTCCAGTACCATAACCAACGTAACAGTTTGTATCAAACATGACTCTTCCCGTCATCGTACCACCTGCGAGTGGTAGATATGCACCAAGTTCACTTCTGTCTACTTTTCCGTTCCAGTAACTTACTTGTGTGTCAGAGACAAATCTTCTGCTGGCATTAGTAGTCAAATTATTGACATCGGTAAAAAAACTAGCATGATATCCATCAAGTAAATCCGCATTCATGCCAGAGCCAACACCATGGTTCATTTGCGTCCACACCTTAAAATGCTGGTCATCATAAGCCGTGTTATTATCGTTTCTGACATAGAGGTGTCCTTGCTTCTCATATAGTTGTACGGCTGACACACCGGGCGTATGAAAAGCAAGTGCTGGTGGTTTGGCTACATTAGAAGTATTAATACAAAGTTTAGCTTCCTCCAAACGAGTTCCACCCTGTGCAAGAATATCAAGCTTTCCAGAGATTATCCCTCCAACTAGAGGCAAATAGGCTCCTAACTCTGAACGCTCAACCTTGGCATTCCAAGCAGTAACTTGACTATCAGTAACAAACCTTCTGTTGGCGTATGTATTAACCCAATCAGAACTAAAAGAGGTTTTGACAAGGTTACCATTGGCATCTGCTACGACTGGAACTGCATTTAATCCATCTGCAAAGTCCGTAATTCTCACGGTTTTGGTAATGACACGACCCGCACGGGTGTCGAATACGATACGAGCAGTATTATCATAACTAGACTTTAAGCCAATGCCCCACCAACTTGCAAGCTCCAAGTTATAGCCTGTAGTTGTTGCATTATCCGCAGTACCATAACCTATGTATTCGCTTGTACCAAAGCTAATTTTTGCTCCATAAGTCATATTACCTCCTGTTAAGGGAAGATAAGAGGCCAGCTCAGTTCGTTCTACTTTATTTGTCCATTGGCTAATTTGACTATCAGAAACAAAACGTTTGCTACTCGTCGTAATCAAATTGTTGACATCTGTAAAGTAAGCTGCGTGAAAACCATCGAGTAAGTCAGCGTTCATTCCTGAACCACTACCATGATTGAGCTGAGTCCAAATTCGATTATGAATATTAGCTCCAGCTTCACTGTAATCTGACCGAACGAATAAATCGAAGTTTTTCTGATAAATCGTAATAGCAGAATTACCGGGTGAATGTAAAGTGAGTGAAGGGTGTTTTGTACTGTCTGTCGTGACCACCACTAATTTAGAATCTGACCAGTGTGTACCGCCAAGTCCTTGGATTTCAAGCTTTCCTGTCAAATACCCACCCGTTAAAGGCAAATACGCACCTAATTCAGTTCTATCTACTTTTCCGTTCCAATAGCTTACTTGGGTGTCTGTGACAAATCGTCGATTGCTATTGGTATTGACCCAATCAGCCCCAAAGGAGGTTTTAACTAAGTTTCCATTGACATCTGCCACGACTGGAACTGAGTTTAAACCATCTGCAAAATCAGAGATTCTTAGCGCTTTAGTCAAAATTCGTCCAGCACGTGTGTCCATTACGATACGAGTGGTGTTGTCATTCGTTGATTTGAACCCAATACCCCACCAGCTTGCAATTTCTAAATTATAGCCTGTAGTCGTGGCATTGTCAGCATTCCCGTACCCCACATAACAGTTGGCGTCAAAGCTAATTTTTGCGCCATACGCCATATTTCCTCCTGTCAAGGGTAGATAGGAGGACAACTCTGTTCTTTCAACCTTAGCATTCCAATAAGCAATCTGTGTATCAGTCACAAACCTTCTTCCTGTGTTGGTTGAAAGGTTGTCTACATCAACAAAGAAGCTTGCATGATAGCCGTCCAATAAATCTGCATTCAATCCTGAACCAATGCCATGATTTTTCTGACTCCAAAGTACATTATCACTGGTACTGCCAAAGTCACGAATGTATAAATTCCCAGTTTTTTCATACAACACCACAGAAGACACGGTAGGAGTATGAAAAACAATAGCAGGTGGACGATTGATATTTGTAGTTGTTATTGCCAGTTTGGTTTGGTCAATAGAGGTATTACCATTAGTTAAATCAGCCCCTTCACTAAACACTTCTAAGCGTCCTGTAACTCTTCCTCCCGTTAATGGTAAATAGGCACCTAGTTCTGTACGATCAACCTTACCATTCCAATAGGTCATTTGATTATCTGTGACAAATCGTCGATTAGTATTCGTGGTGAGGTTATTCACATCTATGAAATAAGCAGCATGATAGCCATCGAGTAAATCGGCATTCATTCCTGATCCAATTCCATGATTAATCTCTGTCCAGACTTTCTTGTGAACATTAGCGGCTGTCTCAGAGTAATCATTTCTTACATGAAGTCCTCCATCTTTTTCATACAAAGTCACCACTGAAGTTCCAATTCGATGAAAGCTCATCGAAGGAGCTTTGGTAGCATCAGCTGTAATGATATTGAATTTTGACTCTGACCAATGTGTACCACCTCCTGCATTGATTTCTAGTCGTCCACTTAGGCTACCTCCTGAAAGTGGCAAATAAGCGCCTAATTCAGAACGTTCAACCTTGTCATTCCAAGTGGCAATTTGTGTATCTGTGACAAATCGTCGATTCCCATTGGTATTGACCCAATCAGCACTGAAGGCCGTTTTCGCTAGGTTGCCACTGGCATCTGCCACCACTGGAACAGCGTTTACACCGTCTGCAAAATCTGTAATTCTAACTGTTTTGGTGATGATACGACCAGCACGAGTGTCGAATACGATGCGAGCGATATTGTCTATGCTAGCCTTAAAGCCTATACCCCACCAACTAGCGATTTCTAAATTATAGCCTGTAGTTGTAGCATTGTCGGCATTACCATAGCCAATGTATTCGCTTGTTCCAAAGCTAATTTTAGCACCATAAGCCATATTCCCACCTGTCAATGGAAGATATGAAGCAAGTTCTGTTCTTTCTACCTTATTAGTCCATTGGCTAATCTGGCTATCTGACACAAAACGTTTGCCACTGGTCGTAATCAAATTATTGACGTCCGTAAAATAGGCTGCATGAAAACCATCGAGTAAATCAGCATTCATGCCTGAGCCTATGCCATGATTGAGCTGAGTCCAAATACGATTATGAGTCGTAGCAGCTGCTTCACTATAATCTGACCGAATGAATAAATCGAAGTTTTTCTGATAAATCGTAACAGCAGAATTACCCGGTGAATGCAAGGTGATTGAAGGGTGTTTGGTATTGTCTGTTGTGACAACGGCTAACTTTGAATCAGACCAATGCGTACCACCAAGCCCTTGTATTTCAAGTTTCCCTGTTAAATACCCCCCCGTTAAAGGCAAATAGGCGCCTAATTCAGCTCTATCTACTTTGCTATTCCAATAACTTATTTGTGTATCAGAGACAAATCTTCTGCTGGCATTAGTATTCAAATTATTGACATCGGTAAAAAAACTAGCATGATATCCATCAAGTAAATCCGCATTCAATCCAGAACCAATACCGTGGTTCATTTGTGTCCATACCTTGAAGTGCTGGTCATCATAGGCCGTGTTATTATCGTTTCTGACATATAGGTGTCCTTGCTTCTCATACAGTTGTACGGCTGATACACCGGGTGTATGAAAGGCGAGAGCTGGAGGCTTGGCAACATTGGAGGTATTAATACAAAGTTTGGCTTCCTCCAAACGAGTTCCACCTTGAGCAAGAATATCAAGCTTTCCAGAGATTATCCCTCCAACGAGAGGCAAATAAGCTCCTAACTCCGAACGCTCAACCTTGGCATTCCAAGCTGTAACTTGACTATCGGTAACAAATCGTCTGTTGGCGTTAGTATTGACCCAATCAGCACCAAAGGATGTTTTAACGAGGTTTCCGTTTGCATCAGAGACAACGGGTACAGAATTTAGACCATCAGCAAAGTCAGAAACTTTAAGAGCTTTACTGAGAATACGACCCGCACGGGTATCGAAAACTATACGAGTAATATTATCTACTGTTGCCTTAAAGCCAATTCCCCACCAAGAGGCAATTTCAAAGTTATATGTACTTGTTGTAGCATTATCACCATTGCCATATCCAATGTAAGAGTTTGGGTCAAAAGAAATCTTTGCTCCATAAGCCATATTGCCACCTGTCAGAGGCAAGTATGCCGAAAGCTCGCTTCTATCTACTTTGCCATTCCAGTAGCTTGCCTGAGCATCCGTGATAAATCGGTTGTTGGGGTCTTGAGCAATGAGATTTGGACTAATACTACCAACCGACAGTGCTCCAATAACCATTGCTTGAGAGAGTGGCTTCCAGATAGCATCACCCTCAGCAGAGGAAGCCTTTACCAAAACTTGGTCAAAGCTTCCTGCTGAGGGAAGAACTGCTAGGCTTTTTACCTTTTGTCTCCCGTTACTCCATGTTATGAGCTTTTCTACAGGCATAAAATGTGAGATTAAAGTTCAATAATACCTGCAACCTCAAATAGGATTGCACTGTTAGACACAGCAGTGCCTACGATTTGAGCGAAAGTGTCTGTACCAGCTACGGGTACGGTAGATTTTGGATCGCCAGCATTTTGAGAGAGGTAGACTGGTTGCCCAGGCGTTAGACCTGCATAGCCCGCATTGATGTTTCCGAAAAATACTTCTGCATTGGCACCATTGGCTACGGCTGTTTTTACATATCCAACCGCCATTTTGGCAATGTTTGTACTGACTGCTTTCACGGCTTTGCCAGTACCATCGATTGCAACGATGTTGTTTGCAGAAAGTGCCTCACCTGCAACTACTATCATAGATTCAGGACCTACGTTGTCTGGCAAAAGAGAAAGGTCAATTTTACCAGCACCATTGAGTTCTGGCACTTTGCCTGATTGAGCTGCAGTACCTCCAGCAACAGTAGTAGGTAAAGCAGATTTGTCGATTTTACCTGCACCATCCAGCTCTACTATTTTACTTGCGTCTCCAGCGCCTGTGGATACGGTAACCGATTTGACGACTTTTTGTCTACCTGTGACAGAGTCCCTAGAAATTAAATCCTTTGGCATTGTTAATCGTTATTTAGGATGATTGGTTGTGAAAAGTTAATATTGATTTCGTCTGGTGAAATAGAGTTACCTGCCGTTTGTGAGAGTCCTTGGTTAGGAGCAGTAGGGGTTAGTACTCCCATAGGTCCGATAAACATAAGTGTGTTGGATGGTAGTCCCCAATTAGGTATTTCAGCCGTACCTTCGACCTGTATAAAACACTCTTGTCCTGCGGTAGCCGAATGGAGTGCAATACCTGTCGCTAGTCCGTAGTTTTCAATATTATGTGGGTCATATCTATAGCTACTGTCTATACCATCATTCTCGTGAACTCTTACGACATATCCTCTGGTGATTTCCTCTTGAGCAATGGTACGTTTCCAGCCGATGCCTTTCAGAACTATAGTACTTCCATTCTGGTTGATGACCTGTTTGGTAGAGTTGTCCAATTTATTTTGAATGTTTTCTACCAAACCCATCATGCTTTTCTGGAACTGACTATTACTTTCTTCGAGTGTTTTTGAAAAATCATTGATGGCAGAGTTCTTATCGGGAATTTTAGAAAGTAGAGAGATGATATTTTTCCGAAAAAGAATAACCAACATCACGACTGCTACCAGAATGAAAGCAATAAGCTGAATGAGTTTATTCTTTTCTTTGCTTTTGTCCTTATCTTTCATAGGATTGATTTTTGGGGTAGCAGATGTTTGTTTTTTGTTACTGAAGCTTTTCTTAGTGTTTACTTTTTGCTATTCAACTTTCCTCCCAAGAATCGAAATATCAAGAAGACCACGAGGAATAATGACAAAATGAAAGCCAAGAATTGTAGGAGCTTTTTGGACTCAAAAGCTTCCAGTGGTACACCTTCTGAACTTTTCCTCACCACTATTTTACCCTGTACCATAAAAGCTTTGAACCATTGCCCAGCTCTTCTAAAGATTTGATAGCTTCTATCAAACAAATCAAGAGGCTTCTTGAGTAGTCCCAAATGGTCGTATTTTGTACCAGCTACATGGGTTACATTGAAATAGGACGGATAAATAAAATTGGTAACAAAGATGTCGTTGACGAAATAGCCGATTGATGGATTCGCAATGGGGTCAGCTAGTTCAACTAGAAATTCTACTTCCTTGGTACTATCCTCAAAGTCCTTTCCTCTCACGATTCTTTGTCCGTATGGGTCGATACACATTTCGATGATTTCCTCAGAAAGAACCTTCGTTAGATGGTTTTGTGAGTATTCTTGTGTAACCCAATCTGTTAGTCTTGCTTGAGCATAGGGAATATTTGTCGTAGAATCATACCAATGGGTTCCGTTGAACTTATTTTCCGTTTCCTCGACAACTGTTACTGTCCAAAAACCTGCTGGTATTTCTCCAAATGTACGAAAAGCTCTTACCTCACCCGATACGTCCCATTTGGGTGAAACATCTCTCTGGAGTTGAATTTGAATAGCCTTAGTAATTTGCTCCAGTAATTCATACGAGATTTTCCCTGTTTTGTCTAAGAGTGCAATCTTTCTATACTCCATTGGTTACTGGTGGTGTTATTGGAGGTTTATTCATCTTTCGAATAGCCCATCTAATTAACCAGAATAGCAGGATGGGAACTAGGATAACTGTAGGAAGAAACCAAACGATGTTCTTCTTGAGGAAAGCTAGATACTTGTTTTCTTGCTCTTCTGGTGGAGTCCTTTCTGTATCACTACTTGAGTCAGCTTCTGAATCTTTTGTGTCTGTTGCAACCGTTTTGTTACTACCCCCACCAAGGATTCCAAACAACCCTTTTGCTACATCTAAGATTTTTCCAAAAGTGTTCCCTGAAGAATTGTTATTCGTATTGGTGTTTGTCCCTCCAAATACAGTTGGTTTGTCGTCTTTTAAACTATCTAAGCTTTCCCAATATGGAAGAGTGCTTACGACATAGTAGGTTTCTCCATCTTTTGCTTTGAATTCCAAGAAAGTGTTTTTGTCTCCAGAAATTCCTTGAACAGTTCGACCAGTGAGCTCACCAAGGTACGCACCATAGTAGGCAGCATACGCAAGGGATGAAATATCGGGAGCGATGAAGTATTCTGCATAAGCGACATCCTCCTTTACATATAAGTATTTTGCCATTTTTGTGGTGATTAAATGGGGCTACAACTTTAAGTTGTAGCCCTACAAATGTTACTAGTTAAGTAGCTGTAAAACAGCGCTTTTCTTTTTGTGTTCTTTCAAAAAAAGTTGTAGTCCTATGGATTTTGATAAACAAGTGGTTTGTATCCTAGCCCTCTAATCAACCTTCTTAATTGCAAAGGGCTAATCAATCGGGCATCGACTTTCGGCAATGGGAATTGTGCTTGAGTAAGTGCTTCATAACACACTTCTGAGCAAAACTTATGCTCAGGGTTGTCCAGCATGGCAGTTCTGTACACCATTCCTACCACTCCGATGGCATCATATTTCTTGCCTTCGTTTTCTACAAAATACTGATAGGCTTTTTCCCAATGCTGTGACCCGATTTGATACACTTCATATTTTTTCGGGTCAATGGGTTCAAAGTTTCTAAACCCAACTCCTTGACTGAGCCATGCAGAACCTCGTCTCCACGCTCTTTCATCGAAAAGGATTTCGCAATGAACCCATTCTCCTTTGCCTCCCACTGCCATCATTCGTTGCCATAGGTATGAATCTTGGTTGCGGAAGCTTTCGAACAGTAGATACATTAGACTAGAATTCCTAAATCGTTTGTGACAATATCAAAACCACCGTGTTTACCTAGCGTGCGAAGGATGTAATCGTGAGCCTCTCCAGTAGTATTTGCAAGTGCATATTTCAAACTTTTCCCAGCAATACCGTACTTCGTTTTTGCCGTTGCATCGCCTTTGTTGTAAGAAACGACCACAGAAGCTAAATCATCAGCACCGTAGATATCCAAAAGGTTTGCTAGTTTTAGAGCTCCAATGTGAATATTTAATTCTGCATTATAGAGGTCGTTGAGGCTTGATTTCTTAGAGATTTCGACTAGACTTCTATCGAATTTATCGACTGCATCAATGATTTTTTCCGCACGTGTCTCTCCAAGATTTTTCTTTAAAATAGCCTCATGAGCATCAGGAACATAGTTCTTATACTTCTTTGCTACTACGATGGTATCCGTTGCGGTGACTGGCATCAATTGCATGGCACCTCTTGCACCACTTGAAGACTTTGAAAACTCAAGCTTTTCTGGGTCGATTTCTGTCACCATAACACCCCAAATCATCCACGTAGGTACTTTGGTTAGCTCCGAGGCGTGCGCCACGTACGAGCCAAATTTTGGCATTAGGGTATCTTTGATGAAGTTCGCCCACTTCTGACGTGAGGCAGCGTTAAACTTTGAGGCATCTGAATCGTCAACAAGCGGGAAAGTACCTGCAACAGTTGGATTGGCAAATCCAGAAAAACCGATGGCTAGACTATTTTCTACAGCACGATTGATGTTGAAAGTATGTACGGTATCAGCATTGTCAGCATACTGCAGATAGAAAGCATCATCTGTTTTGGCTAATGTTTCTGCCTCCGTTTTCTTTCGATTCAAGAAATAGTATCCTCCAACAGCAAGTAATAGAACTGTTAAAACAACTAGAAGAATTTTTGCTAATTTATTCATTTTATGAAAATTTGGTTTTGCTACCAAAAAAGAATAACCGGGCTTGCTTAAATACTAAATGCCAGGAATGAATTGGTAGCAAAAATCCAAGATTGACGGACAATTTTAAACTAGGGAATGTTGGTTTTGCTACCAATGATATTTTAGAATGGTTAGGTATCGGATAACTACTTGTTTCTAGCTTCTTGGAAAGCAATCTTTTTTGCCTCCTTACGAGATAGGTTATACGTAGTGACCTTTTTGACCTCTTTTACTCCAGAGCGACGTTGAAGCTCTTTAGCTCGCTCATCTACATCTGAAATAGAGATAGGCTTGTCAACAGCACCTAGTCCCTTGGCTTTTTTCAAGACCGAGAGCGTGAATAGTTCCGTTTTAGCACCTTTCTTACATTTGTACACTTCTTTATCATCCTCATGTTTACGAGAGATGACTTTGTATGTACCTTTCTTTGATTTTAGCTCACCGATGTACTCTACTTGTTCATCGATGTCAAATCGGAAGCCTTTTTTCTTTTTTCCTAAAGAGAACATGATTTTTAAGGTATTTAGTGATTTGATTTTTCTTAAAATAATATACTATACCAACCAGCATCGCTAATCCAAAAAACAGACCTGCAAGGATATACTTGAGTTCAATGTTTGCCAGATAAATTCTTGATGAATCCTCTGGAGTGAAAAGCAACTCTTTGTCATACAAGAGTGGTAAGCGCTTATCAAAGAATTGATTCATTTCTTTGACTGTAACGGCACCATCACCGTTGTAATCTAAATCGCTATTCCCTGAGTAAGCATCAGAGCCTTTTCGATAGAGTACATAGTTCTCAGCCTTTTTGAATGCGACTGGATAATGCACCAGTGCGTAAAGCTCGTAGGCTGAATCAGGTGCTCCATATTGTTTCACTCGCATTCGTAAGTATTTGCGAACATAGTACAGGTACTCAATCGGACTTAGCGTTTTCAGGTGCTCCACTGTGGTTTGCAAATCCTTTGCTGTGGACTTTGTAATTTGAATGTAGCCTACTGCACCAATACGATTCACATTCGGAAACTTCATACTGGATTCGGCATTGAAGACAAGCGTTAACCAGTTAGGGTTTTTGATACGAATTAGCGGATCGGAACAAATATCCCTAACCTCTTTTTCGAATGCGACTTTATCGACATTCCAACCTAGTTTGTTTAGACAGATTAGGGACATTTTACAATTGTAATTTTTAAAATGTTGCGTTAATACGCTTATTTCGATGTTTTTGGGGTCAAATTGTAAAAACTTGCTTAAAAAGTTTTACGTTTAGGTTTTCCCCATAATCCGAAAAAAACACCTGCTTGATAGGATACCCATACAATCGAAATCAGACCTGAAGTCATTGAAACGACGATAGAAGCGTATTGCAACTTTTCTGACACAAGCTCTTTTTCTTCCATGATTATTTAGCTGAAGTAGCGGCTAAAACGGTTACTAATGCAGGGACAATAATCTTAGTAAGGTCGAGTACATTAGACCAAAAATCTCCTCGTTTCATGAATTTCTTTTTCTTAACGGGTAATTTTTGAGGCTTTGATTTCTTGGCATTTTGGGGTGCTTGTGGTTGAAAATCGGCTGAATCACATACGTAATTTGTCTCAATAATCACCACCACACTAGGAGGTGATAAGGTATCTTGACTGAGGGTTTGTGAAAAACCTAGCATCGGAATAAATCCGAATAGTAAGCAAAAGATGAGTTTTTTCATGCTATTTTAACTGCTTTAGAATTTCGTTATTTTGACTTGAGAGATGGTTGAATTGAGCCGTGAAGTCAGCCTTTTGTTCCTTGAGAGCTTGTTTAAGTTCGTTGATACCATTTTGCTGGTTAAGAGAATCTTTCTCTAGTACCGCAATACGTTCCCCATGCTTGTTTTGCCTCTCTTGAATGTCTTTGATTTCTTCCTGTCGTGCGTCAATTCTTTCCTTCGTCTCTTCAGTTTTTGTTCTAAAAATCCACACCACCAGAGCAACTATTCCAGATACAACAATCGGTGTGAAAATTTGCTCATAATTAACTTGTAGTAACATATTAGTGGTTAGTAGAATCGTACATTTGAGCTATCTTTCTTTTTGCCTCTTCAAAGGCTTTTTCTATTTCGCTATCTGAGCGCATGGACAATCGGTCTCTGGGTCTTCGGTATGTTTTTCTGTGTGGCGTAGATGGATTGAGTGTTTTCGGTGTTTTTCCTTCCAATCTAGCGAATGCAGTATCCGTCGCATCAAAATAGTCCAGTGTTCCGAATTCAGGGACTGTATCTAGTTCAGATAGCTTGTTAAAGGCAGCCTTTTCAATGTCGACTGTATCCTTTTTCTCTGGTGTTTCAATGCCCAAGAGGTGATCCACTACTTGATATTGGGCATCAGAACAGGAGAGTAAACTAATGCCGATGAATGAGCCAATGATTAAGAGCTTTGACTTCTTTGCTGTTGAGCTTCCAGAACTCTTGGTAGTTGAGGATGATTGCATCTTGTTTTCGTCTTAGATGTGGGAAAATACCTTGTTTCCTTCGTTTTGGGTCGTAGGGAGAGCCTGTATTAAAGCCTCCTGTACGAAACCTTGTTTTGTCTCCTGCAATATTCCATTGGGTTACGACCTCAACGTGCCACTGTCCCTTCGACCAATTAAATAAGGCAATATCACCTTTGACTACTGGCTCAGTGGTGATAGCCTTACCATGTTGCCGTTTGATAGCTGAGTGCCTTAACCATGATAGAGCTCGTGGGGTGGCTTTTACAGGAAGCCTGTTACACTTACCAATGTAGATGATTCCACTTGAGCAATAGGCTGAGCCTTTTGGCGCACCTGCCGTTTTGTTGATTTTGTCGATAAGAAAGCCTCTATTATTAGGTCTTTCCAGATTATGATAGAGGCTTTTCATCGTGTCTACTACAGCCTGTCTAATTACGAATTGGTGATTGGACTGGCTAAATACATGATGGCAAATGAGAAAGCTTTGGCATATACCAAATACAAGGCTTGCTTTACCTGAAATTCGTCTGAGCAATTGAGAAACCATTTCGATATTAAGTTATGTTCGGGTGCTTCGTGATTGTTCCTGAATCGATACACAACGCTCCAGTTGATAAGCAAGGAGACGTCTACAATGAGCCACATAATTGACCAATGATTGAGCTTGATAATGAAGTCAATCCAAGCCGACCGCACTGCCATTGAGATGTCAGTCCCCTCAAGCTTGACAAGGTGATTGAGATAGCTTGAAATAGCAAAGAGCGCCAATGTGAATAGTGTGGTAAGAATCCATCGTCTTGCTACCGAGTACCCTTTGCCAAAGAATGGCTCAGTGGGTAGTTCAACTACGTCTTCCTCTAATTCTTCACCATCAATCTGGATTTCATTTGCCAGCTTTTTGGCATCCTCAGCAAATCCCTTCAGCGTTTCCGCCTTTGCGAGATTTCCTGCTAATGCTTCTTGCCTTGACTGAGCCATGAAGGTTGCAACGTTGTCGAGAAGAGCCTGCCTTTCATCTATTTTTTGCTGTTTCTCAGCTTCTTTTTGTTCTTGTTGCAGTTGTTCGACTCGTTGCAACTCTAGCTCAGCATCTTGCTTTCTTTTCTCCGCTTGTGCCTTGAGTTCGTCGATATTGATATTTTTATCCAAATTCTTTCCCATTGCCATTTTGAGGGGTTAATTTTTGAAGGATGAGAGGGCAAACTTCATTGCCCAAAACATGAGGAATGCTAAAATGATAGCAAAACCTCCGAGTGCCAGAAACAAATAGAATGCGACATTCTTGATTGTTTCAGTTTCCATCTCTACGTTGGTATTCACCGTGATTTCAGGCTTGTTCTTGCCTGTAATGAAATCCTTGATTTCGTCGGTAGAAAGGATGTTGGCAAGGGTATCTAAGATGTTTGCCATTACTTTGCCTTAAGTTTTGTGAGCCTAGTAAGTACACTGTCGTAGGCTGCGGTTGCATAGAGTTTGTGCTCAATGAACTCCGTTAAGAACGTCCCATCTTTGAAGTATTTTCGGTTGTAGTCGTTAGCTATCCAAATCAACTCTTTATCTGTTAGTTCCTTGAGTGTATGACATAAATCACGCATTTCGCCATACCATACCTTGCTATACCATGCTGTAAAATAGTTGTGAGCCTGCTCTACAATTACTTTCCCTGTGGTCTTTGTCCATTCCTCGAAGACTGACTTTTCCTGAGCCGTTGGAGGTTGGTATTCAGGGCTTGGGGCATCACTTGGAGGAGTGTTTAAGCCTTTGTCTTTACCGAGATTGAAAATAAAGTATCCGATAAGTCCAATGGGCACAAGAAACAAAAGGATGGCTGTGATGGGCTTTGTGACCAACAAGGTCTTATACCAGTTTAGCTTTTCTTTCATTTTTTTTGTCTTTATAAGCACGATAACTAGAATAGAAGAACAGACCAAAAAGCAAAAAGAAAAAGCCATACAAAACCACTTTCAAAATCCCAGCTCCAGTTGAATCGGAGATTCCAGATTGAGGGTCATCATCTTGACTAACAATTACAGTAGTTGCACCTCCTGTGCTATCAACTTTTGGAAGGGCTTTTGACTGTGGCTTGATATAAGATACATAATCACTAGCAACCCAACCGATTGCCTTTCCTTTGGCATCAAATACCTTCAAAAAGGTAATGGTAAGGTATTTCTTGGTGCTTTTGTCGGTGTATCCTACAATGTTACCATAGCTAACCGTCTTGAGCTCCTTCTTGAGTGTATTAGCTTCTGGTCGAAGTTTCACACCTGAGGTGGTATTGCAATACAGTGGAACTAACTCAGTTTTGTTGTCTGCCCTTGGTTGTTCACCATTATCCGCAAATTCAAGTTCAGTAGGTTTGAACCATAAGTAAGTCAAGTACTTTTGGTTTACTGCATCAACCAGCAACGGCTCATCCAAATCAACGGCAGTATAGGCAACTGTTTTCTTTGTGTTTTTATCAACTACCGTAGTGGTTTGTCTAATCCTTCCTAGTAAAGCGCCTTTGGGATACGTAATTACGCTTGGTTTGGCATCTGAAAAGATGAATGTCAATCCGTAAGCGGTTGTAGCAGAGACTTTCACAAGCCTTCCCTGCGCCTGCCTCGTGTCGGCAGTGGTCAGGGTGGTTAGATAATCGAGAAAGTTCATACTATTCATCCTTTTTTAGTTTGGGGAAAAGTTTTGAAAAAAGCTTAGAAAATCCTCTTACACCAAAAACTACGATGGTTACAAAGAGCGCCATGAATATGGCACCAATTACGAAGTCAATGAACGTGTAAGCTTTTTCCTTAGCTTCTTCCTTGAGAGTTTCCCTTACTTC
>NZ_JASHIF010000006.1:0-3029 GCF_030056595.1 Flectobacillus roseus
GCAGTACTAATTAAATTGTGTGGAGATTTATAACTCTTTTCTGAAAGAGCATACACATGGTAAGTCTTCAGGTTTTCGTCTAACTTGAGTTGATATTTGATTTGGCCAACTACTTGACCACTTATGAGTAATGATACTCCTAAGAAAATCGAGGATAGGATATGTCTCATATTGCTATGGTTTTGGGAGAGGGACTGAGTTTATTCAGCCCCTCTGCTACTTAGTTCTATGGTAATTGTTGGTAGATAATGAAGTTATTCAATTTCTCCACGTTTTCTGGATGAGTGAATATCTCATTAAACAACAAGTTTACATCGTTACCTGGTCCTTGGAAGATTACCAGACCATCTAAGTTAATATCTGGTCGTAAGTAACCTGTTACCATGTAGTTGTTCAAGCCTTCGGTATTACCCGCATCGGTCAATACCACACTGCCGATAAAAGTACGGTCGTTGTTTGGCCCTTGGTAAATCACAAAGCGATCTGGACTGGCATTGCCTCCCCATAATGCTCGGACACTACCTAGGTCTACCGTTGGATAAGCGGTGTATTCTGGATCTGTTGTTGCCTTTTTGTACAAGCTCAAACTTGAACTGGTAAAATCAACCAAGGCTGAACAGCTGGAGGTCAACGCTATAGCATTGGCAGTCATCGCTCCCAAGTGGTTACGGTGACGAACTGTTACATAATAACTCTCTGGAACAGCGCCTACAAAACTCAAGCAACTTACTCCATCTACATCTACGATATCGCCATCACGTTGTACTAAACCTGAACGACTGTACAAAATCACACTTGGATTATTCTTATCGCGTAACTCTACTGATACCCAGTCTACAATCGCATTACTGCCAGTTACTGACAACACCGATGTGGTTGTGGCTTCTTCAGCCCCAATGTGAGGAATATCGGTATAAGAGCCTTTACCATAAGGTTGTACTAATGGAATCAGACCTTGGCTACGTAAGCCATCTAGCATCAATCCTACATTGGTATCGTATGCGCCTCGCAAGAATACTTTCGCAGTTAATTTCACGACTGACTGACCTACAGATACACTCGTAATGTTAGATTGAGCAGCCGTTGTTCCGCTAATCGCAACTGGGTCTCCACCGCCATACACGCCAGCTTTGTTTTGGTAGATACCGTTACTCAAAGCTGTTACTGTTATAGTAAATGTAGTACTACTTCCAGCACTAATACTAGTGGATCTGGTACATGTTACAATTTGACCTGTCCCGATACATGTCCATCCCGAAGCATTACTAGAAGAGACAAAACTTAACCCATTTTGTAGGGTATCCTTAACCGTGATAACTCCAGAAGTCGCAATTGTTCCTGTATTCTGAATTTGGAACGTATACTCAAAATTATTATTAGCTAAAAGAGAACCTGAAGGTGCTGTTTTCGTAATCCCTAAAACTGGCTTATCCGTAGATATAATTGTCACATTTTTAGACTCCGAAACAGATACAGGCTGAGTACATCCCAATGGCAAACTACTGTTGGTAGACGAGAATGTCACCACATAATTACCCACTTGACTAAATGTTACAGACGCTACATTACCTGTTCCTGACGAAGCCGATACTCCTGTTGTTGGAGAAATCGTCCAAGTCATTATACCAGGGATACCTCCTGTTGCTGTAAATGTATGAGGCTGTCCTTTTGATAACTCGTCGTTTCCTGTCTCAGATGCAATACTAATTGCTGATGGAGGAGAACAAGGATCTACACCTACACAAATCAATGCTGAAGATACTTTCTGTACAGGTATACATGTTCCGTCGCCAACATTCGTCATGATAAATGATACTCTGTAAACGCCTGGTTGAGTAAATACTAGATTACCTGTATTAGAACCAGTGCCTGAATTTTGGCTTACTCCTACCGCTGGATTAACAACCCATTGTACATTGCTATATGGTAAACCTCCATTCAAGACAAATGATGCACTACCTCCTGTTACAATCGAAGCACTTGATGGTGCCACAGATACATTACTGCTACTAGGTGCTGTACACTGTACTGGAATAGCTTTTACTTTATAATCCAATGTTGCTTCCGAAACGGCTGGCACATTACATCCCGCAGGAATAGACGAATTAGTTGTTCTAAATACAATTTGATAAGTACCAACATTACTAAAGACAATTGGCCCTGCAGTTGTTCCTGTTCCTGAGTTTGGTGTCGCACTATTAGGTACAACATACCATGTTACCACGCCTGCTCCATTTCCACTCAATGTAAAACTAGATGAACCACCAACAGTTACACAACAAGCTTGACTGGCGGTAATTGTTCCCGGTGCTACTGGAGCACATGGTATAGCAGGACAGCCACTTGGTGCAATACCTACAACCGTTGGACATTGGTCGGTAGCATCCAATACGCCATCGCCATCACTGTCTGTATCCAAATAGTTTGGTATTCCATCACCATCAGTATCGACTGTACCTTCTGTTGAATCTAGTAAGCCATCGCCATCACTGTCTAAGTCTACATAGTTTGGTTTACCATCGCCATCAGTATCCACTGTACCTTCTACTGAATCTGGAATGTTATCTCCATCACTATCTAAATCGTAAGGGTTGGTGCCTCCTGTACCATCTGTGTTTGGTGGGGTTAGACCTCCATTTGCTAACGTTGGTACGCCATTCGCATCAACAACTGGAACGCCACTACCGATTTTACCATCGTTGTCTGGGTCTGTACCACCAGCTTCGATTACATCTTTGATACCATCGCCATCACTATCTAAATCCAAACGATTTGGAATACCATCGCCATCACAGTCGGTGCTGGCTGTTACTACGCCACTTGCACTCGTACACTCTGCAGCATTCTCTACACTATCCAAGATACCATCGTTGTCATCATCCAAGTCATTAGCATCGGCTACTCCATCCCCGTCTGTATCAAGAGGACAGCCACTTGGTGCAATACCTACAACCGTTGGACATTGGTCGGTAGCATCCAATACGCCATCGCCATCACTGTCTGTATCCAAATAGTTTGGTATTCCATCA